>JBFEJR010000090.1:0-1650 GCA_041553075.1 Woeseiaceae bacterium | reverse complement strand
GCGGAACGCGCTCATTGCTCACCTCCCCGGGGCTGCTTGACAGGACCGCCGAGACGCCAGTGCACTTCGGGCTCGATCTCGAGCCGGTAGCAGCAATCGAGATCCGCCCATGCGCCCATGATGCGGTCCTGGAGCGTGGCGAGGCGCTGTTCGACGAGGCTCTCGGGCTCGAGGTCGGCGACGTAGGAAAGGCGCAGTACCGCCGGCCCTTTCTGCAGTTCCTCGAGCAGCAGACCGAGACGCGGCTCCCACTGCTGGCGCATAGCGGCGGAGCCGGGTTCGAACACGGCGTCGGCGAGATCGAGCCCGACAACGCGATGGATCGAGGCACCGAAGTTGATGCGCAACGCCTTACCGCGCGTGGCGCGCTGCACCTGTACCGGCCGCGTCGATGGGCGGAAGCCGCTCGGCAGCGTGCGGTCGTCCAGCTTCAGGACGAAGTTCGAGCCACGGCTCTCGTTCGGCACGACGGCGCAGGTGATGTGGTAACGGCCATGCACGTCGGTCGTCGCGGCGAGGCCCCGCGGAGTGACGACGCGCACGCCCTGGATACCGCCCTCGTCGCCGTCCTGGTAGCCATTGCGGTTACTGTCGTTGAAGACCTTGCCCATGACGTCGGTGCAGTCGAAGGTCGGGTCCGGAATGATGCGCACGCTGGCCATCGCTTCGGCCGACATCACGGAGCCGGTCAGCGCGTTGGTCGCGACCGCACGATTCACGAATTCGCCTTCGGTCACGCCGGCGCCGACGGCCAGCAGCAGCTTGATCTCGTGGCGCGCATCGGTCTCGAGCAACAGGTCCGACCAGGTCAGCTCGCGGCCCGCGATGGCCGGCTCGGTCGGCACATCGTCGAAGCGTGCCGAGCCCTCGACGTAGTGGAAGCCCGCGGGGAAGCGATCGATGACATTGACTTCGCGCAGGTCCGCGCCGTAGGAGTTGCTGACCGTGATGACGTACGGCACGAGCTGTCCGCGCGTCACGTGCAGCAGCGGGGTCGTCTTGGTCACGGCGACTGCCCCGTCGAGACGCGGATCGATCGGGATGTGGTTGTTGAACAGCTGGCTCGTGCCCGGTACCGAGGTTCCGTCGAGACGCAGGAAGAGGTGGTAGCTCGTTCCCGCGCTGCGCGCCGGCACCGCCGTGCCCGGCGCGAACTCGCTCGGCTGCGCTTCGCAGTGCTGCGGCGTCGCCGGCACGGCATCATCCATCGAGCCGGCACAGGACGGGACGTCGAACGGCAGGGTCGACAGGTCGGAGGTCGGCGGGATCATTGCCGAGGCGCCCTGCACGTAGGCCGTTTCAGAGGCTGTCACTTCGACGAGGTAGTTGCCCGGACCCGGACAGCCCGCGTTCGAGAAATTGATGTCGAACTTGTAGTAACCGTTGCCGATCGTTACCTGGCCCTGCTGGTTCGGATCATCGAAGCAGCCGTCCGGCAGCGGCAGGCCGCTGCGGGGGTCGAGCAGGGAAACGACCGCACCCGGGACCGGCGTTCGCGAGATCGAGTCATAGACCATGCCGTTCGGGTCGACCGGCATGTTGAGTGCCAGCAGGTTGCTGCCCTCCTGGACGTCGATCTCGTCGATGCGCTGCAGGCTGTCGGTGAAGTCCGAATCGGTCTCGCCGAGCAGCGCGGTCGTGGCCGTGGCG
>JBFEJR010000089.1:0-2901 GCA_041553075.1 Woeseiaceae bacterium | reverse complement strand
TAGCCCGCTCGGCGCAGCGCCTCAGATCGTGATTTTCTGCTGGTACCGGGCGATCTCGGCCGGGGCCTTGAGCTCCGCGCGCAGCTTCTCGAGCAGCGGACGCTGGCCCCGCTCCTCGCCGTGCACGAGGTAAACGGGCGGCCGATTCCCGAAGCTCGAGTACCAGTCGACGAGGTCGCTCTGATCGGCATGTGCCGACAGGCCGCCGATCGTGTGCAGCTGGGCCCGGACCCGGTAGGTGTCGCCCCACAGGCGAATCTCGTCGGCCCCGTCGACCAGCCGCCGTCCAAGGGTGCCGACCGCCTGGTACCCGACAATCAACAGGTGGCACTGCGGTCGCCAGATGTTGTTCTTCAGGTGGTGCTGGATACGGCCACCCGAACACATGCCGCTGCCGGCGATGATGATGGCACCGGCCTCGATCTCGTTGATCAGCATCGATTCCTCGGCCGTGCGCGTCTCGTACAGGTTCGGCAGATCGGGATAGTCACTCCTGGGCTCGAACAACTGCGCCGCGAACAGGTGCCGGTACCTCGAGTACACCTTCGTCGCGCTGATACCCATCGGGCTGTCGAGGAAGATCTTCCATTTGCCGAGGTTCCACCGCTCGTAATGCTCGGCCATCAGGTACAAAAGGTCCTGCGTGCGCCCGACCGTGAAAGCCGGTATCAGGACATTGCCCTGCGCCGCCCGCGCGGATTCGAAGACGCCGGTCATCTCCTCGATCGTTTCCTGGACCGGCCGATGATCGCGGTCGCCGTAGGTGCTCTCCATCAGCACGGCATCCGCGCGCGTCAGTCGCGTCGTGGGATCCATCAGCGGCGCGTCGCGATAACCGAGGTCGCCGCTGAAAACGAGTGTCCGCGTTGCGCCTCCCTCCGTGTATTCGAGCTGCACGATCGACGAGCCGAGGATGTGTCCTGCATCGAACAGCGTCAGAACCAAACCCGGCGCAATTTCGGCGGGCGACTCGTATTCCAGCCCCTCGAACTGGCTGATGCAGGCCTCCGCATCCTCGCGCGTGTAAAGCGGCAGCACGTGGGCTTTATCCTTCCGCCCCCGCTTGCGGTTTTCCCATTCCGCTTCTTTCTCGTTCAGGTACCCGGAATCCGGCAGCATGATCTCGCACAGCGCTTTGCTCGCCTCGTGCGTATACACGGGACCCGTGTAGCCCTGCTTGACCAGGAGCGGCACGCGCCCCGAGTGATCGATGTGCGAGTGGCTGATGACGACCGCATCGACCTGGCTCACGTCGAACGGGAACGGCTCCCGGTTATGGCGCTCCTCGTCGGGCATGCCCTGCACCAGGCCACACTCGAGCACGATGGTGGAATTGCCTGCGCGCAGCAGGTAGAGCGACCCGGTGACCCGTTCGGTCGCCCCGAAAAACTGCAGTTCAAATGCCATGCTTTCTCCAGAGGGAGTACAATAACGCGGAAAGGAGACAATGGCACCAGCTATGCAAACCGACAACAAGTATTACCTGGTTGTCGTGGCAGACGAATCGAGAGCCGTCCTTTACTCGCGTGACACGCTGCGCGGCCCGCTGCACCAGCGGCGCAGCTTCGAGAACGAGGCTGCACGCCTCAAGACCGAGGATCTCATCGCGGATCGTGGCGGACGCGCCTTCGACAGCCACGGCCAGGGGCGGCACACGATGACCGCCGAAAAGTCCGATCCCAAGCAGCATCTCGCCGAGGGCTTTGCCCGGCAGGTAGCGGAGTACATCGCTGCGGAGCAGTACAAGGGAGTGTTGCGCGGCTACGCGCTGATTGCGGCGCCGCGCTTTCTCGGGACGCTGCGCGGGCAACTCGCCTCGCGCGTATCCGGGGAGCCGTACGCGACCGTCGCCAAGAACGTCGTCGGCCAGCCCGACGACGTCATCGCGAAGCTGCTGGACTAGCGTCGCGCCGCAAAGCGGCGGCCGCGACTGACCGCGGCTCAGGCAGCGCTCGTCGTGTGCCTGTCGATGAAAGCCTCCGCCGCTGCGAATATGCGGGCGCGCCGCTCCGGGGCCAGCCGGTCCAGCGCCCTCGGCATCAGTGCCAGCCGCGGATTGCCGCTGAAGAATTCGCGGTGCTTGTCGATGAACCGCCAGTACAGCCCATCCACCGTATCGCACCAGTCGCCTTTGCCGTAGTCGCTCATCTTGCGCAGGTAATTCGAGCCACAGATATAGGGCTTGGTGGCGAAAATACCGCCGTCGCTGAACAGGCCCATGCCGTAGACATTGGGCCCCATGACCCACTCCGACGAATCCACGAACATCTCCATGAACCAGCGATGGGCGGACTGTGGCCGGATCTCGCACAGGGTCATCAGGTTGCCGAGCACCATGAGGCGCGGAATGTGATGCGCCCAGCCGAGATCCTGCGCGGTCCTGATGGTGTCGTCGAGCGGCGGTATCCCGGTATCTCCCGTGTACCACGCGTCGGTCAGTTCCCGTTGGTGAGACCAGAAGTTAGCCGCATCCTGCCGGCCGCTGAACTCCCGGTAGATGCCGCGCACGAATTCGCGCCAGCCGATCACCTGCCGCACGAAACCTTCCACGCTCTGCATCGGCATCTCGTCGCACTTTGCGACGACCTTGTCGAGGACCTCGGCCGGCGTGAGCAGCCCCATGTTCAGGTAGGGACTCAGCAGGCTGTGGAACACGGTCGCCGAGCGCTGCGTGATCGCGTCTTCGTAGGGTCCGAAGTCGGCAAGGCGCGCCTCGATGAAATCATCGAGCCAGCGGGCCGCCTGTTTGCGGGTCGTGGGCCAGCGGAACTCGCGCGCGTCGCCGGGATGCCCTTGAAACGCGGCTGCCACGAGGTCGACGACGCCGGCGACGTGCTCGTCCGGCTTTGGCCAGGGAATATCCGGGGGCACGACCCCTTGCGGCAGGCGCTTGCGGTTGTC
>JBFEJR010000088.1:0-3059 GCA_041553075.1 Woeseiaceae bacterium | reverse complement strand
GCGCGCGTCGTCAAGCACGGCAACCGCTCGGTGTCGAGCCGCTCCGGCAGCGCCGACATGCTCGAGTGCCTCGGCATGCCGCTGCCGCTGCACGAGCGGGAAGCGGTCGACTGCCTGCAGGCAACCGGCTTCACGTTCCTGTTTGCGCCGGCCTACCACCCGGCAATGAAGGCCGTCGTGCCGATCCGCGGGGCGCTCGCCGTGCGCACCGTGTTCAACGTCCTCGGTCCGCTGACCAACCCGGCGGCGCCGCCGTACCAGCTGATCGGTGCGTACAGCAGGGAAGCGGCGAAACTCATGGCCGATACGCTCGCCGGCATGCCGCTCGAGCGGGCGTTCGTCGTGCATGGCGAGCCCGGCTGGGACGAGGCGACGCCGGCCGGTGACTTCGTCCTGTACGACGTGCGGCCGGGCAGCGTCGTGGAACAGGTGCGTTCGCCCTCCGACTACGGGCTCGATGTGTGCCGGCCCGAGGATCTCGAGGGCGGCGACGCCGAGCACAATGCGCGCGAGCTCGTGCGCGTGTTCACGGGCGAAGACCGGGGCGCGCACCGCGATGCGCTGCTGATGGGCGTCTCGCTCGTGCTCGAATGCCAGGGCGCGGCAAGCGACCCGCAGGACGGCGTCGCCAGGGCCGCAGCCGCGATCGACGACGGCCGCGCGGAAGCCTTTCTCGGTACCCTGCGAAACCACTTCGAGAACCGATGAGCGACTTCCTGGAATCGATGGCGAAAAGCAGCGCGGCCCGGGCGGCGCAGGCGCCGTCGTTCACCGCTGCCGATTTCGACAAGCCGGTCGTGCCCCTGCAGCTCGGCCCCTTCGACATCATCGCCGAGATCAAGAACCGCTCCCCCGCCGAAGGCCAATTACGGTGCCAGTCACCTTATTCCGAGTCTAAAGGTGCCAGTCACCTTATTTCGCGCGCGCGCGACTACGCCGCGGGCGGTGCCGCGGCAATCTCGGTGCTGACCGAGCCCAGTCGTTTCGACGGCGAACTGGCGCACCTCGAGGCTGTCGTCGCGGCGGTGCCTGGTACGCCCGTGATGCGCAAGGATTTTCTCGTCGAGCCCGTGCAGGTAGCCGAAGCGCGCGCCGCCGGTGCGAGCGGGGTGTTGCTGATCACGACGATGCTCGATGACAGGAAGTTGCGCGCCATGCTGGATCATGCGTTCGAGCACGGCATGTTCGTGCTGCTCGAATCATTCGATGAAACCGACCTGCAGCGATCCGCGCAGTTTCTCGACCTGGACGGCCAGCTCCTGATTGGCATCAATACGCGTAACCTGCGAACGCTCGCTGTTGACGCTGAACGGCTGCAGAGACTGTCCTCCGCCCTGCCCGACGCGGTCTGCGTGGCCGAGAGCGGGCTAAAGGAGGCCGACGACGCCGCGCGCGTGGCCGGCTGGGGTTACCGGATGGCGCTGGTCGGAACGGCGCTGATGCGCAGCACGGAGCCGTCGGCGCTGATCGCCTCCATGCGCGAGGCAGGAGCGGCAGCATGTTCGTGAAGATCTGCGGTTTGTCCACGCCGGAGCAGGTGCAGGCAGCGGTTGCTGCGGGCGCGGACGCCGTTGGCTGCGTGTTTGCGGACTCGGTGCGGCGCGTCGAGCCGTCCGTTGCGGCCGCCATCACCCGCGCGGTGCCAGGCACCGTAAAGCGGGTGGCGGTGATGCTGCATCCGACCAATGAGGAATGGCAGACGGTGTTGCGGGCGTTTGCGCCGGACGTGCTGCAAACCGATGCTGCAGATTTCGCCGATCTCGAGATTCCCGACTCGGTCGAGTGTTGGCCCGTCTACCGCGAAAAGAATACGGTGACTGGCACCATTAGAGTGGATCTAAAGGTGCCTGGCACCTTTTTGTATGAGGGCGCGAAGAGCGGGCAGGGTGAGACGGTCGACTGGGCACGCGCGGCAGCGATCGCGGCGCACGGCAACATGATCCTCGCGGGTGGGCTCAGCGCGAACAACGTGGCTGAGGCGATCGCCACCGTGCGCCCATTCGGCGTCGACGTCTCGAGTGCGGTAGAGTCCGCGCCGGGCGTCAAGGATGCGGCGCTGATCGAGAAGTTCGTAACGGCGGCGCGAGCCGCGGAGAAAAAGCTATGAGTGCAGTGCTGCAAGGTAACCAAGCCGAGGCGCTTCTTGCCGCGGCGATTCGCGGGGAGTTGCCCGACGAGCGCGGCCGCTTCGGCCCGTTCGGCGGCCGCTACGTCCCCGAGACACTGGTCCCGGCATTCGAGCGCCTCGAACAGGGCGTCAAGGATCACCTGCACGACCCGGCGTTCCAAAAGGAATATCGCCGCGAGCTGCGGGAGTGGGTCGGGCGCCCCACCGCGCTGACCCATGCGCCGCGCCTGTCGGCATCGTGGGGCGCCGACGTCTGGCTCAAGCGCGAGGACCTCGCCCACACGGGCGCGCACAAGATCAACAATGCCATTGGCCAGGCGCTTCTCGCCAAGCGGCTCGGCGCGCAGCGGGTCATCGCCGAAACCGGGGCCGGCCAGCACGGCGTCGCGTCGGCCGCCGCCTGCGCCCGCGTCGGCCTGCCGTGCGCCGTCTACATGGGCGCCGTCGACATGGAGCGCCAGGCACCGAACGTCGATCGCATGCGGCGCCTCGGTGCCGAGGTCGTCGCCGTGGAGTCGGGCGACAAGACCCTGCGCGCGGCGATCGACGAGGCGCTGCGCACCTGGGTGACCGATCCGCAGGGCATCTATTACCTGCTGGGCTCGGCCGTCGGCGCGCACCCCTACCCGTACCTGGTACGCGAACTGCAATCAGTCATCGGCGAAGAGTCGCGCCAGCAGATGCTCGACCAGGCCGGGGCGCTGCCCGACGTGGCTTTCGCGTGCGTCGGCGGCGGCTCCAATGCCATCGGCCTGTTCTACCCGCTGCTCGGCGACGACATCGAACTGATCGGCGTCGAAGCCGGCGGCACCGGTACCGGCCTCGGCCAGAACGCGGCCACGCTTGCGACCGGTACGCCGGGTGTGCTGCAGGGCTCGTACACGATCATCCTGCAGGACGACGACGGCCAGGTGCAGGAGACGCACTCGAT
>JBFEJR010000087.1:0-3223 GCA_041553075.1 Woeseiaceae bacterium | reverse complement strand
GATGGCAAGGTGCAGGAATACGTCGGCAACTACTCGGACTGGGCCCGGCGCGGCCACCAGCTTGCGGTGACCGACAATCCCTACGAACAGGAGCGCCGCCGGCGTGCCGCGAACGAACGGCGCAAGCAGCGGCAGCCGAACAAGCTCAGCTACAAGGACCAGCGCGAACTCGACGCGCTGCCGGCCGAGATCGAGGAACTCGAGGCCGGGGTTGCGGCCCTGCAGGCACACATCGCCGCACCCGACTTCTATTCACAGGACGCGGAACTCGTACAGCAGAAACTCCGCGAACTCGGCGAGGCCGAGCAGCGGCTCGAGCGCCGTATCGAGCGGTGGGGCGAACTCGAGACCCTGCGGGACGCGTTGCTAAATCAGCTCCACGATTAAAGCGACGCAGGAGATCCAGCCGACCACGAAAGACAAGGTCCGCACCCAGGGGATGCCGAGCGTGTAGGACACCAGGTGCACGACCCGCGCCCAGAAGTAAACCTGGCAGACGAGCACGGTGGTCGCATTGCTGACGCCCGCCGCGTGGGCAACCAGCACCAGCGTGGCGAACAGCACCAGGTTCTCGACCGAGTTGTAATGCGCCGCTTTCATCCGCTGCGCCCACGGCGCGAGTGGCGCCGGATTCTCGGGATAACCGACCGCATCCGCGATACCGCGAACCGTGATCGTGTTGAGTACGTAAGGGATCCACATGATCGCCGCAAGCGCGGCGACCCAGGTCAGGCTCGTAAGTTCAGGCGTCATCGCTGTCTCCTTTGCTTGGTCAGGAAGTAACACTTGCCGGGCATCGGCGCGTCGGCGGGGTAGTCCCCGACAACGAATCCCGATGCCAGATAACCTCGGTAGGCGGGCACGTTGTCCCGGAAGACGAACAGGGAATATTCCGCGTAGTCATTGTGCCTCTCGAGTTCGGCGATGATCATGCGTATCAGCTGTTTGCCGGCGCCGCGACGGCGCAGGGCCGGGTTGGAGACGAGACGTGCGAGTGGACCGGGTCCACCGTCAGTCGCGGCGGGCGGGCAAGGTGAAGTACAGCACCACGTATCCCATGATGCCAGACAGGAGTGAGCCGAGGATGATCCCGAGACGCTCGTCAAACACCAGCGCCTGGTCGAGCGTCGTATTCTCGAAGGCGAGCGAGCCGATGAAGAGACTCATCGTGAAACCGACACCACACAGGATCGACACGCCGTAGAGCCCCCCCCAGCCCGAGCCGTCGGGCAGCCGGGCCAGGCCGAGCCTGATTGCCAGGGCACACAGCAGGAAGATGCCGACCTGCTTGCCGACGAACAGGCCCGCGGCGATGCCGAGCGGCACCGCGTGCAGCATCTCGGTCAGCCCGATACCGCCGAGGTCGATACCCGCGTTGACGAACGCAAACAGCGGCAACACGCCGAACGCAACCACCTGGTGCAGGTCGTGCTCGAGCTCGCGCAGGGGCGAGTAATCCGGTTTCCCCGGATCCCGCATCGGGATGAACGCGGCGAGCGCGACACCGGCCAGTGTCGCATGCACACCCGACTTCAACACGGCCGTCCACATGATGACCCCGATAAGAATGTACGAGGAAATGCTCATGACGTTTCGGCGGTTCATGGTCGCCAGCGCCGCAAGGCACACGGTCGCCACGAGCAGCGCCAACGCCGAGACATCCGCGGAGTAGAAGATCGCGATGATGATAATTGCCCCGAGGTCGTCGAAAATGGCCAGGGAAACGAGGAACACCTTGAGTGACACGGGCACGCGCGACCCGAGCAGGGACAGGATACCGAGCGCAAACGCGATGTCGGTTGCCGCCGGGATAGCCCAGCCGCGCATCGCGGCCTCGTTGCCCTGGTTGAAGAAGACGTAGATGGCGACGGGCAACACCATGCCGCCGACGGCGCCGATTGCGGGCAGCATGACGTTGGCCGGCCGGGAAAGCTCGCCCTCGAGAAACTCGCGCTTGAGCTCGAGCCCCACGAGGAAAAAGAAAATCGCCATGAGGCCGTCATTGACCCACAGGAACAACGGCTTCGCGATCTGCAGGGCGCCGACGCGAACTTCGACCGGCGTCTCTATGAACAGGCGGTAGAGGCCCGCGGCGCCGGTGTTGGCTGCGACCATGGCCAGCACCGCGGCGGCCATCAGCACGATGCCGCCGGCCGACTCCAGGCGCAGGAAGTTCTTGATCGTGGCCTGCACCCTCAGTCCCCCGGCGACCGGTCACCCGGCATCGTCTCGGCAAAATACCGATCGAACGCGCGGTGCATCGTTTCGGGTGAAATCCCGATGACCTGCATGGCCCGCTTGAACTGCTCCATTTCATCGAACTGCCGGCGCCCGTCGGCAGCCACGACCTTGAGGCCCATCAGGGCGATGTCTTCCTTGTCGCTATCGGACAGCGCCGGGCCGAGGTCGGCAAGCAGGCGCCCCAGTTCCGGTTTTTCGATCAGGTCGGTCATGGCCTCGGTTATCAGTTCCAGCGACTCGGGCCCACGCATGTGGAAATGTTCCTCGATTAGCTCGATGATCTTCCCGGATTCCTCCGGCTCGATCCTGCCGCTCCCGCGGGCAACGAAAACCAGCAGCGCGGCCACGAGGTGCTGGCAGTCATAAGTGTGTTCGCCGCCGCTGGTTTCGACGACCAGGGTCGTACCCTCCAGGCGCGAATTCAGGATCGTGTCGTTCATTGCAGCACTACCAGGTTTCGTACTTGTTGCGCATGTACCCGACCGACTCACCGATCAGCTGCTCGAGCACGTCTTCGTCGACGTCGGACAGGCGCTTGATGTAGAGGCAGGATTTTCCCGTCTTGTAGTTGCCGAGCTTCTTCATCAGCGGCGCGTAACCGCTGAATCCCGCCATGATATAAACGGCAAGGGCCTGTTTGCGCGGTGAGAACCCGGTCACCATGAAATCGCCTTCACGGCCGCTCTCATACCGGTAGTGGTAGGTCCCGAACCCCACGATACTGCTGCCCCACATCGTGGCTCGCTTGCCGGTCGCGCGGCGCATCATCGCCGCGACCTTGCGCGCATCCGCACGCTTGCCGGGATCCTCGATCGCGTTGAGAAAATCGGTGACCCGGACTTTCGTTGGCTTGGTCTTGTTCCCGGCCATGGCGCTACTCCTGGCGATGCGAGGTACCGAACAGCCGGTCGCCGGCATCGCCGAGTCCCGGCACGATGTACTTGTGCTCGTTGAGGCGTTCGTCGATCGCCGCCGCATAGAT
>JBFEJR010000086.1:0-3726 GCA_041553075.1 Woeseiaceae bacterium | reverse complement strand
GAGGAAACGGCGATACTCGCGCAGACGGTTGCGGAGCTGCTGGCCGCGGCTCCGCCCGGCGACGCCCGCGCCAAGGCGATCATCGCGCCGCACGCGGGCTACCCCTATTCAGGCCCCACGGCCGCTCACGCCTACCGCCTGCTCGAAGACCGGCGCGGGGCCATCGAGCGCGTGGTGCTGCTCGGTCCCGCACATCGCGTCTATCTCCAGGGCATGGCGCTGCCGTCGGTCGCTGCGTTCTCGACGCCGCTCGGCGACGTGCCCGTCGATGCGGCCGCCGTCGAGCGCGCGCTGGCCCTGCCCGGAATGCAGGTCTCCGACGCCGCGCATGAACACGAGCACAGCATCGAGGTGCACCTGCCATTCCTGCAGACCGTGCTCGGTGCATTCCGCCTGGTGCCGATCGTCGTCGGCACATGCCCGGCCGAACAGGTCCAAGCCGTGCTCGAAGCACTCTGGGGCGGCGACGAGACCCTGATCGTCGTCAGCTCGGACCTGTCGCACTTTCATGCCTACAGCGAGGCCCGGGAGATCGACGCGCGCACGACCGCGCGCATCGAAGCGCGTGAATCCAGCCTGCACGGCGACGAGGCCTGCGGCGCGTATGCCGTCAATGGCCTGATGCTCGCCGCCAGGGCGCACGGATTGCACGTGCGTACGCTGGACGTCAGGAATTCGGGCGATACCGCGGGCGACAGGCACCGGGTCGTCGGGTACGGGTCCTATGCGCTCGGCTGATCGCCACGCATCGCCCGGCGCCGAACTGCTGCACCTGGCGCGCGGTTCGATCGAGTACGGCATCGAACATCTCGCACCGCTGCCGGTCGACTGCGAGTCGCTGCCAGGGCCGCTGGCGGCACCGGCCGCAACATTCACCACGCTGCACTGCGAGGGCAAGCTCCGCGGCTGTTGCGGCAGGCTCGAAGCGGCACGACCGCTGGCGACGGACGTCGCTCATTCAGCCTTCCAGGCCGCGTTCCGGGATCCGCGCTTCGACCCGGTCGTCGCCGACGAACTCGTGACCATCCGGCTCGAGGTCGCGGTGCTGTCGCCCATGGAAGAAATGAGCATTGCCAGCGAAACGGATCTGCTCGATCAGCTTGTACCCGGCCGGGACGGCCTGGTCATCGTCGACGGCGTGCGCCGCGCGACGTTCCTGCCCAAGGTCTGGGACCAGCTCCCCGAGCCGCGGCGGTTCCTCGAGCAACTCAAGCTAAAAGCAGGCTTGCCGCAGGACTACTGGTCGGAACGGCTGGCGTTTCAGCGTTACCGTACGACCTCGTACGCGGAACCGATCTAGCGCGGCGCCACTACCGGCGTTTTTCCTCGGTCGCCCCGCCGCACGCTTTCCAGGCCTTGAAGCCGCCGCCGATGTGGCAGGTGTCGAGGCCCATCTGCTGCGCGATGTCCGCTGCCAGCGCGGAGCGCCAGCCGAGGTTACAGAAGAAGACGAACTCCTTCGGCTCGGCAAAGATCGTGTTGTGATAGGGGCTCTCCGGGTCGATCCAGAACTCGAGCAGGCCGCGCGGGCAGTGAAACGCCCCGGGAATGCCGCCCTCGCGCTGCAGTTCCCTGATGTCACGCAGGTCGACGAACACCGCATCCTCGTCGTCTAGTCTGTCGAGGGCTTCGGCGACCGAGATCGTCCGAATTCGTGCCTCGGAGGCTGCCACCAGGTCCTTGTAACCGATCTTGCGCATGCTCAACTCCGGTCGGGTCGACGGGAGGTCGACTTAAGTAGTGTACTGCCGGTTGACGTCAGCAGCCATTTCCCTGTCCGAACGCGCTAGAATTTCCATTCCTTCATATTTGCAAGGGGGAAATCATGAAGCAGCTGAACCAGGCCATGAAATGGCTTACCGGTGCGGCGGCCCTCATCTCGCTGCTGACCCTGGCGGCGTGTGGCGAACGGCAACAGCAGGCGGCCGCGCCGCAACAGGAACAGGCCGAAAAAGAGGTCATCGTCTGGAAACTGGCGCAGACCTGGGGAACCGGGTTCCCGATTTTCGGCGACGCGGTCATCAAGATGGCCGACATGGTCAACGCCATGTCGGGCGGCGAGATGGAAATCCGCATCGATTCCGCCAACAAGCACAAGGCGGCGCTGGGCATTCTCGACATGGTCAAGGCCGGCCAGTACGAAATGGGACACTCGGCGTCGTACTACTGGAAGGGCAAGGACTCGAACACGATGTTCTTCTCGACCATGCCCTTCGGCATGATCGCTCCGGAACAGTACGCCTGGTTCTATTACGGCGGCGGCATGGACCTGATGAAGAAGGTCTACGACAAGCACGGCGTCTACTCATTCCCCGGCGGCAATACCGGCAACCAGATGGGCGGCTGGTTCCGCAAGGAGATCAACACGCTGGACGACCTGCAGGGCCTGAAGATGCGGATCCCGGGCTTCGCGGGCGAGGTGCTGTCCCAGCTCGGCGTGGTGGTGACCAATATTGCGCCCGGCGAGCTCTACACGGCGCTCGAGCGCGGCACGATCGATGCCCTGGAGTGGGTCGGGCCGTCGCTGGACCTCAACATGGGTTTCCAGAAGATCGCGCCCTATTACTACACGGGCTGGCATGAGCCGGCGACGGAACTGCAGTTCCTCGTCAACAAGGAGGCTTTCGATGCCTTGCCGTCACACCTGCAGGAAATCCTGAAGATCGCGATGGAGTTCGCGGCCTACGACATGTACGCGCGTTCTTACCATGACAGCGCGGTCAACTGGGCATCGATCGAGGAGGAGTTCCCGGAGGTCAGGATCCGCACGTTCTCGCCCGAGATCATCGCCGCCATGAAGCAGGCCAACCAGGAGCTGCTCAAGCAAAGCGCGGCCGCCGATCCGATGTTCAAGGAGATCCTGGATTCACAGACCGCCTACATGAAGATGGCGCGCAGGTGGACCGAAATCTCCGACTACGCGTATCTCAAGGACAACCTCGAGTAATATCGGCCGGACTCCCGGTGTCGGCCGGGAGTCCGCTATCGCCGGGTAAGTGCACTTTATGCTCCTGAAGCTGGAGAGAATCTTCGATCGCTTTTCCGACGTGATGGGCTGGATCGCCGGTGTCCTCAATCTCGCGATGCTGCTCAACGTGTTCTACGACGCGATCATGCGCTACTTCTTCAAGTCGGGCTCCATTGCCCTGCAGGAGATGGAGTGGCACCTGTTTGCGATGGTCTTCCTGTTCGGCATTGCCTACGGGCTGAAGGAGGACAGCCACGTGCGCGTCGACGTACTGTACGACCGCTTTGCGCCGCGCTGGAAAGCGATCGTCAACATCGGCGGCACGCTCCTGTTTCTGTTGCCGCTAAGCGTGCTGATCGTCGAGGGGTCCGTCTGGTACGTGACCGAGGCGTACACGTCGGGCGAAGTCAGCGGCGATCCCGGCGGCCTGCCGTATCGCTGGCTGATCAAGCTGGTCATACCGGCGTCGTTCGTCTTCCTTATTGTGTCGGCGGCCGGCTTCGTCATTCGCAACGTCAACATCCTGCGCGGGGTCACGATGCCGCCCGATCCCGATCCGACAGCCACGGTGACGAAGATATGATCGGCCTGGTCATGTTCGCGGTCGCGCTGCTGTTGCTGCTCGTCGGCTTTCCGGTGGCATTCACGTTCGGCGGGGTTGCCGTGTTCTTCGGCCTGCTGGCCGAAGGTCCGGAGATCTTCTCCCTGATGCCACATCGCATCTGGTCGATCATGAACAACACGATCCTGATGGCGAT
>JBFEJR010000085.1:0-3809 GCA_041553075.1 Woeseiaceae bacterium | reverse complement strand
TCCTGGGTGCGCTGGTCCACCTTGGCGCCGAGCGAGAAGCGGTCGCCGACCGGCACGGTCAGCGTGCCGCCGACATTCCTGGTGTCGGTCAGGGCCGTGATGCCCGGTGCCGAGTAGCCCGCCTCGACGTCCTGCACGTATACCGTCAGGCGCGTGTCGTGCTCGCCGACGAAGTCCCGCAGGCGGAAGCTCAGGTCCGCCCGCTGCGCCTCGGCACGGGCATTGGTGAACGCTGACTGGTCGATCGTGCTGAATTCGAAACCTCCATCCTGCGAGGTTACCGGCAACGACACCAGCCCCTCGCTGCGTGCCTGCTGCAGCTTGAGCCAGGAATCCGGTCCCGCCTTGATCGTCATGTCGACGGCCTGCAGGCTGCTGTCCTCGCCGTTTTGCTCGTTCACGTTCGACGTCACGCCGATTCTCACGAGATCCGCGATCCAGTAGTGTGCCTGGCCGCCGACCGACACGGCGTCGATGTCGTCGAAGCCCGGCGTGTACTCGTAGCGTGCGACCAGGTAGACCTCGTCGCCCGACAACGCCCCGCTGCGTACCAGGAGGTTGTCGTCCGAGGTCGAGGCCAGCGGCTCGGTGAGCAGCACGCGCCCCTGCAGGTAGTCGATGTCATAGTCGATGGCGGGCGTCAGGTTGATGACGCCGGTAACGATGCCGGACACCTTGTCGCGGATCTCGACCCGCAGGCGCTCCGAGCCTGCGAGCAGGTCCTGGTGCTGCAGGAAGTACAGCGAACCGCCCGTGCCGCGGAACTCCTCGCGACTGCCCACGGTACCCGGCTCGGCTGCAAACGCGTCGATTGCATAGCGCTTGTCGCCGAAATCCGTCGCCGCATCCGCTTCGTAGTGCACATTGGCGCCATACAGCCCGCGGTCGACGCGCGCGAGCTCGTTGTTCATGTAGGCAATCTTGAAGTTGCCCCACTGGCCGAAGTTGTCGTCCTGGCTCAGCCGCACGAAGAACTTGCCCATCGTCGGCGCCATCTCCTGGACCGTGCTGTCGTCACCGAACGTCGGGTAGTAGTAGTCGGTGTCGATGCGACGGAACAGCGACTCCGGTGACTTGTTCAGGAAGTTACTGAAGATGTCGTCGATCGGCCCCTCGCGGGTATCGGCGCTGGCCGTCAGGCGCCAGTGATCGCCGAACTTGCCATTGACGAAGAACGCCAGCCGACCGTCGACGTTCGAGTCGTAGTCGAAGGGTGCGTCCTCGCCCTGCAGCAGGTCGATCGGCCCGCCGGCGTCGCTGGCCGACAGGGTCAGGTCGGCCAGGCCAACGTAGAACCAATCGTCGTTCACGAACTCGAGATCGCGGAGGTACAGCTCGCCGCTGCCCTCTTCGTCGAGCACGGCCACTTCGACCGTGTGCGAACCCTGCGGGAGGATTTCCTCGGCGACGAAGCTGCCGGTATCGTCGACCGGTACGGGCCGTCCTGCCACCCACACCTGGTGCCCGGCAGGCACGTTGTCGCCGCGCACGCTCACGGTGCCGCTGCTGAGCCCGATATTGTGCAGTCCGAGCCGGTTCTCGCCGTAGGCGGTGAGCAGCGATTCCGCCTCATCCTCGGCGGCCGCCTCGTCGTCCGCGGGACCGCCACCGTAGACGACCCACAGCGGCTGGGGCTGCGTTTCGTCGAAGTTGCCATCCTGTCCGTAGACCCGCAGCACGTAGGCCAGTTCGTCGCCAGGCGCCCGGAAGTCCGGTGCATGCGGCGTCCAGTTGGCATCGCCGCCGGGTTCCAGGTCGATCACGTCCAGCGGCAGCGATTCGAGCGACTGGCCCGTCCGGAATACCCGGATCTCGGCCCGGTCGACGAAGTGCGCGTAGTTCGTGTACATCCGGAATCGTACGGTCGACGCCTGGACCGAGCCGCTGTCATTCTCGACGACGTCGATACGCGCGGGCTTTGCGGTCACGCTGAGCCGGGGGCTCGAGCGCATGTTGTCGTAGCCGAAGCGAATATCCGCGCCGGCAAAGGCCACGTCGGTGCATCGCTGGATGTCGGACGAACTGCGATTCGGGTCGTCGATCGGTACGCCGTCCACCGTGATGCGCATCATGTTCAGCCCGAGGGGATTCTGCGGGTCCAGTTCACGCGTCATGCGCGTGATGTCGACGCCTTCGTAATCGTCGAGAATGGCCAGCTCGTCGTACACGACCTGCACGGCAACGTGCGAGGTCTCGCCCTGGATGAAGCCCGCGTTGACGACGTCGTCGGAATGCACGAACCCGCGTCCCTCGAACTCGGCCTGTGCGGGCGCCAGCCCCATCTCGGCCGCCACCTGTTCCATCGCCCGCCGGGCACGCGATGCAGACAGGCCGATGTCGTCCTCGTAGACAGCCGCCGTGCGTCGCTCGAGCCGCTCGTTGCGCGTGTAGCCCACGAATCGCAGGCGCGGCCTGGTCTTGTCGGCAACGTCATCGAGCGCGCGCGCCAGCTGCCCGGCATAGCCCTCGGGAATGACCGGTGAGCCGTTGGCGAAGGGGATGTGGCCGAGCGCGCCCCACGGCGGTTCGTAAATCCGGGTCACCATCTCGGCACCGGCATCGCCCGGGCAAAGCTGCGGCTCGTCAGGGAGTTCCTGTAACGGGTCGTCGTACCAGAACTCCACCTCGACGCGCCGGTTGAGGGCGCGGCCACGCGACGTATCGCTGGACGCCAGCGGCTTTTCTGCGCCGCGCCCGTCGCTCTGCAGCATCGACGTGGGCAGCTCGAGGGCATCCTGGACGGCCAGCGCCACGCGCCGCGCGCGGGCGCGCGACAGCCCGACGTGATCGCCGTAGATGCGCGCCGTGCGACCGGCCAGCGGCATGCTGTCGGTGTAGCCGACGAACCTCACGACGACGTTGTCCTTGTCGGCCAGGTTGGCGAGGCCCTCTGCGACCCGCTCGATGAACTGCCCGGGCACGTCGATGGCCTCGGCCTCGAAGTACAGCGGCGCGATCAGGTTCTGTACGCGGGCACGGCGCGCGTGGCCTTCGACGTAGCGCAGCTTGCACACGGTCTCCATGCGGCAGACTTTGACCGTCTGCACGTCGTGTTCGACGAGCACCTCTTCGAGGGTGGCCTGCTGGCGAACCTCGTCATACCAGACCTCGACCTCGACGCGCCGGTTGAGCGCGCGGCCCTGCTCGGTCGCGTTCGACGCCGCCGGCTGGGTAGCGCCCTGCCAAGAATAGGAGACACCCTCGGCAGGCAACGCCAGCGCCGTCTGCATGTACTCGGCCACTTCGCCCGCGCGCTCCCGCGACAGGCCCATGTTGTCGCCGTAGATCTCGGTGAGGCGCGGTGACAGGCGCTGGCTGTCGGCATGGCCCACCAGGTGCAGCCGCAGGTTCATGCGGTCCCGCATGCGGGCGAGGATCTCGCCGAGCGACGCGACCGTCGCGTCGGGAATCCTGGCAACGCCGGATTCGAAGTAGATCGGCGGCACGAGCCCGGTCAGCTTGATCGTCTCCAGCCCGTCCTCGAGGCCCTCGCGAAGTTCGATCGTATCGCTGATCTCGGCATCGATCCGGCCGGGATCCTGCACCCACTGCATGAACGGCTCGTCGAGCGACAGGTGCCGCTCAACAGCCTGCCCGATCGGCTTCTGCTCAACGTCGGCGGCGACCGCGACGAACGGCAGCGCGGCGAGCAACACGATCGCGAGATGGCGGAACGCGCTCATTGCTCACCTCCCCGGGGCTGCTTGACAGGACCGCCGAGACGCCAGTGCACTTCGGGCTCGATCTCGAGCCGGTAGCAGCAATCGAGATCCGCCCATGCGCCCATGATGCGGTCCTGGAGCGTGGCG
>JBFEJR010000084.1:0-3957 GCA_041553075.1 Woeseiaceae bacterium | reverse complement strand
GTCGCGGTATTCCTTCTGGGCCTCGGCCTCGGCAGCTACTTCTTCGGCCGGTGGTCGGAGCGGGCCCGTGATCCGCTGCGCATCTACCTGTACGTGGAATTGGGGATAGCCGCGACGTCGCTCGTTGCCTACCTGGTGATCGAGATGCTGCCGGTCTACCGCTATCTCTACGAGTACGCTTACAACAACCTCGGCTTTTACGGCCTGTCGGTCGCGCGGCTGTTGCTGTCGACGTTGGTGCTGCTGCCCCCGGTGTTCCTCATCGGCGGCACCATGCCGCTGCTCGCCAAGTACTTTCTTCGCGACCCCGACAACCTCGGATCCAGCTTCAGCAGGATCTACTATCTCAACACGCTCGGAGCCTGCGCCGGCGCGCTGCTCACCGGCTTTGTCTTCGTGCGGTTCTTCGGCGTGATCGGCGCACTGATGATCGCCGTCGGCGGCAACCTGGCGGTCGCCCTGATCATTGCATTGAGCAAGCGAGGCACCGGTGTCGCCCGTCCGGTGACTGGCGAACGCCAGCCTTACTCCTACATGCTGGTGTTCCTGTTTCTCACCGGCTTCATCAGCCTGGGTTACGAGATGCTGTGGGTGCGCATCCTCTCGACCTACGGGCTGTCGACCTCCCAGGCCTTCGCGCTCATCCTCGCGGGGTTCCTGCTGGGTTTCTCGGTCGGTGCGTGGGTCGTCGCGCGACAGGTGGACCGCCGCAGGGATCTCGAGGCGTGGTTCAGCGCCGTGTCCATCGTTACGGCCTTCAGCGGCGCCGCCGTGCTGCTGCTGTTCCGGCAGTTCGAGGCGATCACGATCCTGCTCGCCGACGCCACACCGGTGAGCCAGCTGACGCTCGGCATGTCGCTCGCGTTCACCGTCTCTTTCATCCCGGCGGTGTTCATGGGAATCCTGTTCCCGCTCGGCGTGCGCATCTACGCGCAGGACATCGATCGGATCGGCGCCAAGGCCGGCAACACGTTTTTTTCGAACACCCTGGGCTGCGTGCTGGGCAGCCTGCTGACGGGGTTCGTGCTGATCCCGTTCGTGGGGATGTGGAACACGACGCTACTGCTCATCAACCTGAGCCTGCTGATCGCGGTGGCCTTCCTGCTGCGGGGTCGCTACCCCGCCAGGGCGCAATGGGCCTCGCTGATCGTGGTCGCGGCCGTCGCGAACCTGTTGGTGTTCACGGACAGCAAGACGTTCCACGCCGAACTCAAGGGCCGCGACCTGCGCACGGCGGCCGAGGGATTCGACGTCATCTACTATGCCGAGGGCCTGTCGGGGACCGTCACTGCCGTCGAGCGGGGCAACTACCGGGGCCTGTTCGTCGATGGACAGAACGTCTCCGGGACGGATCCCGTGCTACTCGCCGACTCGAAGATGCTCGCTCACGTGCCGTTGCTGCTGGCCGAGGAACCGAGGGTGGCGCTGACCGTCGGCTACGGTACCGGCACCACGTCGGGCAGCATGCTGCTTTACGATGTCGAGGTGCATGCGGTCGAGATCGAGGAGAAGATCATCGAGGCGGCGCCGCTGTTCAGCAAAGTCAACTACGCGTCCTATGCCAACCCGGCGCTCGATATCGTGCTGGACGACGCCCGCAACTACATCGCGACGACAGACCAGGCGTTCTCCGTCATCGTCACGGACGTGACCAACCTCAAGTACAAGCGCAACCCCTACCTCTACACCCGGGAATACTTCGAGATCATGCAGGGCGCGCTCAGTGCGGATGGCGTTGCCGCCGCGTGGCTCCCGGTCGGCGGCCTGTCGTTCAACGACCTGCGCACCCTGATCGCCACGTTCGACAGCGTCTTCCCGCACACGACCGCCTGGTATTTCACGCAGTTCCCGACCCACTTCATCATCCTCGTGGGCACGCCAGGGCCGACGCGGGCGAACCTGGCGGAACTGGAAGAAGAAATGACCCGGGTCGAGGGCGACCTGCGCAGCCTGAACGTGGACAACGTCTACGAACTCGCCAGCATGCTGCTGCTCGGCGAGAACGACATCGACTCCCTGGTGAGCGGTGCCCCGATCCACACGGACAACCGCCCGATCCTCGAGTACTCCGACATGAGGCTGTACAACGTCGTCGATGTCGCGCCGAACCTCGGCAGGCTTTTAAAGTTCCAGCAGGAAGACCTGCTCGCGTACTTCGTCGGCAGCGAGGACCAGCTCGCCGAGCTCGAGGAGCATTTCGACCTGTATACCGGTCATTACCTCGACTACGTCCGGTTGTACGAGCAGCAGCGTCGCCACTAGGCGTTGCTTGCGGCCTGCGCACGGACCCTGAAGTGGCGGCTCGTGGCCGACTGCGGCGTTCCGAAGCCACAGGGTATAATGCGCCTCGAGATGGAGTTACATGATCGCATCGACCGGGTAATGCCGGGCAACGTTAACACAATCGAGTGCAGCGTCGTATGAAGCGCCTGGCAGCGGTGACATTCCTGTTCCTGGCGCTGTTCGCCTGGCAACAATACGACGACCGGGCCGGGGCGCCGCTGGAATCGCTGCAGCCTGCGGAGCCTTGGGTCACAGCCGATGCCGAATGGCGCAGCGGCCAGCAGGTGCGGGGATCCGGCGTCGTGGTTCGCGTGCTGCCAGACGACAACGACGGCAGCCGGCACCAGCGATTCATCGTCCGCCTCGCGTCGGGCCGGACGCTGCTCATCGCCCACAACATCGATCTTGCGCCGCGGGTGCCGTCACTCGGGCAGGGCGACTCGGTCGGTTTCTACGGCGAATACGAATGGAACGACCGCGGCGGCGTCATCCACTGGACACACCATGATCCGCAGGGGCGCCACCCGGCAGGCTGGATCGAACACCGTGGCAGGCGCTACCAGTAAGAGTCGCGACACGCTAGTCCGGTTCGGACAGCCAGAACCACCAGACGATACCGATAATCAGCAACAGGCCGATGACATTCACCGCGATCGTCATTTCAGGTCGCCTCCCGGCCCGATCAGCCGCAGCCGGTTCGCATTGCTCACGACCGTGAGTGACGACATCGCCATGGCGGCGCCCGCGATCATCGGGTTGAGCAAGATACCGAGCACCATGTAGAGCGCCCCGGCCGCGATGGGGATACCGAGGACGTTGTAGACGAACGCCCCGAACAGGTTCTGGTGGATATTGCGAACCGTTGCGCGCGATACCCGAATGGCGTCGACGACGCCCTGTAAGGAGCCGTGCATGAGCGTGATATCCGCGCTTTCGATCGCCACATCCGTACCCGTGCCGATGGCGAAACCCACGTCGGCGCGCGCGAGCGCCGGCGCATCGTTGATGCCGTCGCCAACCATGCCGACACGGGCCCCGCCCTCCTGCAATGCCGCGATCGCATCGGCTTTATCCCCCGGCAGAACGTCGGCCATGACCTCGCTGATACCGACTTCCCGGGCGACGGCCTCGGCGGTTGCCCGGTTGTCGCCCGTCAGGAGCACGACCTTGAGGCCCGCGTTGCGCAGCCGCGCAATCGCGGCCTTCGAGTCGCTCTTGACGGCATCCGCGATGCCGATGATGCCTGCCGCCCTGCCCTCGACCGCGATGTAGACCGGGGTCTGTGCACTATCGGCCAGCCGCCCTGCGGCTTCGTCGAGCCGGCGGAACTCGATGCCGCGGTCGGTCATCAGCTTGCGGCTGCCCAATACGACCGCCGTGCCATCGACCTGCCCCTCGACGCCGTGTCCTGCGATCGACTCGAAATCCTCGACGGCAAGCAGCTCGAGTCCGCGTTCCTGCGCCGCCGCGACCACGGCCTCGGCCAGCGGGTGTTCGGAGACGCGCTCGAGGCTCGCCGCCCGGCGCAGCAGCTCCTCATCCTGCCACCCGTCGGCGGCATGGATTGCCGTCACGCCGGGCCGGCCCTCGGTAATGGTCCCGGTCTTGTCGAGCACGACCGTGTCCAGCTTGCCGGCCTGCTGCAACGCGTCGCCGTTCCTGATCAGGGCGCCG
>JBFEJR010000083.1:0-4697 GCA_041553075.1 Woeseiaceae bacterium | reverse complement strand
CGACCGGCCGGACCTCGTCATTGCCGAGAAATTCGGCGAGCAGGAAGAAAGCGGCGCCGGGCTTGTGGACGACATCCTGGCCGTCATCGCGGAAGGCTTGCCGATCCTGGTGCTGGTGCCCGAGGAGGCCCTGGCACGTTGGCGCGAGGTGACCGGCGGCGAGATCGCGGAGGTGCCGTGCGACGCAGGCGCGCTACGAAGCTGGTGGTGCGACAGGGTTGCCGGCAAGTCCTGAGCCGGTGAGCGAAGTTTTGGCTGAACGACAAGTGGCGCGGGCCCCGTACCGGGGCCCGGCCTGGCTGGATCAAAGCTGCTCGGACCAGTACCCGCAATGGCGCAATCAAATGCGGCCGTCAGATATGCACCGCCGTCGAGGACGAGGCCCGGGCAGCCCCGGCCGATAACCCGATTCCCTCGCTGCGAGTCAGGCTTTGGCGAGCCGCTCGGCGAATGCCGCGACGCTATCCGCGGCCGCGATGACCCGCGGCGCAAACTCCGGCACCAGGGTCACCGGGTCCTCATGCCCCGCACAGGCCGCGAGCGCGCCGGCGCCGTCGTAGTCGCAGACGGAAAGCCGCAAGGCCAGTTGCCCGGGCGGCGCACCGAATGCCGTACCGGGCAACGCCATCACGTCATGCTGCCGCAGCAGGGCGTCGGCGAGCTGGCCGGATGTCAGGATGTCTTGCGCCGCGAGGCGAGCCCGCAACCGTTCGAAATCCGCCCAGAGATAGAAAGCACCCTGCGGCCGTGGGCACACGATGTGCCCGCTGGCGACGCGCAGTGCCGCGGCGCGCGCTACCGCCGCATGGATGCTCGTGCAGTGGCGGACGTAATCCTCGATATCATCATCGCCGGCGACCGCGAGTACGGCGGCCTCCTGTATCGGTGCAGCCACGCAGGACCAGGTCTCGCTCGCGATGGTGTTCAGTGCGGCAAGGAGCGTTCGCTGGTTCGCGGGCACGAGCCCGAATCCCACCCTCCAGCCGCCGAGTGAGAGATGTTTCGACAGTCCTGTGGTCACCGCGGCCATGCCGGCACAGTGCGCAGCGATACTCGGCTGCGTGCCGTCGAAGGCGGTCAACGCGTAGATCTCGTCGCTGATGACAAAGATCCCGTGGCGCGCGCAGATCTCGGCGATGGCTTCTGAATCGTCCGGCGGAAGCATCAGGCCGGTAGGATTATTGGGGGTGTTCAGGATCAGCTTCGAGGGCCTGGCGTCGCGGCGCCTCGCCTTCACGATCAGGGCCTCGAGGCTCTCGGGGTTGATCCGGTAACCGTTGTCCGAGAGTTCAGCGGGCAGCCAGTGCACCCGGTCGCCGAGCATCGCTGCCTGCGGGGCGTAGCTCACCCACGAGGGCATCGGCAGGATCAGGTCGCCCTCGATACACATCTGCAGCGCATACAGGATCAGCTTGCTCCCGGGGGCGACAATGCACTCGTAGGCCGCGGCGTCGAGTCCGAGGCGGGTACAGAAGTAGTCTCTCGCCCGCGCGCGCAATTCGGCAAGGCCGGCGACATTCTCGTAGCTATTCCGCGCAGCGGCGCCGGCAAGAGCCTCCGCCAGCCTCGGGTGCACCGGGAACGGCGATTGCCCGAAGCCCATGTGCAGCAGTCGCTGCCCGCCGGCGGCGCGGGCAGCGGCGGACTGATTGGCATCCAGCGTGGGGGAGAGGGGTAGCCCGGCGATCGCCGGCCGTATCTTGATGTTCATCGCGATTCCAACTGGACTTCGACTTCGTATCCCGTTGTGCCATCCTCGGAGTAAGGAATTAGCCGTCGGGGACCCATCATGCCGCTCAAGCGATCATGCGTCATTCTTCTTTTTTGCATCGTCTTTCTGCATGCAGCTTCCTCGTCTGCGGCGAGTAACGATCAGCGACCCAGGGCCCGAGACATCGGGCTCGTGGTTGGCACGTTTAGCCCGGGCCCACTGAACACCATCACGGACGTCGAGCACGTGCGAGTCGGCCATGCGACGCGCGTCGAAGGGGAAGACATCCGTACGGGCGTTACCGCGATTATCCCGGGTCCGGGCAATCTCTATACGCATCCCGTGCCGGCGTGGATCCACGTTGGCAACGGCTACGGCAAGTTGATCGGCGAAACGCAGGTGCGGGAGTTCGGCGAGATCGAGACGCCGATACTCCTGACCTGCACGCTGTGTGTCTGGAGCGCGGCCAACGCGCTGAAGGACTGGATGTATGAGCAGCCAGGCATGGGCGAGCACACACTGAACCCTGTCGTCGGCGAGACCAACGATTCTCGCGTGAACAACATGTGGGTGGATCCGGTCGGTAAACGCGAGGTGTACGCGGCGCTCAAGAGCGCCGTCAACGGCCCTGTGGCTGAGGGCAGCGTGGGCGCCGGCACCGGCACGCGGGCCTTCGGCTGGAAGGGCGGCATCGGCACGAGTTCCCGGGTGCTCCCGTCGGAGCTTGGCGGCTACACCGTGGGCGTGCTGGTGCAGACCAACTTCGGCGGCACGCTCACGATGAACGGCGCCCCGGTGGGACGCGAGCTGGGCGACTACGCCTACCGCCGCGAGTTGGAGGCGGCTCTGCGAACGGATGACCGCGAGGACGGTTCCATCATGATGGTTGTCGCCACCGATGCGCCGCTGAACGCGCGGAGCCTGGAGCGACTCGCCATGCGCGCCATGATGGGACTGGCGCGCACCGGGTCTTTCGCCCACAACGGCTCGGGCGACTACGTGATCGCCTTCTCGACGAACCAGGAAGTGCGCCGGCCGCGGAGCAGCCGCCGCCCGGTCACGACGCCGGAACTCGTGAACGAGTCCATGTCGCCGCTGTTTGCGGCCACCGTGGAAGCGACGGAGGAGGCTATCTACAACGCGATCCTGAAAGCGATTACGGTGGAGAGCAGCCGTGGCCGCCTGGAGGCGATCCCGCTCGAGGATACGTTGGCGATCCTGAAAAAGTACAACGCACTGGACTGGGACGAGACGCTGCCGCCCACCGGGCGATCCGCGGGCATCGGTTCAAAAGATAGCCGATAGCGGGTAACAGGTGAGGGGCCGGGTCTGGTCTTCGTCGTGAGCGATATGCGGTGTTCGCGAGATTTGCGTGAATCGGCTGTGCGTCTTCATAAACAGTGATGCAACTCAGGCAACGGACGTCCCGGTGCCTGATTGATAAATAAGACGGAGTCAATCACTTATCGTGCTGAAGATCCGCGCGCCGACAGCTTTAGCCTGAGGACGATTGGTCCACTCAGGCCTTCGGGCAGATCGTTGTCCGCGTCGAACCGGTTCCAGTGGCTGTTGGCGACGAAGTAGAAATCGTCGCCGACCAGGGTGCCGAGCGTCGGCTCATCGAATTCGGGCAGGTTCATGGCAAGGATCTCGGCCGAGTCGACGGCAAGTCCGCCATCCGACAGAGTGAATGCCGTCACGCGGTGCGGCCGGATGCCGTTCTGGATCGCAATCAGGCGATCGTCGTGACGGTAAAGGCCGTCGATACCGTAGTCGCTAACGCTGTGCGGCACAGCGACTTTCTCGACCCGCCCATCGGCCAGCGCCACCCGGTATAAGCCGCCTATGTAGTCGGCGACATAGAGGTGTTCCCCGGATTCATCGAGCGCGAGGCCCTGAGGTGAACCGAACTCGCCCCTCGATACCAGTACCGAGTACCCTTCTTGCGGGATCGAATACTGATACACGGGCCCGTCGACGCTATCCGTCGTGTAGATCGTATCCCCGGCAATGACGAGGTCGCCTAGCACCTGGGGTCCGTCGGTAACGGGCAGCCGCGCCCGTTGGTCCACCTGGAGCGTTCGCAGGTTGAGCCGGAACAGGCCGGCCTTGTAGGCAGACCGGTCGCTGATGCCCGCATACTGCGGTACCCGCGAACTCGCGAACCAGAGCCCACCGTCGCGATCGAAGCGCATGCCAAAAACACTCCAATGGCCTGTCGGACCGATTGCCGCTTCCGGCATGCCGCCCGGGAAGAACTGGATCTGCCCATGCCGGATGCTGCCGAGAACAATGTCCCCCGCCGCGCTAATGGCGATGCCTTCGGGGATGAAGTCGGAGCGGTCGGCCGTCAGGACAACTGTCGCGTCGCCGACGGGCAAGCGGATCGCGTCGTTCCCGGCCTGGTAACTCGCCCACGCGGGGTGTTCGGCCAGGGGTGCGAAGGCCTCGATATCCTCGACTCGCAAATCGATCTTTTTCTCGACCAGCCTCCCGAGCGTCGCCATGGCCGCAGCAGTGTCGCCGTCCAGCACCTCGGCCAGCGCCTTGTTGAACAATGCGCCCGGATATTCGGGCCGAGCGCCGAGCGCCGTATCGGCCGCGACGCGCATGGCCGCGTAGTCTTCGGCCTGGTAGGCCGCGACCAGCTCGGCCCGGACGTCGGCGTAGGCGTCGGCAAGAACCGCCGGGCTGCTGGTCGCGAGTAGCAGGACCAACAGCGCTGTAGTAGCCCTGCGGCGGGAGGGTGTCTTCATAATGCGTACCGCGTTCTCGTTGCTGCAAGCTCACCAACCGTCGATGTTATCAGTGTCGGCAGCAGCAGGAATCCCGTGCGCCCACCGCCCTTCTTTGCATTGCAGCCCGCGTGTCGCCCCGGCCGTACGTGACCTATAATCCCGCCGGCCATGCTCGCCATCTCAAACATCCACCTGCGACGCGGCCGCAAGGTCCTGATCGAAGGCGCAAGCTTCCAGGTTCACGCGGG
>JBFEJR010000082.1:0-4704 GCA_041553075.1 Woeseiaceae bacterium | reverse complement strand
TCAGGGCGAAGTCAACGCCTTGAAGCGCGGCTCGGTGATCGACATCTCGGTCACCGGGCCGTATTTTTTTGCGCTCTCGCGGATCGCTGCCGCGTCGCCGATCAGTACCACGACAAGGTTGTCGGTGACCGGGTACACGTCGCTGATCGCGTTGTGCACATTCACGGGCGTCGCCGCCGCGAGTGCCTCGCCGTAAGCATCGATGAAGCTGCGGTCCAGGCCGTTCTGCTCCAGGAAAGCGAGCATGCCTGCGAGCGCCGAGACGGTTTCCAGCGTCGGCGGAAACTGCCCCATGATGTAGTTCCTGGCCGACGCGATCATCTTGTCGTTGACGCCGCGCCGATGCAGTCGGCCGAGCATTTCGATCGCCAGGTCAATGGCCTCGGTGGTGCGGCCGGTCTCGGTATACGAGCGGATCGTGACCGCCCCGGGCGCCGACAGCTGCTCCACGACCGAATACGCGGAATAGGTCAGCCCGCCCTCGACGCGCAGTGCGGTCATCAGCATCGACGTGAAGCGGCCGCCGAACAGCGTGTTCGCGATGCGTAGTTCTGCGCGCCGCGGGTAGTCGATCGCGACGCCGACGTTACCGAGCCAGAAGTAAGTCTGGGCGGCCCCGGGCTTGTCGACCAAAAGAACCCGGCGGCCCACCTGTCGCGACGGGGCCGGAACGGCGGGCAGCGCGGTAGCGGCGGGCGCCCAGTCGGCGAACGCAGCCGAGAGGCGGCCCTTCATCGACTCGAGGTCGAAATCCCCGGCCACCGCGACGATCAGCCGGTCGCCGCCGAAGTGATCGGCGTAATGCTGCCGCAGCTCGTCGTGGTCGATCTCGGCCAGCGACGCTTCGCTGCCGAACGTGGGATTGCCGTAAGGGTGATCACCGAAAATGAAGGCCCGCGCGTACGCCGGCATCAGCGCCGGCAGGTTGGACCCCTTGGCGGCCTGGATCATGGCGATGGCCCGGTCGCGCTCCTTGACGAACTCGGCGTCGTCGAGCGCCGGTCGCCGCAGCAGGTCGGCGACGAGCTCGACCATCAGGCCGGCGTCACGCGCCAGGAACTCGGCGGACACCGACACGGCCTCGGTCGATGCGCCTGCCGAGATCGTCCCGCCGACGTTCGCGGTCGCCGAGGCAAACGTGGCCGCGTCGCGTTTGCCCGCGCCTTTTTGCAGCAGCGCCGCCAGCAGCGCCGCCATCCCCTCACGACCGGCAGGGTCGACATAGGTGCCGCTCCGGACGATGGCCTGCAGGCCGACCAGCGGAATGTCGCGCTTCTCGGCCAAGAGCAGCACCGTGCCGTTGTCCAGAACGACGCGCTCGAAGTCGGGCAGCGTGATGTCCTGGGCCGGGGCAGGTCCCGCGCAGAACAGCAGGGCGATGAGCGCCAGGCGTTTCATTGGGTGGCCTCCGCTTGCGGGTCGCGCAGGATCCCGACTGTCATGTTGCCGCGCCGGAAAACCTGCGCCGCCACCTGCCGGAGCTGCTCGGCCGTCGTCCCGGCGAGCTGCTCGGGCACGGCGAACAGCTTGTCGTAGTCGCCCGTGAACACTTCGTAGTTGCCGAGAGCCGAGGCCTTGCCGTCGATGGTCTGCAGGCCCCGCCAGAACGACGCCAGCCGGAGGTTGCGCGCCTTGTCGAGTTCCTTTGCCGTGACGCCATCGACCGCGACGCGCTCGAGTTCCTCGAGCAGGCGCGCCTCGGCGGCCGCGATGTCGCCGCCCGGCGGCAGGGTCAGGTAGAAATACGCGAGTCCCGGATCGAAGCCGTCGGACTGCCAGCCACCGACGGACAGCGCGAGCTGCTCCTCTTCGACGAGCGTGCGGTGCAGCCGCGAGGAATTGCCGTCCGCGAGGATCGCGAGCAAGAGGTCGAGGTGCAGGGTCTCGGGCTCGTGGGTTGCGCCGGCATGGAACGCGACGTGTAACAGGGGCGTCGGCGCCGCGGTTTCGATGACGAAGCGCCGCTCCCCGGCCTGCGCGGGCTCGACGATCGTGATCGCGGGCGGCGGGTGTTGCCGGGGGATCGGTGAGAAATACTGGTTCGCGAGCAGGTAAATTTCCTCGGGCGTGACGTCGCCAGCGAGCACCATCGTCAGGTTGTTCGGGGCATAGTAGGTCCGGAAGAAACCCTCGAGGTCCTCCTGCGTCCAGTTCTCGACGTCGCTCGGCCACCCGATGACCGGGTTCTGGTACGGGTGGGCGAGATAGGCGTTGGCAAACATCTGCTCGAACAGGCGGCCGTTGTTGTCGTCATCGTAAGCCTGGCGCCGCTCGGAATACACGGCGCCGCGCTCGCGCTCGACGACGTCGGGATCGATGGCGAGATTCGTGAGCCGATCGGCCTCGAGTTCGAACACGGCCTCGAGCGCGGTACGCGGGAACCAGTCCATGTAGACCGTGACGTCCTTGCTCGTGTAGGCGTTGTTCGACCCGCCGGCGGCCTCCATTTCGCGGTCGAACTCGCCTTGTCCTCGCTTGCGGGTGCCGTTGAACATCATGTGCTCGAAGAAGTGCGCGATGCCCGTGACACCGGGATACTCGTTGCGGCCCCCGGCCCGGACGAAGTAATAGAGCGCCACGTTGGGAATGTCGTGATCGGGCCAGACGATGACCTGCAGGCCGTTCGGCAGGTTGAACGACGAGATCTCCCGCGGTACCTCGGCATTGGTCGACGAGTCGAACACCGGCTGCAGCGGAAACTCCTCGAGCGTCTCCGGCGGCGGGGGCGTGAACTCGGGCAACAGCTTCTCGCCGATGACGGCGGCCACGCCGAGCACGGCCAGGACCGCAACGGCAGCGTTGAGCTTCTGGCCGGTTTTGTAAACGATCGATTGCGTCTGGTCGACTGCGGCCGCCTTCTGCAATCCCGCGGGCGTGATCTCGTAGACCCAGGCGAAAATCAGCGCAACCGGGAGCCCGATGACGAGCAGCAGCAGGACGTAGTCACTGACCCACGGTGACAGGTGCATTCCGTCGACCAGGTGCTCGGTAACCCACACGAGCAGCCAGCCGGCCACGGCGTACAGCAATGCCACCTTGAGGACGTTGCGCCGCCTGAGCTCGGAGAACAGAGACATGGCCCGTATCTTAGCCGAGCAGGCCCTCGCGGCGATACAGCCGCGCGCACAGCCAGGTCAGCACCACGCCGATGGCCAGCGTGCTGAGCACCGAAATCGCTATGTGCAAGGCGTTCAGGGGCTCGTTCTTGATCATGTCGACGAGCAGCAGGTGCTGGCTCAGGGACGGAATGAACATGAACTCCGTGCGCGGGCGCAGCATCAGGATGCTGACGATCAGGATCGGCATGGTCGGCGCGATCAGCACGACGCTGAGCCACGTCTGCGCCTCGCGGTAGCTCTTGGTGAAAGACGCGACGAGCGTCATCAGCGCGCCGCCGAGCAGGATGAACGGCAGGAACAGGAGCAGCGCGGCGCCGACGACGCGCAGGTCGAAGTTCGGCGTCATGCCGAGCTGCTCGAGCGGCATGAAGTCGAGCACCAGGTAGAACGCGGTCAGGCTCAACGCCATCGACAGCGTCATGAACAGGCAAGTTGCCGCGATCTTGCCGTAGATCAGCTGCGAACGCGTGACCGGCAGGGACAGGAGCGGCTCCAGCGAACCGCGCTCCCGCTCGCCGGCGGTCGTGTCGATCGCGAGGTACATGCCGCCCATGAGCGCGGCGAAGATGAAGAAGTAGCTCATCATCCCGAGCAGGATCGCCGAGCGTCCGCTCGGCGTGGACACGTCGACCTCGTCGATGGAAATGGCCTGCAGCGACCGCGGGTTGACGCCGCGAGCGACGATGCGCAGCCCGGCCAGCAGCTGCCCGTATTCGCGCACCGCGTTGCGCACGCGCCGCGCGTCGCGATCGGCATCCCGGTTTGCCTGGTCGGACACGATCCGCAGCAGGGCGGGCGTCATGCCGGCGAGTTGCTCGCCGAATTCCGCCGGAATGACGAGCACGACGTCGTGGGCGCCGATCTTGACGGCCTCCATCGCGGCATCGAGGTCGGCGGGCCCGGCGGTTGCGTCGATGTTCTGGCTGCGCAGGAAGTCGACGACATTGGGCGCGTGTTCGGCCCCGATCACCGGCAGCTCGAGGGTCTTCTCGGCGTCCTCCAGCGAGCGCTCGATCGACAGGTTGATGACGAAGGAGAACAGCACCGGGCCGAAGATCGGGCCCATGAGCAGCGCCGACGCCAGGGTGCGACGGTCGCGGAGGTTGTCGAGGACCTCCTTGAAAAATACCGTCAAGGTCGTGCCCATCATTCCGGCTCCACCATCTGGATGGCCTCGACGAACGCATCTTCGATGTCCTCGCAGCCCGTGCGCTGGCGGATGCCGTCGATCGAATCGTCGATCGCCACTTTGCCGTGCGCGATGATGCAGATGTCGTCACACAGTGCGGCGACCTCCTGCATGATGTGGCTCGAGAACAGCACGCAGCGGCCCTCGTCCTTGAGCTTCAGGATGAGTTCGCGCAGCGAGCGCGTCGCCATGACGTCGAGGCCGCTGGTCGGCTCGTCGAGAATGACGTTGCGCGGGTCGTGCACCAGCGCGCGCGCCAGCGCGACCTTGGTGCGCTGGCCATGGGAAAACCCCTTGGTGCGGCGGTCGGCAAAGTCCGCGATCTCGAGCAGCCGGACGATCTCGGTGACGCGGTCGTCGATCTCCGCCCTGTCCATGCCGCACAGCTTCGCGAAG
>JBFEJR010000081.1:0-4967 GCA_041553075.1 Woeseiaceae bacterium | reverse complement strand
GCCGCAACGACGCCGGCTTGGTTTGGCCCCGACATTCCGATCAGTAGACTTGAAACACGGCGGCCGTTTCTGACCCCTGCGGGCCCCATGGCGGTCACTGCCGCGACAGGTCCTCGATAAAGCGTGAGAACAACTCGAACTGCGAGGTAATACCCAGCTTCGAAAAGAGGTTGCGCTTGTGAACCATGACGGTGCCCGGGGCAATGCCCAGCTCGCGCGCAACCGACTTGGTCGAATGCCCGCGCAGTAGCAGTTGCGTAATCTCGCGCTCGCGCTGCGTCAGGCTGTCGCTGCCGAAGTTGTCAAAACATTGGGTCAGGCGGCGGTGGATGGAGGGATCCGCTGCGCCTCCTTCGCCCGTGTTTCCCCATGTTTCCCAGACGCGACGCATGGCGGCGCAGATGACCGGCTCGACCAGGTGCAGGCGGGCCAGTTCGGCCTTGGCGAACATGCGTTCGCGGCGTCCCACGACCAGTGCCACGGTGCTGCCGCCGCCAACATCGACGAGAAAGTCCATTTCGTCGCGCAAATGGGTGCGCTCGCAATACTGCCGGTAATACTCACTGGAATGAAAGCGATCGGGCGTCGCATCACGAAAGCGGCACATGGCGGGCTTGTCGTCGCGCAGAGCCATCTCGTACAGCGGGTCGAGCAGGTAGGGACCTGCCAGGTAGCGATCGACGTAGTGCCGCTCACCTTCGGGCTCCAGCGTGTGATGCAGTACCCGGGGCGGCAAGTCCCGGTGAAAGGCCAACAGACACGTGCCGTCGTGATTGACCACCTGTCCAACCGCCCTGATAAGGGCATCGGCCACCTGCCCGCCGTCGTCGGCCGACAGCATGTCGCCAACCGCCTCGTGCCAATCACGTGTCTCGAACGTCGACTGCCGCATGGTCAGGGCTGGTACAGGCCGGCTACGGCGCTCGCCTCGACGTCGTCGACCGTCATGTCGATCCAGCCAATCTTGCCAGTCGTCTCGGACATCGTGTTGTTCTCCTACTCGTCAGAATGAGGTCAGGAATGAGGCAGCATTGCCGCCGACAGCTGCGTGGCCGGTCTGCGCGGCCGCGAGGTATGCCCTTCCCTGGGGATAATCCGCCGGCTGCGGGCTATGCACCCGGTGCACACGGTTGCGATGATACAGCCTTAGCTGCGCGCCGAGTGGAATGACCCGCGCAGGATCGTTGCCGGTCAGTTCGCGATGCAGCGCCGGCAGCCGGAAAAACGGCAGCTGCATGTTGGCGTGATGGGCATTGTGGTACCCGAAGTTGAGGACGAGCAGATTCAGGCGCGGAAAACGCGTGCTCAGCAGATTACTGAAAGTATGGGCCTGCTCCCAGTCGGCATCTCCCCGGCGCGGCGCCGCGCCGGACTCGAACAGGGTCGTGCTGTAGCCGTAGTCGTGCTGGACGCTGTCCATGAACCGCAACACGTGCATCATGATCAGGTAAGCAACGACATACAGCAGCGCGGCTTGCGGCGCGACGACCAGCAGCGTCACGAAGACGCCGCCGCGAATCGCGATGACCAGCACGTTATGCCGCCGTTGCCCACGCCGCTGCGGGATGACGAACGACGTCAGCCCCATTACGCCATGCATGATCAGGTCGTGGGCGGGTATATAGCACCACTCGAGCGCCCGGGTGAGCCGCGTGATACCGGGGTGCCGCTCGAAGAACGCATCGTAGTCGAACCACACGACATCGGCATTGTCGACGTGATGTCGGAAATGCTTGTAGCGAATATCGTCGTAGGTCCCGTAGGCGGCACCGCACAGCCAGCTCATGAAGCGTCCCAGGCGGGCGTTGTGGCTCGCCTTGCTGAAAACGAGGTTATGGGCGCACTCGTGCACCAGGTAGGCCGCGACGATCATGCCATGCGCGAGGAGCAGGGTCGCCGCGGCATTGACCGCCCAGTGCGCCGCAAACAGGCCGGCAAACCCCGCAGCATACGCCGCCACGGCATAAGTAACCGCCATGCCGTAGTAACGCAATCCGAGGGGGTCTTTTAGCAGGCTCTTTGTTAGCATACTCAGCGTTGCAGGACCTCATGGAGAACTCAGCAATGAAGCTCGTCACCGCCATTGTAAAACCCTTTCGCCTCGACGACGTGCGCAATGCACTGGGCGAGGTCGGGGTCCAGGGTATGACCGTCAGCGAAGTCAAGGGATTCGGACGCCAGCGCGGCCACACCGAGCTCTATCGGGGAGCCGAGTATGTTGTTGATTTTCTTCCGAAAGCAAAGATCGAAGTCGCGGTACCGGACGACCTGGTCGAACGCGTCGTCGAAACCATCATCGATGCGGCGAAGACCGGCAAGGTCGGCGACGGCAAGATCTTCGTCACGCCGCTCGAGCAGGCCTGGCGCATTCGCACCGGGGAAAGCGGCGACAGCGCGCTCTAGGCGGCCAGGGCCGCAAGGATCCGGCTATTGGCCCGGTGCGGCCTTTCCTGGCGTCGCGCGTGCGCGCAGCAGCGCCTCGCGCCAGGCGGACAGCTTGGCGGGGAACGACATCGCGGCATAGGCCGGGCTCGTCGATGGCAGCAGCACCTGCGGCAGATCGCCGGCGACCCCGGTGGGCGTCACGAAGCGTCCGAAGAGCTGTTGCGCCTTCCTGCCATTGAATGCGACCAGGCGCAGCGCCGTATGCGTCGCGAAAAAGTCCGCAAAATCGTTGACCACGGCGTGCTCGATGCGAATCTGCGCGTCCAGGCTGCCCGGCCTGACGGAGCTCTGCAAGACGTCCCATAGCGCGACCCCGTTGGTCCTGAGCAAGGAGCAGCGTGCCTCGTAGTCGCCCGCGATGCCGAATAGCTCTCGCATGATGCGCCAGAACGCGTTCCGGGGATGTGCGTAGTACTGCTGCTCGGCGATGGAGCGCTGTCCGGGCAGGCTGCCCAGGATCAGGACGCGCGCATCGGCGCGTTCGACCGGCGGGAATCCCGTGGACGGGGTCATTGTCGGGTCAGGAACCCATTATTAGCCGCCGATCGGCGATCAGGCCGGGAAGAAATCGATCGGCTTGGTCGTGGTAATCGTCTCGACGTCCCTGGCCTCGAAGCGGAACAGCTTGACGCGCTGCACGAGCTTGCGCTCCAGTTCTTCGTCGTTCAACTCGCTCGAGACGATCTCGCACATGGTCACCGTGCCGTTCGGGGCGATCGTCAGGCGCAATACGAGCTTGCCTTCGAGCGACGGGTCGCGGCGCAGGGCACGATTGTACAGGGCGAATATGGCGCCCTTGTTCTTGTCGAACACGAGCTCGATCTCTTCGCGCGAGCGCGACGCCCTGCCGCTCGTTCCCTGGCGGCTGGCGCCCGGGCCCGCCTGGCCAATGCCGGCGACGGGGCTCTGGACGCGCGTCGTGCTGCGGCCCGCAATGGTCGTGCCGCCGGTATTGCGGCTCATGCTGGCCGTGTTGATACCTCTCGATGCCGTGCCGACGCTGGAGGTGATCATCGAGCGTTCATTGCGCTCGGCTTCGCCGACCGACGCGGTCAGTGGCCGATCGTCGGCAACCTGCAGGTCCTTGTCGACGAGGTCCGCGAGATCCTCGGCAAACGGCATCAGCGCGGCCTGGGCTTCCTGGCGAGCCACCTCGGCCCGGTCCACGACCGGCTCGGGCTCGGGCTCGACTACCGGTTCGGGCTCCGGCTCCGCTACCTCTTCCACGACCTGTTCGGGCTCGGGCTCGGGCTCTTCGACTTCGGGCTCGGGCTCCTCCTGCGGCGGCGGGGGCGGCGGCAAAGGTTGCTCCTCGAGCAACAGCTGCGCAATTCTTGGCGGGATTTCCTCAACGTCGAACGGATCGGGTTCGGGTACCGGAATAAACGGCCAGACAATACTGAGCGCCAGGCACACAAGGACGATGATGCCGAGCAGGCGCCGGAATTTATCTTCCTGCTCCTTGCCCGTCGTCCAAGGCAGCTCATACTCTCTGTAAAACGGTAAGTCCAATTCCTCGACTCCTGGTCTTTACGACGACCTCAGCGTGCAGCCTGCAGATCGTCCAGCTTGTCCGAGCTCTTTTGCAGCACGGCCAGCGAGATTTGTCCGTAATCCGATGCCGTGCAGGTCGCCATGACCTTCTTCAGCAAGCGGTAGGAGATGTTCTTGTCGCCCAAGATCGTGACTTCGCGACCCGCGATGTCGTCGCGTGCCTCGCGCCGCAACACGCGGTCGTTCTGCGACAGCAGTGCCTCCCGCAAGGCCGGGATGTCATTGCCTCGTATCGCCAGCACGTCCGCGATCTTCGCAACCGGCTTGCCCTGCACCAGGATGTCGGTTCGCCCGATAAGGATGGTGACCGTCTCTTCCGGCTTTGCTTCCGCAATCGACTCGGGCAGTTCGAGGTTCTTGGCGTTCGGCAGCGTCTGGACCTCTGACGAGTTCACCAGCAGGAAGAACACGAGGATTGTGAAAATATCCATCAGCGACACGAGGTTCAGGACACCTGATCCCCTGTTGCGTCGATGGTGTTTCTCCATCCGTTTTGCGCGTGCTGACTTGACCATGGCTTATGCCTCTCCGTCCAGCACCGGTGCATCGCCGATGGAGATGTTCGGGAACAGGTCTTTCTTGTCGATCCTGCCCTCGAGTTCGTCGATCTCCTGCGAGATGCGTACCGTGTCCATTACCTGCACGATCGTGTCATACGAGATGTCCTGTTCGAGCAGGATCGCCGCATCGGTCTTCGTGGGGTAGCGCTGTTTGAGCTGTACCAGTTTGTCCGCAAGTGCCACGTAGTCGTAACCGTCGTCGTTGTTGGGGTAGATCCCCAGCAGACCCTGGTTGCGATCACCGACTTCGATCTTGTCCTGACGCACGATAATCTCGAGCTCGAACGTCTGTTCCTGCGGATCCACGGGCTCGCTAGAGGAGCTGGGCAAGTTCAACTCGAGAACTGCCAGTCGCGAGAACACCGCGGTGATGAGCAGGAACGGAACCAGGATCACCATCAGGTTCAT
>JBFEJR010000080.1:0-5278 GCA_041553075.1 Woeseiaceae bacterium | reverse complement strand
AGCTCATCGAAACTCTTTGGAACCGCGTCGAAAGAAATTACCAGCAGCGTCAACGCGAACGCAAAGGCCGCGTCAACGAACGCTTCTAGTCGTGTCGTATCCTTACCGCGTTGGTAGAAGTACCCGGATTTCTCAAGCCCATTTAGCGGGTTGTCTCTGCTCATGTTTTGATAACCATGTTCGCTCTCGATAGCTACCTGCCCGGCGACCACGGGTGGATGGTACCGGCCTGCTCCGGGTCACATGCCGTCATTGTACCGCAGGGTTTTCGAGCAGCTGCTGGACGGTGTCGAGCAGCTCCTCAACCGGCAGCGCAGTTTGATGTGTGGCGGTCAGGCAGTCAGATAAAGAATCAGGATGGTGTAGCCGGTGAAAACGACCGACAGCCACTTGAACCACTGTGGCTTCAGAATCATCAGCATGACCAGGCTGATGCCGAGAGTCGGAAACCCAAAGGACGGCAGTGGCGGATTGCCAAACATCGTCACGTTCACGTATGGCCCGATGGCGAAATAACCGATCAACGACATCGCGGACACCCGCCCGAGTGAACGGCTGTGCGCCAAGAAATCCAGTTCGGTGTCGTCGGATATGTCGAAGTCCTCAGTCGGCAGCGCGAGTTCAGCGGCGCCGTAGACAAATATCGATGCAATCACCAGGGCGAAAAAATCGATGATGGACCAGTCCGAAACCAGGCGTAACTCCCAGCCGACCCACCACAGTTGCAGAATATAGATCAGGATGCAGGCGCCCCATAGTGTCGTCGCCCAGTGATGGGTCACCCGAGCGTGGGCGCGAACCAGCAGGGCGGCGGTGTGGAGCAGGCGAGCCATTGCCAGGCCCAGGACGACGGAGATGGCGATAAAAATGTATTCGTGTTGGGTCATATGTGAATTCTTTGGAGAAGGATGCGCGGGGCCAACAACAACGAGGGTCCTGCAGAAAAAGCCAGGTGCGAAGTTCCCGACCCACAGATTACATCTGCGTGGCGGAAGTCCGCGACATTCGAACGCGTCGGTCAGGCTACCTGGTGAATACGGAGGCCGGCTTTGGTCTGGCGGCCGCGATTCATGATACCCCGAAAGCAGCCGCGCCAGGGGCGGGTTTCGGGAAGTGCGGGCGCGGGATTCACGCCCGGCGGCAGCGCGCGGTCACCGGGAATGGAGCTCGACTATGTCGCGGTCGGCGACGAGGTGATCGGGTCCGACCTGCTGGCCGTCGAATACTTCGGAGCCCCAGATGCGGGCGAAAGCGAGTCCGCGTGCGATGTCCTTGTGCACGAGGCCGGCGACGTCGTGAACCGTGCCGCCGCGGCGCACCGTGAACGGCCTGTCGTCATCGGCCGGTTTGCCCGGTGTCTTGGTATACACGCGCACGATTTCGAGTGCCTTGAACAGGAACGGCCCGAGTGCGTCGAGCCCGTCGCCGGTCTGGGCAGAAACGGTCAGGGCCGGGAAACGCAAGCCGAGTAACTCCTCCAGCACCTTGACTTCCTCCGGGTCCGGATCGAGATCGCTCTTGTTCGCGATCAGCACGGTGGGCAGGTCGAGGCGGAACGGGTCATCGTCCTCGACCGGTTGCGGCGCAGCGGCCGGCAAGCCAGGCCACGACGATCTCAGGTGGATCTTTTTCTCGGCAAGGCGCTCGAGGATGACCGGCACCTGTTCGAGGCACTCGGGGTCGGCGACGTCGATGACGAGCAGGATGCCGTCGGCGTGCTGCAGTGTATTGACGAGCCAGGGCTCCATGAAGTCGGCCGACACCGGCGGCAGGTCGACGAGCTGGAAGTGAATGTCCTCGAAGGGCAGCATGCCAGGGACCGGCAGGTGCGTCGTGAAGGGGTAGGGGCCGATGTCGCTGCGAGAACCCGTGAGCTTCACGTGCAACGCGGACTTGCCGGCGTTCGGCGGCCCGATCAGGCAGAGCTGCGCCGCACCTTCCTGGCGCACGACGTGCGACGGGCCGCTGCGCTTGCCGCCTTTCTTCGGGCCGGCGAGTTCCTCGGAGAGCTGCTTGATGCGCGTCTTGATGTCCGACTGCAGGTGCTCGGTGCCCTTGTGCTTCGGAATCGTCCGCAGCATTTCCTTGAGGCAGTCGAGCCGGTCTTTCGGCTCGCGCGCGGCGCGGTAGGCCTCTTCGGCCTTCTTGTATTCGGGTGTGACGTTGGTGGGCATGGCGCCCCTATTGCGCCTGCGCCGCCTTCGCCAACTCCTCGCGAACCAGGTTGGCGAGCTGCTGCTGGCCGAAGCTCGGTAGCTGCCGCCCGTTGACGAAGTACTCGGGCGTCGCGCTGACCTTGAGGAACACGGCGTCCTTCTTGTCCTGCTCCATGCGGGCCTTGACCTCGAGCCGCTCCATGTCGGTGCGCAGCCGGATCATGTCGAGACCAACGCCGGCGATGGCCGGCTCGATCTGGTCCGGCAACACACGGTGGTTGCGCGTCCACTGGTTCTGTGCGGCCAGCAGGGCTTCCAGCGTCTCCCAGTACTTGCCCTGCGCGCGGCTCGCCTCGAGCGCGCGGATCGCGTGCTCCGAGCCGCTGTGGAACGCAACGTGGCGCACCGACAGGCGCAGCTGGCCGGGCACTTCCTGCAGCCACTGCTTGACCATCGGGTAGAACAGGGCGCAGGTTTCGCACGCCGGGTCGAGGAACTCGACGATATGCACGGGCGCATTGGCATCGCCGATGGTCGGTGCATGTTCACTGGCAAGTGCGGCGGCGCGGACATCGTCCGCAGACGGTGCCGGCGGTGGCTGCTGCTCGGTGACCACGATCGATGCCGTCAGCACCGCGAGAATAACGACGAAAGCAGCGACCACGGGGATGAGCCAGTGCATTCGCCCGGCCTGTGTTCTGGGTGCAATGTTGCGCATCAGGTCTCCTCGGTACCCGAATCGAAACTACCAGAAAAACGCGCGACGGACCTGTAAGCGGCCCTGCACGACGGATTCAGGGCCGTGGGACTTCGCCCCGGCCTGTGGACTTTTCCCGCTCCCCACCAGGGGCGCGTCGTAGCCCGGGCTATTCCGGGTCCGCGACACCGGCCGCGGTATGGCAGCCCTGGCAGTTGGCGGATATCTGCTCGGCGGCAGCCCGCGCGGTCGCGAGATCGGTGGCGCGCCCTACGTCGAGTGCAGCCTTGCGCATGCCAACGACATAGTCGAGCCACTCGTCGGGAATTCCCTCCACAGTGTCGTGGCGCGACAGCCAGTAAGCCGGCGTCATGGCGCCTTCGAGATCATCGTCGGCCAATGCGAACATCAGTTCGTCGAGCTGCTCGGCATGGGCATGCATGTGGTCGATAAAACCCTGGCTAACCATGGCGGCTGCCTCGGCTTCTGCCATGGCGGCGTCTGCGGCCGCCGCGGCTTCTGCGGCGCCCTCCGGCTGCTGCGGTTCAGGCTGTTTCTGTTCGCCACACGCGGTGAGCGATAATGCGATGGCGGCAATCCAGAACGCATGAATTTTCATACGAGACTCCTGTGATCCTGACGATATTCCGTATTCTACGCCCATAATGCGGGGTTTTCCGGGGCCGGCGCACTAGGCACTTGCCGAAGGTGGGCGAGGAGCCGGCTGATTAGCGCAGTATAGACCCGGGCCGAGGTTCTATTGATCCCAGTCCGGCTGCAGGCGTCCGTCCCCTTTGTCGCGATACGGGAACCAGCCGAGGCCGATGAGGGTGACGTGAATGTCGGTCGTCTTCGGCCGGATCGGTGTTTCGGTCAGCTCCTCCGCCTGGGCGTCGTAGGCAGTGTCCAGTGTTTCGATCTCCGCCTCGAGCTCCGCGTTGAGCGCGGCGAGGTCGGCCCGCACCTTCTCCGCCGTTTGCCTGGCGCGATCCACGTCGCCGGCTTCCTTGCGTGCGCCGCCGGCCTTGCGGATCGCCGTACCCACCTTGCTGGCGGTCGTGCTCGAGAGCTTCTTGCGGCCGAGCACGGCGCCGAGGATGGCGGTGCCGAAGGAGATCGCCGTGTCGAATTTCTTGTTCGTCGACTGCTGCTCTTCGCGCTGAATCGCCTGTTCGGCGCGTAACAGGCGGTTCTCGAGCGTTGCGGTCTTGCTTGCGTAGCGCTTGCGCAGCTTGGCGATCGCCTGGTCGCGCTTCTCGCTCGCGGCCTGCTGCAGCCGGATGCGGAAATCGCCCTCCGTTTCGCCCGGATTCGACGTCAGCCGGTACTTCGGACTGCGGTACAACGCGATCGACTCGTTCTGCCGAATCCAGCGTTTCAGTTCTTTCTCCCATTTCGCGTAGCTCGCGGCCTTGAGCGCGGCGTCGGGACAGTCGGCAAAAACCGATTCCGGTAGCGGCTCGGCCCCGAGATCGGCAGCCGCCACGGGCACGATTTCGGCATTGTCCCAGTCGACGGCGACCGGACCGTCGTCGAACTCGACCGCGTAGGTCCGTTCGCGGCGCTCGTCGACGCGGTAGCGGGCATTGCTGAACGCCACGTCGGTCGTGGCAACCAGGCGCGGGTAGTAGGACACGCTGTCGCTGAGCGCGGGAACGAAATACTGCTTGATCCGGGGCGGCAGCACGGGTGCCTCGGTCGCGGTGCCGGCAGCGGCGTGCTTCGGTTCCGCGGCGGGCGCCGCCGCGGAAACGGCGACTTTGCTGTCGGCGGCCAGCGCCTTGATCTGGTCGCGCGTCAGCGGTCCCGCGAGGTAGGACATGACCCAGCGCGTGTTGAACACGACCGCCTCGTCCTCGTGCACGTTGTGCAACAGGAACTGCCGCTTGCCGAGGCCCGCCAGGGTGCGCTCCATGCGCTGCTTGTCGAAACCGTCGCCCTGCCGCACGCCCTCCAGCCCTTCCATGACCCGCGCCTTGTCACGCTCGGTCTGCAGGCGCCCGATCATCCAGGTACCGGTATTGGACAGGCCCCGGTAATCCACGTCGACCGGGTTCTGCGTGGCAAGCACGAGGCCGAGCCCGTAGGCGCGCGCCTGCTTGAGCAAGGTCAGCAGCAGCTTTTTCGACGGCGGGTTCTCGACCGGCGGCATGTAGCCGAAGATCTCGTCCATGTAAAGGATGGCGCGCAGGCTCGAGGTTCCCGGCTGCGCCCGCATCCAGGCGATGAGTTCGTTGAGCAGCATCGACACGAAGAACATGCGTTCGTTGTCGTCGAGGTGCGCGATCGACATGACCGAGACCCTGGGTTTACCCGCCTCGGTATACAGGAGCTTGGCAGCGTCGAGCGGCTGTCCCTCGATCCAGGCCTCGAAGCCGGGCGCAGCGAGCAGGTTGTTGAGCTGCATCGCGAGCGCGAAGCGGTT
>JBFEJR010000079.1:0-5288 GCA_041553075.1 Woeseiaceae bacterium | reverse complement strand
TCGAGAATGACCTGGCCGCTGTCGTCATCGCCGTACTCGAAGTACAGCGGCGAGTCGGTCGGCTGGTTGTTGTTACCCAGTGTCGTCGAACGGCGGGCGCCGATGGTGTCGTCCTGGTAATGGTAGGTCAGCTGGCCCCAGAAGTTATCGGAGGGCTCGATGCGAACGGCGGCGCGAACGTAGTCGATCTCGACCGTGTCGGCATCCTTTACTTCCTCGAAGCAACCGGTGTTGAACAGCAACTGCTGGTCGGTTGCCGCACGCGGGTCGACGCAGTCGCCATTGACGTTGACCAGCGGCTCGCGGAACGAATTCAGCTGGTAGGCATTGACGTAGTCGATGACGCCGTCGTTGTCGATGTGGCTGTAATTGACGCGCAGGGCGGCGATGTCGCCCATCGGCACGTTGACCATGACGTCGGCCGCGAGGTTATTACCGTCCGAGCCCGCGGTCTGCCCGTAGTCGAGTTCGAGATCGCTCTCGAAGCCTTCGGTATTCGGGGTGCGCGTGATGTAGCGCACGGTGCCGCCGAGCGAGCCGGAACCGTACAGCGTGCCCTGCGGGCCGCGCAGCACCTCGACGCGTTCGACGTCCTTGACCAGGAAGTTCGCGTACATCGGCGAGTTGTCGTAATAGGTCGCGACCGTGGGCACGGCGTTCAGCATGATGTCGCCGTTCTGCCCGTTGTCGACGTTGAGGCCGCGGATGACGATGCTGTTCACCATGCCGCCGTTGCGATAGCCGCGGTCGATCACGGTGATGCCGTACATCGCACGCAACACGTCATATTGGCTAACCGCCTGCAGCGTGTCGAGGCTGTCGCCCGTCATCGCCGAGATGTTGTACGGGATGTCGGTGACGCTGGTCGCACGCCGCGTCGCGGTGACCAGGATCTCTTCGATCTGGGCTTCGCCGGCATCCTGTGCCGGGGCAGGCCCGGCCATTGCTGCGCAGGCGGTGGCGACCGCTGCAACCAGTGGTTTGCGATTGAATGTGTTCTTGTCGTCCATTGTTGCTCCCCGAAGCGACTCTACGTTGTGAAAGCTACCCGACACCCCGGGGTGCGAGTAGGTCCAGATGGGTGGCGGGTACTAGTCCAGTTTTCCGGCGATGGCCTCATCGGGCGGCGGCCCCGGTTCGGCCGGCCGGTCCTTGAGTCTCGCCGGGATCAGGCTCGCCACCATGCTCAGCGCGAGACCGACGCAGGCGAGGTTGATCAGCAGCGCATAGTTGTTGTCACCGAGCAATAGTCCGCCGGCGAGCGGCCCGCTTGCGAGCCCCATCTTCGACGCGAAGCCGCCCAGTGCTGCCATCTGCCCGGTCTGGTCGAATGCCGACACCAGTCCCAGCAGGTAGGACATGACGAATGCCCAGGTGATGCCGACGACGCAGTTGGCGACCAGGTACACGGTGCCGCTGCTGCTGAAGTGCAGCGCCCAGGTTGCGGCGATGGTCAAAAGCATCGCGGACGCGAGCGGCAGGGTGCGGCCGAAGCGGGTGTAAAGCACGACGACGAGGCCGGCGCCCAGCAGGCCGATCCAGCCTGCGGCGGCGAGCGTGAGCGTGATGAAGTCGAGTTCGAGTTCCGAGAAGCGGCCGAGCCCGATGATGAAGGCGAACACGCCGTTGTTCGCGGCCTGGAACAGGAGCAGCGAGGCCAGCACCAGCGTGATCGGCAAGAGCGGCAGGGGTGCCGCGCGCTTCGCGCGCTGCCCGTCTGCCGCCGACACTTTATAGTCGTCGAGGAACGGCACCATCGCCGCGGTCGCGAGGCTGAACGCGATCAGCGAGAAGAACAGTACCCCGGTGCCGAACACGGGCACGAGGCGCGGGATGAACAGGTTGCCCAGGCCGCCGAGCCCGAACTGCACGAACAGCAACACACCGAAGGTCCTGTCCGGGTGCAGCATGCGCGCGATGACCGAGAAGCCCACACCGACCAGCGCGCCGCCGACGCAGCCATGCACAAAACGCACGCCGATGAGAACCTCGGGCGTGATCAGCAGCAGGGACAGGAGATCCATCAGGATCAGCACTGCGAGCAGCGTGTACGAAACGGGGCGCCACGAGAGGCGTTTGACGATGAACACGACCAGCAGGGCACCGACGGCCGCGCCGTAGACGTTCGCCGAGGCGACGAAGCCGGCCTGCCGGTCGGTGAACGCGAGGCCCTCTTTCAGGCCGTCGACGATCGCCGGCATGATGTTGACGTAGAAGAGGCCGGCGGAGGCGAGGAACGCGAGGAAGATCCTCGCGTACATCGAGTTCGGTGCGACGGCCAGGCGCCGCGCCGCGATATCGGTCACGAGCCGCCCCGCTGTCGTCCGGGAACGGTGAGCGGCCCCAGTGCCTCGAGCCAGCCGGAGGCGTAGCCCTCGGTGTACTGCGGGAACTGCACCTTGCTGTCGCGGAAGCTCTTCAACGGCTGGCCGAGCCCGTGCCAGCCGTTGGCGCGGACGTCACGCACGTAGTCGAGGTCGAGCCACAGCGGGAAAATCTCGCGGCCCCGGCCGGCATCGTGGATGACCTCGCCACCCGGCCCCGCGACCAGCGACTGGCCGACGCCGAGCGGGCCGGCGACGTTCACGTCGAAGAAGTAGCACTGGTACATCGCCGCGCTCGCCCGCACCATGCAGCGCTCGGCATCGCGGTCGATGGTGCTGGTCAATGAAGGGTGCAGGATGACTTCGGCACCCATCCAGGTCATGGTACGTAGCGTCTCCTGGAACCACATGTCGTAGCAGATGGACACGCCGAAACGGCCGACGTCGGGCACGTCGAAGACGACGAAGTCCGAACCGGGCGTCAGGCCCTTTTCATAGGGCAGCCAGGCGAACTGCTTGCGGTAGCGCGCGATGACCTCGCCGTCCGGGTTGATGACGGGTGTGGTGTTGAAGGTGTCGCTGCCGCAGCGCTCGAGGATCGAGCCGGGTATCAGCCACACGTCGTTGCGTTTCGCGACCTCGCGAAAGCGATCCTCGAACGGACCGGGCATTTCCTGCACGAAACTGCGATCGGCGCCGTAGGGGTTCAGTTCGCCGAGCACCAGCATGTCCACCCAGGAGAAGCGCTTCATGACCGCTTCGATCGCTTCCTCCATGGCGTCGAGATTGTCGCCGTTGGCGGCCTCGAGTTGCAGTCCTGCAATACCGATCTTGCTCATACGCGCCTCCCCGGACAGGTGGCCACACTAGCCGCGATCGTCAGGGCTCCATAGGTCCAGATACCGCTTCCGTAATGGACCAGGCGGGCGTGTCATCGTCGCCGGCGTCGTCACTGCTGCCCCTGAGGATGAACATCGAGTCGACGATCTGGCCGTCGTCGTTGAAGAGCTTGAGCAGCTCGCCGTCGAGCACGACCGAGTAGCGCCGCTCCTCGCCATAGTTCCAGCGGCTCCACTGCCGCCAGAAGCGATCGTCCTCGATGCACCAGCGGCCCTGGTCCTGTTCCTCGTTGGAGTAGCCGAGCACGCCGGTCATCAGGCCGCTCTTGTGGTACTTGATGGTGCAGGGCGAGCCGTCCACCTCTCTATAGAGAATGGTCGCCCCGGCCATGACCTCGGTCAGTGCATCGCCGCGCAGCCACTCGCCCTTGCTGGTGGAGAGCTTCTCGACGTAGTCGCGAACCTGCGAGCGGATCAGCTCGACGAGCCGTTCGACGCCGGGCCGGATGCGCTCCAGGGGCAGGCTGGTCACGCCCATGCGGAAGCAGTTCTCGGCGCGCTCGGGGTCGGCGTAGTAGTGGCGCACCGGCTCGATGAGGATCCCACGCTGCGCCGCCGCGTGTGCGAATGCCTCGACGTCGAAATCATCGGGCGTGCGCACCCAGTAGGTGGTGCCGCCGACCTCGGGGGAGATCTCCATGGGCACGCCGCGCATCCAGTTGAGGGCGTCACGCAGGGCGAGGCGGCGTTCTTTCAATGTGCGGCCGAGGCGCAGCATGAGGGCGTCGTAGTGGCCGAGGGAGAGGAAGTACGCGACGGCGCGCTGATTGTTGCGGGGCGGGTGGTTCATGAGCGTGCGCCTGAGCGCTCGCGCGCGTTGGATGAACGGCGGGTCGGCGACGATGAAGCCGAGCCGCAGGCCGGGCGCCAGCACCTTGGAGAGGCTGGCGACGTAGATCACGCGGCCCGACTCGTCCATGCCGCGCAGCGCTGGCATCGGGTGCTGCAGGTAGTTGATCTCGCACTCGTAATCGTCCTCGATGATCAGCACGTCGTTCGCCTTCGCCGCGTCGACGACCGCCTGGCGGCGCTTCGGCGACATGACGACAGCGGTCGGGATCTGGTGACTCGGGGTGACGTAGACGACCTCGCATCGCCCGAAGTTGTCGCCGACGACGATGCCTTCGCCGTCGACCGACTGCAGCGAGATCTTCGCGCCGTCCTGCCGAAGCAGGTCGCGAAACTGGTCATTACCCGGCTCCTCGATACCGACGGTCACGCTCGGGTCGGCCAGCAAGCGCGACAGCAGGTACAGGCTGTTCTGCGTGCCCTGGGTGATGAGGATCTCGTCGGAGCGCGCCTGGATGCCGCGGCGGGTGAGGATCTTGCTGCGGATCTCGTCGATCAGCATCGGGTCGTCCGCATCACCCGCGCCGGTGGACCACTCGCGGACGTCGCGCACGCTGAGTGCGAGGCGGCTCGCTTCGCGCCACTCGGCGAGCGGGAACAGCGAGGCGTCGAACTCACCGTCGATGAAGGGATAGGGGTAGCGGCTCCAGTTCGGCAACTCAGGTGCGGCGGCACGCCGCGCGATGCCGGGGCGCCGGATGCGCCGGCGCCAGGCCGCCGATTGCTCTTCGCTTTCTTCATCGTCTCGAGCGCCCGGCCCGACGCGGGTCTCGAGCATCTCCCGGCTGACAAAGATGCCGCTCCTTGAGCGGCTCTCGAGGTAGCCCTCGGCGACCAGCTGCTGGTAGGCCAGCACCACGGTGTTGCGCGACACCTCGAGCTGCTCGGCCAGGGCCCGGCTGGACGGCAGCTTGTGCCCCGGCGGCAGTGCGCCGGAGAGGATGCCGTCGACGAGCTTCTGCCGAATCTGGTTCTGCAGATTCAGCGGGCTGTCGGGATCCAGGTATATAAGAGTGTTGGCCAAAGCCTTGTCCGGAACGCTGCGCCGGCAGCGTCTCGTGGTCGCAAAAGGTAGCCTGCAACATACCGCGGCAGGCGCGGGGTGGACAACAGGGCAAACCGGGGCGTGCGAGGCAGGGCTCACCGGCGCCGAGACCCCCGCGGCGCCTTGACTGCAAGCGCCCGGGTCGGTCTAATACCCGGCCTCTTCCGTAGG
>JBFEJR010000078.1:0-5321 GCA_041553075.1 Woeseiaceae bacterium | reverse complement strand
GTACTCGCGCCATGATGCTCGCCGTGACCACGTCGTTATCGGCGAAGGTCAGGCCGACGTCGCCGTTGTCGAAAAAGAAGTGCTCGCCGAAATACGCGATATCGAGGTCCAGGATGATCGGCAGGTCGTCGGAATTGAGCAGGGGATTGCTGCGCTCGCCGTAGCCCATTGCGACGCCAAGGCGCCAGGGGGATTCGGCGGCGGCGATCGCGGGCAACAGCAACAGCAGGCAGGGGATGAGTCGTCTCATGTGCGGCAGTCCTCGGGTGGTCTTCAAGGTGCTTCCCCATTGTCCCAGCAGGGCGCCCCGGGGCCCTGCACAAAGCTGTATGAAAATTGTCAAAAAGTGTCGTACTGATCTTCGACAAATCTTCACAAAGTAGTGCAACATTCTGCACAGAAAGGCGGCATCGACGGGGATACAGTGAACCTCAGCAAATGCCGGAGAGATGGCCATGAACGAGTCCTCGAGAGCACTTACACTTCGCGTTTTGGTGCCGCTGGTATCGATGCTGGTGCTGGCTGCCTGCGGCGGCAGCTCATCGTCCTCGCCCGGCCCCGAAGAACCCGTGGCGGGCCTGCTGAAGAAGGTCTCCACGCCAGGGGAGCTCGAAGCGTCGCTCAAGAATGCGCTGACCACGGTTAATACCGCGTCGGCCGACGTGCTGGCCTCGGCCGGTGGCGCGCCGGAACCCGCGCCGCCGTCGGCGGGTAACTTCACGGGTACCTACACCCAGGAGAAGAACGTCGACGAGTTCGACGTGGTGCGCTACGACGGCGAGCACCTGTATATCGCGCCGCGGCGCCTCTTCCATTGCTGCTTCGGTGCGCTGGAGGCGCCGGGCGATGGGGCCGTCAACACCGGCAACCCGGCGGTCGCGTCGATCCGCATGCTCGAGACCGATCCGGCCAGCGCGTCGGCGACGCTCGCCGGCACGATCCCGCTCGAGGAGGGCGTCTCGGTGCAGGGCATGTACGTGGACGGCAACCGCCTGTTCGCGCTGACCGCCGAACTCTTCTACGGGACCTACGGCGACGGATGGTCGAGCCTTTCGATCTGGGCGCCGGAGAAACTCGGTTTTCGCATTTACGACGTGGCCGACAAGTCTGCGCCGGTGCAGGAGACCAGCGTCACTGTCGACGGCGCGTTCGTCGACAGCCGGCGCATCGGTAATGTCGTTTACATTCTGAGCCGCTACGCGCCGAACGTGGAAGGCCTGATTTACGGCCCGCAGACGGCGGCAGACCAGGCCCACAACCAGGCGCTGCTGGCCAACCTCACGCTCGACGACCTGCTGCCGACGATCACGATCGACGGCGTCACGCAGCCACTCGTCGACCCGGAAAACTGCTTCATCAGCAACGACGACCGCGTACCGGATTACCCGGTCATCACCAGCATCACCGCCGTGCCGATCGACGACCCCGAAGCCTTCGTCAACACCTGTTACAACGAAGAGGTGTACGGCGTGTACGTGTCGGAGACCGCGATCTACTTCCCGCAGATCCTCGGCTTCCAGCTGCCGGACGTGTTCACGCGCGTCCACAAGTTCGCGCTCAGCGGCACGTCGGTGGCGTACCGCGGTTCGGCGGACATCGAGGGCCAGCTGTGGGTCGGCGGCCAGCTGGACTTTCGCATGAGCGAGCACAACGGTAACCTGCGTGTCCTGTCCGCGAAATTCGACCTGAACAGCACGGACTTCGTCGACTACCTGCTGTACATCCTTCGCGAGTCGCCGACCGGGCCCGCGCTCGACATCGTGTCCAGCCTGCCGAACGCGAATCGCCCGGAACCGATCGGCAAACCCAACGAACAGCTCTACGGCGTGCGCTTCCTCGGCGATCGCGCCTATGCCGTTACGTTCCTGCAGGTCGACCCACTGTACGTGATCGACCTTGCGGACCCGGCCGACCCGCGGATCGCCGGCGAACTCGAGGTGACCGGCTTTTCCGATTTCCTGCATCCCGTCACCGACGAGCTGCTGCTCGGCCTCGGCGCCGAGGCGGTGGGCGGCGTTAAGCTGGAGCTCTTCGACATCAGCGACCTGTCGGCGCCGCTGTCGCGCGGCACGGCCACCATCGGCGACCAGAACACCTACAGCGAGGCGCGCTGGAACCGGCATGCGTTCACTTACCAGGCGGACGTCGCCGGCGTGGACCGTTTCACGGTGCCGGCGACGACCTTCAGCGAGCTCGACGGCCAGTTCCAGTTCGAGACCTCACTGCACCTCTTCGAGATTCACGACAAGCTGACGCCGGGACTGGCGTCGCTGGTCCCGGCCGGGCAGCTCACGCCGCCCGTGACCAGCGAGCTCGGCTTCGCGGACCGCAACCGCGCATTCCTGCACGACGACACGATCTATTACGTGCTGGAAGAGAGCGCCTGGTCGGCGTTCTGGCTGAGCCCGACGATGGTGAACGGGCCGTTCTGAGCGGTCGCCCGCGCCTACTCTAAAGGCCGCACGTTACGCTCGGCCGACTCGGACTGGCCCTCGGCGACGGGCGCCGCGGAGCGTTCCCAGCGCATGCTTCGGACTTCGTGATAGGGACGCGGGTGGGGCGACAGGGCGATCACGAGCCGCAGCCCGTCGCTGAAATACGGGTCGCCGGTGAGGTTGACGGCGGGTTCGTCTCGGGTGGCCGCCTTGCCGCCGCTGACGAACCCGAACCCGGCGACGAGCCCGGCGTCGAGCAGGCTGTGCAACAGGTACTCGCGCGTGACGTCGACCTCGGGATCGATGATGTGCGTCGTCAGGGAGGGGGAGTCCGGCGTTACCTTGATGCCGATGTCGCGGCTCACCTGTCCGACCCAGACCTGGCGGCCCCGGAAGGTGAAAGGCGCGAGCCAGAAGCGGGTGTGGTTGCGCTGCGAGATGGTACGCCGGGCGCGCTGCAGCGCGAAGTCCTGTTTGCGGCCGAAGAGGTAGAGATTGCTGACCGGTGCGACGGCGTACGGATCGCCGCCGATCGTGGCGCTGGCCATGCGCCCGATGGTCTCGAGCGTAATGCGATGCGTGAACGACCAGCCGCTGCGTGTGAGCGCCGTCAGCACCTCCTGCGAATCGCCGACGAGCACGACGTTCAGCGGGTCGCCGAATGCCTCGCCGTCCTTGTCCATCGCGCAGCAGGGGAGTTCTTCGAGGTGCTGGCGCAACGCCTCGGGATCGTCGACGTCGGGCAGCGCGACATCGCCGTAGGTGTGGGCCGCATCGAGCTTCTCGTAGTCGAACAGGCCATCGGGCAGAGGCACGGCGAAACCGAAGCGCAGTTCCTCGATCCCGCCCATGGGCCCCTCCGTGTCCGAATAGAACACGTCACCGCCGAGGCGTATGTCGACGAAGCGGCCGCCCTCGAGCCGCGGCAGGTACAGGAAACCTTCCGTGATCGTCCTGGGCCGGTGCTGGACCCGGATCGATTCGTCGCGAAGATGCTGGCGCAGCGCGTCGAAATGGTCCGCGGAAAGGGAATCCTTCGCCAGCACGGCTGCCTCGTCGGCGGAATAGAAATCGGGATCGACCGTGTTGCGGATGAACCAGAACTGCTTCGGCGACGCGTTGTGCACCCGGATCCAGAGTGCCTGGAGGCCGTTTCGTGCGAAGTCCACGCCGAAATGCTGCTCTGCCTGCGCGTCGGTGAGGATGGCGACGGAGACGGTGACGTCGTCGATGGTCTCGGACTGAACGCCCTGCAGTTCGGTGTCGAGTAACAGCGGCTGCGGCTCGTAGGCCGCGCAAGCGCAGAGGGCGAGCGCCGCCGTCAGGATGACGAGGCGCGCAGACAGGCGGGTTCCGGGTAATGACGACATCACGCACGATTATGCGGGAGGGAAATTGGGGAAATCCACATTGGGCTCTCTGTAGGAGCGGGCCTCGGCCCGCGACCGATGTCAATCACTCAGCTGGAGGCAGCGGCCGGGAGAGTATGAAGAGTGCCGCCCCGCCCAGCACGACCAGCTGCACGATGATCACAGCCGCGGGCACCGCCATCGCCAGCGAGATCGCCAGCACGGCGGCCATGGATACGACACTGATAATTTTCGCGCGCTGGCTGATCGCGCCGTACCGACGCCAGTTCTCGATCAGCGGTCCAAAAACGTCGTGGGTGACGAGCCACTCGTGCAGCCGGTTCGACGAGCGCGCGAAGCAGAACGCGGCAAGGAGGATCAACGGCGTGGTGGGCAGCAGCGGCACCGCGATGCCGATCGCACCCAGCGCGAGTGCAACGAGACCGACGACCAGCCAGGTGAGACGGGCGGCGCGGGTCAGCATTGCGTGTGCCTACCAGTCCTTGGCGGGATAGCGGATGACGGTTTCCGTCGGCCAGGCGAGGCCGGACTCGCGGATGCGCTTGCGGAAGTTCGGGGTGGCTTCGAGATCGAAGGGCGCGCCGCAGGCGCAATAGACCACCGTGATCATCAGCATCATCGGGCCGCCCGGCCGGGCGTCTACTTCGGCGGCCAGCCGGTTCGCGGTGTCGCGGTCGCCGATCGCGGCGTGGATCTCGATCTCGTTCCTCAAGTTTCGTCCGTTCTCCGCCTGCCATGTTTCCATGGCGGCCCTGGCGGCATCGACGTCGCCGGACAACGCGAGCGGCAGGGGCTCCGCGCTCATGCCGAAGAACGTCACGTCTCCCCGCACCTCGGGGGCAATCGCCAGCGCTTCCTCGTGCCTGCCCTGGGCGAGCAAGGCCCACTGCCGGGTGCCCAAAAACCAGGCATTGCCGCCGAGCAGCACCTCGGCCTCGTCGAGTATCTGCAGCGCTTTTTCATACTGCCCCAGGTACACGGCGACGTCCGCCCGCTTCAGCGGCGCCGAGATGCTCAGCGGTTCGCAGCGCTGGTAACGCTCCCAGAGTCCCTGGGAGGCCTCCGCGTAGCCGAACCCGATCGCTGTCTCTATCCACGTCGGCTCGGGGCAGCCGGTGGTGGCGAGGGCTTTCTCGATGCGGTCGCGCATCGGCGTCCAGTCGTCGGAGAACAGCACGCGATCGAAATCGACCTGCGTGCGCCGCGGCGAATCCTCGGACAGGCGCCAGGCGTTATCGAGCACTTCCCGCAGATCGCGCAGCGCAACGGCGCGTTCCTCGTCCGTGCTGGTGGGCTCGATGATGACGTGCGCGTAGTAGTCGGACTTGGCCCAGTAGGCGGCCGCGAATTCCGGGAACAGTTCGATGGCGCGATCGAAGTGCACCAGGCCCTTCTCCAGGGTTTCCATGAGCTCACTGTCACCGTGGGCGAGATCGAAGAGCTCGCGGCCTTTCTGGAACTCGATGAACGCGTCGACGTTGCGGACGCCCGCGTGCTGCATGCGCTGCCAGGACTC
>JBFEJR010000077.1:0-5570 GCA_041553075.1 Woeseiaceae bacterium | reverse complement strand
GGTGACGAACGGCGGCAGCTCCCTGGTGACCAGCACGCAGTTGACGAACACGTCGGCCTCGTTGATCGCCTCGAAAGGGCCGCCGCCGCGCGTTTCCGCGACGTCCCATTCGATCGTCTCGAGTTCTGCCGCTCGCGCGAGATCCACGGCGCCGCTGCCGCCGCGGCCCCGGGCACCCATTACCATGACAGAGGGCCGGGCAGCGATGCGATCCAGTGCCGCGGACACCTGGTCGAGCAACACGCCCTGCGCCGGCAATGACCGGATTGGTCCGAGCGGCCGGCGGTCGCCGGCTTGCTTGTTGGCCCAGGCGATGACGGCGAGCGCGGCGCCGGCGAAGCCGGCCCAGTAGCCGAAAGCCGCAACCCGGCGCCCGTCGTCGAAGGTCAGGAACTCGAGGTCGTAGAGCTCACCGCCGCCGCGCACGTAGCGCCGCAAGACGTCGTCGGCACCTGCCTGCCCCTTGTAGACATGGGCGAAATAGAGGTGCCGGTGAACCAGTGGAAACGTGTCTTCCGGCAGTTCTTTCAGGCCCAGGATGAAGGCGTTTTCGGGGGCCTCGACCCAGCCGCCCGGCTTCGCGATATCGCAACCCAAAGACCGGTAGGCTTCGATCGGGAAGATACTTTGCGGGCTGTCCTCCACGGTCACCCTGAAACCCGCCTCGCGCAGGGCTGCCGCGCCCGCCGGCGTCAGCGCGGTACGTTGCTCGAGCGGCTTGGTTTCGGCCCGGAGCCAGATCAGCGTCCTCTTCATGACCGGGACGCTCCCCCCGGCATCGACGGATGGTCGTGCTGCATGTCGTTGGTCCTCGCGAACTTCATTACCGGCATCGCGATCGTGGCGATGCCGATCAGGATGATCAACAGCCCGGCGCCGAGGCGTTTTCGGCTCATGAACTGTGCAAGCTTCGCGGCGCCGACCCCGGTGGCTACCATCGCGGGTAGCGTGCCGAGCCCGAAAGCGATCATGACGGCCCCGCCGCTGGCCGGCTCGGCCGACGTCGCGGCCAGCAGCAGGACACTGTAGACGAGGCCGCAGGGCAGGCAACCCCAGATCAGCCCGAGCCCGACGGCCTGGAGCGGGGTCTCGACCGGCACGAGGCCCCGGGCGGCCGGGGCGACTTTCTGCCACAAGCGCGCGCCGGCATTTTCCACAGGGGAGAGGATGCGCCAGCCGAAGGCCAGCTGCAGGCCGACGAGAATGATCAGTAGGCCGCTGGCGAAGCGCACGGGCGCGGCCAGCTTCGGAATCGACGACACCATGGTCTTGCCGATCAGGGCGACCGCAACACCGAGGAAGGCGTAGGTCAGGATGCGGCCGATGTTGTAGGCGATCGCCTTCGACACTTGTTGCCTGAGGGATACGACGCTCGCGTTCACGGCAAACAAGCCGGAAATGCCGCCGCACATGCCGAAACAATGCGCGCTGCCGAGCAGGCCGGTGATGAACGCTGCGGACAAGAGCGGCCAGTCACCAGTCATGGCTTCTCACCCTCGTCGGGTTTGGTGTCGTCATCCATGACGACGCGCAGGGCCGGCGTATCGAGATCGTCGAACTGGCCGCTGCCGACGGCCCAGAAAAACGCCCAGACGGCAATTCCGAGGAGGAGTAACGCGAGCGGTATCAGGACGTAGAGTATGGACATGGCTATTCGAAGCGGTTGAGGCGCAGCGCATTGAGCACCACGATCAGCGAGCTCGCGCTCATGCCGATCGCAGCCGCCCAGGGAGGCACATACCCGGCCGCGGCGAGCGGCAGCGCCAGCGCATTGTATACGATTGCCCAGGCGAGATTCTGGCGCACGATGCGCATGGTCTTGCGCGACATTTCGACCGCCGTCGCGACGGGGCCGAGGGACTCGCCGAGCATGATGATGTCGGCACTGGTCTGGGCCAGGAGTGCCCCGTGCGCGGGTGCGATCGAGGCGTCGGCGCCGGCCAGCACCGGCGCATCGTTGATGCCGTCACCGATCATCACGACCCGCTCGCCGCGTGCCTGGGCCTCCTCGATGATGCGCAGCTTGTCCTCGGGCGTGCACTCGTAATAGCGGGTATCGATTGCCAGCCGCGACGCCACCGAATCGACCGCGACGCGGTTGTCGCCGCTCACGAGGATCGTGGACAGCCCGAGTTCCCGTAGCCGGGCCAGCACGTCCGCCGCGTCGGGGCGCAACGCGTCCTCGAGTTCGAACCAGGCGACCACCTCGCCGTCGACGCCGAGAAAAACGTGGGTCGCCGTGCTGTCCTCGGTCGCGGCGCCGCCGCCGACAAACCCGGCGTTGCCGATACGCCACTCGCGGCCGTCAATGACACCGCGCACCCCCTGGCCGACCACGACCTGCTCATCGCTGACGTCGGGGAGGGCATCCGCTACCGCGAACGCGCGCGCCAGCGGATGCGTCGATGCCTGCTCGAGCGCGGCCGCCAGCAGGCGGCAGTCCTTCTCGGTCCAGGCATTGTCGATGACGAACAGCGCCGCGATACGCGGCATGCCGACCGTCAGCGTGCCGGTCTTGTCGAACACGGCCAGGGTCGCCCGGGACAGGGTTTCGATGGCGTTGCCGTTGGTCACCAGCAAGCGCAGCTGTGACAGGCGGCTGCCTGCCGCCGCAAATGCCGCCGGCGTGGCCAGGGCGAGGGCGCACGGGCAGGTGACGACGAGCACCGACAGCGTGATCACGAAGGCGCGCTCGGGGTCCACGAAATACCACGTGGTGGCGACGGCGGCGGCGATGACCAGCAGGGCGACGACGATGTAGCTTGCGACCCGGTCGGCGAGCGTGACGAAGGCAGGCCGGGCATAGCGGGCGCGTTCGCTGAGGCGGCTGATCGTGCCGAGCGTCGTGTCGCTGCCGGTCCGGGTGACCTGCATTTCGATCATGCCGTCGAGATTGACGCTGCCGGCCGACAGCGGGTCGCCCGCAGCCTTGGGTTGCGGCGTCGCCTCGCCCGTCAGGAGTGCTTCGTCCACGCTCGTCGAACCCTTCTGCAAGGTGCCGTCGGTGGGAATCGGGTCGCCGGCGCGAATCAGGACGCGGTCGCCGCAGCGCAGCTGGTTCACGGGCACGACGACTCGGTCCTCGCCCTCGATCCGGGTCGCCGTATTCGGCAGCGCCGACGACAGGGCGGCGCTGCGGTCGATGGACCGGTGCCGCGCGCGCATCTCGAGGAACCTGCCGAGGGTGAGGAAGAACACGAACATCGTGACCGAATCGAACCAGACCGCCTCGCCGCGCGTGAAGGTCTGGTACACGGACGCGGCATACGCCGAACCCACCGCCAGCGACACGGGCAGGTCCATGCCCGGCTTTCTGCCGACGACGCCGCGCCAGGCGCTGGTAAAGAACGGTTTCGCCGAGTAGAACACGACGGGCGTGGTGACGAAAAAGCTGACGAGGCGCAGGAAGTGCTGCATGTCGGGATCCACGCCCTGGAAATCCATGGCGTACAGGCCGACGGCGAACATCATGACCTGCATCATGCCGAGGGAGGCGACGAGCAGGCGCTTGAGCGCGGTTCGCTGTTCCGCCACTTCGGGACGGTCGGTGCTTTCCGGCGTCAGCGGCTGCGGCTGGTAGCCCAGGTTGGCGAGCGTGGCGAGATAGCCCGAGAGGCTGCCGTCCGCGGCGGGGAAGCGCAGGCGCAGGCGGTGCGTGATCGGGTTGATCTCCGCCGCTGCGATGCCGGGCTGCTTGCTCATCGTGGTCTCGATCAGCCAGCTGCAGGCAGAGCAGTACATGCCGCCGACATACACCGTTGCTTCGCGCGTATCGCCCTGCGTTTCGGTGAACGCCTCGAGCATGTCGTCGCTGTCGAACACGCGCCATTCCGCGGCCTCTGCGGGCGGCCTGCCCACACCCGGATCAGGCAGGTCGCGAAGCTCGTAGTAGCGGCTCATGCCGGTATCGCGAATCAGCTCCGCGACGGCCTTGCAGCCGGGGCAGCAGACGGGGCGGCGCTCCCCTTCGAAGTCTACGGTGAGATCGCAATTGGCGGGGATCGGCAGTGCGCAGTGGAAACAGGTCCTAGTGTCCGTCATCGCCGCCGGGCCGCAGTGTGAGGCTGGGCTCGCCGTTCCAGTCGGCCGTCAGTCGCCAGGAATCGCCGGACCTGAGCACGGCGTAGAAACGGCCCGAGGGCACCGCGACGAAGTGACCGACCCAGACCAGGTTGCCCTCGCTATCGGGCATCGCCCGGTTCAGCGTGATGGCTTCGTCGCGATCCGCGAAGGCCGGGTGCGAGAGCTCGAATTCCAGTGTCGGCGGCGCGGCCGGCAGTTGCCCGGCACGCATCACGGCCTCGACGCTGCCGGTCTTGCGGTCAATGCTGACGAGCGCCGCGAGGCCGAGCTCGGACGCGAGGCGCTGGGCGGCAATCTGCCGATCGCTGGCGTTGCGCACCCCGTCGTCGGACTGCAGCACGAGCGAGTCGGCGCTTTGCACCGCAATCCAGAGCGTGGTCAGGCCGCCCACGACCGCAGCGGCCGGCAGCGCAATGATGAACCACGGCCAGAACTGCCGGTACCAGGGCTTGGTGTCTTCGCGTTTCACTTTCAGTATCTAGGGCGACGGGCCGAGGAATCGACTGTCTTCAGTGACGCTGACTCGCGGGTCATCGACCGCCGTGATGGTGAACTCGATGGGCATGATGCCATAGGCGTTGTCGCGTTGTACCCTGACCCGCACCGGTACCGACATCACGTCGCCACCGGCAACCTCGAGCGGGTCGGGCACGCCGTCGAGCGCGATGCCCTCGATACCGTTGACGGCGAGATCGAATCGTCTCGCCAAATCGCCCTGGTTGACGACCTTGAGCGTGTAGATGTTCTCGATGACGTCGTTCGGCAATTCGCGATACAGGGAGTTGCGGTCGCGGATGATGTCGAGGATGACGGGTGTGCGCGTCGCCAGCGACATGACCATGATGCCCACGAGGGCGACCAGCAACGCGGCGTAGATGAGGACGCGCGGCCGGAAGATGCTGGACTTCTTGTCGCGCAGTGCGTTCTCGGTCGTGTAGCGCACGAGGCCGCGCGGGTAGCCCATCCGGTCCATGATCGAATCGCAGGCATCGATGCAGGCGGCACAGGCAATGCACTCGTATTGAAGCCCCTCGCGGATGTCGATGCCGGTCGGGCAGACCTGCACGCACAGCTGGCAGTCGATGCAGTCACCGAGGCCCTTCTTCTTCGGGTCCTCGGTACGCTTGCGGCTGCCGCGCGGCTCTCCGCGTCGTTCATCGTAGGAGATGATCAGCGTGTCGTTGTCGAACATGGCGCTCTGGAAACGCGCATACGGACACATGTACTTGCAGACCTGCTCGCGCATGTAGCCCGCGTTGCCGTAGGTCGCGAAGCCGTAGAACAGGCCCCAGAAAAGCGTCCAGCCGCCGACCTCGAGGGTGACTATGTCCATCCCCAGTTCGCGGATCGGCTGGAAATAGCCCACGAACGTAAACCCGGTCCAGAGCGAGAACGTGATCCACAGGAACTGTTTCGAGAACTTGCGCCGGAACTTGTTCCAGCCCCACGGGGCCCGGTCCAGCTTCATGCGCTGGGACCGCTTGCCC
>JBFEJR010000076.1:0-5961 GCA_041553075.1 Woeseiaceae bacterium | reverse complement strand
CGAGCACATCCTCGATCGTGAGCAGGCCGGCCACCCCACCGTATTCGTCGACGACGATGGCCATGTGATTGTGACTCGCGCGGAATTCCTTGAGCAGCGCGTTCAGGCGCTTCGATTCCGGAATCACGGCCGCCGGGCGCAACAGCTTGGTCAGCCGGATTTCTCTCGCGTCGCCGGTGCCGAAATAGCGCAGCAGGTCCTTGGCGAGCAAGATTCCGAGAACCTCATCGCGGTCCTCACCGATCACCGGGAAGCGCGAATGACCGGACTCGACGATCGTTGCCAGCATGTCGTCGAACTCGTCCTCGATATCGATGACGACCATCTGCGAGCGCGGGATCATCACGTCGCGTACCTGCGTCTCGGATACTTCGAGAACACCGGTCAACATGCTTTTTTCTTCGGCGTCGAGTTCGACTTCCGATTCGATGAAAGTCTGGATTTCGTCTCGGCTCCAGGGTTCGCCACTGAACGCTCGGCGGATGCGCGCGACCAGTCCGGGGGCGCCTGGGCCGCTGGTACTCGGAGGCTTGTCGTTCATAGTGGTGTGATTCTAGCAGCTCTGGGGCGCAGCTTTATACGGGTCCGGAATGCCCGCCGCGGCAAGAATCCGGGTTTCCAGCCCTTCCATCGCGGCGGCTTCCTCGTCCGCCACGTGATCGAAGCCCAGCAGGTGCAGCGTTCCGTGTACCAGCATGTGGGCCCAGTGTTCGGCGACGGGCTTGCCCTGGTCCGCCGCCTCGCGGCCGACCACCGGCGCACAGATGGCGAGGTCGCCGAGCGGTACCGGCGCCGATGCGGGTATGCCCGCGACCGGTCCGGCCGGAAAAGAAAGGACGTTCGTCGGCTGGTCCTTGCCGCGAAACTCGCGGTTCAGGCGGCGCATCTCGTCGGTGTCGACAATGCGTATCGAGACCTCGGCACGCATGTCGTCCGCCGCCGCGGCGATGGCCCGCGTCACCCAGGAAGCAACAATGTCGTCGGCCGGAATGTCATCGTCTGCGCAGGCCCGCTGCACATCAACCCGCACTGTCATAGTCTTCGTAGGCTTTGACGATCCGCTGCACGAGGTGATGACGCACGACGTCCTTGCGCGAGAAGTAGGTGAAGGAAACGCCCTCGACGTTCTCGAGCACGTCGCTCGCGTTGCGTAGCCCGGAACGCTGGCCGGCGGGCAGGTCGATCTGCGTCACGTCGCCCGTGACCACGGCACGGGACCCGAAGCCGATACGCGTCAGGAACATTTTCATCTGTTCGACGCTCGTGTTCTGGGCTTCGTCGAGGATGACGAACGATTCGTTGAGCGACCGGCCGCGCATGAACGCCAGCGGTGCTATTTCGATGACGTTGCGTTCGATCAGACGGGTCACGCGCTCCGCGCCGATCATGTCGTAGAGGGCGTCATACATCGGCCGCAGATACGGATCGACCTTTTGCGACAGGTCGCCCGGCAGGAAACCCAGCCGCTCACCGGCCTCGACCGCCGGCCGCACGAGCACGATGCGCCGAATCTGTTCCGATTCGAGCGCGTCGACTGCACACGCGACGGCAAGGTAGGTCTTGCCGGTACCGGCTGGACCGATGCCGAAAGCAAGGTCGTGTGCGCGGATGTTCCTGAGGTACGCAGCCTGGTTCGCGCCGCGTGCCCGGATCAGCTTGCGCCGCGTCTGGATGGTGGCCTCTTCGCCCGCGTCCTCGAGCTCCGGGCTTCCGTCGTCGGCTTCGTCCATCAAAGACTCCTGCAACAACATGTGCACCCGTTCGGGATCGAGTCGCTCGTTGTCGGTCATCTCGAACAGTTTTGCCAGTACGTCGCCGCCAACCTCGGCTGCACCGGGCCGCCCGGTAATCCGGAAACGGTTACCGCGGCTCGCGATTTCCACATTGAGGCGGCGTTCGATCTGCCGCAGGTGTTCGTCGAACTGGCCGCACAGGTTGGCGAGGCGGTTGTTATCGGCGGGCTCGAGAACGATGTCCCGAGATTTCTGGACAGCGCTCAAAGTCGGTATCTGAAACCTCTGTAAAGGGTGCGGCCTGCCAGGACAACAGGGCCGGTGCCGGTAGCGGCGTGTAATCTATCGAAGCAATAGATCATTGAATATGAGACTACGCCGCGACCTCCTGGTTCGCAAGTCGGCCGCGCAGCGAATTCGGCAGTGCCTCGGTAATGACCACGTCGACGAATTCCCCGATTACCGATGGATCTGCGTCGAAGTTGACCCAGCGGTTGTTCTCGGTGCGGCCCGATACCTGGCGGTCGCTCTTCTTCGATAATTTTTCCACCAGCACCCGTTGCGTCGTTCCGACCATGCCCCGGCTGATAGCCAGCGCTTGCTGGTTGATCCGGGCCTGCAGAATCTGCAGCCGCTCCTTCTTCACCGGCAGCGGCGTGTCGTCAGCCAGCGTCGCGGCAGGCGTGCCGGGCCGCGCGCTGTAGACGAAGCTGAACGACTGGTCGAAGCCGAGCTCCGCGACCAGGTCCATCAGCTTCTCGAAGTCGCGGTCGGTCTCACCGGGAAAGCCCACGATGAAGTCCGAGCTCAGGGAGATGCCGGGACGCGCTTCCCGCAGCTTCCTGATCTTCTGCTTGTACTCGAGAATCGTGTGGCCGCGTTTCATCGCGGCGAGGATGCGGTCGGAACCGTGCTGAACGGGCAGGTGGAGATAGCTCGCGAGCTTCGGCACCTCGGCGTAGGCCTGTACGAGGCTGTCGGTAAATTCGACCGGGTGGGAGGTCGTGAAGCGAATGCGATCGATGCCCTCGATGGCGGCGACATAGTAGACCAGCGTCGCGAGGTCGGCGATTTCGCCGTCGTGCATGGGGCCGCGATAGGCGTTGACGTTCTGACCGAGCAGATTGACTTCGCGCACCCCCTGGCCCGCGAGTGACGCGACCTCGGCAATTACGTCGTCGAAAGGCCGGCTGATCTCCTCGCCGCGGGTGTACGGAACCACGCAGAAGCTGCAGTACTTGCTGCAGCCCTCCATGACGGACACGAACGCCGTCGGGCCCTCGGCACGCGGCTCCGGCAGGCGATCGAACTTCTCGATTTCCGGGAACGATACGTCCACGACCGAGCCGGTACCCTTGCCGGCATCATCGAGCATCTCGGGCAGTCGATGCAGCGTCTGCGGGCCGAATACAACGTCGACGAACGGCGCCCGCTGCGTGATGCCGGCGCCCTCCTGGCTCGCCACGCAACCGCCCACGCCGATCTTGAGGTGCGGCTTGCGGTTCTTGAGCTGCTTCCAGCGGCCAAGCTCCGAGAACACCTTCTCCTGTGCCTTCTCGCGAATCGAGCAGGTGTTGACCAGCAACAGGTCGGCGTCGTCGGGCGAGTCGGTCAACTCGTAGCCATGCGACTCCCGCAACACGTCTGCCATCTTCTCCGAGTCATACTCGTTCATCTGGCAGCCCATGGTCTTTATGTAGAGCTTCAGGGCAGTCGATCCTAGAACGGGATGTCGTCGTCGAAGTCGTCGGGTGCCGGCTGCGGTGGTGCATTGCCGCCGCCCTTGCTGCCGCCCTGGGACGAGCCGCCGCCGAACGAACCGCCGCCGCCACCGCCGCGGCCGCCGAGCATCTGCATCTCGTCCGCGATGATCTCGGTCGTGTAGCGATCCTGGCCGTCCTGGCCCTGCCACTTGCGGGTGCGCAGTTTGCCTTCGATGTAGACCTGCGAACCCTTGCGCAGGTACTCGGCCGCAATCTCGGCCAGGCGATTGAACATCGCCACCTTGTGCCACTCGGTGCGCTCTTTCTGCTCGCCGGTCTGCTTGTCTTTCCACGACTCGTTGGTCGCGACCGTGAAGTTGGTAACCGCCGCGCCACTCGGCATGTAGCGAGTCTCGGGGTCTTGTCCGAGGTTGCCAACGATGATGACTTTGTTGATTCCGCGGGCCATGTCGGCTCCTGTTGTCAGGTTTTTCGTGATCCCGCCTCGCGGCGAGGGGAAACTATTGTAGGGCCTGTGCGCCTAATTGCCAGCCGGATTTTCTGCGCGTAACCGCCCGAAACCCTGCAAAGCCAGCCAGATTCCGGCCATCAGGGCGCACACGAAGAACACGTCGGCGGGCCGCCCCTGGCCCAGGAACCGGCCGCCGATCAGGCCGCCGACGAACGCGCCGAGGAACTGGGAACTGGAGAACACCCCGAGCGAGGCGCCCCTGACGTCCTCGTCGGCGAGTACCGACAGGCGCGCCGGCAATCCCGCCTCGAGGAAATTGAAGCCGGCAAAATAAACGACCAGCGCGAGAAACACCGGCCAGACCGAGAAGCCGACGAAGGTCAGCGCCAGCTGGGCGACGAGCACCATCATCACGGCGATACCGAGCAGCCGGGCGCGGCCGCGGTGGTGGTCCCGCATGATCATCGGGACCGTTATCGCGAGGGAGATAACGAGCGCGCCGACGTACATCTTCCAGTGTGCAGCGAGCGGCATCCCGAGCCTGTTGGTCAACAGGAAGGGCAGCGCCACGAACGTAGCCGTCATGATCGCGTGCAGCAGGAATACGAAGAAATCGAGTTGCAGCAGGTCGCCGCGCAGCGCCGGCAAGAGGCTCCAGCTCGAGCGCGCCTGCGGCGTCGGCACGTCGGGCAGCAGGTTGAGCAGCAGCGCCGCGAAGACGGCCAGGGCGGCCGCGACCCAGAACAGGGACGGGACGCCGAAATGCGCGGCAATCACCGGGCCCAGCACCATTGCGATCATGAACGAGGAACCGATGCCGACCCCGAAAACGGCCATCGAGCGGGTCCGGACTTCCACCCGGGTCGCATCGCTGATCAGTGCCGTCAGCGTCGCCGAGATGGCGCCCGCGCCCTGCAGGAGCCGGCCACCGATGACCCCGTAAATCGACTCCGAGACGCCGGCAAGCACGCTCCCGGCCGCGAAAACCATGAGTCCGCCGACGATGACCGGCAGACGCCCTACCCGGTCGGACAGCGCGCCGAGCGGTACCTGGAATCCGGCCTGGGTCAAGCCATAGGCGCCGACGGCGAGGCCGATCAGCAACGGGGTCGCGCCCTCGAGACCCGCCGCGTACAGCGACAGCACGGGCAGCAGCGAAAACAGCCCGAACATGCGGATCATCGCGACGAGCGCGATCACGCCGACGGAGCGCCGCTCCTCGGTGTGCATGGCGATGCTGGCAGGCTTTTCTGATTGCAAAATCGGGGTTCCTTTGCGCCGCAGATGCGCGGCGGCGTATATTAGCAGGTTGTTCGCCATTCAGTACCCGCCCCATGAAGCCCACAGACCGCTATATCCGCATCGCAGGCGCGAGGACCCATAACCTCAAGAATCTCGACCTGTCCCTGCCCCGCGACCGGCTGATCGTCTTCACGGGACTGTCGGGGTCGGGCAAGTCGTCGCTCGCGTTCGACACGATCTACGCAGAAGGCCAGCGCCGCTACGTCGAGTCCCTGTCCGCCTACGCGCGCCAGTTCCTGTCCATGATGGAGAAGCCGGACATCGACCATATCGAGGGGCTCTCGCCGGCGATCTCGATAGAACAGAAATCCACCTCGCACAATCCGCGCTCGACGGTAGGAACCGTCACCGAGATATACGACTACCTGCGACTCCTGTATGCGCGCGCAGGCACGCCGCGATGCCCCGAGCACGGCACCACGCTCGAAGCCCAGACGGTCAGCCAGATGGTCGACCACGTGCTCGAGCTGCCGGCCGGGACGAAGCTGATGCTGCTGGCGCCGGTGGTCTCCGAACGCAAGGGGGAACACGTGCAACTGATGGCCGACCTCCAGGCGCAGGGCTTCATCCGGGCCCGCATCGACGGCGAAGTGTACGAACTCGACGATCCCCCCACCCTCGACTTGCGCAAGAAGCACAGCATCGACGCCATCGTCGACCGCTTCAAGGTCAAGGAAGACCTGCGACTGCGGCTCGCGGAGTCGTTCGAGACGGCGTTGCGCCTTGCCGATGGCGTCGCCCGCGTCGCCTT
>JBFEJR010000075.1:0-5973 GCA_041553075.1 Woeseiaceae bacterium | reverse complement strand
GTCGGGCAGGACCTGCTGCTGGCCAAGCTCGACAACTGGGCGCAGTTCATGCAGCAGGAGACCGACATCGACCCGCTGGTGCGCATGGCCATCCAGCACTACCAGTTCGAGGCGATTCACCCCTTTGTCGACGGCAACGGCCGGACCGGGCGTATCCTGAACATCCTGTTCCTGGTCCAGCTGGGCCTGCTCGACTCGCCCATCCTGTATCTCAGCCGCTACATCATCCAGAACAAGGCCGCTTACTACCGGCTGCTCAAGCAGGTGACGCACGAGCAGGACTGGGTGTCCTGGATCCTGTTCATCCTCGATGGCGTCGAGGAGACCTGTACCTGGACCACCGACAAGATCAAGTCGATTCGGGAACTGATGGAACACACGGCCGAATTCGTTCATGCCCGCCTGCCGAAGACCTATTCGTGGGAGCTCGTCGCCATTCTCTTCAAGCAGCCCTACTGCCGCATCGGCAACCTCGTGGATGCGGGCATAGCCAAGCGCCAGACCGCGTCGGTCTACCTCAAGCAGCTCTGCGACATCGGCGTCCTGCGCGAGGTCAAGTCCGGGCGCGAGACGATCTTCGTCCACCCGAAGTACATCGAGTTGCTCACCGGAGAGGAAAACGTCTGGGTCTACTACGCAGGTGTCGAGACCGACAGCGCCGCCAGCGAGACGGACTGACGGGGCAACCGGTCATTGCCTCGCGCCGCACGTCGCACATAGAATCTGTCGATCGCCCGGGAGCCGCAGTTGACCATTACAGGACACCGTCTGTTCCAGCTGTTCAAGTACGCGGTGTACGCACTGCTGACGCTGAACATCTACCTGTTCTACGTCGAGGAGTCGTCCGCGCTGGCGTCGCAATTCCCGGACGGCGTCGGGCTGCATAACCTCCGCGAGGCCTTCTCGGCCACGATCGACACGTTTGCCTGGGTGGTGCTGCTGCTCATGTTCGAGCTCGAGACCTACGTGCTCGAAGACCAGCAATTCACGAGGCCCGTAGTCCTGACGCTGCACGGCCTGCGCGCGGCCTGTTACGTGGCCATCCTGATCGCCTTCGCGGGTTACATCGACGACATGCAGTTCGTCAGCGACGCCCTGCCACTTGCCGGAATCAGCGACCTTTGCGCATTGCCGCCGGGTGACTGGAGCTGGGCGGTCACCTTCGGTGAATACGTTCCCGTGACGGCGGCAAACTGCGCGACCCTGTCGGAGGCGACCGCGTTCATGCAGCTGCGGGACCTCCCCGTGGTCGTCGACGTGGTCGGCCACGCGGAAATCGTGAGGCTTGCCTGGGTCGACGTCATCAACGCCGGGGTTTGGATACTGGTCGTGGTCATCCTCGAAATCGACGTGCGGCTGCAGGAGCACGATCGCCTCGAGGGCGTCGCGCTGTACGCGAGCAACGTCACGAAGTTCGTGCTGTACTCGATCCTGTTCCTCGCCGCGGTCTACTGGGGCGTCATGGGCGACTTCATCGACTTCTGGGACGCATTCCTGTGGCTCGTGGCGTTCGTGTTCATCGAGCTCAACGTATTCGAATGGCGCGCCGAGGAGCGTGCGGCGCAACGCTGAGTTTCCGCCTCGCGGCCATTATCCGTGCACAGCCCTGACGCGGTCCTCGGGGCCCGCCCGCGCGTCAGGGGATGCCCAGGATCTTGTGCGTCTGCAGGCTCAGCTTCCAGCGCGGATGCGCCAGGCAGTAGGCCACCGCGAGCCGCGTGTTGCCGGCCAGGTCCGGCCCGTCCAGCGGCTGCAGGAAAAAGTGCTCGAAGTCGAGGTCGGCGAAACGCTCGGGCTGTGCCTCGTCCTCGTCCTGCGGGTACACGAGCTTGAGCTCGTGCCCGCTTCTCTGCACCACGGGGGCGGCCGCCTTGGGGCTGACGCAGAGCCAGTCGATGCCGTCCGGCGCGGCCAGTGTCCCATTGGTTTCGACGCCGATCTCGAAGCCCTCGCGGTGCAGCGCGTCGATCAGGGCCGCATCCAGTTGCAGCAGCGGCTCGCCGCCGGTACACACCACGTAGCGCCGCTCAGGCCCTTCCGCGGGCCAGCAGTTGGCGACGGCGCGGGCCAGCGCGGCTGCCGTGTCGAACTTGCCACCGCCCGGCCCGTCGCTGCCGACAAAATCCGTATCGCAGAAACGGCACACGGCTTCCGCGCGATGCGCCTCCCGCCCCGACCACAGGTTGCAGCCGGCAAAGCGCACGAACACGGCCGGGCGGCCCGCCTGTGCGCCCTCCCCCTGCAGGGTGTAATGGATTTCCTTGACCGTGTACGTCATGCGCCAGCCAGCAGCGGGTCCTGGATGCCGGCCGCGGCGAAACCCTGCGCCCGCAGCTCGCAGGCCGGGCAGGCGCCGCACGGCGGCCGCTGCCCGTTGTAACAGGTGTGCGTGTAGGCCATGGCCGGCAAGCAGCCAAGGTCGCGCGCGAGTTCGACGGTCTCTTTCTTGGACAGATGCATGAGCGGTGTGTGGATCGTTAGCGCGAACTCCATGCCGAGCCGCAGCGTCTGTTGCAGCGAGGTCATCGTACCCTCGCGGCAATCCGGGTAGCCGCTGTAGTCGGTCTGCGCCACCCCCGTAACCAGCTCGGTGATGCCGTGCCGATACGCGTACGCTGCCGCGAATGTCAGGAAGATCAGGTTGCGGCCCGGAACGAAGGTATTGGGCAGGCCGGTCGCGTCATCGACACCGGGCTCAACTGCGACGTCGGCGTCGGTCAGCGCATCGCCGCCCAGCGCCGCGAACGTATCGATCGGCAGCAAGGTGTTGCGGACGCCGGCGAATTCCGCGACGCGCGCCGCGCACGCGAGCTCCGTACGGTGACGCTGGCCATAGTCGAACGTCAGGGACTCGACCCGGTCGCGGCCGAACCGGTCGATCGCCCAGTACAGGCAGGTCGTGGAATCCTGGCCACCCGAGAGCACGACGAGTGCGGCAGCGGAACGGGCGGACATCAGCCCTCACCTCTGCCCGGGCGTTCGAAATCCGCGGCGCTTGGCGGCTTGAACTCGACCAGCCAGGCCCGCGTCAATTCGATGGATTTTTCCAGCAGCCGGCCGGCCATGGCGAGATCCTGCATGTGCCCCTGCCCTTCGATCGTCACGGCATTGCAGTCCTCGAAATAGCGGCCGCTGACGTTGCCGAGCTGCGCGCTTGTCGCGACGTAGCACGTCGTCGCCGCGCCCTGCGCGACGGTCTTGCCCGCAAGCTTGACGTAAGCGTGCCAGGCAAAGCGCGACACCGGGTTCAGGTTGCGCGAGAGTTCGGTTGCGATGACTCCCGGGTGGAGCGAGTTGCTCGTGATGCGGGTGCCGCGCAGCAGGTCCGCGAGCTTGAGAGAGAACAGTGCGTTGGCGAGCTTGGAATGGCCGTACGCCAGCGCGTCGTCGTAAGCGCGCGCCATCGCGAGATCGTCGAACAGGATGCCCTGCGGCGGCGCATCCCGGTACGCGGTGCGGCTGGCGACCGTGACGACGCGGCCCTGGCTGCTGACGTACAGCCGCGCCAGCAGCCGGTTGACCAGGATGAAGTGCCCCAGGTGATTAATCGCGAAGTGCTTCTCGACGCCGTTGACGAGTTGCCGCTCGTTGCCGCCGCCGCGGTAGCCGGCGTTGCAGATCAGCATGTCGATCGGCGACCTGAGCTGCAGGATGATATCCGCGCAGCGCGCCACCGAATCGAAATCGCCGAGGTCCAGCTGCGCAGGCGACGTCACGCCGATAACCTTGCGACACGCGTTCTCGGCCCGCTCGAGCGAGCGGCTCGTGCCGATGACGTAGGCACCGCGCGCGGCGAGCACGCGCATGGTTTCGAAGCCGATACCCGAGGTACAGCCCGTTACGATGGCCAGCTTGCCGTCCAGGTCCACGCCTTGCGTGACCTCCTCGGCCGTGGCATCGCGGCCGAAACCGCTCGCCGGGACCCCGGCCACCGCTCGTCTCTCGATCTCGCTGCACCCCGACACCGGGGGTAGCACGAGGCTGGCCCCCGCGCCACCGATGAACCGCCTGCGGTCAATCATCGTCAAACAGCGCGCTGAGCGCATCGTGCGCAGCGGCCGCAGCCTCCCCGCGCGCCGGGTCGAACGCCGTGTCCGAGGGCTTGAACCAGTCGCAGAAATTCGGCCGTTCCTTCTCGGTCACGTCCTCGGCCCCATCCTCGCGGCACTGGCGCGGCACCCGCGCGTCGAAATAGACGCACATCTTGCAGACGTGCAGGTCGGCGCTGCAGGCCGGGCACTGGTCGTGCCGCGACAGCGGCAGCGACAGGGCCGACAAGGCCTCGCCGCAGCGGTAACAACGTAGACTGTGAGACATGCGAGCCCCCAGGTATTCGGGAGCTCGCAGTATACCGCCTCAGTCGAGCTGGCTCGGTACGAACTCGTTCATGACCGCGTCCTTGAGAATGTGCGGGGGCAGCAGCCCCTGCGCCAGCACAAAGTCGTGGAACGCCTGCTGATCGAACCTGTCGCGCAGCTTGAGCTCGGTCTGCGCACGCAGCGCCTGCATCTTGTTGTAGCCGTAGTAATAGGCCGTCGCCTGCCCCGGCATCCGGTAGGTGTAACGCTCGACCTCGTTCTGCGCCCAGCTCTCGCCCACCGCTACGTCGTTCATGATCAGCGCCTTCGCCTCGGCGGGCGTGATCATCCCGAGGTTCAGCATCGGGTCGAGGAACATCCGCGCCGCCCGCATCAGGCGATACTGCAGGCTGATCAACTGGGCCTCCAGCGGCAGGTAGGGTCGCACGATGGCCTCGGCATACAGGCCCCAGCCCTCGACGTTGGCACTGTTGAACGCGAACAGGGCGCGCGTGATCGACACCCCGGACTCGATGATGCTCGAGAACTGCATCTCGTGGCCCGGGCGCGCCTCGTGCGCGGTCAGCGTCCAGGAACCGGCGACGTAGGTGTCGTCGGTCTGCACCCAGCTGCCCTCTTCGTTCCGGGTCAGCAACGGAATCACGAAGGTCGGGTATTCGCCGGTATTGCCGATCATGCGCGGCGTATCGAGATGCGGCGCCGGCTGGGCGGCCGTCTCGGCCGCCGTGGCAATGCGGATGCCGGCATCGCGATCCGGCAGGGTCACGAGCTTCTCACGCACGATGATTTCCTCGATATCGCGCAGCACGGCGTGGTAATGATCGAGGATCTTGTCGCCGTCGAGCGGCCCCTCCGCCTTGAGCATCGCGATCACCTCGCGATAGTCGGTCGTGTCCCAGCCTTTCTCCGCGGCGATCAGCGGCGCCAGCGCCTCCATCTCGTTGCGAATGTCCATGAAGCCCTTGGTCGCCTGCTCGATGAGCGCCTCGGGCGAGGCGTCGACGCCCCAGTTACGCAGCGAGTTCTCGTACATGACGGCCGGCATGCGGTAGTCGTCCCGCGCGCGCGGCAAGATCTCGGCCCGCACCCAGTCGTTGTAGTCGCGCAGCTGGCCGGCCAGGGTCTCGTAGGTCGACTCCCAGCCCTGCAGGTCGGTGCCCGCCAGCAGGTTCTCGATGCCGGTGACGAAAGTCTCCGCGCGCTGCAGATCCTGTTCGACCTCGCCGCGGTACGGCCCGATGAGCCCGTCGACAGCGAAGCGCTCCATGGTGCGCGCCCGGGCCTGTTCCGTGATCGGCGTGTAGCCCTCGGCCAGCCCGGCGTACTTTTCCATGCGCGCCACCGCCGCCGGGTAGCGCTCCCGCGGGATCTGCGGATCGATGAGCCCGCGCACCCCGTAGAACACGGTCTGGCTCATATTGAAGTACGGCAGCATGTTCTCGCGATTGAGTTCGCTGGTCCGAATATTGTCCTCGACGGCCTGGATCAGGATATCGAGATCCTGCCGGACCTTGGGGTGGGTTTCGGCGGCTTCCCGCCGGCGCAGCTCCGCCAGCAGCTCGTGAGACGCGGCGAGACCGCGTTCGTAGATCCCTTCACCGAGGTCGGTGATTTCCTCGTCCAGGCCTTCGATGCCGATGCTCGCGGCGCTCTC
>JBFEJR010000074.1:0-6113 GCA_041553075.1 Woeseiaceae bacterium | reverse complement strand
GGCATCGCCGACCAGCCGTCCGACGACCCGCGCACGGCGGTACCCGACGACCCGACACGTGATGTCGTCGGCAACTTCCCGCTGCTGTTCGCGCCGAAGTCGGCTGCGCTCGCCGTCGACAAGGGCACGCCGGGAATCGTCGATCCGGGCGACACGCTGCGCTACACGATCCAGGTTTACAACAACGGCGCAGTGCCGGCGACGATCGCACGCCTCGCCGACGTGGTGCCGAACGACGTTACCTACGTGCCCGACACCACGACGCTGAACGGCGCGCCCATCGGCCTGCCCGATGGTGGCGTGTTCCCGCTCATCGACCGCATCGACATCAGCTCGGCCGACCTGCCGTCGCCGGGCGCCGCCGAGGGCGTGCTGACGCCGGGCGAATCGGCGGTCGTGCAGTTCGACATGCAGGTCAACCCGGGCGTGCCCACCGGCACGCTGATCGTCAACCAGGCCGTCGTCTACACGGATGAATTACCGAACCTGCTGACCGATGGTGACGGCAACCCGGCCACGGGGCCGGAACCCACGGTAGTAGTCGTCGGCGACGCCCAGCAGCTGACCATTGCCAAGGACGTCGCCGTGGTCGGCGGCGGCGCAGCCGTTGCCGGCGCGACGCTCGAGTACGCGGTCTCGGTGCGCAACATCGGCGCCGTCCCGGCGCAGTACGTAGTGCTTACCGACGACCTGGATGCTGATAACCCCGGCTATCTTAGCTACGTCGCAGGGTCCGCAACCCTGAACGGCGTATCTGCCGGCGTGACCTTCCTTGGGACCACGATCACGGCCGACTACTCCACCAACTACGGGCCGCTGGCTCCGGGCGAGGGCGTCATCCTGCGCTTCCGCGCCGTGATCAATCCGAACCTCGTGGACGGCACGCCGATCAGCAACACCGGCGTGGTCACCTGGAACGACCCGCCGCAGACGGCGTCTGCGACGGCGGTCATCGACGTCGGCGGCGTGCCGGGCGGCGGCATACTGAGCGGCGCCATCTGGCACGACTCCGATTACACGAATACGCTCGAGACCGACGAGCGTGCGCTCGAAGGCTGGAGCGTGACACTGCTGCGCGACGACCAGCCGATACGCACGATGCTGACCGACGTCGACGGCAACTTCACGATGACGGGCGTGCCGCCGAACTACCAGAACGGCCAGCAGTACTCGCTGACATTCAGCGCGCCGGGCGCAGGCTCGCGGACGGCCCTGCTCGGCGAGACCGACTCCGACTTCACCGACGGCCTGCAGCGCATCGACGACATCGTGGTGCAGGGCGGCAGCAACCTGCGCGACCTGAACCTGCCGATCGACCCGAACGGCACGGTTTACGACGCCGTGTCGCGGTCGCCGATCGCAGGCGCGGCACTGACGCTGGTCGACGGCCGCAGCGGCGTGAGTATCCCGTCAAGCTGCTTCGACGACCCGCGGCAGCAGGGCCAGGTCACGCTGTCGAACGGTTACTACAAGTTCGACCTCAACTTCTCGGATCCGGCGTGTCCGTCCGGCGGCCTCTACACGGTCCAGGTCGTGCCGCCGAACAGCAATTACGTGTCCGGCGTGTCCGAGCTGATACCGGCCACCTCCCGACCGGGCACCGCGCCGTTCGACGTGCCGGCCTGCCTCGGCTCGATGGACGACGTGGTTCCGGGCACGGGGCAGCATTGCGAAGCGGCGCCCTCCGAGTTCGCGCCGCCCGCGAGCGTCGCTGCGCGCAGCGCCGGCACCGTGTATCACTCGCTGCTCCGCTTCGACGACACCCGCCAGCCGGGCTCCGGCCAGCTGTTCAACAACCACCTGCCGCTCGACCCGCGGCTCGGCGGCGCGATCGCGGTGACCAAGACCACCTCGCTCGTGAATGTGTCCCGCGGCCAGATGGTGCCGTACACGATCACGGTGAGTAACTCCTTCGGCGTGGACCTCTCCGACGTGACGATCGTCGACCGCTTCCCGGCCGGCTTCCGTTACGTCGAAGGCTCCGCGCGCTTCGACGACGTCCCGACCGAGCCGGTGATCAACGGCCGCGAGCTGCTGTGGTCCGACCTGACGCTCGCGACGGACGGCAGGCACGAGATCCGCATGCTGCTGGCCGTCGGCGCCGGCGTCAGCGAAGGCGAATTCACGAACCGCGCCCAGGCCGTCAGCGCACTCACCGGCACGGTGATGTCCGAGGAAGCGAGCGCCACGGTACGACTCGTGCCGGACCCGACCTTCGACTGCACGGACGTGACCGGCAAGGTATTCGACGACGCCAACCTGAACGGCTACCAGGACCAGGGCGAGATGGGCCTGCCTGGCATACGCCTGGTGACCGCTCGTGGCCTCGCCGCCAAGACCGACAGCTACGGCCGCTACCACATCACCTGTGCGATCACGCCGAACGAGAGCCGCGGCAGCAACTTCGTGCTCAAGCTCGACGACCGCACGTTGCCGAGCGGATTCCGCGTCTCGACGCGGCCGGTGCAGGTGCAGCGCGCCACGCGCGGTAAAGCGCTGCGCATCAACTTCGGTGCCTCGATTCACCGCGTCGTCGGCCTCGATGTCGCCGATGCCGTGTTCGAGCCCGGCACGGACGAGATGCGCCCGCAGTGGCGGCCGCGCATCGACACCCTGCTGCAGGAACTGCAGAAAGCGCCGTCGGTGCTGCGCCTGTCCTACGTCGCCGACGTCGAGGACGAGGCGCTCGTCAACCGCCGTCTCGACAGGCTCAAGAAAGACATCAGCGCGTCCTGGCAGGAAATGGACTGCTGCTACGAGCTGGTGATCGAGCCGGAGGTGTTCTGGCGGCTCGGCGGCCCGCCCGACCAGGGCAGGGGGGGTGACCGATGAAGATCGTCAGTAACGGTTTACACCTTTTATTGCTCCCGCATGCTCGTGCAGGACTGTCGGCTCACGGGTCGAACATCGGCGATGGGCCGATGAGCACACTTTCGAAACTCGTGCGCCTGTGTTTCACGCTGGCTGCTGTAATTGCATTGCCGGTGTATGCCTCCAACGTTGACGAAGCGCCGATCGGCGAAGCCGTCGAGCGGCACCTGGCCGACGACGGGCCGACCATGCGCTGGGCGCAGGACCCCGGCGACATCGACACCGAGGTTGGCGACACGATCGAGACGCGCGAGACCGTCGAGGATGCGCTCGAGACGGTCAAGCTCAGCGGGCTCGTGCCGGACATCCGGTTCGAGACCGGCGTCGCGCAGATCCCGGACACCACGGTCGAGTCGCTCGGTGCCATCCTCGCCCGCATGAAAGACCGCATCAACGTGCGCCTGCACCTGATCGGCCACGCGGACAACCGGCCGCTGTCGCCGCGGCTGCAGGCGATCTACGGCGACAACGCCGGGCTGTCGCGCGAACGTGCCGGCCAGGTAGCGGAACACTTCCAGACCTCGCTGGTGCTGCCGCCGGAAGCGATCTCCTTCGAGTGGGCCGGTGATACGCAGCCCGTCGCACCGAACACGACCGAGGAAGGGCGTGCTCTCAATCGCCGCGTCGAGATCGAGGTCTGGTACGACGAGGTCGTGGACAAGGTTGCGATCGAGGAATTCCTCGTGCCGCATGAAATCAAGCGCGTCAAGGTCTGCCGCATGGAGACGGTGTGCAAGCTGCGCTACGTCGAAGGACACTCGAAGCGCGCACGCGTGCAGAACCTGGTTGCGCCGCTCCGTTACGACGAGGACTCCATCGACGTGCACGCGGAGTTCGTCGCCCAGGTCGAGCGTGCGCTGGCGAACCTGTCCGACAAGCACAACGTCGTCGTCAGTTTCGTCGGCTATACCGACGCCGCACCGCTCGCCGGCCGCTTCGAACGCATTTACGGCGATCACGTCGGCCTGTCGAAAGCGCGGGCCCGGCGTGTCGCGCTCGCGGTACAGGACAGCCTGGACCTGCCGACCGCGGCGATCCAGAGTGACGGCGAAGGCGCCGTCAGGCCGCTGGCCTCGAACGCTACCGCCAACGGCCGCGCGCTCAATCGCCGCGTCGAGGTGGAATTCTGGTACGACGACCCGCTGCAGGAGCTGCCCGACGAGCCGCAGCTGTGTCCCGAGTCCGCCGGCGCCTCGCTGGTGACGCGGACCTACGATCCGCCGTGGGGCGAGATCGCGCACATCGAATTCAGGGACGGCCAGCCCGTCGTGCCGCCGGGTTATGGCGATGATCTTGCCCGCGCACTCGAGGACGTCGCGGACAAGTCAAACTCGCGCCTGCGCTTCGTCGGCTACACGCGCAACGAGCGTCTCTCGCGACGCACCGCCGCCGTCTATGGCGATGACATCGGCCTGTCGGCATCGCGTGCACGGCGCGCGATGGATGCAATCACGCCGGACATGCAGCTCGGCGACGGGCAGGTGGAATTCGAGGGCCGCGGTTACGTGCATGCGGACGATGTGGTCAACGCCGGCTTCGTGCAGGGCGACACGTCCCACGTTGCGGTCCAGGTCGTTTACGACGAGCTCGCACTTCTCGACGAGTACGAAGGCGTCGATATCACGCGCGTGACGCGCGAGCTCAAGCCCGAGAATCCGCTCAGCCTGAACCTGATGCGCATCACCGTCGATGGCGAACCGATCGACGATCCGAAGCGCAGCTCGTCCGACATCCAGCGCTGCACCGACGTCGCAATGAAGAACGCCGACATCCGCTTCGGCTTCGACAACCTGCGCTCGGCGCCGCGGCTCAGCGTGTCGGCGACGCCGTCCCGCGTGGCGCTGTCGGAGGCGATGCATTACGGACCGCAGCTGTCGCCGGCCGACATTTTCGTGGATCGCCAGGCAACGCCGGTGCGTTTCATGATGTACACCAACTACTCGCACTTCATCGACAAGGCGGAAGTGCGCATCTTCGAGACCGGCCAGTCGCTGGAGTCGGAGCCGCTCGCGGTCGTGCCCGTGGGCGGTAACGGCGTCGCGAGCTGGCTGCCGGAGGCAAGCTGGTTCCGCGCGCCGGTATTCGAGCTGGCTTACGTGCTCAGGGCCTACGGCACGGCTGGCAACTTCGACGAGACCCGGCCGCAGCCGCTGTGGCTGGTGTACGACGTGGTCGACGAGCCCGCGGGCGAGGGCGACGACGGCGAGTTCGTGACGGATCCGGAGTTGTTTGCCGCCTACGGCGAGAACGGCCTGAGCCTGCACAACATCGCGCTATCGAGCGGCACGGTGAGCGTGCGCGGCAACGACGTTCCCGGGGACCACGAGGTGTTCGTCGCCGGGCGGCAGGTGCCCGTGGACGAGAACGGCAGTTTCGTCACCGAACACATCCTGCCGGAAGGCGCACATACCGTTGAGGTTGCAGTCGTCGACCAGGAAGGTGCCGGTGAGCTGTATCTCCGCGACCTCGAATTCAAGGAGAACGACTGGTTCTACGTCGGCATGGCCGACGTCACGCTGTCCGAGGGCGAGGCGAGCCCTGCGATGGAATTGCTCCAGGGCGACAACCCGGTCAACGACGTCGACTCCAACGTGGACGGGCGCCTGGCCTTCTTCGTGAATGGCAAGTTCGGCACCCAATGGAAGCTGACGGCCAGCGCCGATACCCGCGAAGGGCCGATCGACGAACTCTTCTCGAACTTCATGGACAAGTCGCCCGAGTCGTTATTCAGGCGTATCGATCCGGACTATTACTACCCGACCTTCGGCGACGACAGCACCGTGCAGGAGATGGCGCCCACCATGGGCAAGTTCTACGTGCGCCTCGCCAACCAGGACAACCACGCGCAGTGGGGCAACTTCAAGATCGGCTACATGAACAACGAGCTGGCGCAGGTCGACCGCGGCCTCTACGGCGCCAACCTGCACTACCAGTCGGAGTCGACGACCTCGTTCGGCGACCAGCGATTTGCCATCGACGGGTTCGGGGCGGAACCGGGAACGGTGGCGAGCCGCGAGGAGTTCCGCGGCACCGGCGGCTCACTTTACTTCATGCAGCGCCAGGACATCCTGACGGGTTCCGAGCGGGTGCGCGTCGAGCTGCGTGACAAGGCCTCGGGCATCGTCACCGGTGTCCTGAACCTGACGCCGGTGCTCGACTACGACATCGATTACCTGCAGGGACGCATCGTGCTCACCGAGCCGCTGGCGTCCACGGCCGACGACAACCTGCTGGTGCGCAGC
>JBFEJR010000073.1:0-6233 GCA_041553075.1 Woeseiaceae bacterium | reverse complement strand
TTCAAGTGCATTTATTGCGGCTTCTGCGAGGAGGCCTGCCCGGTCGATGCCATCGTCGAGACGCGCATCCACGAGTACCACATGGAAGCGCCCGGCGAGAACATCATGACCAAGGACAAGCTGCTGGCCGTCGGCGACAGGTACGACGCCATGATTTCGGCCGACAAGGCAGCAGACGCGAAGTACAGGTAGGACGCATGATGCTGCACTCCATACTGTTCTATGTCTTTGCGACGATCATGTTCGGCGCCGCGCTCGGCGTGGTGTTTTCGCGCAACCCGATACACGCCGTCATGTTCCTCGTGTTTACGTTCTTCAATGCGGCGATCCTGTGGCTGCTGGCCGAGGCGGAGTTCCTCGCGATCGTGCTGGTGCTCGTCTACGTCGGCGCCGTCATGGTCCTGTTCCTGTTCGTCGTCATGATGCTCGAGGTCGATATCGAGGCGGCCAAGCGCGGACTGACGCGTTACGCACCGCTCGGTATCGGTCTGGCGTTCATCATGGCAATCGAGCTGATCAACGTGATCTGGCTCAGGGGCCGGCTGTCGGACGAGGCGGGCGGGTTCATGCCCAATCCCGAGGGCTATGACAACACCAAGGCGCTGGGGTCCGTGCTGTACACCGAGCACGTGTACGCCTTCGAGATCGCGGCCGTCATCCTGCTGCTGGCGATCATCGCGGCGATCACGCTGACCATGCGGCGGCGGCCCGGGCTCAAGGTGCAGGACATCGGGAAACAGGTTTCGGTGCGGGCGCAGGACCGCTTGCGCGTCGTGAAAATGGACGCGGAGAAGAAACAATGATCGGCTTACAGCATTACCTGACGGTGTCGGCCATGCTGTTCGTGCTCTCGATTGCCGGCATCATCGTCAATCGCAGGAACCTGATCCTGATCCTGATGTGCATCGAGCTGATGTTGCTCGCGGTGAATACCAACTTCATCGCCTTTTCGTGCTACCTGGGCGATGAAACCGGGCAGGTGTTCGTGTTCTTCATTCTGACGGTGGCGGCGGCCGAAGCCGCGATCGGGCTCGCGATCCTCGTCGTGCTGTTCCGTAACCGCCGTTCCATTTCGGTGCAGGAGCTCAATACGCTGAAAGGTTGATATGTACGAGTACTACCTGACAATCGTATTGGCGCCGCTGGCCGCGGCGATCGTAGCCGGTCTGGCGGGCAAGCAGATCGGCCGTGCCGGGGCGCACTGGATCACGATCCTCGGCGTCGGTGTGTCCTGTGCACTGTCGCTGCTCGTTCTCAAAAACCTGTTCTGGGGAGGGGCCGAGCCCGAGAACATCAGTGTCTATACCTGGGCCGTGACCGACGGCCTGCGCATGGAAGTCGGCTTTCTGGTCGATCGGCTGACCGCGCTGATGATGTGCGTCGTCACATTCGTGTCGCTGATGGTGCATATCTACACGATCGGCTACATGCATGATGACCCCGGCTACCAGCGGTTCTTCAGTTTCATTTCGCTGTTCACGTTTGCGATGCTGATGCTCGTGATGTCGAACAACTTCCTGCAGCTGTTCTTCGGCTGGGAGGCCGTGGGACTGGTCTCCTACCTGCTGATCGGCTTCTGGTTCAAGCGTGAATCGGCAATCTTCGCGAATCTCAAGGCGTTTCTCGTCAACCGCGTCGGCGACTTCGGTTTTCTCCTCGGCATCTCGGGTATCGTGTTGATGACCGGTTCGCTCGATTACGCGACGGTCTTCGGCCAGGCCGAGGCGGTGGCCGGACAAAGCATCGAGGTGTTCCCGGGCTCTCCCTGGAACGCGATGAGCGTCATCTGCATCCTGCTGTTCATCGGGGCGATGGGCAAGTCCGCCCAGGCGCCGCTGCACGTCTGGCTGCCGGATTCGATGGAAGGCCCGACCCCGATTTCGGCCCTGATTCACGCGGCAACGATGGTCACGGCGGGCATCTTCATGGTGGCGCGCATGTCGCCGCTGTTCGAGCTGTCGGTAACGGCGCTCGGTTTCGTCATCATCATCGGGGCCGTCACCGCGTTTTTCATGGGGCTCCTGGGGCTCGTGCAGAACGACATCAAGCGCGTCGTTGCGTATTCGACGCTGTCGCAGCTCGGGTACATGACCGTGGCGCTGGGGGCATCGGCCTACAGCGCGGCCATTTTCCACCTGATGACGCATGCGTTTTTCAAGGCGCTGCTGTTCCTTGCCGCGGGCTCGGTGATCATCGCCATGCACCACGAGCAGGACATTCGCAAGATGGGCGGTATTCGCAAGTACATGCCGATTACGTACTGGACCGCGCTGATCGGCTCGCTCGCGCTGATCGGATTCCCAGGGTCGTCCGGCTTCTTCTCGAAAGACCTGCTGATCGAGGCCGTCAAGGACTCGCACTGGCATGAAAGCCCGTCGCTGGGCGACCAGGTGACGTACTGGATTGCCTACCTGAGTGTGCTGCTTGGCGTGTTTGTCACCGCGCTGTACTCGTTCCGCATGTTCTTCCTCGTGTTCCATGGCAAGGAGCGCATGAGCAAGGAAGAGAAGTCACACCTGCACGAGTCGCCCGCTGTCGTGACCGTGCCCCTGATCCTGCTCGCGATTCCCTCCGCCGTGATCGGCTGGTTCACGGTCGATGCCGTGCTGTTCGAGGGGTTCTTCGGCAGCGCCATCTTCGTGACGTCGGCACACGACGTCCTCGCCCACATCGGGGAGACTTTCTGGCACGGCCCGGCAGCGCTGGTAGCACACATTTACGTCGCTCCGGCGTTCTACCTTGCGGCGCTCGGGGTCCTGACAGCCTGGTTCCTGTACCTGAGGCGCCCCGACATCCCGGAGACGATGCGGCGCAAGGCCCAGGGGCTCTATAACCTGCTCGATCGCAAGTACTACTTCGACGATCTCTACATCAAGGGATTCGCCGCCGGAGGCCGCAACTTCGGCAGGTTCCTGTGGCAGAAGGGCGACGAGCTGATCATCGACGGCATTCTCGTCAATGGCACGGCACGCGCGGTCGGATGGATGGCCGGCTACCTGCGCCATATCCAGACGGGCTACCTGTACACTTACGCGTTCGCCATGATCATCGGCCTGACGATGTTGCTTGGCTGGCTGATCTGGGTGGGGTAGCAACGTGCTCGCTAATTACCTGCTGAGTTTCCTCATCTGGTTCCCGATCGCGGGCGGCGTCGCGCTGCTGTTGATCGGCGACGGCGGCGAGGTCAAGTCGTCGCAGGGCCGGCTCATGCGCGTCGCGGCACTTGCATTCACGGTCCTGACGTTCCTCGCCAGTGTCGGCCTGTACATCGCTTTCGACAATGCCGAGCCGGGCATGCAGTTCGTTGAGCGGGCGCCGTGGGTGGAGACGTTCAACGTCTGGTATTACCTCGGTGTGGACGGCCTGTCGGCGCCCCTGATCCTGCTGACGACGTTCATCACGCCGCTCGTGGTGATCGCGGGCTGGGACACGATCAGGACCCGCGCGGCGCAGTATTTCGCCGCGTTCCTGATCCTCGAGGGCCTGATGATCGGCGTGTTCAGCGCCCTCGACGGCCTGCTGTTCTACGTCTTCTGGGAAGCCATGCTGATCCCGATGTTCCTGATCATCGGCGTCTGGGGCGGCGAGCGGCGCATCTACGCGACCCTCAAGTTTTTCCTGTACACGTTCCTCGGCTCGGTACTGATGCTGGTCGCGTTCATCTGGCTGTACCTGCAGTCCGGCAGCTTCAACCTGCTGGAGTTCATGAACCTGCCGATCGACCTGACGGCACAGAAGTACATCTTCCTCGCTTTCCTGGTCGCTTTCGCCGTGAAGGTGCCGATGTGGCCGGTGCACACCTGGCTGCCGGATGCGCATGTCGAGGCGCCGACCGGCGGGTCCGTCATCCTGGCGGCCATCATGCTGAAAATGGGCGGCTACGGTTTCGTGCGCCTGTCCCTGCCGATCGTGCCCGACGGCAGTGAGTATTTCGCGGGCCTGATGATCGCGCTGTCGCTAATCGCTGTCGTCTACATCGGCTTCGTGGCGCTGATGCAGAAAGACATGAAGAAACTCATCGCGTATTCCTCGATCGCGCACATGGGCTTCGTGACGCTGGGCATGTTCCTGATGTGGTCGATTGCGGCCAGTACCGGCGCCGGTCTCGGCATGACGGGCGCAATGGTGCAAATGATCTCCCACGGCCTGATCTCGGGGGCGATGTTCCTCTGTGTCGGCGTGCTCTATGACCGCGTGCACAGCCGGCAGATCGCGGATTACGGCGGCGTCGCCAACACCATGCCCGTGTTTGCCGCGTTCATGGTGCTGTTCGCGATGGCGAATGCGGGCTTGCCCGGTACCTCCGGGTTCGTCGGCGAGTTCATGGTGATCATCGCGAGCTTCAAGGCGAACTTCTGGTATGCCTTCCTGGCGGCCACGACGCTGGTGCTGGGCGCGGCGTATACGCTCTGGATGATTAAGCGCGTCGTTTATGGCGAGGTCGGCAACGAGAACGTCGCCGGCCTGCAAGACCTCAATCCACGGGAATTTATCGTGCTCGGCATCCTCGCACTTGGCGTGCTGCTTATTGGACTGTGGCCCGCGCCGCTCGTCGACATGATGAACACGTCGATCGAGCAATTGATTCAGCAGATCGGGCAGTCGAAGCTGTGACGGATATGGCACTGAACCTGGCTGATTACCTTGCCGCCGCGCCGGAGATCGTGCTCCTCGGCCTGATCTGCGTCGTCATGATCGCGGACCTGTCGGTTGAAGACGACAACCGTATCGTTACATTCTGGCTGAGCATGCTGGCACTCCTCGTCACGGCCGTCGCCTTGTACGGGACCGCCGGGGGCGGCCAACAGATCGTTTTTCATGGCGCGTATGTCGCGGACCCGCTGTCGCATGTCCTGAAGATGGCGAGCATCGTGCTCGTCGGCGTCGCCTTCCTGTACGCGCGCGATTACCTGCGGGCAAACGACCTGCACAAAGGCGAATACTACCTGCTCGGCCTGTTCGGCTTGCTCGGCATGATGATCATGATGTCGGCAAACAGCCTGCTCACGATGTATCTCGGTCTCGAAACGCTGGCACTGTCGATGTACGCGCTGGTCGCCATCGACCGAAAAAACGTGACGGCGGCGGAATCCGCCATGAAGTATTTCGTGCTCGGCGCCATAGCCTCCGGCGCCTTGCTGTACGGCATTTCCTGGGTGTACGGCGTCACGGGGTCGCTGCAGTTCGACCAGATTTCGATGGCGCTGACGGCCGATCCGGGGCTCAATAGCCTGCCGCTCTGGTTCGGCATGGCGTTCCTGATCGTGGGCATCGCCTTCAAGTTCGGCGCCGTGCCATTCCACATGTGGCTGCCGGACGTCTACCAGGGGGCGCGCACACCGGTAACGCTGTATCTCGCCGCCGCGCCGAAACTGGCCGCCTTTGCGCTGATCTTCCGGGTTCTTGTCGACGGACTGGGCGGCCTGCACGAGACGTGGAGCGCGATGATTATGGTCGTGGCGGTGCTGTCACTCGTCGTCGGTAATTTCATCGCAATCGCGCAGACCAATATCAAGCGCATGCTCGGCTATTCGACCATCGCGCACGTCGGTTTCATCCTGCTGGCCATCTATACGGGCACCAGCGACGGATACGCCGCCGGGCTGTTCTATGCGCTGACCTACGTCATCACGGCGGCCGGCGCCTTCGGCATTATCATCGTATTGAGCCGGCGCGGCTACGACGCAGAATTGCTGAGCGACTTCAAGGGCTTGAACGCGCGCAGCCCGTGGTTTGCGCTGATGATGCTGTTCTTGATGTTCTCGATGGCCGGCGTGCCGCCTTTCGTCGGTTTCCTGTCCAAGCTGTACGTCATCAGCGCCGTTCTCGAGATCGGCGGCATGTGGCTGGCCCTGCTCATGGTGCTGGCCTCGGTCATTGGCGCCTATTACTACCTGCGGGTCATCTGGTACATGTACTTCGAGGAGGCCGAGGACCAGGCCGTGCTGCAGGCCAACACCGATACGCGCCTGGTTCTGAGCCTGAATTCGCTGGCCGTGCTGGCCCTGGGCATCATGCCGGGGTGGCTGCTCGCCCTCTGCGTCGCGGTCCTATCCTGACGCCCCCTGCAGGAGCCCGCCCTGCGGGCGACCCCGCTGCGCGGCGACCGGGGCTTTACAAGCCCTCGATGTGCCATTAGTATCCTCCCCCTGCCGATGCGGGGTGGAGCAGTCTGGCAGCTCGTCGGGCTCATAACCCGAAGGTCGTGGGTTCAAATCCCACCCCCGCTACCA
>JBFEJR010000072.1:0-6284 GCA_041553075.1 Woeseiaceae bacterium | reverse complement strand
GCTGACAGCGACAACTCGCCGTTGACGATTTCGACGGCGCCTGGCTGCCTGACCTCGCCCATGACGAACACTTTCTGCTGGCTACGATCGAGCACGTTGACGATGTCGCCCGCCTGCAGCATCAGGTTTTGGCTGGAGTCCGCGAAGTCGTACAGCGCCTTGAGGTCGATCTCGTGGACCTTGCCGTCACGGGAGATGTTCACTCCGCTCTTGTCGGCGGCGGCCGTGAGCCCTCCTGACAGGCTGATGGCGTCGGCGATCGTCAGCGGAATATCCGTGATCGGCAAGACGCCCGGCGTGTTTACCTCCCCGACGACGTAGACCCGTTTGCTGCGATACCCGACGACGCGAACGTCGAGCTGCGGGTTTGCTATGTAGGCACTGAGCTCCTGGGTCAGCACGTCGCGCAGCGCCGGGATGTTCATGCCGGCGGCCTTGATCATGCCGACGTAAGGGTAGTAGAGGTAGCCATCCTCGCCAACCTGCTGGCCCGAGTTCTCGGCGTCGCGAAACTGGCCGGCCGGAATCGTCAGCTCCGGGTGATCCCAGACGATGATCTGCAGCACGTCACCCGGGCCGACGACGTAGCCCTGCGGCCGCACGGCGAATTCCTCGGCCACCTGCCGCACCTGCGCCTCGCGCTGTTCCTTCATGCGATTCAGGAGGTCGAGCGTGATCGGCTGCACGCGCACCACGGTGCCGTTCTCGACCTCGGCCGGCTCGGTCATCTTCATGCCGGGCGCCATCGAGCACGCACCGAGCATGACCGCCGCCAGGACGATCCCTGTTTTTTTCCAGCCCTTCATGTTGTTCTTCAGTCCCTCAGCCTCTTGACCCAGCTCGCAACCCCTGCCCGGATGTCTTCCAGGGCGACCTCGTAGGCCGCCAGGGGTTTACGAAACGGGTCGATGATGTCCTTGTCCTGCCATTCGCCCAGGCGATGCACCTTGCCGCGCGCCGTCGGGTCCGCGTCGTCGATCGCCCGCTTGTGCCCGGCCTCCATGACCAGCACGAGATCGGCGGCCTGCACCATGTCGGGATGAATCTGCCTGGCCCGGTGCGCGCTGATGTCGAGACCAAGCTCGTGCATCAGTGCCACGGAATGCTCCGAGGCCGGGTGCCCCACCAGGGCCCCGAGACCGGCCGATTCCACCGCAAAATCGTCTTGTCCTCTCAGTTCGTACCGCAGCAAGGCTTCCGCCATCGGGCTGCGGCAGATGTTGCCGACGCAAACCACCAGAATATGCCTCACCATGTTGGTTATTCAGGCACTCAGTGGCTTTTTATCACGTAGATTGAACATAATAATGCCCAAGTCCTTGATTCCTGTCCACGTTAGCGGCCCCAATCGTGGCGCCACTGCAGGAAGCCGCGCGTGTCGCTGGTTTCCGCGCCGGTCGCCTTGATTTCGCGGCGCTCGAAGCCCGCGCCGAGCTCGAACGTGCCGAGCCTCGTCGGAAACGCGTAACGGATATCGATGCTCAAAAGGTCCTGCGGCTGCGGCGCGACCGAGTGGTCGGGGTCCACGCCGACGCGGTTGAGTTCGCCAGCGCGCGCCACGACGTCCCACGCGCCGCCTTCGGGGAGCACGGCGACGATACCGGCGCTCACGACGCGCGCGTCGTTGTCGAGGCCGTGGCCGATAATGCGTCCGTAATACGTATAGCCCGACTGATAGATGGCCTGGTAGTAGGCGCAGTTGTACCGCACGTTACTCTTCACCGCATCGCAACTCGTCGCCGCCCACTCGGCGAACCACCGGTACGACGCCTGCCCCCGCGTGATGCCGCTGCCCTCGACGCCAACCTGCGCGAGATAGCGGCTCGGAAAGCCCCCGGCCTCATCCTCGCCGACGGCCTGGGCGTAGAGCGACACGGGCGTCTCGAACCAGAAATTGGTCCAGCGCACATCGAAGCCCGCCATCTGGTTGCCGGGTTCGTTCTCCAGCGTAGTCCCGGCATCGCCGACATTGTCCTTGCCCCAGAACAGGTCCCAGAACGTATCCGCGCCGCAGGGCCGCCCCTCACCGCACCATTGAGCCGTGCGGGAAATGCCGATTTCGAGGCCCTTGAGCGGCCGGAAGTTGAACCGCATCCCGAAGAACTGCGCATCGGGAATCGCGCGCTCGGCCTCGAGCTGCCCGAACAGCACCTGCAGGTCCCAGGGGCCGATCCAGCGCAGCCATCTTGCCGTGGGGGCCGTGGTCAGGTTCCGGCCGATGCTGAGCGACGGGATTGGCCGCGCATTGTTCGACAGGATCAGGCTGCCGTCCCACCCGGGGCCCCACCAGCGCTCGAGCGTGCTGGCCGCGATCGACCAGTTGCCGACATCGATGCCGAGCTGGCTGCCGTCGGCCCGGAAGTCCTCGCCGTCAGCCGGGTCGTCGACGCCGGACAGGGTCAGGTCCAGCGAGACGAGATCGCTGAACCACGCCACCCCGGCCCGCACCTCGGCCTCCTCGCGCGGCGTACCGGAGAAGCCACGAATATTGACCGGCTTCTCGGCCACCGCAACGCTGGCGCCGAACGAGGCCCGGCCCCGCGTGGCCTCCCGCTCGGCCCGGGCGAGGATGCGATCGAACGTGGGAACAACGCGATTGGGCAGCACCACGTCCTCGCTGCGGGCTTTTTCGAGGTCGTGCAGCACCGCGTCCCAGGCAATCGGCCAGGTCGTCACGGGGCCGCTCAGGGCGCCGTAGTCCGCCAGCACCTGCAGGTCGTGGCGCAGGGCAAGGTCGCCGGGCTGGGCCTGGGGGGCGGCGAGCGCGAACATCGGGAACAGGCTGAGTCCGGCGAAAATCAGCCGTGGTGGTGCGAAAAATCTCATGGGGCGGGATTGTCGCCCGCATGGCGGGCGCCTACAAGGCCTCTTTTGCCAGCTTCTTGCCGAGCTCGACGCCCCACTGGTCGAACGAGTCGATGCCCCAGAGCACGCCCTCGACGAAGACCTTGTGCTCGTAGAGCGCGATCAGCTGGCCCAGCGCCTCGGGCGTGAGTTCTTTCATGTGAATCGTGCTGCTCGGGCGATTGCCTTCGTGCACACGATAAGGCGGCAGTTTGCCGCCTTGCGGGCGATCGCCCACCGGGGTCGTTCCCTGCATCAGCGCCTGTGCCTGCGCCCTGCAATTCGCGGTCGCGAGCTTCGATTCGTCGGTGAGGATGAAATCGGCCGGGATCAGGCGCGTGCCCTGGTGCAGGAGCTGCATGAACGAGTGCTGGGCGTTGTTGCCCGCCTCGCCCCAGATGACCTGCCCGGTCTTGCAGCGCACGGGCTTGCCGTCCATGCGCACGCTTTTTCCGTTCGACTCCATCTGCAGCTGCTGCAGGTAAGCCGGGAAGCGGTCCAGGCGATTCGTGTACGGCAGGATGACGTGGCTCTCGGCGCCGAAGAAGTTGTTGTACCAGTTCGCCAGCATCGCCAGCACGACCGGCATGTTCTCGTCCATGGGCGCCTGCCGGAAATGCAGGTCCATGCGGCGCCCGCCGGCGAGGACCTTGTTGAAGTTATCCATGCCGATGACCAGCGCCAGCGACAGGCCGACCGCCGACCACATCGAGTAACGCCCGCCGACCCAGTCCCAGAAGCCGAAGCGATAGTCCGACCGGATGCCGAAATCGTCGAGCGCCTCGTGATTGGTCGAGGCGGCGACGAAGTGGTACTGCACGGCGACGGCGTCGAGCGCATCCACGATCCAGTCGCGCGCGGCGTGCGCGTTGAACATCGTCTCCTGCGTCGTGAAGGTCTTCGAGCACACGACGAACAGCGTGCGCTCGGGATCCAGTTCCTGCCTGAGGTCCTCGAGCTGCGTGCCGTCGACGTTGGATACGCTGTGAAAGCGCAGCTTTGGATGCCAGCAAGGCCGCAGCGCGCGGCTCGCCATTACCGGGCCGAGGTCCGAGCCGCCGATCCCGATATTGACGATATCGGTGAACTTCTTGCGCGTGCTGCCGCGGATCCTGCCGCTCTGCACGCCCTCGACGAAGGCCTCCATCCTCGTCAGCACCTCCCAGACGTCGCGCACGCCCGGCGTTTCGAGCGCGACCATGTCGGATAGCTTGGCGCGCAGCGCAACGTGCAGCACGGCGCGCTGCTCGGTCTGGTTGATGATGTCGCCGGCGAACATCGCCTCGATCGCGGCCGGCACGTCGGCCTGCCGCGCGAGCTGCGCGAACAGTTTCAGCGTGGCCGCGTTGACGTGGTTCTTCGAGAAGTCGAGCGCCAGGTCGTTGGCGCGGATGACGAGGCGCTGCGCGCGCCGCTTGTCGCGAGCGAACAGGTCACGCAAGTGCTTGTCTTGCATGTCCTTTTTGTAGTGATCGGCGAGTTTTCGCCACGCCGGCAGGTCGGTCGGGTAGCGGGCGGACAGGTTTCGCTCTGGATAGTTCTGAGGCACGTCAGGCGCTTTGTTTCAGTTCGTCTTTGTAAAACTCGAGATACCACTCGATGAAGTTCGAGACGCCCTCCTCGACCGGCGTCGCGGGCTGGTAGCCGACGTCGGCGGCGAGGTCCTCGGTGTCCGCCCAGGTGTCGGGCACGTCGCCAAGCTGCAGCGGCAGCAGGTTTTTCTCGGCCGTCTTGCCCAGCGCTTTCTCGATGGCGCCGATGTAGTCCATGAGTTCGACCGGCTGCTGGTTGCCGATATTGTAGATGCGGTACGGCGCGCGGCTCGTGCCGGGGTCCGGCTGTGCCGGGTCCCAGTCCGCGTTGGGCGTCGCCGTGTGGTCGCTGGTGCGAATGACGCCCTCGACGATGTCGTCGATGTAGGTGAAGTCGCGCTTGTGGTTGCCGTAATTGAACACGTCGATCGGCTTGCCCGCGAGGATATTGCGCGTGAACAGGAACAGCGCCATGTCGGGACGGCCCCAGGGCCCGTACACGGTGAAGAACCGGAGGCCCGTCGTCGGCAGGCCATAGAGGTTCGAATAGGTGTGCGCCATCAGCTCGTTGGACTTCTTGGTGGCGCCGTAGAGCGCGAGCGGGTGGTCGACGTTCTGGTGGATCGAGAACGGCATGTTCGTGTTGGCGCCGTAAACCGAGCTCGACGATGCGTAGGTCAGGTGCTCCACGCCATGATGGCGGCAACCCTCGAGGATGTGCAGCGTGCCGACGATGTTGCTCTCGATATAGGCGTGCGGGTTTTCGATCGAGTAGCGCACACCGGCTTGCGCGGCCAGGTGGATGACCTTGTCGAATCCCTCTTTTGCGAACAGCGCCTCCATCGCGGCGCGATCCGCGAGGTCGATGCGCACCATCGTGAACGTATCGTAGTCGTCGAGGATCGCGGCACGCGCTTCCTTGAGCGCCACGTCGTAGTAGTCGTTGAAATTATCGAGACCGACGACCGTGTCGCCGCGCTCCAGCAGCTGCCTGGCGGTATGGAAGCCGATAAAGCCGGCGGCGCCTGTTACGAGTATCTTCATCTGTTCCTTCCGGAAATAGGGTGCCAGTCACCTTATTTCGAGAATAAGGTGACTGGCACCCTATTCCTACAACCTGTCGTCCGCCTGGTCCCGCGGGAGCACGTACTTGACGTCGTAGAGCACGCAGTTGTCCTTGCCGAACGCCCGGATACCGTCGGCGCCGAGCGCCTTGAACTGCTTGTGTCCCACGGCGATGATGACCACATCATACGCGCCTTGCCGCGGTTCGGCGACGAGCTCGATGCCGTACTCTTCCCGCGCCTCTTCAGGGTCCACCCACGGATCGTGCACGTCGACCGTACCGCCGTAGGATGCTAGTTCGGCAACGACGTCGACCACCTTGGTATTGCGGACGTCCGGGCAATTCTCCTTGAACGTCAGGCCCAGGATCAGGATGCGCGCGGTACCGGGCTGCAGCCCCTTGGCGATCATCAGCTTAATGACCTGGGACGCCACGTAGATCGGCATGTTGTCGTTGATGCGCCGCCCCGCGAGGATCATCTGCGGGTGAAAGCCGAGTTGCTCGGCCTTGTACGTCAGGTAATACGGGTCGATGCCGATGCAGTGCCCGCCGACGAGCCCGGGCCGGAACGGCAGGAAGTTCCACTTGGTACCCGCGGCTTCCAGTACCTCTTCGGTGTCGATGCCGACGCGCTCGAAGATCATCGCGAGTTCGTTGACCAGGGCGATGTTGACGTCGCGCTGCGTGTTCTCGATGACCTTGGCGGCCTCCGCCACCTTGATGCTGGACGCCATGTGGGTGCCGGCCGTAATGATCGAGGCGTACACGTCATCGACGAACCGCGCGACCTCGGGCGTCGAGCCTGACGTCACCTTGGCAATGGACGGCAGGCGATGCTCCTT
>JBFEJR010000071.1:0-7538 GCA_041553075.1 Woeseiaceae bacterium | reverse complement strand
GCGGCGATCGTTCTGCATTCGCGGTAGTAGAGATCGAGGATCAGCGAGCGCTGCCGCGCGAGCGTCGCACGAATCGTCTTGGCGTTGACGTTCGGGTTGCCGTCCATGTCGCCGCCGACCCACGACGCGAAGTGCACGATGTCCGGAATCTCGATGTGCTTACCTTCGTCGGCGTAGATACGGTCAATGGCCGCACGGATATCCTCGTAAAAAGGCGGCATCGCGCGGTACAGCACGTCGGTGACGAAGAACAGGACGTGCTCGAGTTCGTCCGCCACGGTCATGCGCTCGGCGGGGTGCTCGGCGGTCTGCCAGCCCGTGGTGGCGAGCAGCCGGATGTTCTGCAGCGCGGTATTGGTTTCCTGCGGTGTCATCGTCGGGTTCAGCATGTCGACGAGATGCTTCACGATGTTCTGTTCCTTGCGCAGGATCGTGCGGCGCGTCGACTCGGTCGGGTGCGCCGTGAACACCGGCTCGATCGACAGCGAATCGAGCAATTGCTGCAAGCCCTCGGCATCGAGCCCCGATGCCTTCAGCCTGACCAGCGTGTCTTCGAGGCCGCCCGGCTGGTAGATGGCAACGTCGCGCAGGTAATCGCGACGCCGCCGGATGCGATGCACCTTCTCGGCCGTATTCACCATCTGGAAATACGTCGCGAAACTGCGTACGAGCTGGGTGGCGGTTTTCGGGTCGAGGTCGCGCACGAGGGCGGCCAGTTCTTCGCCGGGCTTCTCGTTGCCTTCGCGGCGACGAATCGAGCGCAGGCGGGCGTTCTCCACCATCTCGTAAAGCTCGTCGCCGTTCTGTTCGCGAATCAGGTCACCAACCATCGTGCCGAGCGTGCGGACGTCGTCGCGCAGCGCCTGGTCCTTCTCCTCGAAGGTTACGTCCTGGCGGCGCAGGTTCTTGTGGGCTCCGGTTGGCATGCGGCAAAGGTACACCGGGGGACCGGCGCACACCAGCCTGACCGCAGCACGATACTCGCCGTTTCGCCCACTTTGGACTGCGGACGCCACCCGCCGTGTCGACGATACTGACCCCATGTTTTTCGTTGTGGACCCGGACATGGAGGTCGCTCCGCAACAGTCGGCGTTCGTCTGGCAGTGTTTGTGGGAAATGCGCGACCTGGCCCCGATCGGTGCGGTGCTGCCCGCCGTGGTCAGCTCGGCCTGTCCGCTGCTGCCCGACGAGGCGGCCGACGGATCGCTCGTCGCATCGCTCACGCAGGTGCCGGCGCGTTCGGCCTGGGCGTCGTTCGAGATCGACCTCGTGCGCCATGCGCAGCGCAACGGCGCGGTGCGGGAGGCGTCACTCGACGCGGCGCTGCGCGACTGTGTCGCCGCGGGCGAGCGGCACCACGATGAAACGCGCTGGTCCGACCCGGCGCAACTGGCGGACAGCAACAACAACCGGCGGCTGTCGGTCTTCGTACGCGGCTGGGGCGATCTCGTCGTCATGCGCCGCGCCGACCCGGCAGCCCTGGAGACGCTGCAGCATCTCGAGGCCCTGGCGAGCCGCATCGCCGGGGTGCTCGTTGCCGAGTCGCGGGCAATCGCGGAGCGCGCCGGTTATTGCCCCGCCCTCGACATCGCCGGCGCGCGCGTCGTTCACCATGGCCGGGAAATGAACGCGCGCTGGCGGCGCGCGGTCATCGATAACGGGCTGCGCCACCGCAACCTGCTGACCCTGTCACCGTGGGACGTGTTCCCGCGCGGCGCGCCCGCCGACTATTCGTACATGAACCTGTTACCCGTCGTGCGCCACGCGCATTCCGTTTCGATGCGACGCGACGCCGACATTTCCGGCTGGGACGCTCGGGACTTCAAGGCTTTCCACGAGCGTGTCAGCGCCATCCTGCGGAGCGCGAGCGATGTCCCGCTCGTCGCCCGGCAGGTCTGATACACAAGGAGAACACCATGCAGGGACTGCAGAAGATCTTTATCGTATTGTCACTCATCGGCTGCGCCGCGGCCGACGCGGCCGAGTATTTCGAAGCCTGCAACAGCTGCAGCCAGACGCAGCAGGTCCGGGCCGCGATCAGGGCCGTGCCGGACGGCGTCGTCGGCCAGTCCGACGTCTACCTGATGGACTTCGAGCGTGAGGCGATCCAGAAATACCGCGTCAACACGTTCTACGCACCGCGCGACGGCGGCTACCAATCGGCCGCGCTGCGCGTGCTGACCGAGGCGCATGTCGTGCACGAATTCGAACAGGCGGTGCATGCCATCAAGGACGACATCGCCTCGTTCCAGGCCGGCACGGCGATACCGCCGGAGATCGCCCCGTCGGCATACGACATCATTCACAGCACCCTGACGCAGGAGCGGGTTTCGGACTACATCAACGGGCACCTGTCCATCTGGCAGTCGATCGGGGCGCCGGCTTTCCTGCCGTTGCAGGCGCTCGGCAAGATCGTCAACCTGAATCTCGTCATTTCGGTCACTTTCTCGGATGGCTCGACTGCGAAGTTTGCGCTATCCGGTGTCGAGGGATCGATTACCGACGTTCGCTACACGTTCGAGATCGTGGCCGGCTCGGCAAGAGACGCCGATGGTAACCTGATCCCTGCGGACGCGGCGTCGGCCGCGCCGTACGAGGGCGTGTTCTCGACCCAGGGCTTCGCCGACCGGATGGTCAGCTTCATCACCGGCTGGTACTCGCATGAGGGCGCGCAGGTAGAATGCAGGTCGGAGGTTTCTTCCGACGGCGTCACGGTAATTTGCAAGAGGAAATAGACGAGTGAATTATTCCATGGACATGGCAGGCGCGCTCTACGTCGTCTGGCTGATAGTGGCGATCCCGACAGTCGTGCAGCTGGCGGGCCGCAAGACCGACACGAAAGGGCTCACGATCCTGTGGGGCGTCATTGCCGCGCTGTTCCCGCCCTTCGGGATGCTGTTCATTCTCGCCCTGTTGATCAAGAACGACCGCTAGCGGCGCCAACGCGCGTATTGCGCGTCGGGCGGCATCTGGGATACCGTTCACCGTCCAGAGGCGGAGCGGCGAGAGGAAGCTTTGCAGCCGATTACACCCGACGCGCACGGCATAGCGGTATTGCTCTTGACCGTTGTCGCGCTGTACTTGTTTACGCGCGACAACATACCGCTCGAGTCGTCGTCGCTTGCGATCCTGATCATCCTGACGGCCGGGTTCACGGTGTTCCCGTACGTCAAGGAGGGCGAGGTCGCGCTCGGCCCCGTGGACTTCTTTGCCGGCTTCGGCAACGAGGCGCTGATCGCGATCTGTGCCCTGATGATGGTCGGCAAAGCGCTCGAGACCACCGGGTCGCTGCAGCCGCTGGCGAACATCGTCGGCCGTGCCTGGGCGTCGCAGCCCGTGCTCGCGCTCGTCGCGACGCTGGTTGCCGGCGCGATTCTCAGCGCCTTCATGAACAACACGCCGATCGTCGTACTGCTCATGCCGATCCTCGTCGGTGCGTCGTTGCGGTCCAAGTTCCCGGTGTCGGGCGTCATGATGCCGATGGGTCTCGCCACCATCATCGGCGGCATGTCGACGACGATCGGCACGTCGACCAACCTGCTGGTCGTCGGCATCGCGCACGACATGGGCAACCATGACTTCACGATGTTCGAGTGGGTGCTGCCCGTTGCCATCGTCGGCGGTGTCGGGATCATCTTCCTGTGGCTGGTCGCGCCGCGGCTGCTGCCGGACCGCACGCCGCCGATGGCGGATACGTCGCCGCGCATCTTCAGCGCCCAGCTGCACGTCAAGGAAGGCGGCTTTGCCGACGGCAAGACGCTGTCGGAGGTTCTCGCCAAGGCGGGCGGCAACCTGCGCATCGACAAGATCCAGCGCTCGGAGTCGCTGTTCCTCGCCAAGCTGCCGTCGGTCAAGATCCAGCCCGGCGACCGCCTGTTCGTCAAGGACTCGCCCGACAACCTCAAGCACTACGAACAGCTGCTCGGCGCCACGCTGTACAACCTGAGCGACAACGAACACCCCGTTGACGAGGAGACGCCGCTCAAGGCCGAGGGCCAGCAGCTGGCCGAGGTCGTGATCACGCGCGGCTCGCCGCTGCATTTGCGCAGCCTGGCCGCGGCGCGCTTCACGAGCAGCTACGGGCTGCTGCCGCTGGCCCTGCACCGGGCCCGCGCCCCCAGTTCGCAGGTAACCGGCGACCTGAACCTGATCCGGCTGCGCGCCGGCGACGTGCTGCTCGTGCAGGGCACCCGCGAGTCCATCGCGCAGCTCAAGGAGTCGGGCTCGATGCTCGTGCTCGACGGCACCACCGACCTGCCGCAGACCCACCACGCGAAGCGGGCCCTGACGATCATGGGTTTCGTCGTCGCTGCCGCGGCGACCGGCCTGATGCCCATCTCGGTCAGTGCGCTGCTGGGCCTCGGCCTGATGATCGTGACCGGCTGCCTGACCTGGCGTGACGCGGCGAGCGCGCTCTCGATCCCGGTGGTGATGATCATCGTGGCGGCCCTGGCGCTCGGCAAGGCGTTGCTCGATACCGGCATGGCGGGATTCATCGCGCAGTCGTTCGTGGCGGTCTCTTCGGGGTTGCCGCCGCCGCTCATCCTGAGCGCGTTCCTGCTGCTGATGACGGTCATGACCAACATCGTGTCGAACAACGCGGCGGCGGCCATCGGCACGCCCATCGCCGTGAGCATCGCCGCCCAGCTCGGCGTCTCGTCCGAGCCGTTCATCCTGGCCGTGCTGTTCGGCGCGAACATGAGTTTCGCGACGCCCTATGGCTACCAGACCAACCTGCTGATCATGACGGCCGGCGGCTACAAGTTTCAGGACTTCCTGCGGGTGGGTATCCCGCTGACCGTCATCATGTGGATCGGCTTCTCGCTCGTGCTGCCGCTCCTGTACGAACTCTGATGGCGCAGGTCGGTGCCGGCGGCAAGTTCCGCATGCGGCGGACCGGCCGCGGTGGTTGCGGGTGTAACGGTTGACTCGGTTCAGGTGCGCAGGAATACTGCCGTGCATGAATGCAACGCGCGCCAACAACTGGTGGTGGCTGTCCCCGCAAGAGAGGCCGGCCGGCTAGCGTTTAGCTGAAACGAACACACCAAAGCCCGTCTCTGTCACTCGCAAGGCGGGCTTTTTTTATGGGTAGACCATGCAGGCACCATTCGACATTGCGGCCGATCTCGACACCCCGGTATCGGCCTACCTGAAACTCGGGAAGCTGCGGCCACGTTTCCTGCTCGAGTCGGTCGAGGGCGGCGAGCGCCTCGCGCGCTACTCGTTCCTCGGCTTCGGCGATGCGCTCGAGGTGCGCATGGATGGCGCCGGGCTGCGGATCGGTGCCGAGCAGCGCCCGCGCCCGCAAAACCAGCAGGAGTACCTCGACGCGCTGCGCGCTGCGCTGGCGCTGGCACCGCGGCCGCAACCGGCCGACGACCTGCCGTTCGCGGGCGGCCTGGTCGGGGTGTCGGGGTACGACGTCGTGCGGCTGTTCGAGAAGCTGCCCGTCGATACCGAGAAGCAGGGCGGCGTCCCCGATGCCGCGTTCGTGGCGCCGCAGTCGCTGCTCGTGTTCGATCACCTGACGCGCCGCGTCGCGCTGTTGCATGACGGTCCCGAGGACGAGCGCCGCGCCCTGCGAGCGAGGGTCATCGAGGAGCTGCGCGGCCCGATCCCCGGCAATGGCCGCGAGGTGACCATCTCGCCGGCCGAGGCCAGCTTCACGGAACAGGAATTCGCCGAGCGCGTCGATGCCTGCAAGGAGTACATCGCGTCAGGCGACATCTACCAGATCGTGATCTCGGTGCTGTTTCGCGGCAAGACCGACGTCGCGCCGTTCGAGGTCTACCGCGCGCTGCGCCTGCTCAACCCGTCGCCGTACATGTTCTTCTTCGACTTCGAGGACCTGCAGGTGGTCGGTTCCTCGCCCGAGGCGCTCGTCAAGCTGAACCACGGCAAGGCCTCGCTGCGGCCGATCGCGGGCACCTTGCCGCGCGGCGCGACGCGCGCCGAGGACGAGGCCAACGAGAAGGCGCTGCTGGCCGACCCGAAAGAGGCGGCCGAGCACGTCATGCTCGTCGACCTGGCGCGCAACGACCTCGGACGCGTTGCGACGGCCGGCAGCGTGCACGTGGATCCCTACCGCGCGATCGAACGCTACAGTCACGTGATGCACATCGTGAGCGGCGTGCAGGGCGAGCTGGCGCCAGGCCATGACCAGTTCGACTTGTTCGCGGCGAGCTTTCCGGCCGGCACGCTGGTCGGTGCACCGAAGGTGCGCGCGATGCAGATCATCGAGGAGATGGAGGCGGTCGGCCGCGGCCTGTACGCGGGCACGGCGGGCTACTTCGGCCTGAGCGGCGACATGGACCAGGCGATCACGATTCGCACGCTGGTCTTTTCCGGCGACGAGTACAGTTTCCAGGCCGGTGCCGGGATCGTCGCCGATTCGGTGCCTGCGAAAGAGTACCGTGAAGTCATGGCCAAGAGTGCGATCCTGCGGCGCGCGCTCGAGATCGCCGGGGAGGGCCTGTAATGGCGGGCCGGGAATCCTTCGGCCACGTGCGCATGCTGCTGGTCGATAACTACGACTCCTTCACCTACAACCTGGTGCAGGCCTTCGCCGCGCTCGGGGCCGAGGTCCTCGTGTACCGCAACGATGCGATAAGCATCGCGGAGAGCGTGGCGCTCGGGCCGACGCACCTCGTCATTTCGCCCGGCCCGGGGCGGCCCGAGGATGCGGGCGTGACGCTCGACATGATCGGCGCGTGGGTCGGCAAGGTGCCGATCCTCGGCGTGTGCCTCGGCCACCAGAGCATCGTGCAGCAGCTCGGCGGCCGGATCGTGCGGGCGGAGCGCCTGATGCACGGCAAGACCTCGATGGTGCGTCACGACGGCAAGGCCCTCTACAGCGGGCTGCCGAATCCGTTCGAGGTCGGGCGGTATCATTCGCTCTGTGCCGAGCACGGGACGCTGCCCGGAGACCTCGTCGTGACGGCCGAAACCGACCGGGGCGAGATCATGGGCGTGCGTCACCGGACGCTGCCGATTGAAGGCGTGCAGTTCCACCCGGAGAGCGTGCTGACTCCCGAGGGCGATCGGCTGATGGCGAATTTCATGCGGCAGGAGATGCCATGAGCAAGCAGTACAACCGGCTGCTCGATCGTCTGCTGGACGGCGAGTCGCTGACCGAGGCCGAAGCGCACGACCTGATGTGCAGGCTGGCCGAGGGCGAGCTGCCGCCCGCGCTGGCCGGCGCGCTGCTCGCGGGCCTCAGGGCCAAGGGCGAAACCGCCGACGAGATCCGCGGCTTCGCGACCGCGATGCGCGAACTGGCCGTACATCCCGACATCCCGGCGGGCGCGCCCACGGTCGACACGGTGGGCACGGGCGGCGACGGCTCCGGCAGCCTCAACCTGTCCACCGGTACCGGCCTGCTGGCCGCGGCCTGCGGCGCGCGCGTCGTCAAGCACGGCAACCGCTCGGTGTCGAGCCGCTCCGGCAGCGCCGACATGCTCGAGTGCCTCGGCATGCCGCTGCCGCTGCACGAGCGGGAAGCGGTCGACTGCCTGCAGGCAACCGGCTTCACGTTCCTG
>JBFEJR010000070.1:0-8196 GCA_041553075.1 Woeseiaceae bacterium | reverse complement strand
TGGCCGGCGCCTACTAGGCCCTACCAGCCGATTGAACGGCCGCCGTCGACGGCGATGATCTGCCCGGTTACGTAGGGCGCATCGCGGAGCAGGTAGAGCACGCAACCCGCGATGTCCTCCGGATTGCCGGGGCGGCCAAGCGGCACCTGGCGCAGGATGCTGTCCTGCGCCGCGTCCGTCATGCCCATCTCGGGCCACAGGATCGCCCCCGGGGAAACGCCGTTGACGCGGATCTCCGGCGCGAGGTCCTTGGCCAGGGCCTTGGTCAGCATGGCCAGCGCGGCCTTGGCGGGACCGTAGACCGGGTGGTCGCGCAGCGGCCGCTGCGCGTGGACGTCGACGATGTTGACGATCGACCCGCCGGACGCACGCAGGTGCGGCGCGGCCGCCTGCGACAGGAACAGCGGCGCCTTGACGTTGCTGCCGACGAGGTCGTTCCAGTGGTGCTCGGTGATCTCGCCGACCGGCGTCGCGTAGAACGTCGACGCGTTGTTGATCAGCGCATCGAACCCTCCGCCCCAGGTTGCCACGCTGCGAATCAACCCGGGCAATTCGTCGATCTTCAGCAAGTCCGTCCGGAACGTCGCTGCGGAGTCGGGCCGCTTCTCGTTGAGGGCCTCGGCCAGGCGTTCTGCGTCGCGGCCGGAGGCACGGTAATGGATCGCGACGCGCGCACCCTCGGCGTGCAGGCGTGTCACAATAGCCGCGCCGATGCGGCGGGCCGCGCCCGTCACGAGGACAACTTTGTCGGCCAGTTGGTCGTTACTCATTATGCGATAGTGACATGCAACAGCAGGTCTCGTCATCACTGCCCGAACCGGACGCGCCGAGCGCCGCGCACAGCGAGCGCACGGCGACGTACATTCGCGAGCACATTGCAGCGGCCGGCGGCAGCATCGGTTTTGCCGAGTACATGCACCATGCCCTGTATGCGCCGGGTCTCGGCTACTACACGGCCGGTACGACCAAGTTCGGCGCGGACGGCGACTTCACCACCGCCCCGGAGGTCTCCCGGCTCTTCGGCGCCGTGCTGGCCCGGCAGTGCGTCGAGGTTCTCCGGCAAATCGACGGCGGCGCCATCCTCGAGTACGGCGCCGGCAGCGGCAAGCTGGCGGGCGACATGCTCGAGGCGCTCCTGGAGCGCGACGAATTGCCATCGGCGTACCTGATCCTCGAGGTATCGCCCGACCTGCGTGAGCGGCAGGAGGCTTACTTGCGCGAGCGCCTTCCGCAACTGGCCGGGCGAATCGCCTGGATCGACGCGGTGCCCGACAGGCACCGCGGCGTGATCGTTGCCAACGAGGTGCTGGACTCGATGCCGGTCGAGCGCTTCGTGCGCCGGGACGCCGGCGTGATGCAGCAGCGCGTCGAACTGGTCGGTGACGGATTCGGCATGATCGAGGCGCCTGCGCCCGAAAACCTGGTGCAGGCGGTCGCGTCCATCGAGCGGTCCCTCGGCCGGCAACTCGCCGACGGTCATGCCTCGGAAGTCTGTCTCGCGATACCGCCGTGGATCGGCGGGATGGCGGCCGCGCTGCGCGAGGGCGTCGCGTTCCTGTTCGATTACGGCGTATCCCGGCGCGAATACTATGCACCCGATCGCTCGGCCGGTTGGCTGCGCTGCCATTTCCGCCATCATGCGCACAGCGATCCGCTGATTCTCCCGGGCATCCAGGACCTGACGGCCTGGGTGGACTTTACCGGCGTCGCCAACGCAGCCGTGGCCCAGGGCCTCGATGTCGCCGGCTACTCGCCGCAGGCACAGTTCCTGATCGCCGGCGGCCTGGACCGGGAAATGCGGGACTTCGCCAGACTGTCGCCGGCCGAGCAGCTGCAATTGTCGCAGCAGGTCAAAACACTTACCCTCCCCGGGGACATGGGCGAGCGCTTCAAGTGCATGGCGCTTCGCAAAGGGAACATCGCGACGCCAGGCGCGTTCAGCCTCGCCGACAGGACGCATACATTGTGACAACCATCCAGATCGTCGTCCTTGCCATCGTGCAGGGCCTGACCGAGTTCCTGCCGATTTCGAGTTCCGGGCACCTCGTGCTGGTCCCGTACCTCGTCGAGTGGCAGGACCAGGGCCTCGCGTTCGACGTCGCGGTGCATTTTGGCTCGCTGCTCGCCGTCGTCGTGTTCTTTCGTGACGATATCGCGGGGCTGTTGCGCGGCAGCGTAAAGCTGCTCGGCGGCGACCTGCAGGAGCCGCAGGCGTACATGGCGCTGGCCATTGCGCTCGGCACGGTGCCGGCCGCGGCCGCCGGACTGATGTTCGCCGGCTGGATCGAAGCCAACCTGCGCGATCCGTCGGTCATCGTTTACACGCTGGCCGGCTACGGCATTCTCATGGCGCTCGCGGACCGCTACGCGAGGCGCGAACGCGGCATCACCGACGTGCGCATCGCGGACGCGTTGATCATCGGGCTGGCGCAGGCGCTCTCGCTGGTCCCCGGCACCTCCCGGTCCGGCGTCACGATCACGGCAGGCAGGTTGCTCGGTTTCGAGCGCCAGGACGCGGCCCGTTTCTCGTTTCTGCTGTCCGCCCCGGTGATTCTCCTGGCGACGATCTACAAGGGCGCCGAGCTGGTCCTCAGCGACGTAGCCGTTGCCTGGGGAGAGCTCGCCCTGGGCGTGCTCGTGTCGGCGGTCGTCGCGTACCTGAGCATCGAGTTCTTCATGCGCTTCGTTACCCGGATCGGGCTCGCGCCGTTTGCCGTCTACCGGCTCGTGCTGGCCGCGATCATTGCCTGGATGCTGCTATGAACTCCGTGATGGCCTGCTGGCGGGCGCGGCGAATCGCGGCCGGTATCTTGCGGTCGGGGGTTTGTGCCGCCAGCGCGCCCGCATCGACGGTCAAAGCGGCCGCGAGCGCCTGGCGAAAAAAATCGGCCTGCCCGTAGGCCCGGTCCTCCAGGCCCGCACGCCCGCGGGCATCTGCCTCGCAGGTCAGCAGGAATTGCTCGAAGCGCGCCGGGCGCCTGAACGCATCGGTGTTCTGGAGTACCTTGAGGATCGTTTGCGGCCGCAGCTCGAAGGCCCGGTGCACGTGCGTATGGTACTCGGCAGCCAGCAGCCCGAGGTCGCGACAGGCGTTCGGAATCGGCAGGCGCCGCGTCATTGCGCGTAGCAGCTTGCAGCCCCGCGTTTCGTGTCCGGGATGACTCGGGAGCTTTGCCGCCGGCGTCGTGCCTTTGCCGAGATCGTGCACGAGGGCGGCGAAGCGGACCTCGAGGTCCCCGGACAGGGCCTCCGCCTGGTCCAGCACCATCATCACGTGCAAGCCGGTATCGATCTCGGGATGCCACTGCTCGGGCTGGGGCACGCCGAACAGCGCGTCGACCTCGGGGTAAAGAACGCGCAGCGCACCGCACTCGCGCAGTACTTCGAAAAACACGCGGACGTTGTCGCCCGTCAGCGCGCGCTCGGTTTCCTTCCAGACCCGGTCAGGTACCAGGGCGTCGATCTCGCCGTCCGCCACCATGCGCTGCATCAGGTGCAGGGTCTCTTCGGCGATCGTGAACCCCAGGGCGCTGAAACGCGCGGCGAAGCGGGCGACGCGCAACACCCTGACCGGGTCTTCGGCGAACGCGTCCGACACGTGTCGCAGTACCCGGTTCCGGATATCGTCGAGGCCGCCCCACGGATCGATCAGCCCGCCGTCGGTATCCCGCGCAATGGCGTTGATGGTCAGGTCGCGGCGGCGCAGGTCGTCCTCGAGCGTGACCGCGGGCGAGTAGTCGACCGCAAAGCCGTGGTACCCGGGACCCGTTTTGCGCTCGGTGCGCGCGAGCGCATATTCCTCGGCGGTCTCGGGATGCAGGAACACCGGGAAATCCTTGCCCACGCGTCGGAATCCCTGTGCCTCGAGTTCCGCGGGGGTCGCGCCGACCACGCACCAGTCCCGCTCCCGATGCGGGATCCCGAGCTCGGCATCGCGCACCGCGCCACCTACGAGATAAACCTCCATCGTGTCATAGTACCCGAATGCTCCGTGTTGTCCTGCTCGCCCTGTGTTGTACCTGCCTGCCGGGCTGCTATTACCTGCAGGCTGCGCAGGGGCAGTGGGAAGTGACGCGCAAGCGCGTTCCGCTGGACGAAGTGATCGCGGCTGACGACACGTCACCCGAACTCGCGGCGCGCCTGCAGCTGGTCCGGGATGCGCGCCAGTTCGCGATCGACGAGCTCGGGCTGCCGGACAACGATACCTACCGGACCTACGCCGACATCGAGCGCGACTACGTCGTGTGGAACGTCTTCGCGACGCCCGAGTTTTCGCTGCAGCCGAAGACCTGGTGTTTCCCGGTCGCGGGCTGCGTCAGCTACCGCGGCTATTTCCAGAAGGCGGACGCCGAGCGCGAGGCGCGGCGGCTGGCTGCGCGCGGTTTCGATGTCGCGATCGGCGGCGTGACGGCGTATTCGACGCTCGGCAAGCTGCGGGACCCGGTCCTGAGCTCGATGCTGCGCTGGGACGACGTGCAGCTCGTGGCCGTGCTGTTTCATGAGCTGGCGCACCAGGTCGTCTACGTCAAGGGCGACTCCGGTTTCAACGAGTCGTTCGCCACGGCCGTCGAGGAATTCGGCGTCGAGCGCTGGCTCGCCGCGCGTGGCCGGCAGGACCAGTACGCGGCATACGTTGCCCGTCGCGAGGTGCGCGAGCAGATCGTGCAGCTCGCCGCGGCAGCGCGCGAGGACCTCGAGGCCGTCTACTCCGGTCACGGCGACATCGCATCCAGGCGGCGCGCCAAGAGCGCCCGGTTCAGGATCCTGCAGGCGGACATCGTCAGCCACCTCGAACGTGCGGGTCACGACCCCGGCGCCTGGCAGCGAGGCGAACTGAACAATGCACGACTGGTGCCGATGATGCTGTACGAGGCGCGCCTGCCGGAATTTCGGGCCCTGCTCGAGGACTGCGCGCGCGACCTGCCGTGCTTCTACGCGGCCGTGCGCGACCTAGCGAGCCGCCAGGCGCACCGCGGGCGCTGCGACGATCGGCGGCAACGCATCGGACAGGCGCCGCGCGTTGCCCGTCATGCGCCAGTGGAAGATCGTCTCGGCCGTGAGCACCCGCTTGACGTACCCGCGGGTCTCGTTGAACGGGATGTTCTCGATCCAGGCACGCGCGTCCTCGGGCTCGTGCCGCGGCAACCATTCTTCGACGCGTTGCGGGCCCGCGTTGTAAGCGGCCGTCGCGAGTACCCGGTTGCCGCCGAAACGCTCGGCCATCTGGCCGAGGTAACTGGTGCCGAGCCGGATGTTGGCGGCCGGATCGGTGAGCGTGCCGAGCCCCTGGTAGGGCAGGCTTAGCTGCCGCGCCACGCGCTTGCCGGTAGTCGGCATGAGTTGCATCAGGCCGATCGCCCCGGCCCTCGACCGCACGTCGCGCATGAACAGGCTTTCGCTGCGCGCGACGCCGTAGGCCCAGGTCGGGTCGATACTGGCAGCCGTCGAGGCGGTCTCGAACAGCTCCTGCCACGGCAGCGGATAGCGAATCGCGAGGTCGTCATAGGCACCGAGACTCGATGCCACGGCGATGGCTCGCGAATGCCAGCCCCAGCGGTGGGCCAGGACCGCCGCGTGCATTTTCTCGTCGTCAGCCAGGTTGCGGACCGCCGCGTCCCACTCCGACCGGCCGCGCCCCTCGAGCCCGACGAGGAACAGCTCGCGTGCGCGCGCAAAGCCCGGCTTGTTTTCGAGGGCGGCGAGCGCCGCGTCGCTTGCCGCGAGCGACTCGTGCCCGAGCGCATAGGGCGCGCCGAGTTCATCCGCGGCCAGGAACCCGTAGTAGCTGCGTTCGGTGGCGAGTGTTTCGAAGGCCGCTTCGGCGGCCGCCGCATGGCCGGTGCGCTGTAACGCGACCGCGTGCCAGTAGCGCCATTCCTCGCGCTCGCGTTCGGCCGCTCCCATGGCGCCGATGTCGGCCAGCAGTCGCTGCCAGTTCCGTTCCCGCAAACTCGTGCGGGCGCGCCAGCGCAGCACCTCGGTGTTCTGTGCCGCGTCCGGCAGGTCCTCAAGCAGGCGATAGGCGTCCGCCAGGTTGTCGCGCGCGGCCCATAACGCGATGTGTCGCCGGATGCGCAGGCGCTGCTCCCCGGCGAATCCGTACTGCGGCTCGATGGTCTCCCAGCCGCGCAGCGCAGCCAAGGGGTCGCGATAGGTCAGCCGCTCAGCGGCATAGGCGAGCTGCGCGCGGTAGGTGTCGCTGTCGCTGCCGCGCTCGTGTCGCGCCAGGAAGCCTTGCGGGTCCGACTGCGCCTGCATCCAGCGAGCCGCCGCGTCGACATGCGCCTGGTCGATACTCCGTCCCAGCCACCGGGCCAGCCGGAATTCGCGCGCCTCGATCGCGAGCGCGAAGCGCTTGCGGTATTCGACCGGGCCGAGCAGGTCGTTTTCCCTGAGATAGTCGAACACCGGGTCGCATTCGCTTACCTGGCTTCTGCCGACGAGCCAAAGCTCAATGGCCCGCCCCGGGATGCGCGCATGCCGGCCGGCGGCGATCTCAGCCTGCAGCGACAGGCAGTCGAGCGTCGCGACGCCGCTGCCCTGGTAGAACTGCTCGTACAGGTCCTGGAAGGCCGCGAACTCGGCGCCCCGGCCAAGGTGCAGCGCGTAGCGGTAGCGAAGCTCGCGGGCCGGCCGCAAGGTCCCGTGGCGCGCCAGGAACGCGTCGATGTCCGCAGCCGGCACGGACCCGAGGTTGGCGCGCAGCCAGGCCGCGCGCAGGTCGGGCCACAAGAGGTAATTCCCGAGCGTCTGCCGTTCACGCGCGGAAAGGTCCCCGACCGGGCTCCAGTCGCCCCGTTCGACGGTCTCGTATACACGCTGGAACAGCTCGCGCCCGGTCGCCGGGTCGTCGGCGTGCGCAGGTCCGCACCACGCGGCGAGGCAGGCAAGGACAGCACCGACGAAATGCCTGAGGCCGTGGCGGTTGCTGTCCTTGCAATGCATCTACATAGCTTACCGTATCTGCAGCATCAGCGAGCGCTCGCCGCGCTGTACCAGCAGGAACAGGATGCGGCTGTTGCCCGCCACGGTCTGCAGGTCCCGCAGGTTGCGAACCAGCACCCGGTTGACCGCCGTGATCACGTCACCGGATTGCAGACCGCGCTGCGCAGCCGGGCTGCCGTCCTCGACGCTGGTCACCTCGACGCCGCTGTCGCTCGACGTGCTGGCCGGCGCAAAGCTGGCGCCCGTGAGGCCCGGATGGATTTCCGCGCCCGACAATAGCTGGTCTTCGGCACGGCCGAGTTTCGCCGACGTCGTGTACGACTTGTTGTCACGCAGGTAGCGGATGCCCACCGAGTCACCGGAGCGCAGCAGCCCGATCGTGTTGCGCAGCTCCGAGCCCGTCGTGATCTTCTTGTCGTTGACCGCGATGATGATATCGCCGACCTCGAGCCCGGCGTCCTCTGCGGCGGAGTTCGGGAATACGCGCGTGACGATGGCGCCGCCCTCGATATCGGCGCCGAGCGTTTCGGCCGCCTCGGGATCAATGGTCTGGATATTCACGCCGAGCAGGCCGCGCCGGATCTCGCCGAAATCGAGAATCTGGCCCATGATCGAACTCGCGATCTCGGTCGGTACCGCGAACCCGATCCCGACGTTGCCGCCCGAGCGGGAGATGATCACGGAATTGATGCCGATCAATTCGCCGCTCATGTTGACGAGTGCGCCGCCGGAATTGCCCGGGTTGATCGAGGCGTCGGTCTGGATGAAATCCTCGTAGCCGTCGCGGCTGATCCCGGTACGCCCCAGCGCGCTGACGATGCCCGAGGTCACGGTATGCGTCAGTCCGTAGGGACTGCCGATCGCAATGACGAAATCACCGACGCGCACGTCGTTCGAGTCGCCGATCGGCATTTCCGATAGGTTGTCGGCCTCGACCTTGATGACCGCGATGTCGGTCGCCGCATCCGAGCCGACGATCTCTGCCTTCAGGGTGCGGCCGTCGATGAGACTGACCTCGATCTCATCGGCCTCGCCGACGACGTGATGATTGGTCAGGATGTAACCGTTCTTCGCATCGACGATGACGCCGGACCCGGCGCCGCCGACTTCGGCGGACCGGCCGAACGGACCGCGGCGTTGCTGCGTGACGCGAATGTTGACGACGGCGGGGGAGGCGGACTCCACCAATGGCGCCAGGCTGGTAACCGCCTGGCCACCGACGGACGTCGGCAATGCTGCGTGCGCGCCGTA
>JBFEJR010000069.1:0-8606 GCA_041553075.1 Woeseiaceae bacterium | reverse complement strand
GTACTCGCGCCATGATGCTCGCCGTGACCACGTCGTTATCGGCGAAGGTCAGGCCGACGTCGCCGTTGTCGAAAAAGAAGTGCTCGCCGAAATACGCGATATCGAGGTCCAGGATGATCGGCAGGTCGTCGGAATTGAGCAAGGGATTGCTGCGCTCGCCGTAGCCCATTGCGACGCCAAGGCGCCAGGGGGATTCGGCGGCGGCGATCGCGGGCAACAGCAACAGCAGGCAGGGGATGAGTCGTCTCATGTGCGGCAGTCCTCGGGTGGTATTCAAGGTGCTTCCCCATTGTCCCAGCAGGGCGCCCCGGGGCCCTGCACAAAGCTGTATGAAAATTGTCAAAAAGTGTCGTACTGATCTTCGACAAATCTTCACAAAGTAGTGCAACATTCTGCACAGACCGGTGGCTATAGCGGGGATAGAGTAATCCTCAGCAACCTGCCGGAGAACTGTCCATGAACGAGTCCCCGAGAGCATTTACCCTTCGTGTGTTGCTGCCGCTGGCAACGCTGCTGGCACTGACCGCCTGCGGCGGCAGCTCGTCCTCCTCGACCGGCCCCGAAGAACCCGCCGCGGGCCTTCTGAAACCGGTGGCGACAGCGGCGGAGCTCGAAGCGTCGATCAAGACGGCGCTGACCACGGTCGGCCTGTCAGCGAGCGACGTGCTGGCGTCGGCCGGAGGCGCGCCGGAACCCGCCGGCAATTTCACGGGCACCTACACGCAGGAGAAAAACGTCGACGAGTTCGACGTGGTGCGCTACGACGGCGAACACCTGTACGTTGCGCCGCGGCGCCTTTTCCATTGCTGTTTCGGCGCCCTGGAGGTGCCGTCTGATGGCGCCGTCAATACCGGCAACCCCGCGGTCGCGTCGATCCGCATGCTCGAGACCGACCCGGCCAGCGCGTCGGCGACGCTTGCCGGCACGATCCCGCTCGACGAAGGCGTCTCGGTGCAGGGCATGTACGTGGACGGCAATCGCCTGTTCGCGCTGACCGCCGAACTGTTTTACGGCAGCTATGGCGACGGATGGTCGAGCCTCGCGATCTGGGCGCCGGAGAAACTCGGTTTCCGCATTTACGACGTGACCGACAAGTCGGCGCCGGTGCAGGAGACCAGTGTCAGCATCGACGGTGTGTTCGTCGACAGCCGGCGTATCGGTAACGTCGTGTACATCCTGAGCCGCTTCGCGCCGAACGTCGAAAGCCTCATTTACAGCCCGCAGACCGCAGCGGACCAGGCACACAACCAGGCACTGCTGGCGAACCTCACCCTCGACGACTTGCTGCCCACGATCACGATCGACGGCGTCACGCAGCCGCTCGTCGACCCGGAAAATTGCTACGTCAGCAATGACGAGCGCATTCCGGACTACCCGGTCATCACCAGCATCACGGCCGTGCCGATCGACAACCCGGATGGGTTCGTCAACACCTGCTACAACGAAGAGGTGTACGGCGTTTACGTGTCGGAGAACGCGATCTACTTCCCGCAGATTCTCGGCTTCGAGCTGCCGGACGTGTTTACACGTATCCACAAGTTCGGGCTCAGCGGCACGTCGGTGGGCTATAACGGTTCGGCGGACATCGAAGGTCAGCTGTGGGTCGGCGGCCAGCAGGACTTCCGCATGAGCGAGTCGAACGGCGACCTGCGCGTGCTGTCGTCGAAATTCGACCGGAACAGCACGGACTTCGTCGACCACCTGCTGTACATCCTGCGCGAGTCGCCGACCGAGCCCGCGCTCGAGATCGTGGGCAGCCTGCCGAATGCGAATCGCCCGGAACCGATCGGCAAACCCAACGAGACCCTCTACGGCGTGCGCTTCCTCGGCGATCGCGCCTACGCCGTTACGTTCCTGCAGATCGACCCGCTGTACGTGATCGACCTCGCGGACACGGCCGACCCGAAGATCGCGGGCACACTCGAGGTCACCGGCTTCTCCGATTTTCTGCATCCGGTTACCGACGAGTTGCTGCTCGGCCTCGGCTCCGCGGCGCCGGGTGGCGTGAAGCTGGAGCTGTTCGATATCAGCGACCTGTCGGCACCACTGTCGCGCGGCACGGTGACCGTCGGCGACCAGAACACCTACAGCGAGGCGCGCTGGAATCGGCATGCATTCACGTACCAGGCTGACGTCGGAGGCGTGGACCGCTTCACGGTGCCGGCGACGAGCTACAGCGAACTCGATGGCCAGTTCCAGTTCGAGACTTCACTGCATCTCTTCGAGATCCACGACAAGGTGACACCGGCACTGGCGTCGCTGGTTCCGGTCGGGCAGCTCACGCCGCCCGTGGTCAGCGAGTTCGGCCTCGCGGATCGTAACCGGGCGTTCCTGCACGATGACACGATCTATTACGTGCTGGAAGAGAATGTCTGGTCGGCGTTCTGGCTGAGCCCGACGATGGTGAACGGCCCGTTCTGACCCCTGATTCGTGATCGATTCGGATCAGTCTTCCGGCGGCAGGGGACGGGTCAGGATGAACAGCGCCACGGCACCCAGCGCGAAGAGCTGCACGACGATAACAGCGGTGGGCGCCGCCATTGCCAGCGAGATCGCCAGCAAGGCAGCCATGGACACGACGCTGGCTATCTTCGCCCGCCGGCTGATCGCGCCGTGGCGCTGCCAGTTGTCGATCAGGGTCCCGAACACGTCGTGGGTAATCAGCCACTCGTGCAGCCGGTTCGACGAGCGCGCAAATGCGAATGCGGCGAGAAGGATAAGCGGCGTGGTCGGCAGCAACGGCACCGCGATGCCGATCGCACCCAGCGCGAGCGCAACGAGACCGACGACCAGCCAGGTGAGACGGGCGGCACGGGTCAGCATTGCGTGTGCCTACCAGTCCTTGGCCGGGTAGCGGATGACGGGTTGCGGCGGCCAGGCGAGACCGGACTCGCGGATGCGCTCACCGAAGTTCGGAGTGGCTTCGAGATCGAAGGGCGCGCCGCAGGCGCAATTGCCCACCGTGATCATCAGCATCATGGGGCCACCCGGCTTGGCGTCGATTTCGGCAGCCAGCTCGTTCGCGGTGTCGCGGTCGCCCATCGCCGCGTGGATCTCGATCTCGGTCCTCAAGTTTCGTCCGTTCTCCGCCTGCCATCTTTCCATGGCGGCCCGAGCGGCATCGACGTCCCCGGACATCGCCAGCGGCAGGGACTCTGCGGTCATTCCGAAAAATGCCACGTCCCCCAGCACTTCAGGGGCAATCGCCAGCGCTTCCTCGTGCCTGCCTGCGGCCAGCAAGGCCCACTGTCGGGCGAATGAAAACCAGGCATTGTTGCCGAGCAGCACCTCGGCCTCGTCGAGTGTCCGCAGCGCTTTTTCATACTCTCCCAGGTATACGGCAACGGCCGCTCGCTTGAGCGGCGCCGACACGCTCAGCGGCTCGCAGTGCTGGTAACGCTCCCAGAACTCCCGGGAGGCCTCCGCGTAGCCGACACCTATAGCGACTTCTATCCAGGTCGGCTCGGGGCAGCCGGTTGTTGCGAGGGCTTTCTCGATGCGGTCGCGCATCGGCGTCCAGTCGTCGGAGAACAGCACGCGATCGAAATCGACCTGCGTGCGCCGCGGCGAATCCTCGGACAGGCGCCAGGCGTTATCGAGTACTTCCCGCAGATCGCGCAGCGCAACGGCGCGTTCCTCGTCCATGCTGGTGGGCTCGAGGATGACGTGCCCGTAGTAGTCGGACTTGGCCCAGTAGGCGGCCGCGAACTCGGGGAACAGTTCGATGGCGCGGTCGAAGTGCACCAGGCCCTTCTCCAGGGTTTCCATGAGCTCACTGCCGCCGTGGGCGAGGTCGAAGAGTTCGCGGCCTTTCTGGAACTCGATGAACGCGTCGACGTTGCGGACGCCCGCGTGCTGCATGTGCTGCCAGGACTCCTCGTCCAGGACGATCTTCAACGCGGTTGCGACGTTGGAGGCAATGTCGTCCTGGATGGCGAACACGTCGTCCATGGTGCGGTCGTAGGTGTTCGACCACAGGTGAAAGCCATCGTCGACGCGGATCAGCTGCGCCGTCACCCGGACCTTGTCGCCCTGCCGCCTGACGCTGCCTTCCAGCACGTGGGCGACATCGAGCGTGGCGCCGATTTCCCGCAGGTCTTCGTTCTTGCCCTTGAAGCTGAACGACGAGGTGCGGCCGGCGACCTGCAGGTCCGGGATCTGCGCGAACTGGTTCAACAACTCCTCGGAGAGGCCGTCGGCGAAATACTCGTTCTCCGGGTCCGCACTCATGCTTACGAAAGGCAGCACCGCGATGGAGCGCTTGCCGGGCGCAGGTTCCTCGACAGGCGTGTCGGTCTCGACGCTCGGCTGTGCGGCAGGCTCCATCGGCTCGATGCGCGTCTGCCGCTCCCAGATGAAGTAGCCGAGCGCGATGATGAGGACGACGATGATGACCCTGTCGAGCCTGCGGCCCGTGGAGCGCGTGATGGATGCCGCGCGGTCGACGTCTTTCTCGCGCTTTACGCCTTCGGGCGTGAGCTCGAACACCCAGGCGAACACCACCGCGGCTGGCAGGCCGAGCAGCAGCACCACGACCAGGATGTTCAGCACCCAGTCCGGCGCACCGAAGAGCGGGAACACCACGTCGGCCACCTGTATCAGCAGCCAGCCGATCGCGGCGTAGGCCACGCCCACGCGGAACACGTTGCGTCGTCTTAACTCGGCAAATAATGACATCCAGAGGGCCCTGTACCCGGCAGACCCCGATGATAGCGAGAAACCCCCCTGAACTCGCAGGGGATTTTGCTCACGGCGTTCAGTGGTCAATCAGCACTCGGGCACAGTGGCCGAATCGCGTGGGCGGCCTCCCTGCCGGACTGCCAGCGGAACGTATGGCCGTCCGAGAAGTAGTAATAGATGACCCCGTTCGGGAACATCGCGACCGTTATGCCGCCGAAGCCGGACATGAACGGAACCCACACGGGCTCCGCGCACTTCAGTGACGGACCCGCGTTGTAAGCCCAGAAGCCGTTGTTGTAATAAAGATCATCGTGGCCGGCGCTCAAGCCGGTGACGGCGGGAAGGCGTTGCAACGATGCCTCGAGCATTGCCGGGTCGAGTACCGGCTTTCCGTCGAGCACGCCGCCGTCGTAGGCGAGCCAGCTCGCGATGCGGACGATGTCGTCCGCCTCGTAGGTCAGCCCGTAACCGGTGAACGGCTGGGACGTGTCATCGTAGGTGCGCTTGGTGACGTCGAGCTGCGGGCTGAGGTTCAGCGCATGCCAGATTGGTTCGAGAAGCACCGAATCATAGATATCGCCCCCGCCGCGCTCGTGGAGGAATTGCTGCAGGGCGACCCCCAATAAATAAGTATCCGAGGTGTGGTACACGAAGATCGTGCCGGGTTCGGCCTTCCTTGGGAAGTGATTGCAGGCGAATTCGATTTTCTTCGAATGACGATCTGCGAAGACGAATTCGTCGTGCGGCGCCGAATCTTCGTCGACCTCGTAGTCGGTCGATTCGAAGTTCCCGGTGGCCATGTCGAGTGCGTCTTCGATCGTGACGTCGCGCCACTTCGAGTGGTCGCACTCGTCCACCAGCGAGGCGATCGATTTCCCGGATACGCCCGGGTAAAGCTGTTCGAGCCGCATGGTAACGACGCTCGCGAAGATGGATTTTGCTGTCGAATAGGAGGGTAGCGGCAACGACGAACAGAACGGATGCGGTCCCTTCCGGGTCGGGCAGTCCCTGCGATAGTGTGTTCCGCCGACGACGAGGCCGAGTACGCTGATGTCGTCCGCCGGGATGCCGTCGGCGACGCCGAGAGTCAAAGCATCGATCGACGGATAGTCCTCGGCAAGGCGCTCGAGGGATCGGAGGGGAAAACGGCTCGCCCGATGCGCATCGACACGGGCAATGACCGGCGCAGCCTCGTCCGCGAGATCCCGTGGCGCGTACCCGGCATCGACCACGCCCCACAGGTCCGCCTTGAAGTAACCGCAGGTTTCGCTGATGACCTGGTAGGCGACGCGCGATACTTCGTCGCCCCGAAACAGCCAGCTCATCACGCCGTTGTGGGTGCAGTTCGCGGCGCGCTCCTGCAGGGCGATCGGCAGGGACACGCGCGTCCAGCCACCATCTTCGGCCGCCTGCCAGGCCTTGCCCGGGAGCAACACGATCTCCCAGTAAGGATGGCTGCTGCGCTGGACACCTGTTACCAGCGGGATCACGTCGCTCCCCCGCTGCACGAAGTCGAACTCGAACTCCGGCAGGTGACGCAGCGGCTCGCCGATGTCGCCGCTGCGGTCCAGGGGATCGTGGATTGCCCGGAAGCCGGTTGCACGCTCGACGCCCACCAGCCGCAGCGTGCCTGAGAATTCCTGCGTGGGCTGCATCGCTTTGCCGGGTGGCGTGAAGGCCGCCATCGGCACGGGTGCGGGCAGTGGCTCCGTGCCGAGCAGGAAGGCAGCCGACAGCGGCTGTTCCGGCAGCTGCCTGTCTCCCGAGCACGCGGTGATCAACACGACGCCTGCAACGACGGCGGCTGCGCGCATGTTAGACGTCGAGCGCAATCCCTTCGCCCTCGAGCTTTGCGATCAGCGGCGCGAGCTGCGCACTGTACTGGCGCCACTTCCCGACCGAGCTGCGGTAGACGGGCTGCCGCACCTGCACCGTGCTGGCGGTGGTCGATGCCGTCCTGTTCTCGTGGAAGCGCAGGCAGGCTTCCTCGTAGTCCAGTCCGCAGTGTTCGAGTAGCCGGTGGACTTCGGGCTCGAAGTGGTCGACCAGCTTTTCGTACTCGATCGTGTAAACGACATCCGGCAACACGCGGTCCCAGTGCCGCATGAGCCTGTCGTAGGCGGCGTAATATCGCGCGAGCTCTTCGAGGTCGTAGGAGAACGGGTAGGCATCGACGAACAGCTGCTTGTAAACGGCGTAACAGGTGTCGAGCGGATGGCGCCGGACGCTGATGATCTTTGCCTTCGGCAGCGCGAGGCGGATCAGGCCGACGTACAGGAAGTTCAGCGGCAGCTTGTCGATGAATCGCGGCGTCTTGCCGGTGAAGGGCCGCGTCGACTCGATGTAGGCGTCGCCGAGCGCGGCGAAGTCGATCGAGGCGCTCAGGCGCACGAGTTCGTCGCGGGGTGGCGGCGGGCCGCTCACCCGGGCACGTACCTGTTGCATCAGCACGGTGGCGAAATTGCCGAGCTCGCCGGCCGAGTAGACCTCGGAATGGCTGGCGAGGATGCGTTCGACCAGCGTGGTGCCGGTGCGCGGCATGCCGATGACGAAGATCGCCTCGCCGTTGTCGCTGCCCGTAGTCGGCGTCGCCAGGCGCTCGGCGCTAAAGGTCTCCTCGATAGCCGCCATGGTGTCGATGTCACGCTGGACGTCGTAGCGCATCAGGCTGCGGCGCTTGTCGGCACCGCGCTTCAGGTAGCCGAAGGACCGATCCGGTTCGCCCAGGTCCTCGAGTTCTTTCGCGAGCGCGTAGCAGACGTGCACCTCGCCGCGCGGATCGGCGATGCCTTTATCGAGCATCGCTTCCAGCGCCTCGGCGTGGTTGTTCTCGAGCGTCTGTTTGCGAAGTTCGGAGCGGACCTTGATCGCTTCCCAGTCGGCCGGGTCGAGTTCGATCGCCCTGTCGAAATTCGCCTCCGCCTGCTCGATGTCGCCGAGCGATCGCTGCAGTGCGGCGATGTTGTAGTAGTGCTTTGCACGATCCGGTTCGAGTGCGGCCGCGCGTTCGTAGCACGTGACGGCTTCCCCGCGCCGTTCGAGCTGGGTGTAGAGCATGCCGAGCGTGGAGTGCCGGTAGGCCGTCGACAGGTCGCGAGCGGCGAGCTCCTCGACGAGCGGCTCGAGCGCCGCGGTATCGCCGAGCCTGCCGACACACAGCGCCCGCTGCAGCAATCCGTCGGTGTTGCCGGGCTCGAGCGCGAGCGCCTTGTCGATCGCGGCAAGCGCGGCGGTCGCGTTATTCAGTCGCAACGCGAGCTGGCTGGCCGTATGCCAGCCCGAGGCGTAGTTCGGGTGTTCGCGGTTCAGCTGCTCGCAGGTTGCGAGCGCTTGCCGCACGTCCTTGTCGCGCAGCGACCGCCAGACGCGATCCTCGAGGGATCGCGCGGCGGCCGGTGTGCTGCTGTCGCTCTGCGGAGGGACCATGAATCCGGCATTGTGCCGGATGCCGGAATCCTCGCCTAGAACCGGTAGCCGATCTTCAGGCCGAAGGTCCGCGGTTGCACGATGAACTGGCGATTGCCGTTGCCGTACCAGTTTTCGAATATGCCGGTGTCGTAGCTCCAGTTGCTCTGCGCGAAGCCGCCGCTCGGCGCCGCCTCGTCGGTCAGGTTGCGGCCGTACAGCGTCGCCCGCCAGGGCCCGGACGCCAGCGTGACGCTTGCGCCGAGCAGCGTGAACGAGTCGAAGGTTTCATTGACCAGGGATGACTGGTTGATGAAGTTTTCCGACTCGCTCTGGTAGTAGACGTCCACGGCGCCGATCAGGTCCATGTTCGAGCCGAGCTGCCAGGTGTTGTCGAGATTCAGGCTGAGCACGCTCTCCGGTGCGCCCGGCAGGGTCGAACCTGCCGGCGCCACGACGCCACCCGTCTGCGGGCTGATGAAGTCCTTCTCCAGCTCTGCGTTGACGTAGGTGTAGCCGGC
>JBFEJR010000068.1:0-8670 GCA_041553075.1 Woeseiaceae bacterium | reverse complement strand
GTTCGGCTGCCGCTGCTTGCGCCGTTCGTTCGCGGCACGCCGGCGGCGCTCCTGTTCGTAGGGATTGTCGGTCACCGCAAGCTGGTGGCCGCGCCGGGCCCAGTCCGAGTAGTTGCCGACGTATTCCTGCACCTTGCCATCTTCCTCGAAGACGATGGTGCTGGTAATGACGTTGTCCAGGAACTCGCGGTCATGGCTGACGACGATCAGTGTGCCGGAGTACTCGCACAGCTTCTCTTCGAGGACCTCGAGCGTTTCGATGTCCAGGTCGTTGGTCGGTTCGTCGAGCACCAGCAGGTTGGCCGGGCGCGTGAAGAGCTTTGCGAGAATGACACGGTTTCTTTCACCGCCGGACAGCGCCTTGACCGGCATCGCCGAGCGTTTCGGGCTGAACAGGAAGCCTTTCAGGTAGCCGACGACATGACGGTCCTTGCCGTTGAGCCGGATATAGGTCCGCCCTTCGCCGACGTTGTAAGCGACCGACTTCTCGAGGTCGAGCTCCTGCCGGAGCTGGTCGAAGTAGCCGACCTCGAGGCCGGTACCGAGCTTGAGTGTCCCCGACTGCGGTTCGAGCTCACCGAGGAGGAGGCGCAGCAGCGTGGTCTTGCCGACGCCGTTGTTGCCGATCAGGCCGATGCGATCGCCCCGCATGATCTTGATCGAGAAGTCGCTGATCACCTGCTCGTCCCCGTAGGCATAGCTAATGTTGCGTGCCCGGATGACCTTGCGGCCGGACTGCTCGGCCTGTTCGATGTGAATGCGCGCCTTCGCTTCGCGCGCAATGCGCTCCTCCCGCTCCTCGCGCATCTTCTGCAGTGCGCGCACGCGGCCTTCGTTGCGCGTGCGCCGTGCCTTGATGCCCTGCCGGATCCAGGCTTCCTCTTCCGCCAGCTTCTTGTCGAACTTCTCCTCGGCGACCGCCTCGTCCTCGAGCGACTTTTCCTTTCTTCTCAGGTAGTTATCGTAGTCGCCGGGCCAGCTCGTCAGCTTGCCCCGGTCGATCTCGACGATGCGCGTGGCGAGCCGCTGCAGAAACGCGCGATCGTGGGTGATGAAAAGTACCGCGCCCGGGTAGCTGTATACCCGGTCCTCGAGCCACCGGATCGTCGCGATGTCGAGATGGTTGGTCGGCTCGTCGAGCAGCAGCAGGTCCGGCTTTTGTACGAGTGCCCTGGCGAGCGCGACGCGCCGCCGCCAGCCGCCGGACAGCTCGCTCATCTTCTTCTCGGCCGGCAGCTTCAGGTCGGTGATCGTGGTTTCGACACGCTGTTCGAGGTGCCAGCCGTCGTGCGTGTCGATTTTCGCGTGCAGCTCCTCGAGTTCGCGCAGCCCGTGCTTGTCGAGATCCAGCTTCGACTTGCGGGCGTATTGGCGGAGCAGGTCCTCGATCTGGGTGAGTCCCGAGCGGATGACGTCGGCGACCGGCTGGTCCATCGCTGCGGGCAGGTTCTGTTCGAGCTGGCTGACGATCAGGTCGTGCCGCGCGGTTATCTCGCCGCGGTCCGGTTCGAGCTGCCCCATGATCAGCTTCAGCGTCGTCGACTTGCCGGCGCCGTTACGGCCGATCAGGCAGACGCGTTCCCCGGCATCGATCGAGAACTCGGCGTCACGCAGTATCAGCTGGTCGCCGAACTCGAGTGAAACGTCGTCGAAGCGCAGTAGTGCCATGTGCGGTTCCGGTTAGCGGGCGTGTATCCTACCTGATAAACCTACCGCGAACAGGGGATACCCATGAGCGAGGAACGCTTCATCGATCTCGAGTCGAGGCTCGCGCACCAGGACCAGATGCTGCATGAGCTGAACGAGGTCGTCACCAATCAGCAGACCAAGCTGATGCGGCTCGAAGAGCTGTGCCGCTCACTCGTCGACCGGGTGCGCTCGCTAAGTGAGGGCATCGCGGCCGGCGACCCGGCGGACGAACGGCCGCCGCATTACTAGGCCGCAACCCCGCTTCGCGCAACGCCGCGTTGGCGTATAGTGACAGTCACGTATCGCCGGAGAGGCCCTATGTTATCGACACTCAGGCTGTTCGTTGTTTCCCTGCTGCTTGCTGCTGCGCCTGCCGCCGCCCAGGACTACGTGCCGGCCGAACTCGAGGGATGGCAGCAATGGGTGCTTAAGGACAAGGCGTTTCGAAACTGCCCGTTCTCCTTCAGCCGGACGCCGGCCGGACGGGACGACTTCCTGTGTGCCTGGCCCGAGCGGCTGGAGCTCGACGTCACGGCCGACGGGGCGCGCTTCACGCATCGCTGGACCGTGTACGAGGACGACCAGTGGATCGGCCTGCCCGGCAACGCGGAACACTGGCCCGACCTGGTGACGGCGAACGGTCGTCCGGTCGAGGTGATCGGTCGTAACGGCGTACCCAGTGTCCGCCTCGCGCCAGGCAGCTGGCGGCTGGCGGGGCGATTCGCCTGGGACGAGCGGCCCGGCATATTACGAATCCCGCCCGAGACCGGGCTGCTGACGCTGACCATCGACGGGCAGGGCGTGGCGCGCCCGGAACTCGATCGCGGCACGTTGTTTCTCGGCGAGCGGAGCCCGGACACGCGGGAGGCGGATGCCGTGCGGTCGGTCGTCTTTCGGCTGGTGCGCGACGACGTCCCGACGAGACTCGTTACGCACCTCAAGGTGGACGTCTCGGGGAGCGTGCGGGAAGAGGTCTTCGGGCCGCTGCTGCCCGAGGGTTTCGTGCCGCTCAACCTGCGCAGTCCGCTGCCGGCGAAACTGGAATCCGACGGTACCCTGCGCCTGCAGGTCCGGCCCGGAAGCTGGGCGATCGAGGTCGAGTCCCGCGGTCCTGCAGCGCTCAACGAGATCTTGGCGCCGGCAACCGGCAGCAACCTGCCTGCCAGCGAAATCTGGAGTTACGAGTCGAACGACCGGCTGCGCGTCACGGCCGTGGAGGGCCTGCCGCCCGTCGACCCGGTGCAGGTGGATGTGCCGGGCAACTGGCAGTCGCTACCGGCGTTCCGGGTCGATACAAGCGCGACGTTCGCCATCACGGAACGCAGCCGGGGCCTGATCGCGCCGACCAACGAGCTGCTGCTCGACCGCACCCTGTGGCTCGATTTCGACGGCAACGGCTATATCGTCAAGGACGAGATCAGGGGCCGGATGCGGACGGGTTGGCGTCTCGACATGCGGCCGCCGTTCACGCTGCTGTCGGCAAAGGAGTACGGTGAGAACCTGCTGATCACGCAAGGACGGAACGAGGGAGAGACCGGCGTCGAGGTTCGCATGACCGACGTCGATGTCGAGGCGCTCGGGCGCAGCGAAACACGCGCCGCCATGCCGGCGACCGGCTGGGACACCCGGTTTGGCGAGGTCACAGCGAGACTGAACCTGCCGCCCGGCCACAAACTGCTGACGGCGCCCGGCGTCGACCGGGCGATCGGCAGCTGGACCGACAACTGGGCGCTACTCGATTTTTTCCTGGTCCTGATCATCACGATCGCCACGTGGCGATTGTTCAGCCCGGCGGCCGGCATCATCGCCTTGCTGGCCCTCGTGCTGAGTTTTCACGAGATGCTGGCACCGACCTGGCTGTGGCTTAACCTGCTGGCCGCCATTGCGTTATTGCGCGTGGCGCCCCAGGGTCGCCTGTTCCAGCTCGTGCGCGGCTACCAGCTCCTGAGCGCGGCGGCGCTCGTCGCAGTCCTGGTGCCGTTCGCCGCCGGGCAGTTGCGCATGGCGATCTATCCGCAGCTGGAACCCCAGCACGATCGCTACGGCCTCGTCGATGCGGGTGCCGTTTATGACCGCGTCGCGGAGGCGCCGGGCGCCATGCGGGTCGACAAGCCACAGCTCAGCGCGATAAGGCCTCCCGATGCCAAGGAGGCGGCCCCGGCCTCGCTGGAGGAGATCGTCACCACGGCACGGGCGTCGCGCCAGTCGTTTGCGCGTTATGCGCCCAACGCCATCGTGCAGGCGGGGCCCGGCATCCCGTCGTGGCGCTGGAATACGTACCAGCTCAAATGGAGCGGTCCCGTGGACTCTGGCCAGGCCATGCGGCTCGTGGTCCTGCCGCGCTGGCTCGTCAGCACGCTGCGGTTCGTGGCGGTGGCCCTGTCGCTCCTGTTCGCGGCAATACTCGCGGCCGAAATCGCGCAGCGTCGCTGGCAGTTGCCCGGCGGCCTCGCGCTCGGGCGCGACGCCACGGCCGGTGGCCTGGCGATAACGGCCCTGGGTGCACTGCTGCTGACAGCCAGCCCGCCGGCCGGCGCCGAGATTCCGGACCAGGAGCTCCTGCGCCAGCTCGAGGAGCGGTTGCTGGAGCTGCCCGACTGCGTGCCGGGCTGTGCGGAGATCGTCGCGGCAAGCCTCGACGTCGATGCCGCCACGGTGAGGATGGAGCTGTCGGTGCATGCGCTGCAGTCGGTGGCCGTGCCGCTGCCCGGCTCGAAGCGCGGCTGGCAGCCGGTGACGGTCAGCGTGGGTGGTGACGGCGATACCCGCGTGATGCGCAACGCGGCCGGCACGTTGACGATCCTCGTGCCCGAGGGCCGTCACCGCATCTCGCTGCAGGGTCCCCTGGCAGCCGCGGACAGCGTCGAGATCGAGTTTCCCGCGCCGCCGCGTGTGCTGAGTGTCGAAAGCGAGGGCTGGCTGGTGGCCGGCATCAAGGATCGCCGCCTGTTGTCCGGTTCCCTGCAGCTGACCCGGTTGCAGACCGGGGCGGGCAGCGAGGTCGTGCGCTGGGAGAGCAGCCGCTTCCCCGCGTTCGCGCGGGTCACGCGCACCGTCGCGATGAACGTCGACTGGCGTGTTTACACGACCGTGGAACGGGTTGCGCCGCAGGAGGGCGCGCTGACGCTCGACGTGCCGCTACTCGAGGGTGAGGCGGTGGTCAGCGGCGACCTCCAGGTGGCCGACGGCCGCGTGCTCGTGTCCCTCGGGCCGAACCAGCATTCGGTGAGCTGGAATTCGACCCTGCCGCTGGAGTCGCCGCTCACGCTGCGCGCTCCCGCGGGCGTGCCGTGGCAGGAGGTATGGCGGGTTGCTGTCGGCAGCATCTGGAACGTGACGTTCGACGGCGTGCCGGAAAGTAACACCGGCAACGAGGCGGACAGCGTGCGGCGTGCCGAATTCAATCCGCGCGCCGGCGAGGAGCTCGTGCTCACGGCGCTGCGGCCCGAGGCCAGTACGGGTTCGACGCTGGCGTTCGACGCCGTCGAGCTGCATGTCGATCCGGGCAACCGCAGCAGCGACGTGTCGATGACGCTCGCGTACCGCAGCACCCGCGGTGCGCAGCACGTGATTCGGCTGCCGGCCGACGCGGAAGTGACGGCCGTCTCGATCGACGGCCGCGAACAGCTCTTGAGAGCGGACGGTCGCGACCTGACCCTGCCGATCCTGCCGGGTGAACACGGTATCGAGATCGCCTGGCGTGCCCCGGGCGGCATGGGATGGCACACGCAGACGCCGGAGGTCGACCTCGGCGCAGCCGCGGGCAACATCGAGCTGTCGATGGCGCGAGCCGGCGACCGCTGGCTGCTCGCCACGAGCGGTCCGCTGCTGGGGCCGGCGGTGCTGTACTGGACGGAGGTCGTCGTGATGTTGCTGTTCGCGGTGATCCTGGGCCGGGTTCGCCTCGCGCCGCTGTCGACGCGGCACTGGTTGCTGCTGGGCCTCGGTTTCAGCACGTTCAGCTGGCCCGCGCTGGCCATCGTCGTGATCTGGCTGCTGGCCTGTGGCGCACGCGAACGATTCGGCACGACGGGATTGAGCTGGTGGGGTTTCAACGTGGTGCAGGTCGTCATCGCCGCACTCACCGTGTACGCATTGCTGGCGATTATCGCGGCGCTGCCGCAGGGCCTCCTGGGTACGCCGGACATGCACGTTATCGGCCACGAGTCCCACGCGAACCTGCTTAGCTGGTTCGCGGATCGCAGCGCGGCCGAACTGCCGCGCGCCGCCGCGTTCACGGTGCCGATGTGGATATACAAGGTGGTTATCCTGGCCTGGGCATTGTGGCTTAGCTTCGCGCTGGTACGCTGGCTGCCCTGGGTGTGGCGTTGTTTCTCCACCGACGGCTTCTGGCGCAAACGGGCCGCCGCATGAGAATCGCATGGATCCTCGTATTCGTCGGCGTACTCGCCTGGTCGGGCATCAACCCGAAGGACTACCCGACCTGGTGCCTCGAGGTAGCGCCCGCCGTCGCCGGAGGCATTGTCCTTTGGTTCACCCGCGAGCGCTTCCCGCTGACGACGCTGACGTATGCCCTGATTCTCGTCCACGCGGTGATCCTGATGATCGGGGGGCACTACACTTATGCCGAGGTACCGCTCGGCGAGTGGGTGCGGGTGCTGCTCGACGGCGACCGCAACGACTACGACAAGCTCGGGCATCTCGCCCAGGGCTTCGTGCCTGCCATCATCGCGCGGGAGCTGATGATTCGCCTGCGCGTCTTCAACTCGGTGGCCTGGCGCAACTTCTACATCGTGTGTCTGTGTCTTGCGATCAGCGCCTTCTACGAACTTCTCGAGTGGTGGGTCGCGCTGATCTCGGAGGAGGCGGCCGACTCGTTCCTCGGCACGCAGGGTTACGTGTGGGATACCCAGTCGGACATGGCATGGGCCCTGTCGGGAGCGCTCCTCGCGCTGATTATCCTCGGGCGGCTGCATGACAGGCAGCTCAGGGAGCGCGGCTTCCTGCCGCCGGCCTGACCAGGTGATGCGTCCTTACCTGCTCGCGGTGCTACTGTCGTTGTGGAGCGGCCTCGCTGTCGCCAGCGAATGCGTCGTGTTGCTGCACGGCCTCGCGCGCACGTCGAGCTCGATGAACCGGATGGAACGCGAGCTGGCCGCCGCGGGTTTTGCCACCGCCAATATTGCCTACCCCTCGCGCGACCACACGGTCGAGGAGCTGGCGGAGATGGCCGTACCGCAGGGCATCGCCGCTTGCCGCGAACAGGACGGCGTCGAGACGATCCACTTCGTCACCCACTCGCTCGGCGGCATCCTGGTGCGCCAGTACCTGAGCACGCATCAACTCGAGGACCTGGGCCGTGTCGTCATGCTGGGTCCGCCCAACCAGGGCAGCGCGGCGGTCGATGAACTGCGGGTCGTGCCGGGTTTCGACTGGCTCAATGGTCCTGCCGGGCGGCAGCTCGGCAAGGGCGAGGGAAGTGTGCCACTGCAATTACCGCCAGCCGATTTCGAACTCGGCATCATCGCCGGCAATCGCACGATCGACCCGATTACCTCCGCGGTGCTTGAAAACCCCGATGATGGCCGCGTGTCGGTCGAGGACACGAAACTCGAGGGCATGACCGACTTCGTAGTGGTCGATCACTCGCATGCATTCATGATGCGCATGCGCAGGACGATCGAGCTGACCAAGGCTTTCCTGAAGAACGGGCGATTTGTCGAGTAGCGCTACGGAGCGCGCAGAGAGGCGAGTAGGGGTCAAGAATTGCGAATGGCGAAGTCCGCTGTACACCCGGTACCAGCCGCTCGAGCGGCTGGTCTTGGGGTATCATGGAGTTCTGCTAATGACCCAAATGTATGGACTCCTCCAACCCAGTTGCCTAGGTTGGAAGGTCGACGAAAACCCAAATGGAGTCCATACATGCGCTATTCAACAACAGTTGGCGTCGACCTTGCAAAGAACGTCATCCAGGTCTCAGTAGTATCCCCTCGAGGCAAAGAGCTCCTGAATCGATCCTTCACGCGGACCAGGTTCGCGGAGTTCCTGGGCAAACAGAAGCCATCACTCGTTGCCTTCGAGTCGTGCGCGAGCGCGCACTACTGGGCGCGTGCCGCGAAGCGGCACGGGCACGAAGCGCGCATCATTCCTGCCAAGGCGGTGGCGCCGTTCCGGCAGGGTCACAAGACTGATAGTAACGACGCACTAGCGGTTGCTGAGGCGGCACGCCGGCCGAACATCAAAGAAGCACCGATGAAGACGGCCGAGCAGCAAGGCCTGCAGGCGATCCAGCGTTCGCGAGAGCTGTTGATCGGCGAGTGCACGGCACTCTCGAACCACCTGCGTGGCATCCTGCTCGAGTTCGGTGTGGCGATACCGCAGGGCTTTGCGTCACTGCTGCGCGCGTTGCCGGAGATCCTCGAGGATGGCGACAACGAGATCCCCGATCTGTACCGACCGACGTTGCACCGCATGCATCAACGTCTCCGTGAACTCCGGGAGGATATCGAGTCGATGACCAAGGATGTCGACGGCCTGGTGAAGCAACACCCGGTCTGCAAACGACTCACGGCGATCGTAGGGATCGGGCCGATCGGTGCGCTATCACTCTACGCTGTGATGGGCTCTGGCAAGGCCTTCACCAAGAGTCGTGAGTTCTCTGCCTATCTCGGACTCACGCCACGGCAGTACAGCAGTGGTGGTAAGACCAACATCGTGGGGATCAGCAAGAAGGTCGGCAACCGCAGGTTGCGGTCGATCCTGATCCAGGGCGCACGCGCTTACGTCTATCGAATGAAGGAGCCGCGATCGTTGAAAGATCGCTGGCTGAAGGATTTAATCGAACGAGCGGGGCCCAACCGCGCTGCGGTGGCACTCGCCAACAAAAATGTACGAACGGCCTGGGCGCTGGTGACCCAGGGAACGGAATATCAACGTCGGCTGCAACTGGAGATGGCTGCTTAGAACGTCCTGCAAACAGAAACCTGTATCAGATAAAGATATCTGCTCCGGTCAAACCTG
>JBFEJR010000067.1:0-8779 GCA_041553075.1 Woeseiaceae bacterium | reverse complement strand
TACCGAGAAGTCCGAAGAAGTGACGTCGCTTGGCGTCCAGATTCACGGCGGCATGGGCTATGTCGAGGAGACCGGCGCCGCGCAGTTTTATCGCGATGCGCGCATCCTGACGATCTACGAGGGTACCAGCGGCATCCAGGCCAGCGACTTCGCGGGCCGCAAGATCCTCGGCGACGAGGGCCGCGAGCTCGGGAAGCTTATCGCCGAGCTGCGCGCAACCTGTGTCGAGATCGCGCAGCACGCCGAACTGAAGGACGTGGCCGCCGCCGTCAGCACTGGCCTCGACCAGCTCGAGCAGGCAGGGCAGTGGCTCGCGGAAAATGCGATGGCCCACCCGGCAGCTCTCGGCGCCTCGAGTTTCAACGCGCTGATGCTGGCGGGAACCGTGCTGGGCGGTGCGTATCTCGCCAAGGCCGCGGCTATCGCCAGTTCGGCGTCGAGCAATACGGATGCGACGTTCGCCGCCGAGAAGCGGGCGACGGCCGCGTTCTATTGTGCGCACGTACTGCCGCGAGCCCAGGGGTACCTCGCGGCCATGACCGCGGATCCCGCGGTCACGATGGCCATTCCGGCCGAGGCGTTTGCGTCCTAGGCGAGTTCGTCGAGGCAGGACTCGAGGATGTCGAGTCCCTCGTCGATCAGTGCATCGCTTATCGTGAGCGCCGGCAGGAACCGGATGACGTTGCCGTTGACGCCGCAGGACAGCAGCACGAGGCCGTGCCGATAGGCCGCGGCCACGAGATTCTTCGTCAGCTCGGCCGCCGGCCGCGAGACGTCGCCGTCCTCGACCAGTTCCATCGCGATCATCGCGCCCCGCTCGCAACGCAGGTCGCCGATCGTGGCCGGGTGTTTCTGCTGCAGCGCCTTCAGCCGCCGCTTGAAACGCGCACCGATCTCCAGCGCCCGCTCCACCAGCCCCTCTTCACGAATGATCTCGATGACCGCGAGCGCTGCGGCACAACCAACGGGCGATCCGGCATAGGTGCCGCCTAGCCCGCCCGGCAACGGCGCGTCCATGATCTCGGCCTTGCCCGTAACGGCTGCGAGCGGGTAGCCGCCTGCAACGCCCTTGGCGACCGTGATGAGGTCGGGCTCGATGCCCGCGTACTCGCTCGCGAAGAAGCGACCCGTGCGGCCGAAGCCGGTCTGGATCTCGTCGACGACCATGACGATGCCGTGCGCATCGCAAACCCTGCGCAGCTCCTGCAGGAACTCGTCGGGTGCCGGGTAGAAGCCGCCTTCGCCCTGCACGGGCTCGACGATGATCGCGGCGACGTCGGTCGGCGCAATATCGGCCTTGAACAGGGTGTGCAGTGCCCGCAGTGAATCGCTGACGGAAACGCCGTGATAGTCGATCGGGACCGGCGCGTGGTAGACCTCGCCCGGGAACGGCCCGAACAGGTTCTTGTAGGGCGTGATCTTGCCGGTCAGCCCCATCGCGAGCAGCGTGCGGCCGTGGAAGCCGCCATTGAACGCGATGACGCCGCGCCGCCCGGTATGGGCCCGCGCGATCTTGATCGTGTTCTCGACGGCCTCCGCGCCGGTCGTGACGAAGATCGACTTCTTCGGCGTGTCGCCCGGGGCCAGTGCGTTGAGCTGCTCGGCAAGGCGCACCGCCGTGTCGTACGGCGTCACCATGACGCAGGTGTGGCTGAAGCGCTCCACCTGGTCCTTGACAGCCGCCACGACCCGCGGGTTGCTGTGGCCCGTGTTGCAGACCGCGATACCGGTTCCGAAATCGATGTAGCGATTGCCCTCGACGTCCCAGAGCTCGGCATTCAGCCCGCGCTCGATATAGACGGGCGCGATGTTGCCCTGGCCGCGTGCCATGGCGGCGGCCTTGCGCTCCTGCCACTCGGCATTCGTGGTGCGGGCCTGTTCGGGATTAGCACTCATGACGTTGCTCACGCATCGAGGTTGCCGAGACAGATGAACTTGGTCTCGACGTATTCGTCGATGCCGTAGCGCGATCCCTCGCGCCCCTGCCCCGACTCCTTGACCCCGCCGAACGGGATGTACTGCGACGTGAACAGCGTCTCGTTGACGCCGACCATGCCGTACTCGATGCCTTCCGCGACCCGCCACGAGCGACCCTGGTCGTTCGTGTACAGGTAGGCCGCCAGGCCGAACTCGGTGTCGTTGGCCATGGCGATCGCCTCTTCCTCGGTGCTGAACTTGAAGATCGGCGCGATCGGCCCGAAGATTTCTTCCTTGAAGATCCGCATCTTCGGGTTCACGTTGCACAGGATGGTCGGCTCGACGAACTGCGAATCGCCTTCGCCGAATTCGCCGCCCGCCGCGACTGCCGCGCCGTGCGCCACGGCGTCGTCGACGAGCTCCCTGATGTCCTCGAGCGCCTTGCGCGAGATGATCGGGCCGTGGGTCACGCTTTCATCGAGGCCGTTGCCGACCTTGTACGTGCCGACGACCTTCTTGAGCTCCGCGACGAACTCGTCGTAGATCGTGTCCTGCACGAGGATGCGGTTCGCACAGATGCAGGTCTGCCCGGAATTGCGGTACTTGGAGGCGGCTGCCCCTTTCGCAGCCAGCTCGAGATCGGCGTCCCCGAACACGATGACCGGTGCATTGCCGCCGAGCTCCATCGACAGGCGTTTCAGCGTGTCGGCGCATTGCTTCGTCAGCAGCTTGCCGACTTTCGTCGAGCCCGTGAACGTCAGTTTGCGCACCGTCGGGTTGCTGCACAGCTCGTCACCGACGACTTTCGAGTTGCTGGTCGGCAATACATTGAGCAGGCCGGCCGGCAGGCCGGCACGATGCGCCAGCTCGGCGAGCGCGGTCATCGAGAGCGGGGTCTCGTGCGGCGGTTTGGCCACCATCGAGCAACCCACGGCCAGGGCCGGTGCGACCTTGCGCGTCAGCATCGCGGCCGGGAAGTTCCACGGCGTAATGGCCGCGCAGACCCCGACCGGCTGCTTGATCACGATGCCGCGGCGATCGGTTTGCGGCAGCGGCAGCACGTCGCCGTAGACCCGCTTGCCTTCCTCCGCAAACCACTCGATGAACGATGCGGCATAGGCAACTTCGCCGCGTGCCTCGGCGAGAATCTTGCCCTGTTCCACCGTCATCAGGATCGCGAGATCCTCGACGTTCTGCATTATCAGCTCATACCACTTCCTGAGGATCACCGAGCGCTCGGCAGCCGGCCGTGCCGCCCAGGCTTTCTGCGCGACGGCCGCCGCCTCGATCGCGCGGCGCGTTTCGTCCGTGCCGACATCGGCGACCTCGGCTACCACCTCGTGTGTCGCCGGGTTGTAGACCTTGAACGTCGCGCCGCTGTCGGCGTCGACCCATTGACCGTCGATGTAGGCCTGCGTGCGAAGAAGCCCGGGATCGCTGAGCGACCAGTCGACGCTGCCTACCTGCTGGAGTGCTTCTGACATTGCTGTGACCTGTGTTCGGATGGTTCGGAAAAGAGCCGGTTATTATGCCATGCCCGCGCACCGGGCCGCCGTAACATTCGCCAGCACATCGGTCGACGAGACCAGCGGAACCGTCAGCCGGTCGGCCGTCAACACGAGGGGAATCTCGGTACAGGCCGCGACGATCACGGCGGCGCCGCGCCCGACCAGCTCGTCGGCGACGCGCTGCAGCCGCCCGGCGACGTCGGCACTGCGGTCGCCCAGCTTGATCGCGATGGCCAGCCGCGAAATCTCCGCAACCGCCGCCGCGTCGGGCAGCACGGTCGCGATGCCCGCTGCCGCGCAGGCATCCTGGTAGAGCCCCGCCTCGAGACAACCGGCCGTCGCCAGCACGCCGATCGCGCCGTGCCCGCGACAGGCATCGACCGTCACGTCGATGATCGAGATCAGGGGGATCGACACGGCGGCGCGAATCGCCGGCGCGAAAGCATGCGCAGTGTTGCAGGGCATGACGAGAAAGTCGGCGCCGGCCCGCTCGAGCCCGGCCGCCATCGCGGCCAGCACCGGCCCCGGATCCTCGCCGGCGCCGAGCAGCGCCGCCTGGCGATTCGGCACGGCCGGGTTCTGATCGACGAGCAGCCGGGCATGATCCTGGTCTTTCCCGGCCCGGGTAGCCGCAATCACCTTCGCCATGAAATCGACGGTGGTGTCGGGCCCCATGCCCCCCAGTACTCCCGCGGTCTTGCGCATGCTTGCTGTTTTAGCCTCCGGGCGTGCCGAGCGTCAATGCCCGTGGCACACTGCGTTGATTGCCCCAGGGGAGAGACGCGCTGTGAGCCAGGAACATCACCACAAACGAAGTCTCCGCGTGAGCGACATGACGCTGTTCACGGTGTCGGCGATCCTGTTGCTCGACACGCTGGCCGCGTCGGCCTCGATCGGCGTCTCGAGCATCACCTGGTGGCTCCTGCTTTCGATCCTGTTCTTCATTCCCTACGGACTGATCAGCGCGGAGCTCGGCACGACCTACCCGGAGCAGGGCGGCATCTATGCCTGGGTTCGCGACGCGTTCGGTCCTCGCTGGGGCACGCGCGCGACCTGGCTTTACTGGCTCAATACGGCCATCTGGAACGGCGCCATCCTGGTGTTGTTCGCCGGGGTTTTCGCACAGTTGTTCCTGCCGGACCTCGGGCTGGGCGCCAAGCTGACGATCGCCATCGTGCTCAACTGGCTCGTGGTCCTGATAACGACGTTTTCCCTCAATGTCGGCAAATGGGTGCCCAACGTCGGTGCCGCCATCAAGATGATCGCGTTCCTGGCCCTGATCGTGGGCGGTATCGCCTTCGCCCTGCGCGGCGATACGACGTTCGCCAACGATTTCTCGCTCTGGTCGTTCGTGCCCGAATGGGGCGCGAGCGCCACGTACATTTCGACCATCATTTACGGCATGCTCGGCTTCGAACTCGTCTGCTCGGCAAGCGCGGAAATGAAGGACCCGGTCCGCGACGTGCCGCGCGCCATCCTGTGGTCCGGGATCGTCATCTTCCTCGCCTACGTCCTCGGTACGTTTGCGATTCTCGCGGCCATTCCTGTCGGCGACATCGACCTCGTAGAAGGGCTCGTCGACACGTTTCGGCAGCTGTTCGGCCAGTCGGCCCTCGGCGTAGCTGCGGCCTTCCTGCTCGGCATTCTCGTGATGCTGACCTTTTTCAGTAACTGCGTGACCTGGGCCATCGGCTGCTGCCGCGCCGCGACCGAAGCCGCGATCGACGGCGAACTGCCGCGCTTCCTCGGCATCGAGCATCCCCGGCACGGCACCCCGGTCGGCTCGGCCGTGGCGATGGGCCTGCTCACAACGCTGGTCCTTCTCGCTTACGGGTTCCTCGCAACCAGCAACGAAGACCTGTTCTGGGACTTGTTCGCCTCGAGCGCCGTGTTGTTCCTGCTGCCCTATCTCGGGGCCGTCGGGGCGTTCTGGTATGCGCGCCGCCATGACGCCGACCGACCGCGGCCTTTCCGCGTTCCGGGCGGCATGCCTTTCGCCACGGTCATCTCGATCGTATGTGTCAGTCTGCTGCTAATGACGGTGCTGTTGTTCATGTACGTGCCGGGTGAGGGATTCAATCTGCTCGTCGTCTCGGTCTTCATCCTGTCGATCCTGCTCGGCGAAGCCATGATGTTCCTGGCAGAGCGCCAGAAACGCTCATGAGTCACGAGCGGCTCATCGAGCGCCGGCGGCTGGCGCTGGGGCCGAGTTACACGCACTTCTACCGGGAGCCGCTGTACCTGGTGCGCGGCGAGGGCGTGTGGCTGTACGACGAGCAGGGGCGCAGGTACCTCGACTGCTATAACAATGTGCCGTCCGTCGGTCACTGCCATCCCGACGTGGTGGCGGCGCTGTCGCGGCAGATCGCGCAGCTCAATACGCATACGCGCTACCTGCATCACGCCATCGTCGAGTACGCCGAGATGCTCGCCGACACGCTGCCGGGCGAGCTGTCCGTCTGCCTGTTCGTCTGCACGGGCAGCGAGGCGAACGATCTCGCCTACCGCATCGCGCGCGCCGCGACCGGCAACGAGGGCGCGATCTGCACCGTGGGCGCCTATCACGGGAACACGACGCTGGTCGGCGAACTGTCGCCGGGGTTCCGACGCAAGCGCACCGCGCCGGACTTCGTCGTCGATGTTGCGCCGCCCGACCTGTACCGGGGACCTTACTCGGCGTCGGATGCGGATGCCGACGACAAGTACGCCGACCTCGTCGACGCGGCCATCGACCGCCTCGCGGCGCGGGGCCACGAGCCCGCGATGATGATCATCGATTCGATCTACGATGCCGCGGGTGTTCACACACCGGCGCCGCGGTACCTGCAACGCGTGCGCGAGAAGGTACATGCCGCGGGCGCGCTGCTGGTCTGCGATGAGGTGCAGTCCGGGCTGACCCGCCTCGGCGATCACTACTGGGGCTTCATGGATGCGGGCGTCGTGCCCGACATCGTAACCATGGGCAAACCGATGGGGGCGGGTCATCCGCTGGCCGTCGTCGTGACGACGCCCGACATCGCGCGCGCCTTCGCGCGCGAGACTCACTATTTCAATACGTTCGGGGGCAACCCGGTGGCCGCCGCCGCGGGCAAGGCCGTGCTGGAGATCGTGGCCCGCGACCGGCTGCTCGACAACGTGAAACAGAGTGGCGAGCATTTCCTTGCCGGGCTGCACGCGCTGGCGGCCAGGCACCCGATCATTGGCGACGTGCGCGGCAAGGGGCTGTTCCTGGCCGTCGACCTGGTGCGCGACCGGGCAACGCGTGCGCCTGCCAGCGAAGAGGCCGCCCGCGTCATGGAGTCCATGCGCGAACAGGGTGTGCTGACCGCGCTGATCGGCCGCGACCGCAATGCACTGAAGTTTCGCCCGCCGCTGGTCTTCGGCCGCGAGCACGCCGACATCGCGCTGGCCGCGCTGGACCGCGCCCTGTCAGCTTGATTCGGGTGGCGTCGTCTCGAGCGGGATACCCAGCGATTCGAGCGTGCGCCGCATCGGTTCGAGCTGGCGCTCGTAGCGCCGCCAGCGACCGACCGACTTGGTGTGGGCGGGTTTGCGAACCTGCACGGCGCTGGCCGTCGCCACCGCGGTCTTTTGCTTGTGAAACTCGAGGCAGGCGTCGTCCCAGGGCAGTCCCAGGTAGTCGATGAGCGCTCGGGCGTTGGGCTCGAGGTCACTCGCGACCTCCTCGTAAACGATATCGAAGAAACGCCCGCCGAAGCGCTCGCGCCAGGTCTGCATCAGCCGGAAATAACGCGCGTGGTGGCGCGCCATCTCTTCCTGGTCGTAGGTATGCTGGTACGCATCCGCGAACAGCTGCTTGAAACTCGAAAAACACGCGTCCATCGGGTTGCGGCAGAGGTGCACGATCCTGGCGTTCGGCAGCGCCTTGAGGATCAGCGGGATGTACATGAAATTCAGCGGCAGCTTGTCCACGAAGCGCGGCGTGGTTCCTGCCATCTTCCTCGAGGTCTCGATGTACATGCGGCCAAGCTTCTGCATGTCGATCGACGCACCGCCTTCGGCCAGCGCCGCGGAGAAACGCTGCGGCGCTGAATATCCCGAGAGGCGCCGGACCGCATTGCCGAACTGCTTGAGCTCGCCCGCCGAGGTGACCTCCGGGTGCGCCGTAATGATGCGTTCGACGAGCGTGGTCCCGGTGCGCGGCTGGCCGACCACGAAAATCGGCGCAGCGCTGTCGCAGCCCTCGTCCGTCGCCTGGAACCAGTCCCGCGTGTAGACCCGCTCGAACGCCTCGTACATGCCGATTTCGGCCTGTTCGTCGTATTCCAGCGTACTGCGCCGGGCGTGGGCGCCCTGGTCGAATGCCGCGAAAGCGCCCTCCCAGTCCTCGAGATCCTCGAGTTCCTTGCCGATGCCGTACCACAGGAACGCCTGGGCCCGCGGCGGATAGCGGCCGTGGTCGAGCAGCCGGCGCATCTCCTCGACGTGCTCGTAGTCCTTTGCCTTGCGCAGCATCGCCAGGATCCAGTGGGCGTTCGAGTTGCCCGGCGCCAGCGCGAGCGCCCTGCGCAGCGACTGCTCCGACGCCTCGAGTTCGCCGACATACATCTCGCAATTGGCCTTGTTGACCAGGAACGGCACGTTGTCGGGCTGCGCCTCGACCGCCCGGCTGTACCATTGCAGCGCGTCGCTTTCCTCCCCGAGCATCGTGTGGACGACGCCGATCAGGTCGTACACGACCGGATTGCCGTCGGCGTGACGGACCGCCTTCTCGAGCGCCCGGTCGGCGCGCAGGGTCTGCCCGACCTGCATGAAGAGCCGGGCGAGATTCGCCCAGGCTGCGCCGTGCTCGGGGTCCAGCGTGGTGACCGAGCCGAACGCAGAGATCGCCGTGCGGCGTTGTTCCAGCTCGAGGGCGACCAGGCCGACGAGGAAATGGGCCTCGGGCAGATCCTGGCGCGCTTCGAGGACGCGGCGGCAACAGGCACCTGCCTGGTCCGTGTCTCCCGCCTGCAAAGCGCGGAATCCGTCGCGCAGCGCATCGCGCATCCAGGGTTCGATCAAAATATTTCGCTTGCGTGACACTTCACTATTCTGCGTAAATGGGACAAGATCAACACTTCGCACTATAGAGAATCAGGGGGAGTAACGTGACTGATCAAGCAACCCAGCCGTTCGTATTTCGTAAAACTCTGCTGGCGCGGTCGATTTCGGCTGCCGTCCTGACCTCGGTTGCCGGCACCGGCGCCGCACAGGATATCGAAGAAATCACGGTTACCGCCACCAAGCGCGAGGAGAGCATCCGGGACGTGCCGCTGGCGATCACGGCCCTGACCGGCGATTTCGTGCGCGACGTCAACCTCGACGACGTCAAGGACCTGGTCTCGTTTACG
>JBFEJR010000066.1:0-9288 GCA_041553075.1 Woeseiaceae bacterium | reverse complement strand
GGTAGAAATGGCGCTGGATGTTGAAGTCCGGGCTGTCGGCGATGGTCAGCTCGATTTCTCCCGTTGCCACCTTGGTCAACAGGTCGGCGGCCTCGACATCGGCGTTTTCGTTCCAGGTCAATTCCGGGTAGTCGTCCGACAGGGACTCCAGGATGTCGACGTGGCTGGTCGATGCCAGGACTTCGAGCGAGCGGTCGAGAATGTCCTCGATATCGCGGGGCCGGCCCGTGCCGAGCTTGTAGATGAGGTGGACGTCGACGGACTCGTAGGGGTGACCGAAGTGCACGTATTCGCGGCGCGAGTCGGTAACCGACAGGCCGGCTGCCGCCATGTGGGCCTCACCGGACAGCAGCTTCGGCAGGATCTCCGACACGCTGTCGACGGCATCAATCACCAGCGCCACGCCGAGCTCGTCGGCGAAGGCCTGCACAAGATCGTATTCCGGGCCGGAAGCGCCATCGGGACTGACCGTGTAAGACGTCGGGCTGTTGCGCGTCACGACCCGCAGCTCCCCGGTCTCGAGCACCTGGTCGAGGATCGGGGGAGCCGAGGAGCAGGTTCCGAGCAGGAACGCCAATGTGATGATCAGCAAAGGTCGCAAACGCCGCTTCCCAGTCATCCGGAACGCTGATTATGGCATCTGCGGCGGCCCAATGGACCCTTGACATTCCGTGGATTGCTCACCAATATCGTCGCCCCACGAAGGCCGCGGCGCCTTCGTGCCTGCAATCCAGCCGACTAATGGAGAGGTGCCGGAGTGGTCGAACGGGCCTGATTCGAAATCAGGTGTACGGTTACACCGTACCGTGGGTTCGAATCCCACCCTCTCCGCCAGAACGAAACGGGCCCCCTTGTGGGGCCCGTGTTCGTACTGACCGAGCGGGGTATGGGCTTTCGAACCCTGTTCGACTCACGCAGCGCCGCAGGCGCAGCGTTTATCCCACCCTTTCGGGCAAGATCAGGATGGTTCCTGTATGAAGCTTTTCTTGTCGGGGATCGAACTAGTTACCCATCGCCGGGTCAATTTCAAGATGACGGTCCCGACGCGTATCTTATCGTTTGCACTGTCCGCAGTTTTTTTGTGGTCTTGCGGAGGGTCGGGCGGCGGAGGCGGGTCGCCGGTCGTCATACACGGCACCGGCGTAGGACGCATTGATCTGGTAATGCACGATGTCATGGACCGGTATGCGCCGCCCGGCATCGCGGTCGCCGTCGTTCGCAACGGTGCGCTCGTCGTCGCGAATGCATACGGCACCGCCGATCTTGCCGGATCGCAGGCATTGCGGCCGGATCACTTGTTTCGGATTGCGAGTGTGTCGAAACCCGTCACCGGAATTGCGGCGCTCAAAGCCATCGAAGACGGACTGCTCGATCCCGATACAGCGGTCTTCGATATCCTTGCGTCATACTTGCCCGCCATGGATGCTGATCCGCGTTTGCCGCTCATAACAGTCAGGCACTTGCTGCACCACACGAGCGGCTGGGACTTGTACGACTATCCGGACGATCCGCTGTTCCGCAGCAAGGAAGTAGCGGATGCCCTGGGAGCGCCATTGCCGCCGGATCCCGGGACTCTGGTTCGCTGGATCGCGACGCAACCCCTCGTATTCGATCCCGGCGCAGATTTCGCCTATACGAACATCGGTTACGTAACGCTCGGCCGGGTCATCGAAGCAAGCACAGGATTTCTTTACGAAGACTTCGTGCGCCAGTTCGTGCTTGGGCCAGCCGGCATAACGCAGGCACGCCTCGGGGGCATCACACGTGCCGAACGTGCGGCCGACGAAGTCGAGTACCAGTCCTTTCGGAGTTCAATTTGGAAATCCGTATTCGATGGCATTACGGCCGTGCCTGAGCCAGCGTACGGGGGTATAAATCTCATCGGATTCGATGCCAGTTCGGCATGGCTCTTCTCAGCTGTCGATCTCGTCAGGCTGGCAGCGGCGGCTGACGGCGATGCTGCGTACCCCGACATCATCTCCCCGCAGAGTATCGAGTTCATGACGGCTGTCGGCACGCCCCCTGGCACCCAGCCGCTCGGCGTGGCCTGGTTCCTGGGCACCGATGCTGCCGGCAATGTGAATGAGTGGGACCACGCTGGCGGCATGCCCGGTACAACCAGCTATCTGGCGCGCCTACCGAACGGTGTGATTATTGCAGTTGTCAGCAACACGGCGCGAGACGAGGATTTCTTCCGTGACCTCGTTATCGGCTTGAGGAACGCCGTCGAAGGCATCACTGACTGGCCCCAGACAGACCTGTTTTCGCAGTATCCGTAGCCGCACAATACTAAGTGACAACAATTAAGGGACAGTTACCTTAACTCCGGGGAGTTAAGGTAACTGTCCCTTAATTGTTTTTCCGTGACGAACTTGCGGCGCTTAACCGCGCAGCCAGGCGATCGCCTTGGTCTCGTCGGCAAAGGCCTGCACCGTGTACGCCCGGTTCACCGCGACGGTTTCGGTGAACTTGACGTCCTCCAGTGAGGCCCGGCTGGTGTTGACGAATGCCAGCTTGAAATTGAAATCCCAGCCGTAACTTGCGGAATTGACGACCATTTCATAGGAGTCGACAGCCGACAGCCGCCCACTCAGGTTCAGGATAACGAGCACTCGATAAATCCCGGCCTTGCGGCAGTACTCGACGATCTGCTGCCCGGCCTTGCCGGCATCCATCGCCGCATCGCCGTAGTTCCGTTGTCCCGAAACCTCGACGCGCACATAGTCTCCCAGTGACTGAATATCGACTTCGTACGGCATGTCCGGCTGGTTTCCCCGTGTTCCTGGGCCGGTCCCGGTCAGCAGGACCCGATCGTTTAAAGGGCCGCATGGTAATCGAGAGCCGTTCGTTGATAAAGGGCGGGCGCCAGGCTCTCGAACGGCGCCGCCAGGCGTATGATGACACCTGTCGCCCGCGGCCCTGCGGCGTGCCGTCTGTACCGCAATGAGCAAAGGGTCTCATAATTGCGGCTGAACTCATTGTACGGTGGTGGGTCAGACTTGCCGGGAGGTATTTCATGAAACGTAATCGGCTTGTAATGCGCGCTACGCGCCGCTCCGGCGGGATCATGCTGCTGTGCCTGGCGCTGGTGACCGTGCTCGGCGGCTGCTCGAGCAGTGACGGCAGTAACGGCGGCGGTTCCTCGATGCCGGCGCTCGTCGTCAACAGCCTGCTGGACGATGGGTCGCCGCCGGCCGGGACCGTGACGATTCGGTCGGCTCTCGAGGCCGCGGCATCCGGCCAGCGGATCACGTTCGACCAGACGCTCAACGGCAGTACGATCAACCTGATTTTTGTCGGCGAAGCCCACACCGTTCTCATCGGCGAGGTGATGGGGTTCGACGACGCAAACAACATCTCGTTTCTCGTCGGCTACTACCCCCGCGACTACGGCAAGTCGGCGCTGTTCGCCAGCAAGGACGTCGTTATCGATGCGTCGAATCTGCCGGACGGCATCACGCTCAACTGGGACGGTGCGGAGAATGCACGGGTCCTCGCGGTGTCGGGCGACCTGACGCTGCGGAATGTCGCGATCACGGGCGGCAACAGCGTCTTCGACGCAGCCGAGGATATCGGCCAGCACCCGGATGACAACCAGACGTCGACGCTGGCACGCGGCGCGGGCGTCGCCGTGTGGGGCGTTGCGACCCTGAGCGATTGCGCCATTTATGACAATCACGCGGTCGGCGACGATACCGATACGTCGCGCGACGGCGGAGCCTATGGCGGCGGCGTCTACGCGGACACGGTCGTGATGGACAACTGCATCGTCAGCGGCAACACGGTTTACGGCGGCGGCGCGGCCGGTGGCGGCGTCTTCTCGGTCGGCGGCCGCGATACCCGCGTCAACGTCTCGTCGATCAGCCGGTCGGCGATCACCGAAAACCGCATTGCGGGGCTCTTTGCCTACGGTGCCGGCGTGTACTCGGACGGGGGCGGCATCGGCCTGTCGACCAGGATTCATGTCGAGAACACCACGATCGCGAGAAACCTCGTCGAACCGCCGCTTCTTCCGCCTTTCCTGTTCGGCCTGCTCGACATCGGGTACTGGCGGGGCGGCGGCCTCTACATGTCGAACGGCTACATGGAGGTGAAGAGCAGCACCATCGTCGAGAACCAGGTGTTCGGCAGGCCGCGGAACACGGAGCTCGGCAAGCCCAACATGGCAGGCGGTATCGCCGCGACCATCGGCAATGCACACGCCGTCGAAGACATGATCATCGGTCACTCCATCGTCGCCGGGAACACGGTCCACGAGATCGACGGTGTGGGGCAGGGCGGGTACACGGTCGGTGCCGTTTATCCCCACGACATCTTTACCGGCTCCGTCTTTTACTTCCGCAGCATGGGGCACAACCGTATCGGCGTCATCGATTTCAGCCAGATCCTGGTGCCGATTGGTGAGCCGGGCTGGGCCTCCCTGTCGCGCAAGCACTATCCGCAAGTGAACGACGAGGACGGGGTACTGCCTGGTGACGTACTCGGCAACGCGACCCTGTCCACTTTCGTCAACTCCGCGGGAGTTGCCGTCGACCCGTTCGCGGTGCTCCATTACGATCCCGCCGGCAATGCGCTGGACCAGCTGCCGAGCGCGAACTACAGCGTGACCGAGGTGCGCGGAGCGCTGGTCGGATCGCAGAACGAGGGCAGGAACCCGCTGTTGCTGCCGCTGATGCTGGATCGGATCCAGGAAGTCATGGGCCAGCCCGCATTCGCGAACGAGTTCAGGGATCACTTCCAGGCCTATCTCTCGGATATCGATCCGGAGACCGCGGGATCCCAGCACTACGTCAATTGCGCCGGTACCGCGATCGTCACCCTGGAGCAGGCGTACTGGTGCGGTCCCGCGCAGACCTGGCCGCAGTTGACCTACAACCATGCCTATATCGAGTTCTGGCATCACCTCGATGCGGCGCTCGCGAACCAGATCCCGGGTGTCAACGTGGACCAGATGACCGGCCTCGGACCGGCGCTGATCAACGACGACCTGTGGATGACGCTGTTCGGGCCTGGCGACAACTTCTTCAACGGCATCACGCTGCGTCTGACCGAGGGCTCTGTCACCGTGGACCCGGTGAACACCGACCAGCTCGGCACCAGCCGGCCCGCCGACCTGCTCGGCGATATCGGGGCCGTCGAAATCGATAACTAGCGGGAACCTCGAACCCGGTCGCCATGCCGGCGCCGCAAGGTGACAGCGCTGTCAGTTCATGCCAGAATATTGCGCAGACGGTGCTGGCCGCAGCGATCGCAAGGAACCCCCGAGATGAACAAGAAGAACCCGTACCCGACCCTGTCCGAACTGGGCGTCAACAGCCCGCTCCAGGTCAGTAGCTACCACATCACCAACATGAACCAGGTCGATGTCCTGCGCATCGTCTACGAGCGACCGAAGGGTTCGTTCCTGACGTCCAGCAAGACCTACAGGTTCCCACGCGTCCAGGAAGACGCGGCCGTCCCGAAGGCGGGCACCATCCTGAAGACCCACCCGAAACTGCTCGCCGCCATCGAGGAGCTCGATGAACTCCTGAAGGTGAAATCGAGCAAGGAGACGATTGCGGCCAAGATCCTCAGCGAGATCGAACTGCTCGAGGAGGACATCGCGATGCGTACCGAGTGCCTGAAGGTCCTGGCCGGCAGGATTCCGACCGCGGAGTAGTTGCCTCCCGCACGGTGAGCCTCGCCCGGGCCCGATTCGGCCGGCGAGTGGGCGCAGCATTTTTGATTTCTGCCAGGCTTTGGTTGACGATCACGTCCCAGTGGCCGGCTGCGTCGTGCAGCGCTGCGTCCGGGCACGTATCGCAAGCTTTTTTTGAGGAGCAGGGCAATGAAGTGGAAAGGCCGCCGCGGCAGCACCAACGTCAGGGACGCTCGCAGCCAGCGTGTCAGCGCCGGGGGCCCGGGTCTCGGCAGCATTCTCAATGTCGTGCTGCGGATGTTCGGCCTGAAGGGCGTGCTGGTCCTCGGCGCGGTCGCCCTGGTCGGCTGGCAGATGGGGCTGATCGACCCGGCCGCGCTGATGGGGGGCGGGCAGGTGCAGACGGTGGACTACCAGCCGTCTGCCGAGGAAGAGACGCAGTTCCAGTTCGTCACGGTCGTCCTGGCCGATACCGAGGATATCTGGACGCGCGAGTTCGAGCGCGTCGGGCGGCAGTATCGCGTGCCGGAACTCGTCATTTTTCGCGGCCGGCACCCGACGGCCTGCGGCATGGGCGATGCCCGCATGGGTCCGTTCTACTGCCCGGCTGACCAGAAGATTTACATCGATCTCGGTTTCTACGATGACCTGGCCCGCCAGTTCGACGCGCCGGGCGATTTCGCCCAGGCCTACGTCATCGCCCACGAAGTGGGCCACCACGTGCAGAACCTGCTGGGAATATCGGGCAAGGTGGCCGCGATGCGCGGCCGGCCCGACTACAACGAGTACTCGGTCCGCCTGGAACTGCAGGCCGACTACCTGGCCGGCGTGTGGGCCAACCACAACCAGCAGTACCTCGATCGCGGCGACATCGAGGAAGCCGTGCGCGCTGCCAACCAGATCGGCGACGACGCGATCCAGAGCCGGACCCAGGGACGCGTGACGCCGCACGCATTCACGCACGGTACGTCCGAGCAGCGCATGCGCTGGTTTCTCCGGGGCTTCGAGAGCGGCCGGCTCGAGGACGGCGACACGTTCGAGCCGTCCTACGACAATCTCTGACAAAAAAAGGGGCCCTGGCGGGCCCCTTCCTTGTCACGCTTGCAAAGGCTGACTAGTAGCCGACGGCGTGAGCCGCATTAATGCGGCCTTTGCCGTACGCGGGATCGGTGCCCGGCTGGCCGAGATCATCGGCCGACTGCTGCAACTTGGTTTTGATGCGGCCCGGGTTGCGGCCGATATCTTCGGCAATGAGTGCTGCGACGCCCGCGGCATGCGGGGAAGCCATCGAAGTGCCGCTGAGGCCCACGACGAAGCCGCCGAGCTGGCAGACCGGGATAACGAGACTCGTTGACGAGCACGCCGCGTAAACGAATCCGCCGCGAAGAACACCATCGGCATCCCGATATGCGTTGCCGCCGGGTGCGGCCACGTTGATGGCCGAGCGGCCGTAGTTGCTGTAGGACGCCAGTGCGTCGATGTTGTACCAGGGGCCGACCCTGTAGTTGTCGGAATAAACTGGTCCGGTAGCCGACACGCAGACCGTGGCCGGCGTGCTGCAGTAGGTCTTGTAGCCGTTGCCGTCGTGGTCGAGGTCGAGCCCGGCGTTACCGGCCGACACGACGACGAGTGTGCCCTTGCTCTTCGCGTAGTTGAAGACACGATTCAGGAAGCCGACATAGCCCGGGTAGTCCTTCTTCATGAAGCTGCCGCCGAGGCTCATGTTGGCGATGTGGGCGCCCGAGTCGGCCGCGTGCAGTACGCCCGCGATGATGGCGCCGCCGGGGCAGTAGCCGAGATAGACACTGCAGACCTTGATGCCGATCAGCGTCGTCTGCGATGTAACACCCGCTGCGACGTAGCCGTTACTGGCGACGGTCGCGGCGACGTGCGTGCCGTGATAGCCGATATCCGTGACCGGATGCTTGCCCGGGAAGAATATATCGACGAAGAGATCGTCCTCGGGCACGAACGAAATCGAGCGCGACAGGTCGACTCGCCCTACGAGGTCGTCGTGGGCGTAATCAATGCCGGTATCCAGAATGGCGACCGTGATGTCGGAAGAACCGGTACGGCCCATCATCCAGGCCGTGTCGGCGCTGATTGCCCGCATGTTCCACTGGTAGGGCCAGAAAAACGCGTCGGCCGGGTTTTCAGGACTGGCGGGCACGGCGCCAGCGGCTTCCGGCGTCGAGATGCTCGGAAGTTCCATCTCGAAGGCCACGTCCGGCATGATCTCCTGCACGTCTTTGCTCGCACCGAGCTGGGCCGCAGCGTCGCCGCTCAGACCGCTGACGAACGCGATGCCGATCTCGTGGCTGAAGGTGATCGTACCGCCGAGCTGCGCGACGTCCCGCTCGAACGAGGACGAGACCCCATTACCCTTGAGCAGGACGAGATGTGAGGCGGACTCACTGGCGGCGCCTACGGACGCCAATGACAAAGCGAAAATACACAAAAATAACCTGGCGAGTTTCATTCGTTACCCCTTGAAGAATCTACGTGAATCGTTCTTGTTGTTGGTGGTCATGCGCCGATTGGCGCTGGCAGGAGTATAGCCATGCTGGCGTCAGGATTGAAATAGTGTCGGGATCTCTTCCACTATGTAACCGATGGATGACGAGCGGACACCGGTGTTCTACTTCGCTTTCGGCTCGAATATGTTAAGTACGCGCCTCAAGCGGCGCTGTCCGGGGGCCGGGTTCGAGACCGTGGCGACGGCGCCGGGCCGCGAGGTGCGCTTCGACAAGCGCAGCGAGGATACCTCGGGCAAAGCCAACCTGGTCGCGGGCGACGGCCCGGCGGCCGTCGGCGTCGTTTACCGGGTGCCGGCTGCCGAGCTTCGCCTGCTCGACGCCGTCGAAGGCCCGGGCTACCGCAGGGAAGACGGGCTGCCCGTGACCTGCTTGCGGACCGGGCGGTCTTTCCAGGCCGTGACCTACCGGGCGCGCGAGCCCGTGCCGGGCCTGCAGCCCTACGACTGGTACCTGGCACTCGTGCTGGCCGGGCTTGCCGAGCACGCCATCGATGCCGCCGGCGTCGGGCGGCTGCGGGCCACTCCGTTCGTCATCGACCCGCAGAGGAACAGGACAACCCGGCGCAGCGCATTGCGCGACCTGCGCGGGGCGGGCTACCCGGACTACCGTTCACTGCTGGGCCAGTAGTCCTGCCGCGGCCCGCCGCTCAACCCGGCTCGCTCTGCAACGCCGACTGCCATGCCGCATCGAGCAGCGCCTGCGTGCGCAGCGTGGCATTCATCCAGTGTTCGCGTAAGGACGGGTCCCGCACGGCCGCGGCGAAATCCTCGAACATCAGCGCGGCTCCGGACAGGGGCGATGGGATGCGAATGGACTCTTCGACCGCATCGGGCTCCCAGCCGCCCGCGCGATACAGGTACTGTGCCGAACCGTCCGGGTCCTGGCCCAGGAAGTCATCAATGTTGATCGTGCCAACGGCGCCCGAGAGGCGCAGGTCCATGACGACCGCCCCCGAATCGAACCCGCAGTTCCAGGTGGACGTCGCGCCGTTATCGAAAACGAGAACGCCGCTGCCGCCGATGGCGGCGCCGGTCTGCCGGTCGCGGCGCAGGAACGCGCTGACTGTCACCAGTTCGGCGTCGGGCGCCAGGTACTCGGCGGCGGCGCGCATGT
>JBFEJR010000065.1:0-9709 GCA_041553075.1 Woeseiaceae bacterium | reverse complement strand
GGTCCGGGTTGAACAGGTCGGGGTTGAACAGGTCCGGGTTGAACTGGTCCGGATTGTACTGGTCCGGGTTGAACTGGTCCGGGTTCGCCTGATCGAAGGTGTAATGGCCCGGGTTGTAGTGATCCGGGTTGTCGTAGTCCGGTGCATACACGAGCGGGTTGTGGCGCTCGAACGTATTCGGCGATCCGTCGGCATTGAGCAGCGGGCCGGCCTCGATGGCGCCATTGACGGTCACCGAGTCGACCAGTGACCCGATACCGGCCGGATCGGATGTAATGTCGTAAATATTGACCGTGACCGGGTTGACGAATTCGTCTGACACGACGAACAGTGCGACCGATGCGCTCGAGCGCGGTCCGACCGCTTCCAGCGTGTCGTAGACCGGCGCAACGGTCTGGAAGTCGGGTTCGGCCGGATCGTAGGGGAGCTGCAGCCACGAGGCCCGGGCCGTCTTCGGGTCGTCATCGAAGCCGACAGGCTGGTTCGCAATTTCGAGCCGGAAGAGTTTGCCGGATTCCTCGTCGTTATCGACGACGATCAGGTAGGTACGCTGGATCAGCCCCAGCGTCTTGGTCGGATTGAGCGACCAGGCGGTGGTGCGGTTCTGGATGAACGCGCCGTAGATATCCGAATCCTTGACGCGGTTGTTCAGCGCGAGGAACAGGCTGCCGGCCGCCTGCGGCGCGACCGGCGTGCAGAGGTCGGGCATCGGATTGAAGTCTTCCACGGATTCGGCGGTGAGCGCGTCGTCCGCGCGGTCGGCCGGTGCGGGTTCCTCGTCATCCCGGAGCACGCTGATCGAGCCCGGTTCCGGCGTCCGCGCATAGGGCGGGCGGCCGTCGATTCGATAGGTGTAGATCGCGCCGCGCTGATTGCGCGAGTCGGTCCAGGACAGCCAGAAGATCGGCTCCTCGTCCGGATCCGGCAGGGCCGGGTCTTTCGGTCCGGCGTTGTTTTCCCAGTACGGGGGCACCGACAAGTCCGACGGGTTGAACACGTAGCGATGCTTGACCGAGGTCATGCTGCTGTAGTCGCTCATGAACGGTACCGAATTCGACCGGTAGGCCTTGACGTTGAACGGGTTGTTCTCGCGCTCGATGAGCTGCACGCCGCCATCGCCATCCGGGTACAGGCCGAGCCGGTAGCGCGATGCGCGAGTCGATGCGCCGAGCGGTTCGATCCCATTGCCCACCAGGCGGACCTTGCGCGTGAACATGTCGGCCGTGCGGCGGAACTGGTAGCCGAGGTTCGGGGTGGGCTCGATGCCGAACGGGAAGTGGAAGTCCGCCAGGATGGGCACACTCTCGAACGCGGCGAGCGCGGCATCCGAAACGGCGTTGTCCTGGGCCTCGAGGAACGCCCGGGTACGCTGGCTGTCGCGGCGCGAGTCCCACCAGGCGACCTGGCAGATGCCGAGCGAGCAGTCGACCACGGGCATGAACTGGAAACCGTGATCCGGGTTCGGGTCGATCTCGATGGGGGCCGTGCTCCAGTTCCTGCCATTGGCCGACCCGACCAGCGCGACGATGCGCGAGTCGGAGGGCTGGCTGAGGTCGGTCAGGCAACCGCCGTCCGCGCTGCGCCGCCGCTCGGAGTACACCATGATGAAGCGCGACCCGTCCTGGCTGACCCACGGGAAATCGTTGGTGCGTGCTGCCGCCAGGGTACTGTCTTCGACGGCAGGCAAGGTCGGCACGTCGTAGACGCACAAGTCCTCGGCGATGACGAAGGGCTTGCCGATGCGCGCGCCGCGATCATTCGACACGACGCCCATGAGGTCGTCGGTGTCGCCCTGGTTCGCAAAGCGTCGGAAGCCATAGAAGACGGTGTCGCCAATAGCCGCGACGCTGACACCCTGGTCGCGCCCGGACGTGACGGCAACCTGCTTCGGGTTGCTCCAGTTCCCGCCGTAGTTGTCGGTGTAGGTCGACAGTATTTCGATGTCGTTCTTGCTCGGGTTGAACAGCGCAAAGACGACGAGAATACGGGCCTTGGGCCAGTCGCGCGTGATCGTCTGCACGGAGCCGTCCGGCATTTGGACATCGAACGAGACGGCGACGGTGCCCGGGTTGTTCTCGTCGAGCATGTAGAGCGCGTGCGGCTTGTCGGCAAATTTGCTGCCGGTCGAGCGATAGACCTGGTCGAGCGAGACCTTGAAGGCCTTGCGGAAGCCGGATTCGACGTTCAGGTCCACCATCCACTGGATGTAGATGCCGCCGCCGGTGCCGCCGGTCTCGGCGCGTGTCGCGGCGAGCATCACGGTGCCGCAGCCGCCGGGCCAGCACATCATCACGGGGTCGGCGCCGAACTGCTGGCCGATACTGGTCGCCGGGTCGAGGTTCGAGCCGTTCAGGTAACGATTGAAGAAGCGGCGCCCGCCGTCGAGCGACTCCGAGAAACGCAGCCAGGTGTCGCCGATCGCATCGTCGGAACCGCCGCTGGCGTTCCACGCGCAGACGAGGTTGCGTGGCAGGATCGGATTGAGCGCGCAGCTGGCCTCGTTGTCCTGCATGGCGGGGATGCCGCGGTAGTAACCCGGTGGCGTGCGGCCGACCGCGTTGGAGTTCTCTTCGACGTAGCTTTGCGCCCATGTCGTGCCGGATACAAGCAGCATCGATAGCAGCTGCACGAAGGCCAATAGCCGGATAGCTCGAGCGCTCATCTCGTCCCCTTCAAACCTGATTGTTATTGTTGTTGTGTCCGGCGAGGCCGCTCTTTTTCCGTTGTTATCGCGCGGCCAAGGTCGTCTACACGACGCCCTATTATACTCCTATGGAGCGCAGGTTTCCGGGATTATGTCAGGAAGGTTCCATTTAGGCGCGTCGTGGGTGCGGAACTCGGCCGGGTCCAGTTCGCCCGGATGATCGATGAACCACTGGACCAGCACGTCCCGGGTCCGGGGCAGTCCCTGGTCGATGGGCAGCCCCTGCTCCGGAATCGCCGGCGTCAGGATATCGTCGCCGCCGAGCGCCAGGAAATCGTTGGCGATCACGCGCACCTTGTCGGAATCCGTGATCTCGCGGCCGTCGTCGCGACGCAGGGTGACGCGCATGCCGGCGGGCCCGCAGCCGACGAAGACGCGCATGCCGGAGAAGCCGGGTTTGCGACGCTGCGCCGCCATGCGCGCGACGATCGCACGCAGGTCCTTGCCACTGATCTCGTGCACCGTCACGACGTTGTCGAAGGGGAACATCTGGTAGACGGCGCCGAACGTCAGTTCACCGGCCGGCAAGCCGTTGCGGATGCCGCCAAATACATTGTGGATGGCGATGTCGCCATCGAGCGCATCGAGCAACGCTTCCGTCATCAGGTTGCTCAGCGCCGATTCGACATCGGGCACCAGTTCGAACGGTGCCGCGAGCACGACGCCGAGACCGGCGTTCTTCTTTTCTTCGGCCGCGGCACGGGCATTATCGGCAATGGCGACGATGGCCGGGTCTTCCTGCAGCGCGATGCCCTCGTAGACCGGGTCGCCATCGAGGAGCGCGGGTTGTGGCGGATAGACGGTGCGGCCCGCCAGGCCGCGCCCGTCCCTGAAGACGTGCAGGTCGGTGCGGCTGAAAGCGCGTGTGTTGGAGTACGCCGCGTTGATCGAAATGCCGTTCACTACGTGCGCAATGCCCTGGTGTACGTGTCCGGCGACGATGTGATCGACGAGGCCCGCCGGCAGTGCGGCTGCGACGCGCATGATCTCGCCGTCCAGGTTGCACGACGACGTATCCTCGGGATTGCTGAAGTCCTCGCAGCGGCTGCCGGCGTGAGCCGCGACGATCACGACATCGGCACCCTGTTCGCGCAAGGTGCGGGCCTCGCGCTCCACGGTCGGCGCTAACGGCGCGACTCGCAGACCCTGCGTATTGGCCGAGATCGTGGTCTGCAGAGCCTCCTCCGTCATGACGCCGATCACGCCGACGCGCAAGCCGGCCGCATCGAGCATCACGGCAGGCCGAACGTTGTCCCAAGCGACCGGTAACCCGGTCGATTCGTCGATGAGGTTTGCGGCGAGCAGGGGAAACCGCATCTCCCTGGCGCGCTCGCGCAGGGCGCCGCGCGGCGCGTCATGCGGGCCCTTGGGCGTGGAAGCCGGTCCGGCCGGCCCGAAATCGAATTCGTGGTTTCCGATCGTGGCGGCCGCCACGCCGAGTGCGTTGTAGGCCTCGACGACAGCCGCACCCTCACCGAGGTTGGACTCGAGGGTCCCCTGCCACATGTCGCCCGCATCAATCAGCAACAGCGCGCCGCCGTCGGCGGCACGTTGCTGACGCAGCGCCGCGGCGAATGCCGACACGGAGACGAGCCCGCCGCGCGAGTCCGCGGGCAGGAGCTCGCCGTGCACGTCGTTGAGGCCCATGATCGTGAGCGTCACGGTTTCGTCGGCGGGGCGGGGCGCCGCGCAGGCGCCGATGATGAGCGTCCACAGAAGGACGATGATGTATCGAGGCATCGGCCGATTGTAGCGTGGTTGAGATTGGCGCGAAATCCAAGCCCGCCGCGCGCGGTTGCGTGTACGATAACGAGGTGAGCCGCAACCGGGAAATGGAGTACAGCGTCGTCGAGGAAGTCGTGCATGCCATCACGCACGGCATCGGCGTCATCCTGAGCATTGTCGGTCTCACCTGGATGCTGTACGTGTCGATCAGCGCCTCCGACGCGTGGCGGATCGTGGCGTCGTCCATCTACGGCGCCACCCTGATCGCGCTGTTCCTCGCGTCGACCATGTACCACTCCATGTATCGGTCGCGCCACCGGGACGTTTTCAAGCTGCTCGACCACTGCGCGATCTACCTGCTCATTGCGGGCACGTACACGCCGTTCCTGCTCGTGGCGATGCGCAGCGCGACCGGCTGGTGGATATTCGGCACGATCTGGGCGCTCGCCACGGCCGGCATCGTCACGAAACTCTGGTTCCGCAACCGCTTCCCGAGAGCCGCCCTGGCGAGCTACCTCGCGATGGGCTGGCTGATCGTGGTCGCGGCACCCCAGATGGCGGAGGCAATCGGGCCGCACGGCCTGGCCTGGGTCTTCGCGGGCGGCGTCAGCTACTCGGCCGGGGCCGTGTTCTACGCGCTCAACAGGTTGCCGTTCAACCACGCGATCTGGCACGTGTTCGTGCTCGTCGGCGGCGTCTGCCACTTCTTCGGCGTGGCGCTGTACGTGCTGCCCGCGACCGGTTGAGCGCGTCGAAAACCTGGATCCTGTGGGCATACCGGCGTCAATGGAACATGCGTTCTATGTCATCGTGCTCGGTAGCTTCCTCGCGTCGGTCAGCAATGCCGCATTCTCGACGGGTGGCGCGATGATCATGCTGGCCGTGACCAGCACGGTGCTGCCGATCTCGGCCGTCGTGCCGATCCACTCGACCCTGCTCGTCGGCTCCACGGCGTCGCGCGCCCTGGTGTTCCGCAAGCATGTGGACTGGCGGATCGTATGGCCGTTCCTGGCCGGCAGCATCGTCGCGGTGGCCGTCGGCGCGCGGCTGTACTTCGAACTGCCCGAGTCGTTTATCGGCGCTGCAATCGCTGTTGTCATGTTGATCGCGATCTGGTTGCCGGGCATCAGCTGGCGGCCGCGACTCCGGCATCCTTGGGCGATCGTCGGGTTTGTTCATTCGCTGCTGTCGACGTTGTTTGCCTACGGCGCACTGCTGCACGCGGTCATCCTGCACACCGGGCTGCGGCGGCGCGAGGTCGTCGGCACGATGGCGGTCGCCCTGACCGGGATGAGCGTTTTCAAGATCGCGGGATACGCGTTGAACGGTTTCGACTACCGGCCGTTCCTCGTCGTGATCGGGTTCTCGGTCGTCGCCGCGCTGCTGGGCACGTGGGTCGGCAAGCACATTAACGAGCGCGTGTCCGAGGCCGGTTTTCGCTTCGTGTTTCGCGCACTCGTGACGGTGACCGCAATGCGGCTGCTCTACCTGAACCTGGCCAATTCGTAGTTATACGAAGTGTCAGGGGGGCTGACACCGGGTAGGGTAACTGGACACAGTTGCGAGGAGGAATCCGATGAGCCGCAACATCCTTTGTGTCGTCGAGTTCGACAACTACCCCGAGCAAGTCGTTGAGCGTGCTACCTGGCTCGCCCAGTCGCGCAGCTGCAATTTGCACCTGCTGATCTGCGATCCCACCACCGATCGCCTGGGCGAGACTTTCGTGTACCTGCTGGAGTCACAGCACATCGCCGACAGTGTCCGCGAGTCCCAGGACGAGGCGATCGAGCAGCTTGTTGCCAGGGTAAAGGCGGCAGGGCTGCGGGTCGAAGCGAGCCGGGCGACCGACCGGCACGTGGCGGATGCCATTCGCCGGGAGGCAGCGGCGCGGCAACCTCGCTACGTCATCAAGGGCACGCATTATCACAGCCCATCGGAGCGCGCGTCGCTGGCCGACGCCGACTGGGACCTGATTCGCAACCTCGATTACCCGCTGTGGTTCGTCAAGCCGGTGGCGTGGAGCAAGAAGCCCGTCATTGTCGCAGCGGTCGACCCGCTGAACGCTCATGACAAGCCGGCGCACCTCGACAGGAAGATCATAGAGCGCGGCAAGTTCCTGGCCGATGACTGCGGCGGCAAGCTCGTGGTCGTGCATACCTACCAGACGCTCGAGGAGGTCGGCTCACGTGCCATGTGGGCGTTCAATCCGAAGAAGCTGCCGGTCGATGAGCTCAACCGGAAGATCCGCGAGGAGCACAAGCGGGCGCTGCAGGTCCTCGGCGAGGCGATGGGCATTCCGGCGAAGGATCTGCACCTGATCGCCGGCAGTGCGCACGAAGTCCTGCCCGCGTTTGCGCGCGAGCAGCGCGCGAGTCTCGTCATCATGGGTGCGCTGGCGCGTTCCAAGCTCAAGCAGCGCATCGTGGGCAGCACGGCGGCACGGGTGCTCGATCACATCGCCTGCGACGTGCTGGTCGCGCACGCCAAGCAGGCAGCGTAGACAAGAAAAGGCCCCGTCGCAGCGGGGCCTTTCCGGTTCAAGGACGTCGCTCGGTTACGGACAGGTCTCGGCGTAACCGGCATCCCCGTCGGCGGCACCGTTGACGAACGCGTTGCTCTTGGCGGCCTGGAACAGGCAGTTGGCCGAGGTTCCGCTGAGTTTCGGTCCCGCCATGCCGGGGCTCGTCGTGTAGCCCCAGGAGTTCACCGAGATGACCGGGCCGGTACCGTTACTTTCGTTGAACGGCTGCAGCCAGGGCCCACCCGAGGAACCGCCCGACAGGTCGCAACTCGGCAGCCACCAGTTGGCGGCGTCCATGTCCTGCATGTCTTCGGCGCAGTACATGAAGTTGGGATCGTCACTGTAGGAGTAACCCATTCCGTGGGTATAGTCCGGGGCGCCCGGGCCGTCGTTGGCGGGGTCGTCGGCACTCGGTGCATTGAAGCTGATCGACATCGTGTTGGCCGCCGTATCGAGGATGTCGGTGCCGGGTCCCTGGTGCGACGAAGCAACGTCCTCGACCACGTAGAACGCATAGTCCCACGCGACGTTGTCGGGGAACGAGCGCGTCGTCCAGTTGACGTCGACGACACCGAAGTCAGCCACCCAGCAGCCCAGCGGGTCGTTGTTGCAGTTGGTGTCCGTGCCGGTGCCCGTGGTGCCCGCCTGGTTCGGTATGAACAGGACATTGCGGGCAAAGGCCTTGTTGGTATCGTCGTACACGCAATGCGACGCCGTCAGGATCGTGGAGCGCCCGGTGGTGGCGTCGGTGATGACGGTTCCGGAGCACACGTAGCCGGCCCAGCGCTTGCGCCGCGGATTGCTCGGCATCTCGTAAAACAACCGGCCTGCCGCGGTCTGGATCGCGCCGCCGCCCGTCCATTCCGCGTTGCTGATGACGCCCGTGCCGCCACCGCCGCCACCGCCGCCGCCGCCGGTGTCGACCGTGAACGGCGCCGTGCCCGAAATCGCGGTGTTGCCGCCGCGTTTCGCGTTGTCTTTCGCGACGACGTGCCAGCTCCAGTCCCCGTCGGTGAACCCGGAGAGACTGATCGACCACGTGTCGCCGGCGGTGTTGCTGGCCGCGAAGGTCTGGGTATTGGTGCCGCCCGGATAGGTGACCACGAAGTCGACGGAACGCAGGCCGCTGGCGTCGGTGACCGTTGCCGAGAAGTCATACGACGCACCGATCGTCAGGCCGTCAGGGTCCAGGTTCGTAATGGACGGCGGCGTCGTATCGTTATTGCCGGGCGGTTTTGCCTGCGGCGTCGGCGCCTGCCGTGCCGCAGCGGCAACCTGGTGTCCGTACGGCTGCAGTGAGCCATCGGCCCGTCGCAGGTATCCGAGGCCGCGGTGATCGATGACGAGGTCGCGCGGCTGCGCGGCCGCGCGCCGCGCCGGTGTCCAGTAGTCGATAACGGCCTGGCGCTTGGCGCCCTTGTCCGCGACCGCGGCGGTCGGCGCGGTCAGCAGGCACGCAGTGATCAGCACCGCGATCGCCAGGCTCAAGATAGATGCGTCGGTTTTCTCCATGATGTTCTCCCCGTGTTGCTCAAGCGTAGATTTGCTTCATCAGCGGCCCCATCTTGCCCGGTCCGATCATGCTCATGGTGGTGATCAGCCCGGCCATCATGGCGCCGGTTACCCCGCAGGTCAGGATGTCCTGACCCGTCAGCCACAGGCCCGGAATCGATGTCTTGGGCCGCAGCCATTCCTGCTCCATGCGCTGGCCCGTGTGCGCCAGGCCGTAAAGCTCCCCCCGCTGGTATCCCCCGAACCAGTTCGTCGACAAGGGCGTGGAAACCTCCCAGTAATCGACCTTACCACGGGCCTCGGGGACCTTGTCATAGAGAGTTGCCATAAGACGCTCACCGAAATGCTGCTTGAGGGCCTCGTAGTCATCGCCGCGTTTACCCCAGGTCGCATCGCGCCATTGGTCGAACCACTCGTACGGCGCCGGCGCCACGATTTCGATTGTCGCCGTGCCCGGGTGCCGGCGTTCGTAGTCGGGGTCCTTGGCCGAAGGGAACGACACATAGACGACCGGGAAGGGGGCATCGGGGTCCTCGAGAAAAGCGTCGACCGCCGCATCGTAGTCGTTCGAGGGGTAAATCCAGTAGTTGGTGCGCGGCAGGCCGAGTTCCTCTGCGGTTTCCCTGAGACCGATGTACACGCCGAGATGCCCGAGGCTGGGCTCCACGGACTCGAGCCGCCGCCGGTAGCCGCTGCGCTCCGCCACCGCGTCGGGCAGCAGGCCATTGAAGGTATTCAGCACACCGGCCGAGGAAATCACGCAGTCGCAGTCGATGCGGTGCCCGTCCTCCATCCGGACGCCGGCCACCTTGCCATCCTCGACGAGGATGTCCGCGACCCGCGCGTAGGTGAAGACTTCCCCGCCGCCTGCGCGGATCTTCGGCAATATCGTATCGGCGATGCGCCACGCGCCACCGACCGGGTAGTAGCCACCGTACAGGTAATGGCGCGCGATCATGGCGTGTGCCAGGAACGGCGAGCGCCGCGGCGGCAGACCCATGTCGCCCCACTGGCCGCAGATCGTCGCGATCAGGTCCCGGTCATCCGTCAGCTCGCTGAGCACGTTCCAGGTCGTGTGACGATAAGCGCCGCGCTGTTTCCAGGCGAGCCATGGCCTCGCGGCCGCGCTCATCCAGCGCGGCATACCCCGCTCCATGCCGAGCGCGGACAGGGCATCTCCCGAGCGCGCGAGCAGCCGCATGTAACGATCGATCGCCCGCGTTTCCTTCGGGAACTGCCGCACCAGG
>JBFEJR010000064.1:0-11852 GCA_041553075.1 Woeseiaceae bacterium | reverse complement strand
CCGGGCGATCGATCGAGGCCGGGGATTCTACGCGACGGCGTATGGCAGTGGAAGCCGCTGCGGTCCAGGGACACGGTCTAGGTCCGGTCCAGGGACAGTTTGGGGGGACAATTTAGGGACAGGCACAATTTAGGGACAGTTCACTTATCTCGGTGAGAGATAAGTGAACTGTCCCTAAATTTTGCCGTCCCTAAATTGTCCCCCCAAACTGTCCCTGGACCGGACCTAGACCGTGTCCCTGGACCGCAGCGGCTTCCACTGCCATACGCCGTCGCGTAGAATCCCCGGCCTCGATCGATCGCCCGGCCCCCGGGCGCCCTAGTTGAAGAAAGACGACCCTATGCTGCAAAACATTCGTGAAAAATTCACCGGCTGGATCGCTGCCGCGATCCTCGCGCTGATTGCCGTGACCTTCGTGTTCGTTGGCGGTGCCAACTTCGCTTTTGTCGGCAGCAACTACGCGGCCAAGGTCGATGGCGTCGACATCGGGCTCGGCCAGTTCGAGCAGGCGTATCGCGACCAATTGCAGCAGAATCCGCAGTTCGCCCAGTTGCCCGAGGAACTGCGCCAGACGCTGCGCCGCAATGTGCTGGAGCAACTCATTCAGCAACGCGTTATCGACAACTACCTGAACGAGGCCGGCTACCGCATCGGCGACGAGCAACTCATGAGCCTGATCCAGCAAACGCCGGACTTCCAGGTCAACGGGCGGTTCGACTTGGAAACTTACCGCAACCTGCTGGCGCAGAACGGTTACGAGCCCGCGACATTCGAACGCGCACAGCGCGTGACGTTGCGGCGCAACCAGCTCGAACGCGCCGTGCGCGGCTCGGCCATCGTGTCGCCCGCGGCCTTTCGCCGTTACCTGAACCTCGCGGGAGAGCAGCGTGTCGTGGCCCTGGCGACGCTCAGCGCCGAGTCCGTTGCGGATGAGATCGAGATCACCGACGACATGGTCGTGGCCTACTACGACAATAACCCGATGCTCTACCAGCTGCCCGAAGCAGCGGACGTGCAATACGTCGAGATTACGCGCGGCGACGTCGCGGGAACCGTCACCGTCAGCGAAGACGAGATCGTCGAGTACTACGACTTCAACAAGGATCGCTACCTGCAGGACGAACAGCGCCGGGCGCGCCACATCCTCATTACCTTCGGTGACGACGAAGCCGCGGCCGAGGAGCGGGCGACGGCGCTGCTGGCCCGTATCAATGCGGGCGAGCCTTTCGAGGATCTCGCGCGCACGAACTCCGAGGATACGGTGACGGCGCCGCAGGGAGGCGATCTCGGCACGCTGACCCGGACCCAGTTGCCCGGTGATCTCGGCAGCGCGATCTTCGCAATGGACGAAGGCGCCGTCGAAGGACCGATCAAGAGCGAGTTCGGTTTTCATATCGTGCGTCTCGACAGCATCGTCGAACAGGGTCCGTTGCCGCTCGAACAGGTACGCGCCGAGCTGACCACCGAGCTGCAGAGCCAGAAAGCCGAGACCCGATTCCGCGAGCTCGAGCGCCGGCTCTCCGACGCGCTGTTCGATGCGACGTCGATCGATGCACTGGCAGACGCGATCGGTGTCGAGGTCAGGACGGTCGAGGGATTCACACGCGAAAGCGGCGGCCCGCTGGGGTCTGCGCCGGCAATCGCCGATGCGGTTTTCGACGAGCTCGTTTTGTCCGGCGAACAGCTGTCGGAGATCATCGAGGTGGACAGCAACCGCTCGCTCGTGCTCCGCGTTGCGGCCCACAAGCCGGCCGCGCGCCAGCCACTCGACGAGGTGAGGGACCAGGTCGAAGCCCAGTTGCGCATGCAGCAGGCCGAGGCGCTCATGGCCGCCAGGGCCGATGAGATGATCGCCGCTGTCGAGGCCGGTGCCGACTTTGCAAGCGCCGCGGAGGCCGTCGGTGCGACGGCGAGTGACCCGATCCTCATGGACCGGGGCGGCCAGGACAGCGACCAGTTCGTATCCGTGGCCGTGTTCACCGCGGCGAAGCCGACGCAGGACGCGCCGACGCTCGGCAGCACGCGCAACGGCGAAGGCGGCTACACGGTATTCAGCGTCGAGGCCGTGATGCCGGGCCGGCCCGAATCGCTGCCGGTCGAGCAGCGCGACGCCGGCAAGTTGCAGCTGACCGACCAGGCCGGGCTCGGCGATTTCATCGCCTTCGTGCAGGCGCTGCGGGAAGAGGCCGAAGTGATCATCAACGAGGATGCGCTGGCCGCAACGGACCTCCTTTAGTAAGCTCACCCGCCAACAAGAAAACCGCTGCGGCGGGGCCGCAGAGGGGGGACTATGCGTAAGCTGGCTCTGCACTGGCAGATCCTGATCGCGATCGCGCTCGCGGTCGTCGTGGGCTCACTCGTCAAATCCGGGACGACGGACGAGTTTGCGCCCAACATCTTCGGCGTCTCCTTCGTGGCGATTTTCGACTACATCGGCTCGCTCTTCCTCAATGGGCTGAAGATGATCATCGTGCCGCTGATCACGTCGTCGATCATTGTCGGCGTAGCCGGCATCGGATCCGGCGGCAATCTCGGGGCGCTCGGCGGCAAGACGCTGCTGTTTTATACGACCACGACGCTGGCCGCGATTCTCGTCGGCCTGGTCATCATCAACCTGGTGCAGCCCGGCATCGTCGACGGCGAGCCGGCCGGCGAGCTATTGGCGCTCGAGGCCGAAACGACGGACATCTCCGACCAGGTCGAAGGCAAGGGCGTGGGCGACGTCGCCGAAGTTTTCAAGCGCATGGTGCCGCCGAACATCGTCAAGGCCGCTGCGGAAGGGCAGATGCTTGGCATGATCTTTTTCGCCATCCTGTTCGGCTACTTCATGACGCATCTCGCGCACCAGTACGCGGAGCCGCTGTTCAACTTCTGGAACGGCGTCTTCCACGTCATGATGAGCATGACCGAGTGGATCATGAAGTTCGCGCCGATCGGCGTCTTCGGACTGGTTGCCGAGGTCATGGCGACGGCCGGGTTCTCGGCCGCCAAACCCCTCGCGATCTTCGCGCTGTGCGTGTTCTTCGCGCTGGTCCTGCATGCCGTCGGTACGCTGCCGTTGCTGCTGCGATTCGTCGGCCGCGTGAAACCCTACCGGACGATGGCTGGCGCCTCGCCGGCGATGCTGACGGCGTTTTCGACCGCGTCGTCCTCAGCGACGCTGCCGGTCACCATGGACTGCCTCGAGGACAACATCGGCGTGTCCAACAAGGTATCCAGTTTTGTGCTGCCGCTGGGCGCGACCGTCAACATGAACGGCACGGCTTTGTACGAGTGCGCGGCCGCCGTGTTTCTTGCCCAGGCCTACGGCCTCGAACTGAGTTTCGGCGTGCAGTTCTCGATCGTCGTGATCGCATTGCTGACGTCGATCGGCGTGGCGGGCGTCCCGTCTGCCTCGCTCGTCGCGATCGCGATCATCCTGGCGGCCGTCGGGTTGCCTGTCGAAGCGATCGGCGTTCTCATGGTGTTCGATCGGATCCTCGACATGTGCCGCACGAGCGTCAACGTCTGGGGCGACGCCTGCTGCGCCACGATCGTGGCGCGCCTCGAGGGCGAGAAGACCCACGTTGCGCTCGAGGGCAACAACGAGCGGGCGGAAGACACCGCCTGACCTCAAATTAGGTGCCAGTCACCTTAAATCGAGTCTAAAGGTGTCAGTCACCCTATTTCCGACGCGCCGAAATAGGGTGACTGACACCGTATTTCCTAGTCGTCGTCTTCGTCGAAGACCATGCCCATGATGTTGACGCCGGCATCGACGAAGGTCGTTTCCCCGGTGATACCCGAGGCAAGATCCGAGCACAGGAAGGCCGCCGTATTGCCGATCTCCTCGATGGTGACCGTCCGTCTGAGCGGCGAAGCCTTGACTGCGTAGGTCTGCATCTTGCGGAAGCCGCCGATACCAGCGGCCGCCAGTGTCTTCACAGCGCCCGCAGAGATCGCATTGACCCGGATGCCCTTGACGCCCAGATCGGCGGCCAGGAAGCGCACACAGGCCTCGAGGCTGGCTTTCGCAAGGCCCATCACGTTGTAGTTCGGCACGACCTTGGTCGCGGCGTCGTAAGTCAGGGCGAGGATGGCCGCGTCGCGGTCTTGCATCAACGGAAGTGCAGCCTTGGCAAGCGCGGCCAGGCTGTACGCCGAAATGTCGTGCGAGATGGCATAGCCCTCGCGCGTGATCGACTCGGTAAAACCGCCCGCTAGCTGGTCGCGCGGCGCGAAACCGACCGAATGTACCAGCACGTCGAGTCCGTCCCAATGTTTGCCGAGTTCGGAAAACACGGCGTCGATCTCCTCGTCACTGGTCACGTCACAGGGGAACAGCAGATCCGTATTCTGGCCGAGGCGCTCCGCGAGCTTCTGCACGCGCGCTTTCAGCTTGTCATTCTGATAAGTGAACGCGACCTCGGCGCCCTCGCGCACGAAAGCCTCGGCAATACCCGTGGCGATGGAACGATCGCTCGCGACGCCCACGATCAGCGCCTTCTTCCCGGCCATGAAGCCCATAGTCTGTCCTTGTTGTTGCTGCTAGATGACGCGTGCCATTTTACCCGCAAAAATAAGGGACAGTTCACTTATCTCCGACCGGAGATAAGTGAACTGTCCCTTAACTCCTACGAGGATTGCGCCGTGACGTCGACGTACATCGTCAGTTTCTGGCCCGGGCGCAGGATCTTGTCCCTGTCGATACCGTTCCAGCGTGCAATCTGGTCAATACCCACGCGGAACCTGCGCGCGATCAGGTACAGCGAGTCACCCTTGCGCACCGTGTAGCGCAATTTCCGCTGGGTGTTGGCGGTCTGTACCGGAGAGGTCGCCGGCGCGTCCACGGCGTCTGCCTGATTTGTCCAGACGACCAGCTTCTTGCCGATCGCGAGCGGGTCACCCGGCGCCATGCCGTTCCACTTGGCCAGCGCCCGATGCGTCACGCCATAGCGGCGGGAGATCGTCCAGAAACTCTCGCCGCTACGCACGGTGTGCTCGACCTTGTTACCCGCACGTTGACGATTCTGCGTGCGCGCCAGGCGGGCATCGGCGCTCTGGCTGTAGGCCGACAGCGGCTTCGTCGCGACCGGGATCATCAGGTAGTGTCCTGCCCGGATCGTGTTACCGCGCAGGTTGTTGGCGGCACGCAGGGCCGACACCGTCGTGCCGTACTGGTCCGCAATCTGCGAAATGGCCTCGCCGTTCTTCACTTTGTGGCGCTTCCAGCGGACGCGCTCATGCACCGGGACCTGGTCGAGCGCCGCGGCGAACTCCCCGGCAACATCGATCGGCATGACGAGCTGGTGCGGCCCGGCCGGATCGGTCGACCAGCGGTTGTATCCCGGGTTGTAGGCATAGATCGTGTCGACGTCCACCCCGGCAAGCTCTGCAGCCAGCGCCAGATCGAGCTGCGAGCCGATCTCGGTAACGGCGAACTGTTGCTCGTTGGGGACGACAGGCAGGGTCACGCCGTACCTGGCAGGGTCCGCTACGATTTCGACCAGTGCGAGCAGTTTCGGCACGTACATGCTGGTTTCTTTTGGCAGCCTCAAGTTCCAGAAGTCGGCAGGTTTACCGGCCTTGCGGTTGTTGCGCACGGCCCGCAGCACGTTGCCCTCGCCGGAATTGTAGGAGGCGATCGCATTCAGCCAGTTGCCCTCGTTGATCCCCTCGAGGTACTCGAGGTAGTCGAGCGCGGCGCGCGTCGAGTCGACGATGTCGCGCCGCCCGTCATACCACCAGTTCTGCTTGACGCCAAAGCGCCGCGCGGTCCCCGGGATCATCTGCCAGAGCCCGGCCGCCCGGCCGTGCGAATAGGCGAACGGGTCGTAGGCGCTCTCGACGATCGGCAGCAGCGCGAGCTCCAGCGGCAGCCCGCGGCGCTCGAGCTCGGCGACGATGTACGGCATGTAGCGTTGCGAGCGCGTGAATACGCGACTCAGGTAATCCTGGTGGCGGACGTACCAGCTGCGCTCGGCTTCGGTGCGGTGATTGTCGTCGTAATCGAGCGAAAAGCCCTGTCGCAGTCGCGCGAGGACGTCCCCGGCGCTAGCGGGGGACGATGGCAGGCTCGTGCCCGCTACCGGCGAGACCAGGCCCAGGGTCGGTCCCTGCAGAGCGATCGGCGCCGGAACTCCGTCGACGAGCCCCGGGTTGGCGGACACCAGTGCCGGCTGAAGCGCGAAAAAGGTGACGAAAGCGACGCCAAAGCCGCGGAATCTTTGCGATAATCGACAGAATATGTAATGCATCGAGATATCCTACCGAGGGATTTGCCCAGTGCAAGTAGATCGTTCACAAATCGTGCAGGACTGGCTGCAGACCCCGCTCGGCGCGGCCCTTCTGCAGCAGGAAGCGCGCGTCGTGGAGGACGCGCTCGACGGCATTTTCGGCGAGGAGTGCCTGCAGCTCGGCATGTGGGGCGACAATCGCACGTTCACCCGCTATACCCGCACCCAGCGCTGCTCGGTCATTGCCGATTCGCCGCTCGGCCGGCCCAGTGCGATCGCCGAGTACCACAGCCTGCCCGTCGAGAGTGACTCCATCGATGCCGTCCTGCTGCCGCATACACTCGACTACAGCGAGCGCCCGCACGAGATCCTGCGCGAGGTCGACCGCGTGCTGCGGGCCGACGGCCGGATTCTCATCCTCGGCTTCAAGCCGGCGGGCCTGTGGGGCCTGCGGCGACTGATTCCGGGCGCCGGTATGCCGCCCGGCGCCGAGCACCTGATTTCCGAGCGCCGCCTGACGGACTGGCTCAAGCTGCTCGACATGCGCATCCAGGGCTCGCTGCGGTATTTCTTCCGCTGGCCGCTGCCGCGACGCAAAGTCAGCGCGTCGCAGAAATGGGAACTGCGCGGCCGGGCGCTGTGGCCCGAGCTCGCGGCATGCTATATGCTCACGGCGCAAAAGCGGGTCAATGCGCTCACGCCGGTGCGGCCACTGTGGCGACGTAAGCCGCAAGTCGTCACAGGACTGGCCGAGCCGACGACCCGCGTTTCCAGGATCCGTTTTGACCACAAGAAATCGGTTTGACCAGACCCATTGAGATCTTCACCGACGGTGCCTGCCGGGGTAACCCGGGCCCGGGCGGGTGGGGTGCTTTGCTGGTCGCCGGGCGACATCGCAAGACGATGCACGGTGGCGAACGCGAGACCACCAACAACCGCATGGAACTGATGGCCGCCATCGAGGCGCTGAACGCGCTCAAGCGCCCGAGCACGGTGGTGCTGCACACGGACTCCAGGTACGTGATGCAGGGCGTCACTGAGTGGATGGCGAACTGGAAGAAACGCGGCTGGAAAACCGCGAACAGGAAACCGGTCAAGAACCAGGACTTGTGGGTGGCGCTCGACGAGGCCGCGCAGCGCCACGACATCAAGTGGGTCTGGGTGAAAGGCCACTCGGGCCATGACGGCAACGAGGAGGCTGACGCGCTGGCCAACCGAGGCATCGACGAGCTTGAATACAGTGACAGTCAAGTCAGATAAGACAGATAAGGGACAGTTTACTTATCTCCAAACGGAGATAAGTAAACTGTCCCTTATCTGTCCCTTATCTGTCTCTCAACTATCCCTTAACCACCCGCAATGACATGAGACAAATCGTCCTCGACACCGAAACGACGGGCCTGTCGACGGCCCAGGGGCACCGCATCATCGAGATCGGCTGCCTCGAGATGATCGATCGCCGCCTGACCGGGCGCGAGTTCCACCGTTTCCTGAATCCCGAGCGCGATATCGACGCGGGCGCCGAGGCCGTGCATGGCATCAGCCGCGAGCAGCTCGAGACCGAGCCACGCTTTGTCGAGATCGTCGACGAGTTTCTCGACTTCATCCGCGATGGCGAACTGATCATCCACAATGCCGACTTCGACGTGGGTTTCATCGAGTACGAACTCGAGCTGATGCAGCACCCACAACCCCGGCTTGCGGATCACTGCCGGGTGCTCGATACCCTGTCGCTCGCGCGCGATATGCACCCGGGGCAGCGCAACAGCCTCGACGCATTGTGCAAGCGCTACGAGGTCGACGCCACGAAACGCGACGTGCATGGCGCGCTGATCGACTCCGAATTGCTCGCGCGCGTCTACCTGGCGATGACGGGCGGCCAGTCCAGCCTGCTGCTGGATGCCGAGACGGGCCGTGGCGACGGCGGGCCTGCTGAGCAGGCCGGCGACGGATTGCCGCATTTGCCGTCGGTCCCGGCCGCTGCCTACCGGCTCACCGTCGTCGAACCGACCGCCGCCGAGGCCGCTGCACACGAGGCAATGCTGGAAAAGATTCGCAAATCCGGTGCGTGCCTCTGGGATTTTGACTAGAATTGCCCGCTCTGTGCCCGGGGGACGGCACCCAACAACAAGGACACACACTCGATGGTTCACACTTTGGCAGAAGCCTTCCGCCAGAATTTCCTCGGCAATTCGCCGGACTGGTACAAGACGACGATCATCGGATTCCTGATCATCAATCCCATTCTGTACGTTCTCTATCCGTTCGTCGCCGGCTGGGTACTGGTGCTGGAGTTCATCTTTACGCTGGCGATGGCGCTGAAGTGCTACCCGTTGCAACCGGGTGGCTTGCTGGCCGCCGAGGCGATCATCCTCGGCATGGCGTCGCCCGAGGCCGTGTTCCTCGAGGCCGAGCACAACTTCCCCGTAATCCTGCTGCTGATGTTCATGGTGGCCGGCATCTACTTCCTGCGCGAGATGCTGCTGTTCACCTTTACGAAGATCCTGCTCGGTGTGCGGTCCAAGGTATTGTTATCGCTGATGTTCTCGTTCGCGGCGGCGTTCCTGTCCGCGTTCCTCGATGCGCTGACGGTTACGGCGGTGATCATCACGGTGGCGGTCGGCTTCTACTCGGTCTACCACAAGGTCGCGTCGGGCAAGAAGTTCGACCACGATCACGATCCGACGACCGACGACCAGATCGTCGAACTGCACCGCGAGGACCTCGAGAACTTCCGCGCCTTCCTGCGCAGCCTGATGATGCATGGCGCGGTCGGTACCGCACTCGGCGGCGTGACGACGCTGGTCGGTGAGCCGCAGAACCTGCTGATCGCCGAGGTCATGGACTGGGAGTTCGCTACTTTCTTCCTGAAGATGGCGCACATCTCGATGCCGGTACTCGTGGTTGGCCTCATCACCTGTGCGGGGCTGGAGATGACCCGGTCCTTCGGCTACGGCGCGCAGCTGACGCCGAAAGTGCGCGATGTGCTCGAAGCGTTCGATGACGACATGAGCCAGAAACGCACCAAGCAGGAAAAGAGCACCATCATCGTGCAGGCTGTCGTCGCTCTCATTCTCGTCGTCGTACTGGCCATGCACTGGGCTGAACCCGGTGTCGTCGGTCTGCTCGTCATCGTCCTCGCCACGGCGTTCAACGGCGTTACGGAGGAGCACCGGATTGGCCATGCCTTCGAGGAGGCCCTGCCGTTCACGGCGCTGTTGGTCGTGTTCTTCGCGATCGTGGCGGTCATCCACGAGCAGCACCTGTTCTCGCCGGTCATTCACTGGGTCATGACGTTCGAGGGCAAGACGCAGGAGGCGCTGTTCTACATCGCCAATGGCGTGCTGTCGATGATCAGTGACAACGTGTTCGTCGCGACCGTGTACATCGGCGAAGTGGCGCAGATGTTCGAGGCCGGGGAAATCAACCGCGAACAGTTCGACGCACTCGCCGTCGCGATCAACACGGGCACCAACATCCCGTCGGTCGCGACTCCGAACGGCCAGGCCGCGTTCCTGTTCCTGCTGACCTCTGCGCTGGCACCGCTGATCCGGCTGTCCTACGGTCGCATGGTGATCATGGCCATCCCGTACACGATCACGATGAGCATCACGGGCCTGCTCGCCTTGTGGTACCTCGGCTGACGCATCGGGTCACGCACATCTCGCTCGCCTCGGACTTCCGCGGCGGCGAACGGCAGGTCGAACTGCTCGTCAGGGAACTCGCGGACCGCGCCGTTCCACAGCGCCTGGTCGCCGGGCCGGGCAACCGGCTGGCCGAGCGCTGCGCCGGGCTGCCGCACCTCGAGATTCGCCGCGTGGCGTCGAATCCGCTGGCGGCGGCCCTGGCCGCGCGCGGGTCCCGGGTAACCCATGCCCACGAGGGACGCGCCGTGTACGCCAGCCTGCTGGCGCGGCTGTTGTTCCGGATTCCCTACGTGATCACGCGGCGCCTTGCACAGACCAGGGCAGGTTCGCCGGCGCGGGCGCTGGCGTTTCGCCGTGCCGGCAGGATCGTGGCCGTGTCCAGCGTCGGCGCGCGCTCCATAAGTGAGCTCTACCCGGGTCTCGAGGTCGCGGTCATCCCCGACGCCGTAGCGGCGTTCGCAAGCGACGCGGACGAGGTGGCACGAATCCGGGCGCGCTGGCCGGGCAAGGTGCTGCTCGGCAACGTTGCGGCGCTGGACGATGCGGTCAAGGGGCAGGGGACCCTGATCGAGGCGGCGCGCAAGGCGGCCGATAGCCACCCCGACTGGCATTTCGTGGTCTGCGGCGAGGGCAGGGACCGGGCGCGTTTCGAGGAGGCCATCAAAGGGCTGACCAATGTCTCGCTGGTCGGCTGGGTCGACAACGTGGGCGACTGGCTGGCGAGTTTCGACATTTTCGTGTTTCCGTCCCGGGAGGAGGCGCTGGGCTCGACCCTGCTCGATGCGATGCAGTCCGGCTTGGCCGTGGTGGCAACCCGCGTCGGCGGCATTCCGGATATCGTCGAGGACGGGAGCAATGGCAGACTCGTGCCGCCGGCCGACGCCGAGGCGCTGCACGCGGCGATCGAGGCGCTGCTGGCCGACGAACACGAGCTCGCGGCGATCCGCGACAGGAACGTGACCAAGGCGAAACGCTACGATGCGGCGCACATGGCGGATGCCTACGAGACCCTGTACCGCGAAATCGCAACGCCGATATGATACACAAGCGCCTGAAATACGGTGCCAGTCACCGTATTTCTGCAGCGAATACGGTGCCAGGCACCTTATTTCGGTAATAGGGTGACTGGCACCCTATTCTGGTGAGGAGAGGTTTTGTCCACTTTCGACATCGACAATCTGAAGATCGGCATCATCGGGCTGGGCTACGTGGGCCTGCCGTTGGCAGTCGAGTTCGGCCGCAAGTACCCGACCGTTGGTTTCGACATCAAGGCCGAGCGCGTCGCGGAGCTCGAGAGGGGGCACGACTCGACGCTCGAGTGCTCCGATGAGGAACTCGCGGCCGCGACCCATCTCGCCTATGCCACCGATCTCGAGGCCATTCGCGATTGCAATTTCTATATCGTGACCGTGCCGACACCGATCGGCGATGGCCATCGCCCGCTATTGACGCCGTTGCGCGGTGCCAGCGATACGCTGGGCCAGGTGCTCGAGAAGGACGATATCGTCGTCTACGAGTCGACCGTCTACCCGGGATGTACCGAGGAGTTTTGTGTGCCACTGCTCGAGAAGGGATCCGGCCTCAAGATGAACGAGGACTTCTATGTCGGCTACAGCCCCGAGCGCATCAACCCGGGCGACAAGGAGCATCGCCTGCCGTCCATTGCCAAGGTGACGTCAGGCTCGACGCCCGAGGTCGCGCGGTTCGTCGATGACGTGTACGCCTCGATCATTACGGCCGGCACCCACATGGCGTCCAGCATCAAGGTCGCGGAGGCCGCCAAGGTCATCGAGAACACGCAGCGCGACGTCAACATCGCCCTGGTCAACGAACTCGCGATGATCTTCGAGCGCGTCGGCATCGACACCGAGGAGGTGCTGGAAGCCGCGGGTACCAAGTGGAACTTCCTGCCGTTCCGGCCCGGGCTCGTCGGCGGGCACTGCATCGGCATCGACCCGTATTACCTGACGTACAAGGCCGAGCAACTCGG
>JBFEJR010000063.1:0-12313 GCA_041553075.1 Woeseiaceae bacterium | reverse complement strand
GATCGACATGACCGAGACCCTGGGTTTACCCGCCTCGGTATACAGGAGCTTGGCAGCGTCGAGCGGCTGTCCCTCGATCCAGGCCTCGAAGCCGGGCGCAGCGAGCAGGTTGTTGAGCTGCATCGCGAGCGCGAAGCGGTTCTTCTCCGGGAAAAACGATTCGAGATCCATGACGCCGATTCGTTGCAGCGGCGGATTCTGGATATCGGCGATCAGCGCCGCCACGCTCAGGTCGCGCCCCACGCGCCAGGCGTGATCCAGCAGCTGCGACACGAGAATGTGCTCGCGGCTCGAAACGGGATCGGTGTCGATGCCGAGGAGTGACAGTAGCCCGGTCGCGGTCGCCTGGACCCGGTCACGGTACATGTCCGAATCCTCGAGCAGCGCCGGGTCCGGGGCCCGGAAGGACTGCAGTACCGACACCGGCAAGCCCGCGTTGCTGCCCGGCGTATAGATGGCCAGGTCCACGTTGTCGCGCAGTTTTGCAATCCGCTTGCCGTCCTGGCCCCACTTGCCGAGGCCCTTTTTCCACAGCGCGGCCTGCGCGGCGGCAAACTCGTCGGGCGTCTGTCCCTGGTTGCTGGCCTCGAGCGTGTTGACCCACGGCCGGAAATCCGTGGGCGCGAGGTCGGGAAACGTCAGCAGCAGGTTGCCGAGGTCGCCCTTCGGGTCGATCGCAATGACCGGGATGTGGTCCATCGCGGCCTCTTCGAGCAGACCGATACCGAGACCGGTCTTGCCCGAGCCGGTCATGCCGATGATCACGGCATGTGTCGTCAGGTCCTTGGAGTCATACAGTACGAGTTCGTCGGTCGTGTCTCCGGAGTCCATGTCGACGCGCTTGCCAATGTAGAAAGCGCCGAGCTTCTCGAAATCGTAGGTCATGTCAGCTCCTCGCGGGCTCTTGCGAATTCGGCGCGGTCCTCGGCCGACGGCTCGGGATACTCGAGGCCAATGCTCTGCAGCGTAGCGATGATGATTTCCGCGACGCGTGCCCGCATGTAAGGCTTGTCGTCGGCCGGAATCGCGTACCACGGGGCCCACGGACGCGACGTCGCGTTCAGGGCTTCTTCGTAAGCGTGCATGTAGTCGTCCCAGTGTCGCCTTTCGGTCACGTCGCCCGGGTTGAACTTCCAGTTCTTGTCCGGATCGTCGAGGCGTGCGAGAAACCGCCGCCGCTGCTCGTCCTTGGATACGTTGAGCCAGAACTTCAGGATCACGGTGCCGTTGCGCGCGAGGTGCTCCTCCTGTTCGCGAATCGAGCGGAGGCGTTCGTCCCAGATCGTCTCGGGATCGAAGGTGTCGGGCAGCTGCTGGTATTCGAGGATTTTCGGGTGGACGCGGACGACGAGCACCTCTTCGTACTGGCTGCGGTTGAAGATGCCGATACGGCCGCGCTCCGGCAGTCGGCAGGTCGTCCGCCACAGGAAGTCGTGGTCGAGTTCCAGGTTCGAGGGCTTCTTGAAGCTGAATACCTGGCAGCCCGACGGATCGACCCCCTGCATTACGGCCCTGATGGTGCTGTCCTTGCCGGCGGCATCCATGGCCTGGAACACGAGCAGCACGGCGTGCCGGTCGCCGGCTGCCAGTACGCGCTGCAACTTGTTCAGATCCTGCCGCGACTGCTTGCGGTGCTTGCCCTTGTGACCGTGGCCGTCGGTCTGCGGGGTGGTGCTCGCGGTCGCTACACGGAAGCTGCCGTCGAACGGCACGAGGTACGGGGATGCGGGTGCTTCAAACATAGTCTGGTTCCTTGCTGCCGCTACTATAGTCGGCTGTCGCCACAGCGCCAACCGGATCACACCGCAACTCCCTCTTTATCGGGCATACTGACCGGACACGATGAACGAAACTGCGCCGACAACCCCAACGGCAAGCGGGCGCCGCTGGCGGCCCGATCTCGCCTATGCCGTCGTACTGCTGGCAGCGGCGGTCATCGCCGTGGCCCTGTCGGTGCAAGGCTCGGGCCTGCTGGCCGGCGACCATGGCTGGGGTACGGTCAGTTTCTTCCTTGCCTTCGGCCTGTTCACCATCGCCACCGGGTTTCCGCACCCCGTGTTCGGCCATGTGTCCTTCGATCGCGTGGCGCAGATCATGAGTATCCTGGTGCTCGGGCCGGTCGATGCCGCCTGCGTCAACGGCCTCGCATCGCTGGTGTACCCATGGCATCGGCTGCGCCGGGGCGTACCCGTTCCTGATGTCCTGACGGCGTCCCTGCACAATGCCGGGCTCATGATGTTCGTGATTCTCGGATCGGGCCGCCTGTACGAGCATCTCGGCGGCGCAATCCCGCCTGCCTCGCTTGATGTCGCCACTGGCCTGCTGCTGCTCGGGCTGGTCGTAACCATGCAGCTCATCAACGACGTCGGCATGATGCTGATGCTGCGCCTGCGCGGCGCCGACCCGTTGTCCATTTTCAATCTTTTCACGCTGTACACGGAGCTCATCGCCGCCGCCGCGGGCATCGTCCTGGCCGTGACGTTCGCGATCCAGCCGCTGGCCCTCTTCGTGCTGCTGTTGCTGGTCCTGTGCGCCGGCATGCTCGTCATCATGCAATACGCCCTGATGCGCTATCGACTCGAGAAGATCGTCGATGCGCGCACCGAGGCGCTCCGCGTACAGGCCGAGGAATTCGAGCGCCAGGCGACCCACGACAAGCTGACGCGGTTGCCCAACCGCCGCCATGCGGACAGTTACCTGCAGCAGCAGATCGACCTCGCGCAGCGCAACGACCTGACCGGGGCCATTGCACTGGCCGACGTAGACCACTTCAAACGCATCAACGACGGTCACTCCCATGCGATCGGTGACCAGGTGCTCGAACGCATTGCACAGATCCTGCGGGACGGTTGCCGCAAGACGGATTTCGTCGCCCGCTACGGCGGCGAGGAATTCCTGCTGTATTTCCCCGATACCGCTACCGCCCGCGCCCACGCCGTCTGTAGCGAACTGCGCCTCGCCGTGCAGAACGCCGATTGGTCGGATATTGCGCCGCAACTGGGCGTGACCATCAGCTTCGGCCTGGCGGAGATCACGGACGCGTCGCGCCGTACCACCATCCTCAACGAGGCCGATCTGCGCCTCTACCGCGCCAAGCGGGAAGGGCGCAACCGCGTGGTTGCGGGTTGAGCGAGGGCTGATGCACTGTCATTCGCGGGGAAGTCTGTTATAGTCCGCCCCGCTCTGGCACACATCGGTCTGTGCCATTCACTCCAGGCGGCGCTTCTGCGGCCTGTAGAGTCCAACTAGATTCCTGCCCGGATCGAAGCGTCGACAGCCATTGGCTGCCATCGTGTCAGGCGGTTTCGGAGAAACATCTCAGTGTTATTCAATCAACTTGGCCTTACGGCCGAACTGCTGCGTGCGGTCGAGGAACAGGGTTACCAGACGGCGACCCCGATCCAGCAGCAGGCAATTCCCCTCGTTCTCGAGGGCGGCGACCTCCTGGCCGGAGCCCAGACGGGCACCGGCAAGACGGCGGCCTTCACGCTGCCGCTGCTGCAGCGGCTGCAACACGGCACGGCCAATCGCCGGAGCATCCGTGCGCTGGTGCTGACACCTACGCGTGAACTGGCCGCCCAGGTTGGCGACAGCGTCCGCGACTACGGGCGCCACCTGCCGTTTCGTACCGCGGTCATCTACGGTGGCGTCAGCATCAACACGCAAATCGCGAAGTTGCGCAAGGGCGTCGATGTCGTCGTGGCCACCCCGGGACGCCTGCTCGACCACATGCAGCAGGGGACCATCAACCTCGGTGCCGTCGAACTGCTGGTGCTCGACGAAGCCGACCGCATGCTCGACATGGGGTTCATCCGGGATATCCGCAAGGTCATGAAGGCGTTGCCGGCCAAGCGCCAGAACCTGCTGTTCTCGGCGACCTTCGCGCCGGAGATCCGGCGGCTTGCCAACGACCTGCTGAACCATCCCGCCGAGATCAAGGTTGCCGTCAACGGTAAACCCGCCGACGGCATCAGCCAGGTGGTGCACCCGGTCGACCGCAGCCGCAAGCGGGAACTGCTGTCACACCTGATCGGCAAGGGGAACTGGCGCCAGGTGCTGGTGTTTACGCGAACCAAGCACGGTGCGAATCGCCTCGCGACCCAGCTCGAGGCCGATGGCCTCGGCAGCTCGGCCATCCATGGCAACAAGTCGCAATCGGCCAGGCTCTCCGCCCTGCGGGACTTCAAGTCGGGCAAGGTCCGGGTGCTGGTGGCGACGGACATCGCGGCGCGCGGGCTCGATATCGAGCGCCTGCCGCACGTCGTCAATTTCGAACTGCCGCACGTGGCCGAGGACTACGTGCACCGCATCGGGCGCACGGCGCGTGCCGGTAATGAAGGGCACGCGATTTCGCTCGTGTGCGTGGATGAGCACAAGTTGCTGGGCGGCATCGAGAAACTCTTGCAGACGAAGTTATCGCGCGAAACGATCCCCGGCTACGAGCCGGACCCACGGATCAAGGCCGAGCCCGTTACCCAGGGACGCGGCCAGCAGCGCCAGGCCGGCAAGCGCGGCAACGGCCAGGGCAAGCGTCGCTCCCAGGGCGCCAAGCGCGGCGGCTTCGGTCGGCGGCCGTCGTACGCCTAGCGCGGGGCCAAAAAAAGGCCGGAACACGTCGCCGTGTTCCGGCCAGGTCCGGCTGGGGGAGCCGGGGCGGGGCTAGATTTGCTGGTAGAGCGCGTCGAGTACGTCGCTGGCGTCGTAGTAGTTGCCATCCTCCGGCATTTCGCCGTTGCCCATGAGAATCTCGATCGAGTGGCTGTGCGCGGACTCGGTGCGCGTGTTGTCGAGCGACATCCGCGTCCAGGTCGCCGGACGAGTCGTCTCCGAACAGCCCACGAGACCGCAGCTGCGATACGTCGTGTAGCTGCGCTCGATGCCGAAGCCGGCTCGCGGCTCGCGGCGCTCGATCGTCGACGTTTCGCGGTCGACGATCTGGAACCACTCGTAACCGCGCGAGAGCGTGATTTCCGCAGCGCGCAGCAGGGCAAAGTCGCGGGCTTCCTGCAGGTCGGCGCGGCGGCCACCGTTGAAGTTGATGCGATAGCGGTTCTCGGAGATCTTGCGGCTGTAGTGGCCGTAGTCCGTGGCGCTGTCGGCCGCCACGTAGCGCGGCGACGAGGCACAGGCACCCAGCGTAAGAAGCGAAAGTACAATTACGATCCGTGTAATAAGCATGACATCCTCCTTCGAAATCATCGTGCTGTCATGCCGTTAACGGCCGGGCGCCGGGATTATTCCACTAGTTATTCGTTTTTTTCCAACCTTCTGAAATAAAAGCGTTTTCTTCTTCATCCGAGAGGATCTGGCCGTTCCCGAGCAGCGCCGTGACGGCGCTGTCCACGACCGCGGGCGTGTCGGAACCCGCCTGCTGGTACTGCCCCGAACCGGGGCTGGCGAACGCCATCGCCTCGAGCTGCCACGCGTCGTTGCGCCGGCAGGCAACCGCGTGGGTGCTCGCGGCAGCGCTGTCGATGCGCAGCTGCCGGCAGAAATCGCCGGCCCGGTCCTGAAACGACAGGATCAGCGTGGCGCTGGTGCCCTCGGCCACCGCTTGCGGTGCACCGCTTGGCGCCTCGTCAAGCAACGCATGCAGGCTCGTATCCGCAGCAATCGTGCCGGTGCTCAGCGCCTCGATGCCGGGTCCGGTCGGTGCGGTGCCGCGCAGGAAGTCGTTGGCGAGGAAGCCGGCCACGAGCGCGAGGCTGGCCGCGATGGCTACCGGCATTTGCAGGAACGTCGGCCGCCTGCGGGGCCTGAGTTCCACGACGTTGTCGGTCGCGTCGGCCGCTTCGATCATCTGCGTCACGCTGTCCGGCATCGGCAACTTGTCCACCGAACCCAGGAGCCTGCGGATTGCCTCGTCGGCACCGCGCAGCTTCTCGAGGCGTTGCATGAGCTCGGGTTCCGCGGCAAGCCGTGCCGTTACGGCGTTGGCAGTGTCCCGGTCGAGCTCGCCGTCGATATAGGCGCTCAGCAGTTCGTCAGTTGTCATGTCCTTGCTGTTCATCATCGGGTTCCTTTCCCTGTCATTGCCGGCCATCGGCTACAAAGCCGCTGCGATCGGCCAGCGTGGCGCGGGCTCTTGCCAGCCGGCTCATCACCGTGCCGATCGGCACGTCGAGTACCGCCGCGGCCTCCTTGTAGGCGTAGCCTTCGACCGCGACGAGTTCAAGCACGGCCCGCTGGTCTTCGGTCATGCCGGTCAGCGCGGCCTGCACCTCTTCGAGTGTCATCTCGCCGATCACCTGGTCCTCACCGGGCAACACCTGTTCGCCGATGACGGCCGGATCGGCACTTGCCTCGGTACGCACCTTGCGCGAGCGCACCTCGTCGATCCACAGGTTGCGGCAGACCCGCAGGCACCACGCCAGCAGGGGCGCATCGTCCGGTACGCCGCGCTCGAGCACGCGCTCGACCGTGGACTGCAGCAGGTCGTCCGCATCGGCCAGGTTGCCTGCCAGGCTCACGGCGAAGCGCCGGATGTTCGGCAGTATTTCAACCAGTTCCACGTGGTTTTTCTTCAATTTGCGATCCATGCAGTTGTCATTACGTTCGAGGCCATGATTTTATTCCCGAAGGAATAGGAGCCGCCCGCAAATCGTTGTTTTCATGAGACCGGAAAACAACAGGGGACCGATGAAACGTCAAAACGGAAAATCAGTGTACATAATCGCCGTGCTGGTGGCAGCGCTCGCCGGCATGACATTGCCGGGCGCCACCGTGAGCGCCCAGGTCGGCCTGCCCGGCGCCGCGCCGGACCTGACGCGCCTGCCGCTGCCCGACGTGGAGCGGCGCGTGCGTGATGTCGAGGACGACGTTCGGCGCACTCGCGAGGAGGCTGCGGAAACCGTCGAGGAATCGGTCGAGTCGACGGTCGCTACGGCGCTCGAGACGGTCGAGGTCGCGGGTACGGCCGTAACCGGCCTGTTGCGCGCGTTCGAGCCCGGCGTCGATACCGCGGGCCGCGCGATCGAAGCCCAGACGCTCGTCGTGCTCGTGGATGCGGGCAGCGTTGCGTCCGTCTTCGCCAGTGGCATCGAGATCATCGGGCGCCGGGAGCTGCACGCGCTGGGCAAGACGATGCTTACCCTGCGCAATGTCAGCGGCCGCCCGTTAGCCGAGGCGCTGGCCGACTTCCGGTCGCTGAACCCGCAGGTCGCGGCGGACTACAACCACCTGTATCGCTGGTCCTCCGACGCGACCATCGACGGGGCCGCGGTGCCCGCCGCAGCCCGGGACGACAGCCCTGACGAGTCGTCGCTGCGTATCGGGCTAATCGACTCCGACGTCATGCCATCGCATAGTGCCTTGCAGCAGCTCGCGCTCGTTCGCCGGGATTTCGCCGTACACGAGGGTGAGCGACCGCAAACACACGGTACCGCGGTGACGTCGTTGATTGCGCAGCATTCCGGCATCGGGGCGCAGGTCTACTCCGCATCGGTGTTCTTCCAGTCACCGGGAATGGCGCCCGGCGCCTCGGCCGAGAGCCTTGTCGCGGCGCTCGACTGGCTGGTCTCGGAGAACGTCGACGTTATCAACATGAGCCTGGCCGGCCCCGGCAACGTCTTGCTCGAGGCCGCGGTAACCGGGCTGACCGAGCGCGGTGAGCTGCTCGTCGCCGCGGTCGGCAACAACGGACCCCGCGGCGAGCCGCAGTACCCGGCGGCCTACGACGGGGTCATCGGCGTGACGGCTGTGGACCGTGACCACAGGATATTTCGTTACGCGAATCGGGGGCCGCACGTCGATTACGCCGCAATCGGCGTGAACGTCAAGATTGCCGACAGCACCACGGGCGGCTGGCGCATCGAGTCGGGTACGTCGATGGCTGCACCGCGCGTTGCCGTAATCGTGGCGCAGACCGTGCGGGCAGGCGGTGTCGCCCGCGACGCCGTGAACTCGTGGCTGATGGCCGAGGCGCAAGACCTCGGGCGCCGCGGTCATGACCCGGTGTTCGGTCATGGGCTGATCACGCGGCCGCCCGTCGTCGTCTCCTCGCATCTTGGCGATTGAGGTTTTCGATTAGCGGTCAATCGGCTGCGTTGCCCGCGGAACTTGACACCCGCATTATGTGACCTGGCTCACGCTTTTCGCCGTGCGCGGCACCGCCCCGACACCTCCTGCGAGTCGCTGTCTTTGGTGCAATAAGCTCAACATCTCAGTCAGTACCAGCGACCAGGTGCAGGGTCATGAAAAGCAGAACAACTTTCTCAATACTCACCATCGCAAGCTTGGTGTTCGGATCCGTTGCATATGCAGTGCCCGGGGATGACGAAGCAGCGGCATCGCCGGGGACCAATGCCTACATCATCCAGGGAACATCCGCCGAAGAAGCGGCGGACGCTGTCAAACTGGTTGATGGCGAGCTGACCCATACCCTGCCGGTTATCAATGCTGTGGGCGCTGTCCTGACAGCTGCCCAGCATGCCGTGCTTGAGCAGATCGATGGCGTGGAGATCACGCCAGACACTTCCATCGCCATTGACAACGCGGGATCCCGCGAGACGGTGCGTGACAATTTCACGACGAAGTCCTACGCGCATAACGACGGCACGGTCAACTGGCTGACGGACTGGGCGGAACTCAATGACGGCGGCGGCGCGGCAAGCGGCAACGTCTTCGTCGCTACCCGGAAGGGGCTCCTGCACCTGAAACGTGCGGATCGCGGCGTCGAGCGCGCCGTCTACCTGCCAACCGGCAGCCAGGCGACCCTCACACTCGAAGCGAAACGCGCGAATCTTGTCGACTCCAGCCACTTCGTGTCCGTCCAGGTCTCGAGCGATGGCGGCGTCAACTGGCATACGCTCGGCCGGATCGCCGGTCCGACCAATGACCCCAGTCTGCAGCCCTACAGTTACGACATCTCGGATTTCGCCTCCCCCGACACGATGGTGCGCCTGTTCACGTCCAGCTCGATGAACGGCAACACGCGGATCTGGGTCGATAACGTCGAGATCGCATACACCTCCAACACCATTTCCACAGATATCGTCGAGACCGTATTCGACACGTTCAGTACTGGCGACTTCGCGGGCAGCAATGGTACGCAAAGCTGGCTCGGCGACTGGCAGGAGCTGAACGACGACAACGACCCCGCAGCGGGTTTCGTGAAAGTCTCGGACCAGCTCATCATCAGCGAGCGCAGCAACGGCATCCAGCGATCGGCCGATCTTTCCGTCGGGACGAGCGCAACCCTGAGTTTCGACTACCGTCGCCAGGCCCTCGATAGCGCCAGCGACTACATCACGCTGGAGGTCTCCACGGACGGCGTGACCTGGCAGGAGCTCGATCGCTTCGAAGGTCCGGCGACCGACGCGGCTTTCTCATCTGCTCGCTACGACCTGAGCGCCTTCGCTTCGGCAACGACGTCGATCCGCTTCATGTCGTCGCCCGACACGATGAACCAGTACGACAAGTTGTTCGTCGACAACGTCAAGATCAGTTACACCGATGCGCCGGACACTCACTATCCATCGCTGGTGGATGCGGACGACGTGCATGCGCTCGGTGTGACCGGCAACGGGATCGGCATCGCCGTGATCGACACGGGTTACTTCGCCCACGAGAATCTCGACAACGATACGTCCGGCACCGCCCGGGTACCGGTACAGTTCGACGCCATCGCGAACGCCATCCTGGCACCGAGCGACAGCACTGACGGGCATGGCCACGGCACGCACGTCTCCAGCATGATCTTGAGCTCGAAGCTGTCCAGCTACGGCAAGTTCAACGGCATCGCGCCGGACGCGACGCTGATACCGGTGCGGGCATTCGACGAATACGGCGATGGCACGTACCTCGACGTCATTCGTGCCGTGCAGTGGGTCATCGACAACAAGGACCTCTACAACATCCGCGTACTCAATTTATCGCTGAGTGCAGAGCCGCGTTCCCACTACTGGGACGACCCGCTGAACCAGGCGGCGATGGCCGCATGGCAGGCAGGCATCGTCGTCGTCGCTTCCGCGGGCAATACCGGGCCGGACCCGATGACTATCGGTGTGCCGGGCAACCTGCCCTACGTGGTAACGGTTGGCGCCATGACGGACAACTACACGTCGGCTGACGGCAGTGATGACAAGTTGGCGTCGTTCTCGGCGGCGGGACCGACCATCGAGGGATTCGTCAAGCCCGACATGGTGGCGCCCGGCGGACACGCGCTCGGCCTGATGGCGCTCGACACGACGATCGCAACCGAATACCCGGAATTCCAGAACGCCGCGAGCTTCTTCTCGATGAGTGGCACGTCGCAGTCGACGGCCGTAGTCGCCGGCATCGCGGCGCTGGTGCTCGACGCCGATCCGTCGCTGACGCCGAGCCAGGTCAAGTGCAAGCTCATCGCCTCGGCACGTCCGGCGGTGAAAGCAGACGGCACACTGGCCTACAGCGTTTTCCAACAGGGTGCGGGCCTGGTCAACGCAAAGGCCGCTGTCGAGGGCCAGGTCATCGATTGCGCGAATCGTGGACTTGACGTGGATGCGGATCTCGCCGGCGAACTCCATTTCGGCGGCCGCGCAAATGTCGACGAAAACGGCAACTACTACATCATGGGTCTGGACGGCTACCTCTGGACGGACGGTTACCTCTGGACCGATGGCTATCTCTGGACCGACGGCTACCTGTGGACCGACGGTTACCTGTGGACGGACGGCTATCTCTGGACCGACGGTACCGTCGGTGCCAACGGTTACCTGTGGACCGATGGCTACCTGTGGACGAACGGCTATCTCTGGACCGACGGCTACCTGTGGACGGACGGGTATCTCTGGACCGACACGCTCGCAGAAACGGCGGGTGTCAATCACTGGGTCGACCAGGAATAACGCGAGCCAGCCAGGTTGGCGCGGGCTACTGCCCGGTCATGTACCGGCCGGGCGGCCGGCCGCCCCCGGGCCGGGCCCACGCACCTGGAGCGGGATTACTCGCCGGGCTCGAGGAACCTGACGGTTCGTACAGCGAACGACAACGGGTCTTCCTGATCCAGGGTCAGGAAACCGATCACCAGGCTTAACTCCGAAAGATCGGCGTTCGCGAAATCTGCGAGGCTGAATTCGTAGGTGTTCCATTGCTCGCTCAGCACGACTTCAACATTGATCTGACTGCCGTCGTCCGGATCGTCCTTGTCTTTCATATGGACCAGCAGGCGCTCGCCGCCGTCGGCGCCTCGCGCCTCGAGGAGAATCCTGTCAAAGCGGGTAAAGTCCGCGCTGGGTCGACCAAGGTTGTTCGAGCGATCGCGTAGTTCGAGAAAGACCACGGCCCACGGCGCTCCGCGTTTCAGGGTGATCCGGAGGGCACCGTCTTCATGGCTGACGAAGTCATGGTCCACGTACTGATGGCGCGGAATAAACCCGCCGTCTCCATAGTAGGGGTAGGCGAAACTCGGCCAGTACTGCCCCAGGTTCAACCTGCCGTTTCGAACGACATCGGGATGACCGGCACCTTGCTCGAGCGCATCGATATCCGCGAGAGCCCGCCGAGCATGATTGTCGAAGTCGTGTAAACCGGCCCTGGTCATCGTGTTGAAGAGGCGCGCCATGGCGAGCAGCTTCTCGTACTCGCGCAAAATCGGGGCTGCGTCAATCGCGGTTTCGAGCAGCCGCCTGGGATACTGGCCGCTATAGTACTGGCTAAAATATTCCTGCAGTTCTTCGAACCGTCCAGGCATCAAGGCGGTGGGATCCTCGAGCGCGAAGATCTCGACCGGGGCGGTTGGTACCTCGACCGGCAGAGAGAGTGCCGCCATGATCCGCGCATTGTGAGCTTGCTCGAGATCCCCGGTCCGGCTGCTCCCGACATAGTAGCGTGACAGGAGCATCTCTACGTCCTTGCCCTGCAACTCGTCGAGCACGCCGGAATTCTTCAGGGCATCGAAGCCGCTGGTATTGGCGTTGAAGTAAGCGACCTCTTCCGCAGCATGCATTGCTTGCGCCAGGTACACCAGCCCCTCCACGCTCAGCGACGGCTGGTGTAACAGGCCTATCCGCGCGTTCGTCGCAAGCAGTATGGTGTCGCTGCGCCCGGCATGTAACCTCTCCAACATGTGAATGTCTTCGAGCATGTTGTCCGCGATCGTGCGCAGGTAGTTGTCAAGGGTGGCCCTGTCCTGGCGGTCCGAGTTCCAGTTGTCGATCTGCAGCGCAATCAGGATGCCCACGATTACCAGGAGAACTTCGCCGACTGCGTAGCCGATGTATCGTCGGGAATCCCGGTTAAGGAAGGCGGTGTGTTTCAGCCAGCGGAGACCAAGCATGGTCTGGAGTATAGGCGGTGGGACAGTTGTTCGGGAACATCTTTGACCGACCACTTC
>JBFEJR010000062.1:0-12508 GCA_041553075.1 Woeseiaceae bacterium | reverse complement strand
GCCGTTGCCGTCGACAAAGGGGTGAATCGCCTCGAACTGGTAGTGCTGGATGGCCATGCGCACCAGCGGGTCGATGTCGGTCTCCTGCTGCATGAACTGCGCCCAGTTGTCGAGCTTGGCCAGCAGCAGGTCCTGCCCGACGGGCGGTGTGTAGATGACCTCGCCGGTCATGCGGCTTTTCAGCGTTGTTCCAGATTCCGCTCGAACATCAAGCTCTATTCCCTTGATAGTACTGCAGATTTGAATGGCCATGTCGGTGGTCAACATGCGGCGCTGCACCATTTTCGTGCCTTCGAACAGGGCCGTCCGGTAGCGCAGCGCCTCCTTGGTCGCGGCGTCGGCGCGGTCCTCGGCGATGTCGGCAAACTCGAACAGCTTGTCGGTCGTGGTGACGATGTTCTCGATTTCGCTGCTGGCGCGGGCCTCGAGCAGCGGCAGGGCATTGACGAGTACCGTCGAATTCGGGATGAGTTCGGCCGCCTGCTTGAGCTCCGCGAGCGCCACCCGCGCCTCGATGCAGCGTTTCAGGATCTCGGTGGTCTCGACCCGGTCTCGGGGCGGGGGCAGGTCGGGCAGGTCGTTGAACGGTAAAGACGGATCAAAATCAGTCACTTGCAGCTACTCCTCGAGGGACCGGCGAGGTCGATTCCATCGACATGTCGCGATTATATGTCGAAAAAACCGACAAATATCGACATATTTCACGACTGTGTCGATGCGATCGACAGGTCGGGCAAATATGTCGAAAAAACGCGTTTTTCTCGACATATCGGCAGTATAAGTCGATTTCGTCGACAGGTTCGTGACCGGGTTGGCAGATTGCCTGGCCGGCGCGAAATTGGCGCGAATAAGCACATTCCACGAGGCCGAAAGCCCCCCCGACGGGGGGCGTTCCTTTAGAATCGGCGCCATCCAAGAATATTCAGAAGGTGAGCCCAGTGGCTGTTAAAAGCGACATCGAGATTGCCCAGGCGGCGACCGTCAAGCCCATCAACGAAATAGCCGCGCGGCTGGGGATCGGCAGCGAGGACCTGATTCCGTACGGCCACGACAAGGCCAAGATCAGCGCGGATTTCATCCGGCGAAACGGCAACGACAACGATGGCAAGCTCATCCTGGTCACGGCGGTGTCGCCGACGCCGGCGGGGGAAGGCAAGACCACGACGACGGTGGGCCTCGGAGATGCAATGAACCGGGTCGGCAAGGACACGCTGATCTGCCTGCGTGAGCCCAGCCTGGGACCCTGTTTCGGCATGAAGGGTGGAGCCGCGGGCGGCGGTTACGCGCAGGTCGTGCCGATGACCGACATCAACCTGCACTTCACGGGCGATTTCCATGCCATCGGGGCTGCCAATAACCTGCTGGCCGCGCTGATCGACAACCACATGCACTGGGACAACGAGCTGGATATCGATCCGCGCCGGGTGACATGGCGGCGCGTCGTGGACATGAACGACAGGGCGCTGCGCGGCATTACCTCGGGTCTCGGCGGGTACCACAACGGCGTGGTGCGCGAGGCCGGCTTCGATATCACCGTGGCCTCGGAGATCATGGCGATTTTCTGCCTTGCGACCGATCTCAAGGACCTCGAAAACCGGCTCGGCAATATCGTGCTGGGCTACACCCGGGACGACCAGCCCGTGACGGTGCGCGAGTTGAACGCGCACGGAGCCATGACCGCGCTGTTGCGGGATGCGTTCCAGCCGAACCTGGTGCAGACCATGGAAAACAACCCCTGCCTCATGCACGGAGGTCCGTTCGCCAATATCGCGCACGGCTGCAACTCCGTAATGGCAACCCAGGCCGGGCTCAAGCTGGCGGATTACGTGATCACGGAAGCCGGCTTCGGCGCCGACCTCGGGGCCGAGAAGTTCTTCAACATCAAGTGTCGCAAAGCCGGGCTGACGCCCGACGCGGTCGTGCTCGTCGCGACGATCAAGGCGCTCAAGATGCAGGGCGGCGTCGCCAAAGACCAGCTCGCCGAGGAGAACACCGAGGCGCTCCGCAAGGGCTGCGGCAACCTCGAACGCCACATGCGCAACCTCGCGAAGTTCGGCGTGCCGGTGGTCGTCGCGATCAACCGCTATACCGCGGACACCGACGCCGAGGTCGACGTCATCCAGGCTTTCTGCCGGCAATTCGGCGTGCAGGCCATCAGTTGCACGCACTGGGCGGACGGCGGCAAGGGCGCGACCGAGCTGGCCGAGCACGTGATCGGACTGTGCGACAGCGGGGTCGCCCAGTTCCGTACCCTGTACGGGGACGACATGCCGCTGTGGGAAAAGACCGCGACGATTGCGCGCGAAATGTACGGTGCCGACGACATCATTGCGGACAAGAAGGTGCGTGCCGAGTTCGCCAAGTTCGAGGCCGAGGGTTACGGCAAGTACCCGATCTGCATGGCCAAGACGCAATACAGCTTCTCGACCGATCCGAACCTGCTCGGTGCGCCGACCGGCCACGTGGTCCCGATTCGCGAAATCCGGCTGGCGGCGGGGGCCGAGTTCGTCGTGGTCGTGTGCGGCGCCATCATGACGATGCCGGGACTGCCGCGCGTGCCGGCGGCCAATGCAATTCGCGTCAACGACGCGGGGCGGATCGAAGGCCTGTTCTAGGGGCTTCGCCGGCGCGGGCGCGCGCCCGAGAGGCCCTTGAGGGCTTTCAGAAGCGAAGACTCGATACGGATGCCGGCTGCGCATGGGCCGACGACCGGGTTCGCCGTGGGCCCTAGTTCGGGTCCGGCTTGCCGCGCGTGCGCTTGAGCTGTCCGCGGCGTGACTTCTGGTCGAGTCGTTTTTGCTTGGCCGCCTTCCCCGGCCGCGTCGGGATGCGGGTCTTCGGCCGCTGCGCCGCGCGCCGGATGAGCTTCGCGAGGCGCAGCAGCGCGGCCTGGCGATTGCGCTCCTGGCTACGGCTCTCCTGGGCCTTGATCGTGATGACGCCGGCCGCCGAGATACGGCTGTCACCACTGGCAAGCAGCCGCGCGCGTACCGCGTCGGGCAGCGACGGGCTGTGACGAATATCGAAACGCAGGTGAATGGCCGTGGCGACCTTGTTGACGTTCTGGCCCCCGGCGCCGCGCGCACGCACCGCCCGCATGTCGATCTCCGCGAGCGGAATCTGCAGTGTGCTGCTTACCTCGAGCTGGTCCACGTTGCCGTCCGCGCATTCGAGCGCATGGTGTGACAATACGCTTCCCATGATGCGGATCGGCCGGGGCAATGCAAGCGCACTACCGGGCGGGCCGGTCGTGCCGGCACGACTGCCGCCGGCCGTCGCCGTGGGTCAGAAGTTGTAAACGAACGCCAGCGAGATGACGGGCCAGGCCTTGAAGTCGCTCATCTCGTCCTCGAGATCCGCGCGTTCCCTGTCGAGAGCCGGGCCGAGCAACGCCTGCTCCGGCGCTGACAGGTTGTCCCAGTTGGACGCCTCGAGCGTAACGCTCGGCTCTCCCTGCCAGAGAACGCCGAAGTCGAGATTGATGCCGGCCTTGCCGAACAGCTCGAAATCGAATCCCACACCGGCGTACGGGGCCGTGCTGCCGAACGACGTGGTGCTCTGCAGCCTGCCGACGCTGCCGGCGGGATAGGGCGTGCCACCGAGGTCGTAGGTCAGGGCGCCCGAATCCTGGCTGCGCAGCTGGACTTCGTTGCCATTGGAAAATGCGCCGAGAGTCAGGCGGAAGGGACTCAGCGGGAACTTGAAGTTGCCAGTCAGGTAATAGCTGTCCAGCGCCAGCGTGGCGTCATAGTCGATGCCCGAGTAGTCGCCCGAATCGTCGTAGTCGTACTGGTTCAGACCCGCGCGCAGGTCGAACCACGGCACGGGCGGATCCCAGCGGGCCTCCAGCCCCAGGCCGAGCGTGCCGGCCTTGACGCCCACACCGAAGTCGGCGGCGGCGGAACCGGAAACGAGGAGCGCGAACGTGCCGAGCGTCGCTGTCAACGATCTGGAAGTCATGATAGTCAGCCGAGGCAAATAACAACCCCGAGCCTATACGCAGGTCCGGCGGCTGGCTGTGCGATGCATCACAGCTGCGGCCACGGGCCGGGAATATGTCAAATGCCGGGCAGATCCGTCACGGTGGGTTCCCGCATGCGGTCCTGCCCCCATTCGAGAAACAGGGCGGGGCGCGATTTCGGGTCGACGTTGACCTTGTCGAGGTCGCCGGCAACATGCGGCAGGGCCATCAGGCGCGGGTTCATGACCTTGAACCAGAGCGGTGGAAAAAAGGCGAGAAGGAACATTCCGAGGTAACCGTTCGGCAACGAGGGCAGGTCATCGAAATGCCGGAGCGACTGGTAGCGTCGCAGGGGGTTGGCGTGATGATCCGAGTGCCGCTCGAGGTGAAACAGCACCAGGTTGCTGAGGATATGGTTGCTGTTCCAGGAGTGATGAGGCTGGCAGCGCTCGTAGCGCCCGTTGGCCTGCCGCGCGCGCAACAGCCCGTAGTGCTCGATGTAATTCGCTGTCGTGAGTTGCCAGTAGGCCGATGCATGGTGGATGAGCAGGAACGGCAGCGCCAGCCAGCCGACCCACAGCACCAGCAGTACCGCCAGGGCCGCGCTGACGGCGTAGGACTGCAGGATCGGATTGCTGTAATGCCACAGCGGAAGCTGGCGGGCGCGCAGGCGATCCCGCTCGATACGCCAGCCCCGGCGAAAGGCGCCCGGGATTTCCCGCAGCGCGAATCGGTAGATGTTCTCGCCCATGCGCGAACTTGCCGAATCCTCCGGCGTCGAGACGGTCATGTGATGTCCGCGGTTGTGCTCGCCCGGGTAATGGCCGTAGGCCGGCACGGCCAGGGTCAGTCGTGCGAGCCACTTCTCGAGACGTGAGTTCTTGTGCCCGAGTTCGTGCGCCGTGTTGATGGCCAGTCCGCCGACCATGCCCGCGTGCAGCGCGAGCAGCAGGAATGCCCACCAGCTGAGTGACTGCGTCGCGGCGTAGACCGTGCAGGCGATGAGCATGATGAAATGCAGCGGCACCGCGGCATAGGTCAGTCGCCGGTAATAGCGGTCGCGGTCGAGTTGCATGACCACTTCTTCAGGCGGGTTGTTCTCGTCTTCACCGATGAGCTGGTCGAGGGCCGGCATGATCACGAAGTTGACGAAGAACGGGAGCAGGAACCAGAGCTCGTTGCCGGTGACTGCGTGGATCCACATCGGCAGGAGCGCCTGCAGCGGGTATGTGACCGACAGCAACCACCACCAGCGCTTCCGATCCACGTAGTGGATCGCGTCGCCATTCGGCAGTACCCCGGCATACGTTTTCATCTCGCGGTCCCGCTGCAGCTGCGCCCGTCGCGACCCATTATGCGCAGAATTGCCATGCCTCGCCAAAATCCCCACGTGCCACTGTCGGTATTCTATACAGCGGCGTCGGGCATGCCGGAACCCCGCCGGGAAAAAAACGGGCCAAATCAGACTGATGCGGAATTGGTACGTAAATTGCTCTATATTCATTGCTGTTAAACGCTTTGAGGGGTTGGCATTGAAGAATCGCTCCGGGCTGCTGGCAGCAGCCGCACTCGCAGTGGCCATCGCAGGTTGCGGCAAGAACGACGAAGAAGCCGGCAAGGCAGCAGATCAGGCTCCGCTTCCCACGGCAGCGACGCTGGGCGACCAGGTCATCATGACCGCGGCCGAGTACCTGGCGACGGAACCGTACGCGAGCGCCGACCGCACGCGCGGCGAGCGCGGGGCGGCCCTGTGCAAAGCCTGCCATAGCCTCGAAGAGGGCGGTTCCAACATGATTGGTCCGGCACTTTTCGGCTTCTTCGGGACGAGCGTCGGCACGCGCAGCGGCTTCGAATACTCTGCCGTGATGCGCAATGCCGATTTCGTCTGGACGCCCGCGGCGGTGGATGCCTGGCTCGCGCAACCAGGACGCTTCCTGCCCGGGAACCGGATGACGTTCGCCGGTGTGCCCAGGAAGGACGACAGGGATGACCTGATCGCCTACCTTCTCGAGGTAACATCGGGGGCAAGCGGCGACTGACCCAGGGGGAAAGGCAAGACCATGCAAGCGAGCGGGGCGATAAGCGAACAACGAGTGGGGGTGGATCGGCGGCAGTTCTCGTGGCGTACGGTGGCTTACGGTTTCGCGCTGTCACGGCGTCACGCGCATCGCCGCGTGGCGGACGAAGCGGTGATCTTCCTCGACTGGCATCACCCCTGGCTCTTCTTTCTCGCGACCGGCACGATGCTGCTGTCCTGCGCCGACGCCTTCCTGACGCTCCAGTTGCTCGATCGCGGCATGATCGAGGCGAATCCCGTCATGCGGGCGATCATGGCGCACGGGACGACGGCGTTCACGAGCACCAAGATGGCCATGACGGCCGTCGGGATCCTCGTGCTCGTGTTCCTCGCGAAGGCGCGGTTCCTCAACCGCATTCGCACCGGGCTGTTCCTGACGACGTTTTTCTCGTGCTATGCGTGCCTCGTGTGCTACGAGCTCGTCCACCTGTTCCGTCTGCTGTAGTTACATCTCGTTGCCGAAAGTGCATTCCCCTTGCGGCATGCTTGGGCTAAACTAGCGCCCCTTTCGGGGAGCTCCCCGCCAGGCCTCGCAATCGCGGCTTAGCTGCGCACTAAGTCATTGACAAAAATGAGTAATTCCCTCAAGGAACAACTGGCCTCGACGCCGCTCTTCGGGAGCAACGCGAGTGCCGTCGAGCGACTCTACGAGCAGTTTCTCGAGAATCCGGACGCTGTCCCGGACGGCTGGCGCGATTACTTCGCGACGCTGGGGGACCCCGGCACCGAGGTCGTGCATTCGCGCATCCGCGATGACTTGCTCGCACAGGCCGCTTCGGGCCGCCGCAGCGGGACGGCAACGCGGCGCCAGCCCGGGCAGGGACTGAGCGCCGGGGCGAAGCAGGCCGCGGTCGCGCGCCTGATCCAGGTTTACAGCCTGCGCGGCCACCAGATCGCGGATATCGACCCGCTCGGGCTCATGGACCGGCGCGTGCCGGGCGTCCTGAAACTCGACTACCTCGGCCTGACCGAGGCAGACATGGATACCGAGTTCTCCACGGGCGGACTCACGGGGGCGCCCGATGAGCGCATGAAGCTGCGCGACCTCATCGAGCACCTGAAGTCGATTTACTGCGGCAAGGTCGGTGCGGAGTTCGCGCACATCTCGCGAGCCCGCGAGCGCCTGTGGCTGCGCAAGCGATTCGAGGAGGCGTCGCTCGCCGACAACCTCACGAACGAGGAGCGCGTCTGGATTCTCGACCAGCTGACCAGTGCGGAAGGCATCGAGCGCTACCTGCACACGCGCTATGTCGGGCAAAAGCGCTTCTCGCTCGAAGGCGGGGAAAGCCTGATCCCGATGCTCGACGACATCATCCAGCAGGGCGGCGCGGACGGGCTGCGCGAGATCGTGATCGGCATGGCGCATCGCGGCCGCATCAATGTGCTCGTGAACATTCTCGGCAAGAATCCCGAGGAACTGTTCGAGGAGTTCGAAGGAAACTACGACCTCGAGGAGCTCAAGGGATCGGGCGACGTCAAGTACCACAAGGGCTTCTCGGCCGACATGAAAACGCCCGGGGGCAACGTGCACATCGCGCTTGCATTCAACCCCTCGCATCTCGAGATCGTCGACCCGGTCGTGGAGGGATCCGTACGCGCACGCCAGCAGCGCCGCGGTGACATCGAACGCACCGAGGTATTGCCCGTGCTCATTCACGGCGATGCCGCGTTTGCCGGCCAGGGCGTCGTGACCGAGACGTTCCAGATGTCCCAGACCAACGGTTTCCGCACCGGCGGTACCGTGCACATCGTCGTCAACAACCAGATCGGCTTTACGACGAGCAGGCCCTCGGATGCGCGTTCGACGGACTACTGTTCGGACGTCGCCAAGATGATCGAGGCGCCGATCTTCCACGTCAACGGCGACGATCCCGAGGCGGCACTGTTCGTGACGCGCCTCGCGCTCGAGTACCGCAGGAAGTTCAAGAAGGACGTGGTCATCGACCTGGTCTGCTACCGCCGCCACGGGCACAACGAAGCCGACGAGCCGGCGGCGACCCAGCCCATCATGTACGGGCGCATCAAGGGCCACAAGACGACGCGCCAGCTGTATGCGGACAAGCTGGAGCGCGATGGCGTCATCGAGGCGACGACAGCCGCGCAGATGCAGGACAGTTACCGCGATCGCCTCGACCGCGGTGAGCCGGTGCCCAAGTCGAGTCTCGGGATGATCGGCGACGAGTACACGGTCGACTGGACGCGGTACCATGATGTCGAGTGGGACGACCCGGTCGACACGACGATCAGTCCGGAGACCGTCGCACGACTCGGCGCGGCGATCACGACGTATCCGCCGGACCTGAAACCGCACGGCCGCGTGCAACGCATCATGGATGATCGCGCCAGGATGGCCGCTGACGAAATGGACATGGACTGGGGTTTTGCCGAGACCATGGCCTACGCATCGCTGCTTGCCGACGGCCATGCGGTCAGGCTGGTCGGGCAGGACAGCGGGCGGGGCACGTTCTTCCATCGCCACGCGGTGCTGCACAACCAGCTCAACAATCACGAGTACGTGCCGCTCGAGCACATCGTCAACAAGCCGAATGCGTTCCGCGTCATCGATTCGTTCCTGTCGGAAGAAGCCGTGCTGGGTTTCGAATACGGTTACGCCAGCACGGCGCCCGACACGCTGGTTATCTGGGAAGGACAGTTCGGCGATTTCGCCAACGGTGCGCAGGTCGTCATCGATCAGTTCATCAGTTCGGGAGAGGCCAAGTGGGGTCGCCTGTGCGGCCTGACGATGTTTCTGCCGCACGGCTACGAGGGCCAGGGCCCGGAGCACTCCTCGGCCCGCCTCGAACGGTTCCTGCAGCTGTGTGCCGAGCACAACATGCAGGTGTGCGTGCCGTCGACCCCGGCACAGATGTTCCACATGCTGCGACGCCAGCAGGTGCGCAACTTCCGCAAGCCGCTGATCGTCATGACACCGAAGAGCCTGTTGCGCCACAAGAGTTCGGTGTCGGCGCTGAGCGAACTCTCGACCGGTCGTTTCGAACTGCTGATCCCCGAGATCGAGGCGATCGATCCCAAGCGAACCCGCCGCGTCGTGTTCTGCAGCGGCAAGGTGTACTACGACCTGCTCGAAGCGCGCGAGGTCAACGCCATCAACGACATCGCGATTATTCGCATCGAGCAGCTCTACCCGTTCCCGATCACCCAGTACGCCGACATGATCCGGCTGTACGACCATGTCGAGGAAATCGTCTGGTGCCAGGAGGAACCGCTCAACCAGGGTGCCTGGTACCAGATCAAGCACCGGCTGCAGGAACCGCTTTCTCCGCAGCAGCAACTCTACTATGCCGGACGTCCGGGGGCAGCGGCCCCTGCGTCCGGTGTCTTCAAGATACACCTGCAACAGCAGCAGGCACTGGTGGAAGCCGCGCTCGATATTTCCACCGAGGCAAGCAAGGTCCGCAAGCCCGAAAAAACGAAACGGAAATAAGTATGAGCATTGAAATAAAGGTCCCACCGTTACCCGAGTCAGTCAGCGACGCGACCCTGGTCGCGTGGCACAAGGCGGTCGGCGACAGCGTTGCGCGTGACGAGAATCTCGTCGACCTCGAGACGGACAAGGTCGTTCTCGAGGTACCGGCACCAGCGTCCGGTACGTTGTCGAAGATCGTGGTCGAGGATGGGGCAACCGTCGTGGCCGGTGATGTGCTCGCGATTCTCGAAGAGGGCGAGGTGGCGGCGGCTGCGCCGCAGGACGACGAGGCGCCGCCGCAGGAGAAGAAGCCTGCGGACAAGCCGGAGGCCGAGGAGAAGAAGGGCCCGGTCAAGACCAGCCCTGCCGTGCGGCGCCTGCTGGAGGAACACGATCTCGACGCGACCATGGTGACGGGTAGCGGCAAAGACGGCCGCGTCACGAAGGCCGACGTGATGGCGTTCCTGAAGACCTCGGGCGGCCGCGAGGTGACGTCGGGCGAAGAACCGGAAGTACACGAAGGTGTCGCCGAAACTGGCCCGGCGCGCGAGGAAAAGCGGGTACCGATGTCGCGGCTGCGGGCGCGGATCGCCGAACGGCTGGTCGAAGCGCAGCAGACGGCGGCCATGCTCACGACCTTCAACGAGGTCGACCTGACCGAAGTCATGGCGCTGCGCAAGCGTTACCGCGACGAGTTCGAGAAAAAGCACGGCGTACGCCTCGGTTTCATGTCGTTCTTCGCCAAGGCGGCCGTGGATGCACTGAAGCAGTTCCCGGTCGTCAACGCGTCGGTCGAGGGCAGCGACATCCTCTACCACAACTACTACGATCTCGGCATCGCGGTTTCGAGCGACCGCGGCCTGATGGTTCCGGTCGTGCGCGACGTCGACAGCATGAGCTTCGCCGATTTCGAGAAGGCACTCGGGGAACTTGCGGCCAGGGCCCAGGATGGCACGATCAGCATGGACGACCTGACCGGCGGTACGTTCACGATTACCAACGGGGGGATTTTCGGTTCGATGATGTCGACGCCGATTCTCAACCAGCCGCAGAGCGCGATTCTCGGCATGCATTCGATACAGCAACGGCCGATGGTGGTCGACGGCGAAATCATGGCGCGCCCGATGATGTACCTCGCGCTGACTTACGACCATCGCATCATCGATGGCAAGGAAGCCGTACAATTCCTCGTTGCCATCAAGCAGCAGCTCGAAGATCCTTCGCGCCTGCTGCTGCAGCTTTAAACTGACAAGGACCCGATCCGGATGAGCAGAAAATTCGACGTAGTCGTCATCGGTGCCGGCCCTGCCGGATACATCGCGGCCATCCGTGCTGCACAGCACGGCAAGTCCGTGGCCTGTATCGACGAGTGGAAGAACCGGGACGGCAAGAATGCGTTCGGCGGAACCTGCCTGAACGCCGGTTGCATCCCGTCGAAAGCGCTGCTCGAGTCGTCGGAGCTCTATCATCGCGCCGCGCACGAGTTCAAGAAGCACGGCATCAAGACGGGCGGCGTCGAGATGGACATCGCCGCAATGCAGAAGCGGCGGGCGGGTATTGTGCGCCAGCTTACGGGCGGTATTGCCGGATTGTTCAAGGCGGCCAAGGTGGAGGGCCTCGTCGGCCACGGCAGGCTGCTGAAGGGTAAGCAGGTCGAGTTCACGCCGGCGGACGGCAAGAAAGAAATCATCGCGGCGGAACACGTCATCCTCGCGTCGGGCTCGGAACCGGTGGAGCTGCCAATCGCCAAGTTCGACGGCAAGCACATCATCGATTCGTGGGACACCCTCGAGCTCGAGGAAGTGCCCGGCACGCTCGGTGTCGTGGGCGCGGGCGTTATTGGCCTGGAACTCGGCAGCGTGTGGTCACGACTCGGCGCCAAGGTGACGATCCTCGAAGCGATGGACGACTTCCTGTTCATGGCAGATCGCGACGTCGCCAAGGTGGCTGCCGCGGACTTCAAGAAACAGGGGCTCGACATCCGGCTCGGTGCGAAGGTCAACAAAGCCTCGGTCGGCAAGAAGGGCGTCAGCGTGACCTACGCGGACAAGGACGGTGAGCACTCGCTGACAGTCGACAAGCTCGTGGTTGCCGTCGGTCGGCGCCCCGTGACCCGGGACCTGTTCGCGGACGACGCCGGGATTCAGCTCGACGAGCGCGGCTTCATCGAGGTCGACGACGAATGCCGCACGCGCGTCAAGGGCGTGTTCGCGGTCGGCGATTGCGTGCGCGGCCCGATGCTGGCGCACAAGGGTTCCGAAGAAGGCGTCATGGTGGCGGACCTGATCGCGGGCGAAGTGGCGGAGATGAATTACGACGTCATCCCGTCCGTGCTGTATACGAGCCCGGAGATTGCCTGGGCTGGCAAGACCGAAGCCGAGGTCAAGGCGAGCGGACGCGACTACAAGACCGGGCAGTTCCCCTTCATGGCGGCCGGCCGGGCCAAGGCCATGGAGCAGACCTCGGGATTCGTCAAGATCATCTCGTCGAAAGACGATGACGAGATTCTCGGCGTGCACATCGTCGGGCCGATGGCCGGCGAGCTGATTGCCGAGGCCGTCCTCGCGCTCGAGTTCTCGGCGAGCACCGAAGACCTGCAGCGCACGATCCATGCGCATCCCACGCTGGCCGAAGCGATGCACGAGGCAGCGCTCGCCGTCGATGGCAAGGCCCTCAATTTCCCGAACCGCTAAATCCGGTACCCAACAAATAAGGTGCCAGTCACCGTATTAAGAAAATAGGGTGCCAGTCACCGTATTTTTTAAATACGGTGACTGGCACCTTATTTGAGGGCAGGCGGGGCGGGCGTCCCGTGTCCCGTTATTCGCCGTTTTCCCAGAAGTGGGCGTTCCGGATGCCCAGTGCTTTGGGGTCGAACGTGTACTTGTCGACACCGGCCTTTCGTTGGGCCTCGTAGTCCTTGAGCGCGCGCAGCGCCGGCCGTCCCATGAAGAACAGGATCAGGATGCCGATGATATTCAGCCACGCCATCAGGCCGACGCCGAGGTCGCCCATGGCCCAGGCCAGATTGGCCTCACGAATC
>JBFEJR010000061.1:0-13099 GCA_041553075.1 Woeseiaceae bacterium | reverse complement strand
GGCGTGATCCTGCTGTTCTTCAACTGGTTCGGGCAGAAGAAGGACGAGTTCCTCGCCGACGTCGCCAAAGCGGAAAGGAGTGGCAGCTAATGGAGAACCTGCTCTGGGTCTTTGTCAGTGCGCTGCTCGTCAACAATTTCGTGCTGGCGTACTTCCTCGGGCTGTGCCCGTTCCTGGGCGTGTCGAATTCGCTCGAGACCTCCGCGCGCCTCGGCCTGGCAACGACCTTCGTGATGCTGGTCACGGCGGTCTGCGCCTGGGTGCTGAACACCTACATCCTGATCTATGCGCCCTACCTGCGCCTGATCTGTTTCATCGTGGTCATCGCGAGCACGGTGCAGTTCATCGAGATGCTGATCAAGAAGCTCAGCCCGGCGCTGTTTCGCGCCATGGGTATCTTCCTGCCGCTCATCACGACCAACTGCGCCATTCTCGGGCTGGCCATCTTCGCCACGAACCGCGGCTACGGTTTCTGGGAGGGCATCGTTTACGCGCTGGGTGCGGGCATGGGGTTCACGCTCGCGCTCGTGCTTCTCGCCGGCCTGCGCGAGGAGTCCGAACTGTCGAACATCCCTGCCCTGATCAAGGGCACGGCCATGAACCTGATCATTGCCGGCGTCCTGTCGATGGCTTTCATGGGCTTCGCCGGCCTGTTCAGTTCGACGTGAGGCGCAGAACGTGACGCATTATCTCGTTGCGCTGCTTGCCATCGTCCTGCTGTGCGCCGGCTGGGGCGTATTCCACCTCTGGCTGTCGCGGCAGGATCCGGAACTGGCCGAGCGCGCGAACAAGTGCGGTAATTGCAGCTGCGAGCGCAGCTCCGGGGCCTGCTCGAACGCACGCTGACGCGTGGTACATTCCCCCGGGTGGATTTCGATCAGACGCACTGGGTTCCGGTGCAGCGCCGCCGGCCGCTGCCCACCTTTTACTACCATGGGCACTTCGTGGAGATGCTCGACTTCGTCGCCGAGCACTATGCGCATACGCTGCTCGGGGAGCATGCCGCGTTTGTCCGTGACTTCCGCTCGCTGTCCCGCGAGGCGCAGTGCCTGTACGTCAGGCTGGTCAATCGCAAGGGCCGCCTGTTCTCCCGCGCCAGGCTGCGCTACCCGGAGCTCGGCAAGCTGTCACCGCTGCTCGACTCGCTGCAAGACGCCGGCTGGGTGGGCGCGCCGGGCGCGGCGCATTTCGAGGAGACCCTGTCGTTCCTGACCCGCAGCGAGATCTACCGCATCGTCACGCCCCGCTTTCCCGGCATCAGCCGTTCCTTCAAGAAGGCCGATCTCGTCGAGTTCGTGCTCGCGAACTTCGCACCGGGCGAGTTCATGGCCGCCGTGGACAACGGCGCCATTCTCGTGCAGCGGCGCGCGGAGGCCGTGCGGTACCTCTTGTTCCTGTACTTCGGGCGGGTCCGGGAAAGCCTCTCGCAGTTCACGATGCGCGATCTCGGCCTCGTCAGGACGCATAACCCGCGTAACAGCTACGAGCCGCGCTTCAGCGACCGCGAGGAAGCGCTCGAGCACTACTACTTCGCGACGCGCCTCAGGATGGCAGCACGGCCCGCGGCGGCCGAACTGGAGCGCCTGTGGAACGAAGCGCCGGACTGGCCCGAGGCGAACTTCCCCGGCAGCGCCGGCCTCCGCGACGAACTGGCCTGGAAACTCGGACGCAAGGCCGAGCAGCGCAAAGACCCTGCCCTGGCCTTGTCCCTGTATCGACGGGGCGAATCGGTGCAATGCAGCGAGCGTGTCGCGCGCCTGTTGCTCAGGGAAAAGCCGCCGGACGCGGCCCGCCGCTTCCTCGAGCAACTCCTCGACAGCCCGCGCAGCGACGAGGAGTGGCTGCTCGCAGAGGACCTGTACGAGCGCAAGTTCAGGAAGAAGCGCACCTCGGCCGCCACCGACGCGCTGCGCGCCGGGGAGCTCGTCGATATCGACGAAAGCAAGAGCGGCGCGCCCGAGCGGGCCGTGGTCGAACACTTCGCGGCGCGCGGAATAACGGCCTTTTGCACCGAGAACCTCGTCTGGCGCACGCTTTTCGGCCTGCTGTTCTGGGACGAGTTGTTCGCGGACGGCGAGACGGCGGTGCACTCGCCCTTCGAATTCCTGCCCGCCGCACTCGCGAACGGTACTTTCTACGCACAGAACAGCCGCCGCATCGAGGACCGCATTGCGCTGCTCGCGAACCCCGGCGCCGCGAAGAAGGCGCTACTGCGCGTCGCTACGCGCCACTTCGGCACGCCGAACGGCATCTTTCGCTGGCGCTGGTCGATGAACGACGCCGTCTTCGCGCTGCTCGAGCACGGGCCGCCCGACGCCATCGGCACCGTCCTGCGCAGGCTGTGCCGCGACTACCCGGGTTCCCGCTACGGGTATCCCGACGTCATGATCGTCGACGAGGACGGCGCGCGCTTTGCCGAGGTCAAGACCGAGGGTGACCAGCTGCGGCGCAACCAGCTGTTGCGCCTGGAGCAGCTCCGCGACGCGGGCTTCCGCGCGGACGTGCTGCGGGTCCGCTGGGTGCTGGACCCCTCGCAGGCCTATGTCGTCGTCGACGTGGAGACCACGGGCGGGCGCGGCGAGCACCACCGCGTCACCGAAATCGGCGCGGTGCGCATCGTCGACGGCGCGGTCGTGGATCGTTTCCAGGCGCTGCTCAACCCGCAGCGAACCATTCCCCCGGGCATCGTCCGGCTGACCGGGATAACGCCGGACATGGTCGCCGGCGCGCCTTACTTTGCCGATGTGGCCGACGACTTCGAGGCATTCATGCGCGACGCGATCTTCGTGGCCCACAATGTCGAGTTCGACTACGGCTTCATCGCGCGCGAGTTCGCGCGGCTCGGCCGCGACTTCCGTTACCCGAAGCTCTGTACCTGTGCCTCGATGCGCAAGCTGTACCCGGGACACCGGTCCTACAGCCTGGCATCGCTGTGTGCCCGCTACGGAATCCCCCTCAGGCAGCACCATCGTGCCCTGTGCGATGCCGAGGCAGCGGCGGAGTTGCTGCTCCTCGTCAACGAGAAGCGGCAGCAGGCCGCCTGATCAGTCGTCGACGTCCTCGACGTTGATCTGGCCGGTCACGCGCCGCCAGATATGCGACCAGGAGACGCCGATTGCCAGCGCCGCGGCCAGCGCAACCAGCACGATCCAGGTCACGGCCGAGACCGATTCGGCCTTGAGCAGCCCGATATCGATCAGCAGCCAGACAATACCGCCCAGCAGGACGCCGACGAGAACCACGCCGAGCACCCCGAGCGCGCGCCAGGTCGCGATCCAGTAGACGACCCATCCGATCAGCAGCACGGCGAGCAGGATCAGGTGCAGCGGGCCGAAATCGCTCTCTGCGATCGCCTCCGAAATCCAGTGATACGCGGAATGACCGCTCGGGTTGTAGGTCACGAGCACGAGCAACAGCGCGCCGATGAAGCGCGCCAGTAATCCCGTGACCCCGAGTCCGCCATTGCTTCCGTCCGCTTTTTTCGCCACCAGGTGTTTTCCTCGTCAATGTCGCTACCGCAGGGAATCAACATTATACGTACTGCGCGCGAACCTGTTACATTCGCGCGTCATGACTGTGCCGAAAATTAAAGCGGGCGTGCTGCGCGGCACCGTCATGCTGCTGTTGCTGTCGGGCTGCGCCTCCTGGTTCCTGCCCTACCGCCTGCACCTCGTCCCCGCGGACGCTGAAACCGCACCCATGGCGGGCGCCGGTGACCTCGCCGATGACCCGGCTCTCTGGGTTCATCCGTCGAACCCGGCGCTGTCCCTGATCCTCGGCACCAACAAGGAAGAGGGCCTGTTCGTCTACGACCTCGCGGGCCGCGACCACCAGCACCTCGATATCGGGCGCGTGAACAACGTCGATGTACGCGGCAATCTCGTCGTCGCGAGCAACGACCAGGTCAACGGGCTGTCCTGGCTGCGCATTACGGCCACCGAAAACGGCGCAATCATAAGGCATCTCGGCGACACCAGGGTGCGGCGCGCCGCCCCTTACGGCGTGTGCCTCGGTTTACTGGACGGGAGCCCGGTTGCCGGCGTCACCTACACCGATGGCGCCGTCGAACTCTGGCGGGCGACGGACCACGGCGACGCGATTACGACGGAGCTGGTGCGAACCGAACGACTCGGCGGGCAGCTCGAGGGCTGCGTCTTCGACGACGCCGAACGACGCCTGTTTGTCGGCGAGGAAGACCACGGCGTCTGGTCACTCGAGCTATCCGATCCCGCGTCGACGCCGCGGGAGGTGGACACGATCGCCGCGGGCCAGGGTCTCATCGATGACGTCGAGGGTATTTCCCTGTACGCCGAGGAGGATGGTACCGGTTACCTGGTCGTATCCGCGCAAGGCGCGGATCGCTTCGTGCTCTACGAACGCCAGCCGCCGCACCGCGTCGTCGGCGCAATCCGCATCACGTCGAGCAGGGACGGCACGGTCGATGGCGTCTCCCACACCGATGGCGTCGAGGCGAACTCCGCCGCGCTGCCGCGCTATCCGAGGGGTTTGCTGATTGTCCAGGACGACGCCAACCCCTGGATCGAAAAAGACCAGAACTTCAAGCTCGTCGACTGGCGCAGCGTGGAGGCGGCCATCGGCGTGCCGCCGCAGTAGTCAACCCGATGACGTGTCGGCCGCGAGCGCGCCGCGTACGGCGCGTACCCGCGCGCGGAAGAACGTCGCGATGTCGTCCGCGATGATCATGTTCACCGGCACCAGTATCAGCGTGATCACGGTCGCGAACAGGATGCCGAATGCCAGCGATATCGCCATGGGCATCAGGAATTGCGCCGACGAGGACTGGTCGAGCAACAGCGGTGTCAGCCCGAAAAACGTCGTCAGCGACGTCAGCATGACCGGGCGGAACCGCGTCGGGCCGGCTTCCTGTACCGCCGTGAGCAGGTCCTGTCCCTTGCCCCGGTGTCGCTGGTTGACGAAGTCCACGAGGACCAGGCTGTCGTTGATCACGACGCCGATCAGCGCCATGAGACCGAGGGAACTCAGGATGGTCATCGTGACGCCCATCAGCCAGTGGCCGATCACCGCGCCGATCATGCCGAACGGGATGATCGACATGACGATCAACGGCTGTGCATAGGACTTGAGGGGCAGCGCCAGCATGCAGTAGATCGCGAACAGCACGACGACCAGGCCGATCCCCAGGCTGCCGAACGTCTCCGCTTGCCGGGCTTGCTCACCCTCGAACGAGTACGTCACGCTCGGGTACTTCACGAGCAACTCGTCGAGATACTGGCGCAAGTCGTTGAACAGCACGACCGTGTTGGTCGTGTCCTTGTTGAGGTCCGCGGTCACGTTCAGCACGCGGTAGCCATCGATGCGCGTGATCGCGGACGGCCCGCGGCCCGGCTGGATCTCCGCCACGTTGGCGAGCGGCACGCGGCGGCCGTTCGGCGCCGTGATCAGCAGCTCCTGCAGGGAGGCGATCGTGCTGCGCTCCTCGATGGGGAATCGCACCAGCACCCGCACGTCGTCGCGGCCCCGCTGGATGCGCTGCGCCTGCAGCCCGAGGAACGCCTGGCCGACCTGGTTGACGATGTCGTTGCGCGTGAGCCCGAGCAGGTGGCCCTGCGGGCTCAGCTCGATTTGCAGCTCTTCCTTGCCATCTGAAAGGCTGTCCGCAATCTCGAAGACCCCGGGAATGGCCGCGAGGTAGCGCTTGGTCTCCTCGCCGACCGTCTGCAGGGTCTGGAGCGAGTTGCCGCTGAACTGGATGTCGATAGGATCACCCGCGCGGAAGAAGGAGGAGCGGAAATTCAGGCTTTCGGCGCCGGGAATCTCGCCGACCAGGCGGCGCCATTCGATAACCATCTCGGACACGGAGAAGGGCATCGTCCGATCCTGCCGCGGCACCGTCTCGATCTGGACCCGCGCGAGATGCGGACCCCCGGAACCGACGCTGGCCAGCATGTTGACAATCATGCTCTCGCCGGTGTCCGGATCGACGTATTTTTCCTTGAGTTGCCGCGCGGCCGCTTCGAGCTTCTGCGCATGGCGGTCGGTTACCGTGAACGGCGTGCCGACGGGCATCGTCAGTGACGCCGTCGCGGTCTCGCTCTCGATCGTGGGGAACGGCACGAATCGCGTCCAGCCGCTTTGCAGCAACATGATGAGTATGATCAGCACCCCGGAAAACGTCGCCAGCGTCGAATAACGGTGCCGGAGGCAGTAGGCGAGCGCCGGCTTGTAATACCGGTTGACGAGGTTCTCGAAGCCGTCGGCAAACCGGCTCTGCCAGGCCTGGAACCCGGTCGCCTTGCCGTCGTGCTCGTGCAGGCGAATGTGCTTCAGGTGCGCCGGCAGGATCAGCTTCGACTCGATCAGCGAGAACAGCATGACCGGGATCACGACGGCAGGGATATTCGCAAAGATGTCCCCGAGGCGCCCTTCGATGAAATGCAGCGGCATGAAAGCCGCGATCGTCGTCAACACGCCGAACGTCACGGGTATGGCGACTTCCTTCGTGCCGTTGATGGCGGCGTCCAGGCCGCCGCCCGATCTGCGCATGTGCGCGTAGACGTTCTCGCCCGTGACGATGGCGTCGTCGACCAGGATGCCGAGGACGATGATGAAGCCGAAGGCACTCATCAGGTTCAGGCTGATGTCCAGGAGGTTGAGCACGATGAAGGCACCGAGAAAGCTGATCGGGATGCCCAGGAAAACCCAGATGCCGACGGCCGGCCGCAGGAACAGCGCCAGCAACAGGATGACGAGGACGCTGCCCTGGACCGCGCTGTTGGTCATGATGCCGAGCCGGTCCTTGAGCCGCGCCGCGTCATCGTCCCAGTAGGACAACTCCATCCCGACCGGCAGTGAGTCCTGCCGTTCCCGGATGTACTCTTTGACGATCTCGGAAATCTCGATGGCGTTCTGGTCGCCGACGCGGGATACGTCGATGAAGGCGGCGAACTTGCCGTTGAAGCGCGTACGCAACGACTCTTCCTGGAAGCCGTCGATGACCTCGGCAACGTCGCCGACGCGCACGATCGAGCCGTCCGGGTTGGTCTTGACGACGATGGATTCAAAGTCGACGCGCCGGTAGGCCTGCCCCTTCGAGCGAATCAGAACGTCGCCGCCCTGGGTCCGCACGTTACCCGCGGACAGGTCGATCGAACTGCCGCGGATCGCCGCCGCGATATCCGCGAGCGTCAGGTCGAACTCCCGGAGCCGGTCCGGCGAGGCTTCGATCGCGATCTCGTAGGATCGCACCGAGCTCAGGCTTACCTGGCTGATGCCTTCCTGCCGCAGGAGGTCATCCCGCACGTGCTCCGCGTACAGGCGAATTTCCTCCTCGCTGTAGTCGCCTGCCACCACCACGCTGATGACGGCCCAGGTTCGCTGCGCGAGGCTGATGACCGGCTTCTCGGTGTCGGCGGGAAACACGTTGATCGCATCGACCCGGCTCTTGACGTCGTCCAGCAGTTCGCGCGGGTCGTAACCGGAATCGACCTCGATGAACACCCGGGTGCCGCCCTCGACGGAACGCGAGGTGATTTTTTCCACGCCCTCGAGGTCCTGCACCGCCTCTTCGATGCGGACCGCGACTCCCAGTTCGACGTCTTCCGGGGTGGCGCCGCGCAACGACACCGCCACGCTAATCGTGTCCGGGTCCGACGGCGGGAAAATCTCGAGCCGTACCCCCTCGGCCAGCGACAACACGCCGCCGATCATGATGGTCACCATCAGCAGGTTGGCGGCGACGGAGTTTCTGGCAAACCAGGCAATCATTACTGGCCTGCCTTTGCATCCGGGCGCGGGCCCGATTCGCGCTGCTCGTCCATGACCGCAACCCGGAGCCCCGACGTCACCTGGCCGAGCGGCGTCGTCACCAGTTTGTCGCCAGGCTCGAGCCCGGCCCCGATAACCGCTTCGCTGTCGTTCTGCCAGGTAATGTCCACGTCACGCCGCCGCAGCACGCCGTCCGCGACCGTGTAAACATAGCTGCCCTGGTAGATCGTGTTATTGGGAATCACGAGCGCGCCTTCGAGCACCTTGCCCGCAAGCCGCGCCGTCACGTACTGGCCGATCTTTATCGGCAAGCCCGATATGTAGCCCCGGCCGAACGGATCGTCGATCTGCGCGATGACGTGGAGCTGCCGGGCTGCGTCGTCGATAGCGCCCTCGGTCCGCACCAGGTGCGCTTCCCAGGTTTCCACGCCGCCCAGTTCGGAACGAATCTCCACCCTGCCGGGGGCGGCGCTGCGCACGTCCGTGAAGCGATACGCTTCGGGCAGTTCGATGAACGGCAGGTCGCGGTTGCGCAGCGGCAGGCGAATCTCGACATAGTCGGTCGCATAGATTTCCGCGATTTGCGAGTTCATCGACACGACCTGGCCGACGTCCACGAATTTCTGCAGGATACGCCCCGCAAAGGGGGCCACGATGTTGGTGCGTTCGAGGTCGAGCTGCGCTTTCTGCAGCCCGGACTGCGCCGAGGCAACCTTGGCCCTGGCCGCCTCGAGCTGCGGGATACGGAGCACCAGGTCGTTCGGCTCGCCGGTATTGCCGAGGCGCTCCCAGTCCTCGCGGGCCTGGTTGGTGCGGGCCTCTGCTTCGGCCAGCGCCTGCCGGGCATCCATCAACGTCGCCTCGGCAATGCTCACGTTCGCGGCGTAGTCGCGCGGATCGATGCGCACCAGCACGTCGCCTTTCTCGAAGAACCCGCCGTCCCGGACATTCTCGTTGACCTCGACGATCTGGCCGCCGACCTGCGATACCAGGATGCTCTGGGTACGCGGCTGCACGGTGCCGTAGCTTTCGAGCATCACCTGGTAGTCGACCGGTTGCACGTTGCTGACTTCGACGGTCATGGCGGGCCCGGTTGCCGCGCGTCGTTGCTGCGGCTCGGGCGGGTTCAGCCGGATCACGATCGCGACCAGGAACAGCACGCCGAAGATGACGAGCGGCATCAGTTTCTTGAGTCTGGCATTCATTATCTGTTGTCGGCCTCGAATTCCCCGCCCAGGGCGAGGAACAGGTTGATTCGGTTCTGCAATAGCTGGTTCCTGAGCTCGACCACGGTCGCCTCGGCCTCGAATGCGCTGCGTTGCGACTCGAGGACCGTCGTATAGCTGACCAATCCGCGCTGGTATTGTTCGAGCGCAAGCTCGAGCGCGGCGCGCGAGTTCCGCTCGGCGTCCAGGAAAGCCGCGTAACGCTGCTGCAGCGAGGTGGAACGAGAGATTGCATTCTCGACCTCCGCGAACGCGCTGTAAACCAGGGCCAGGTATTGCTGTTCCGCCTGGCGGACCCGGGCTGCCGCCTGCTCCTCGAGCGCCGCGAGCTCCCCGGCATTGAACAACGGCTGGGTCAGGCTGCCCGCGGCCGACCAGACGGAGAGATCCGTGTCCAGCAGGTCGCCGAGTTCGGCGGACGCAACGCCCGCACTGCCGACCAGGCTCAGGCTCGGGAAGCGCGCCTTGTGCGCGGCCGCCAGGCGGGCGTCGGCGGCCAGCAGCGTGAGCCATGCCTCCTCGAGATCGACACGGCGCGCCAGCAATGCGGACGGCAGGCCGACCGGTACCGGATCGGCCATGATCGGCAGCGCCGTCGGCAGCTCGATGCGGCCGTCCGGGTAGCGCGCCAGCGCGAGCTGCAGGTCGGCCACCGCCTCGGCCACGGTCTGCTCCTGTTGCGCGAGGTTGGCCCGCTCCCGCTCGACCTGGTTGCGCGCGAGGTAGAGGTCGAGGGCATCGTTCAGGCCCTGCCGGTAGCCGCTCGAGACGATCTCGTGGCTGGCCTCGACGTTCTCGAGGCGCCGCGCGGCAACCTCGAGCAGTTGCTTGTCGGCCAGCACCTGGAAGTAGGCGGTGGCCACCTGGGCCGCCACGTCGCGCCGCACCGTTTCGACCCTCGCTTCCTGCGCCGCCAGTGCCAGCCTGGCGGCCTGCTGCGCCTTGCTCAGGCGGCCCCAGAGGTCGAGCTGCCAGGCGGCGTCGGCGTCGAGGCCGAACGACTCCGATGCAACGCGCGCGCCGCCGGTGTCGCGGCTACCCCTGCGTGCCGCGGACAGCGAGACATCGAGCGAGGGCAGACGGTTGGCGCGCGCCACGACGACGGCCTGCGCCGCTTCGTCAAGCCGCGCGCGCTCCTGTGCCAGCGCGTAGTTGTGTTGCAGCGCCTCGGCCACCAGGCCGGCGAGCTGCGCATCCCCGAAGGTGCCAAGCCAGTCCGGTTCGGCACCCTCCGCCACCCCGCCCCGCGCCCAGGCCTCGGGCGGTGCCAGTTCCGTCGCGCCGGGGCTTATGGCCGTGTGGCTACAGGCACCGAGCAGCACGCTGCAGGCAGCGGCTGCGGCAACGAGATAGCGTTTCAACACGGCATGGCTCACGGACGGCAATGTCCTCGGGGTGATGTGCTCGGGCGAGCGGCGAAGTATCGCAGGAAACGGTCGCAGACTCGACCCGTTCGACCCGCCGCGCAGCGGCTTGCAGGCAAGACGATCAAGCCCTCAATAGTAGGTCAGCTCGGTCGCCTTGCCGCGGAAGATACGGTAGGCATAGATCGAGTACCCGATCACGACCGGGAGCACGATAACTGCGCCGACAAAGATGACCATCAGGGACTCGGGCGCCGCCGCGGCCTCCCAGATCGTCAACCGGTCGATGACGACATAGGGAAACAGGCTGTAGGCAAGCCCGTGAAACGCGAGCAGGAAGATGGCCACGGTGCTCATGAACGGTACGGATTCGCCGTAGTGATTGTCCTCGTCCAGGCGCAGTGGCAGTCGCGCGAGGGAGCGCCAGGCGATCACGAACATGGCTGCCGTGATCGCCGGGATCGGCCACAGCACAATCAGGTTCTCGAGGCCGAACCACTTGTCGAAAATCCGGGTGCTCACCAGCGGCGTTGCCAGCGACACGGCCGCGATGCCGATCGCGAGCAGGTAGACCGAGCGCCGCGCCCAGTCGATGGCGCGCCGCTGGAGCCGGCCCTCGGTCTTGATGATCAGCCAGGTCGAGCCGAGCAACATGTACCCGGAGGCGAGGCACAGGCCGATCAGGGCCGCGAACGCGTAGCTCCAGCCGTTGTCGGCGAACCCCGTGACGTAGCGGCCAAGCATGTAGCCCTGCGCCAGGGAGGCAAGCAGCGAGCCACCGAAGAACGCATGGTCCCACAGGGACTTGTACTTCGCGGCAGCCTTGACGCGAAAGTCGAAGGCAACGCCGCGCAGGCTCAGCCCGATCAGCATCGCCGCCACGGGCAGGTAGAGCTCGCCCAGCACGATCCCGTGCGCCGCCGGGAAGGCCACCAGCAGGATACCGATGCCGAGTACGAGCCAGGTCTCGTTGGCGTCCCAGAACGGTCCGATCGACGCGATCATCGTGTCCTTTTCCCCGCTGTCGCCGGCCTCGAGCAGCAGGCCGACCCCCAGGTCGAAGCCGTCGAGAATCACGTACGCGAGAATTGCGAGGCCCATGACGGCCATGAACGCCAGCGGCAGCCAGCCCGCGGGGGTGGCCAGGTCCGGCAGTTGCTCAAGCATGGCCCGGCTCCATCTGTGAACGTGGCAGCACGGCAGGGCCGAGGGCGGTCGGTGCGGACGACTTGGTCTCGGCCTTGCCGGCCTGCCGCGCCAGGTAGAAGACCACCGAGATGTACGCGGCAATGAGCACCGCGTACAGCACGAGGTAGAGTGCGAGGGTCAGCCCGACGTTCCCTGCCGGCAGCGTCGTAACCGCTTCCGCGGTGCGCATGACGCCCTGGACGAGGTAAGGCTGCCGCCCGATCTCGGTCGTATACCAGCCGCTGAGAACGCCGGCCCAGCCGGAGAACGTCATCAACGCGAGGACCCGCGTGAACCACGTCGGCATCGGCCGCTTGCGCAGCTGCTTCCAGGCCGCGAACCAGGAGACGGCGAGCATCAGCACACCGATGCCGACCATGATGCGGAAGGCCCAGAAAACGGCAGCGACCGGCGGGTGGGCATCGGCAAACTCATCGATGCCTTTAACCTCCCCGTTCGGGTCGTGTGTCAGGATCAACGATGCGAGCTTGGGCACCTCGACGGCGAACCGGTTGGACCGGGTGTCGGCATCGGGTACCGCGAACAGCACCAGCGGCGCACCCTTGCGTGTTTCCCAGAGCCCTTCCATCGCGGCGACCTTGGCCGGCTGGTGCTCGAGCGTGTTCAGGCCATGCAGGTCGCCGACGACGATCTGCAGCGGCGTCAGGACCGCGGCCATGACGATACCGACGCGCATGGCCGCGGCGACGGCGGGCGTCCGGTCATTGCGCAACCAGCGATACGCGGACAGGCCGGCGACCAGGAACGACGCCGTCAGGAACGACGCCACCATCGTGTGCGCGAGACGGTACGGGAACGACGGGTTGAAGATCACCTCGAGCCAGCTCGTCACGTGGGCAACGCCGTCCCGCATCTCGAAGCCGGCGGGCGTATGCATCCAGGAAATCAGCGCGAGGATCCAGAATGCCGACAGGCTCGTTCCGACAGCGACGAGCACGGTCGCGATCGTGTGCATGCGGTTGCTGACCCGGTTGAAGCCGAACAGCATGATCCCGAGGAACGTCGCCTCGAGGAAGAACGCCGTCAGTACCTCGTAGGCGAGCAGCGGCCCGGCGATGTTGCCGACCGTGTTCATGAAACCGGGCCAGTTGGTACCGAACTGGAAGCTCATCGTGATGCCGCTGACGACACCCATCGCGAAGCTCAGCGCAAACACCTTGACCCAGAGGCGGTAGGCATTCATCCACTTCGGGTCGCCGGTCGCGTTGAAGCGCAGCTTGAAAAACAACAGCACCCACGCGAGCGCTATCGTGATCATCGGAAACAGGATGTGAAAACTGATGTTCGCGGCGAACTGCAGGCGTGACAGCATCAGGGTGTCGAGCATTTGCCGGGCCTCTCGAGGCAGTTGGTACTGGTGAGTTAGACCGAGTCTAAGTGGGTTTGTTATATTAGTAAATACTAATTTTTAGGTAGCCCGCTCGGCGCAGCGCCTCAGATCGTGATTTTCTGCTGGTACCGGGCGATCTCGGCCGGGGCCTTGAGCTCCGCGCGCAGCTTCTCGAGCAGCGGACGCTGGCCCCGCTCCTCGCCGTGCACGAGGTAAACGGGCGG
>JBFEJR010000060.1:0-13231 GCA_041553075.1 Woeseiaceae bacterium | reverse complement strand
TATGGATTTCACGCTCTACTGGTTCATGTTCCCCGTGTCGATCGTCGTTGCGACGCTCGCGATGCTCAGCGGCATCGGCGGGGCGGCCCTGTTCACGCCGATCTTCATTCTCGTGTTTCCGTTACTCGGCCCGGAATATGTCCTGCACTCGACCATCGCAGCGATCAGCGCGGCGCTGATTACGCAGACTTTCGGGTTCTTCTCGGGCTTCATCGGCTACTACCGCCGCCGCCTGATCGACTTCCGGCTTGCCGGACGCATCCTGCGCGTTGCCGTACCCGTCGCCGTGGCCGGCGCCCTGACCGCGAGCTACGTGCACGAGTCGATCTTGCTCACCGGCTACGCGTTGCTCGTTGCCATCCTCGCTGTCGTCATGTGGGTCAACAAGCCCCCGGCAAACAGCGAAGCATTCGGGCTGGAGGGGCCACCGACGTCCATCGTCGATTCCCGGGGCCAGGAATACCGGTACGCCGAACCGCGACTGGGTTGGCGCAGCTATTCGCTGACCGGTATCGGCGCGTTCCTGACCGGCATGGTGTCGGTCGGCATCGGCGAAGTCACGATCTCCAAGCTCACGCGCAAGGGACTCCCGATCGCCGTAGCGGCTGCCACCTCCGTCATGGTCGTCATCGTCACGGTGGCGCTCGCCTCGACCACGCTTGCCGTGCAGCTCATTCGGGACGGCGGCTGGACCGCCGTGCCCTGGGACCTGCTCGTCTACGACATTCCCGGCGTACTGATTGGCGGCCAGATCGGGCCGCGCCTGCAGGGGAAAGTCGCGCCGCATACGATGCGCCGCGCCATCGCCGTCCTGTTCATCCTGCTGGCCGCGGCCATGCTGGGCGTCGCCTTGCGCAAAGCCGGCCTCTGATCAGGCCGGCGGCGCCAGGGCATCCTTGCAGCGGCGCAGGTTTTCGGCGGCTGCGTCGCCCAGTGCCAATGCCGCAGCGACATGCAGCGCATCGAGCACCGTGAGATGCACGAGGCGCGAGCTGCGCGGCGTATAGATGTTGGTATCTTCCTGCGCATCGCAGGCGAAGGTATAAGCCGCCGCCTGCGCGAGTCGCGAATTCGGGTCGGTGATGGCGACGACCATGGCGCTGTTGTTGCCGGCAATGCTCGCGGCCTCACACAGGGCAGCGGCGTTGCCGTTCTTGGATATCAGGAACAACACGTCGCCGCTCCCGGCGATCGCCGCGAACTGCCGGATCGTCGGCGTGTCGGTCAGCGCCGTGCACGGCGTGCCGAGGCGAAAAAACTTGTGGCTGGCGTCGCTCGCAACGTGCCCGGAGGCGCCGAGCCCGGCAAACACGAACTGCCTTGCGTGGACCATCTGCCGGACGACCGTGTCGAACGGCAGTTTCGAGAGCTGCCCGCGCAGGTCGACCAGCGACCGAATCGCAGCCTCGAGCACCTTGGCCACCGCATCCGCGGTCGAATCGCCGGCGCCGACGTCGCGATGTACGAGGCTGTCGGGCCGGCTGAGCGCTTCGGTCAGGCGCCGCGTGAGTTCGCGGAATCCGCTCAGGCCGATGCGCCGGCAAAAACGGATGACCGACGGCTCGCTCGTCGCCGCCGCGCGCGCGACCTCGGCCACCGTCGATTCCGCCACCTCGCGCGGATGGGCGAGTACCCACTCGGCGACCTGTTTTTCCGCCCGGCTGAGACGGCCCAGCGACTGGTTGATTTCACCCAACATGTAGCAATACTACAGTTTTTTTGTAGTTCTGACGCCAAATTTCGCCGGTTTTGTAACAAAATGCGTAGTAAAATTTCAGCCCTACGGAGGAACGCATGGCTGATTTCATACCGGTCGAGGAATTCGACCTCGTCATTTTTGGCGGCACGGGCGACCTGGCGCAGCGCAAGCTGTTGCCGGCGCTCTACCACCGCGTCGGTGACGGCCAGATAACCGGCGACAGCCGCATCGTTGCGGCCAGCCGCGGGGCGATGACGCGCGACGACTACCTGCAGATGGTCGAGCAGTCCCTGCGCAGTAATCTCCCGAACGACGAGTTCCGCGAGGACCAGTGGGCCGACCTGCGCGAGCGCATTCACTATGTCCAGAGCGACGCTTTGGCGACGGACCAGTGGCACGAACTCACCGGGTTGCTGGCCGGTAACGAACAGCGGGTCCGCGTCGCGTACCTTGCGACGGCACCGGCGCTGTTCGGGCCGATCGCGCGGGGCCTGCAGCAGAACGGCCTGGTCACGGCCAACAGCCGGATCGTGCTCGAGAAGCCCCTCGGACATGACTACGAGTCGGCCCGCGAAATCAACGATGAGGTCGGCGACTGTTTTGCCGAGAACCAGATCTATCGCATCGATCATTACCTCGGCAAGGAAACCGTGCAGAACCTGCTCGCTTTGCGCTTTGCGAACTCGTTGTTCGAGCCGCTGTGGCGCCGCAGCGCCATCGACCACGTACAGATCACGGTAGCGGAGGATCTCGGGGTCGAAGGCCGCGTCGAGTACTACGACAAGATCGGCGCGCTGCGCGACATGGTGCAGAACCACCTGATGCAGCTCGTCTGCCTGGTCGCAATGGAGGCGCCGTCCAGTCTGCACCACGACGCGGTGCGCGACGAGAAGATCAAGGTGCTGCGCGCCCTGCGCCCGATTACCGGTGAGCACATACTCAGCAACACGGTGCGTGCGCAGTACCGGGCCGGCGCCATCGGCGGCACCACCGTGCCGGGTTACCTCGACGAACTCGGCGCTGCCAGCACCACGGAGACGTTCGTCGCCCTCAAGCTCGAGATCGACAACTGGCGCTGGTCGAACGTGCCCTTCTACGTTCGCACCGGCAAGCGCCTGCCGGCCAAGCATTCCGAAATCGTCATCGAGTTCCAGGACGTACCGCATTCGATCTTCCCGCAGCAGCGCTTCAAGGTGCAGTCGAACCGGCTCACGATTCGCCTGCAACCCGACGAGGGCGTCCAGCTCTCGGTCATGGCGAAAGAACCGGGGCCCGGCGGCTTCAACCTGCGCCCGGTGTCGCTGGACCTGAGCTTCGAGGAGACCTTCGGCATTCGCTACCCCGACGCCTACGAACGCCTGTTGATGGAAGTCCTGCGCGGTAACCCTGCGCTGTTCATGCGGCGCGACGAGGTCCAGGCGGCCTGGCAGTTCATCGACGGCATCATCGATGGCTGGCAGGAAACGGACCACAAGGTCGAATCCTATGTCGCCGGGTCGTGGGGGCCGGCCGGCGCGTCCTCGATGCTCGACCGCGACGGCCACGTCTGGCATCCGGAGGTCTAGACCATGGAGTTCCTTTTCGAGACGCGCGAACAGGCGTCGGCGGCTGCGGCCGAGCGAATCGTGGCCGCCCTCTCCCGCCGCCTCGCGGTGCAGGACGAGGCATCGCTGGTCGTCAGCGGCGGTTCGTCGCCGATCCTGTGTTTTGCCGAGCTCGCCCGGGCCGACGCCGACTGGCGCCGGGTCGCGGTCCTGCCGAGCGACGATCGCTGGGTGCCGGCCGATCACGAGGACAGCAACGAGAAGCTGATACGCAACACCTTGCTCGTCGACAACGCGGCCGCCGCCGAACTGCTGCCCTTCTTCGCCGCCGGCGTTTCCGTCGAGGAACGGGCCGCGGACCTGAACGAAGAGGTTCGCTTTGCGCCGATTCCTTTTGCCTGTGCGTTACTCGGTATGGGCACCGACGGTCATTTCGCATCACTGTTTCCCGACGCCGCCAATCTCGCTGCCGGGCTGGACCTCGAATCGTCGACACTGTGCCTTCCGGTGCACACCGCGGCGAGCCCGCATCCGCGCATCAGCCTGACGCTCGCGGCATTATCGCGCAGCGACGAAATCGTGCTGCTGATCTTCGGCGAGGACAAGCGCGCCGTGTATGAGCGCGCGAAAGGCGGCGACCCGCAATTTCCCGTAACGCGCCTGCTGCGACAGAAGCGCGCACCCGTTCACACCTACTGGGCACCCTGAAATCATGCATCCGACCATACAACGTGTTACCGACAGGATTACCGAACGCAGCAGCCCCGATCGCTCCGCGTACCTCGACCGCATACACCGCGCCGCGCACCAGGGGCCGGCGCGCACCGCAACGTCGTGCAGCAACCTCGCGCACGTCATGGCTGCCGCTTCGCCGATCGAGAAGAAGGCCATCGCCGGAGGCGAGGTGCCGAGCCTCGGCATCGTGACCGCGTACAACGACATGCTGAGTGCCCACCAGCCGTTCGAGACCTACCCGGCCCAGATCAAGCGCGCCGCGGCAGAGTATGGCGCCGTGGCGCAGGTGGCCGGGGGCGTACCCGCCATGTGCGATGGCGTGACCCAGGGACAGGATGGTATGGACCTGTCGCTGTTCAGCCGCGACGTCATCGCGCTGGCGACGGCCGTGGCGCTGTCGCATGACGTTTTCGATGCAGCGATCTTCCTCGGCATCTGCGACAAGATCGTACCGGGCATGGTTATCGGTGCGTTGTCGTTCGGCCACCTGCCCGTGATCTTCGCACCGGCAGGACCGATGGTCTCGGGGCTCTCGAACAAGGAAAAGGCGCGCGTGCGTGAAGATTTCGCGGCGGGACGCATCGACCGGGCCGAACTCCTGGCGGCCGAAGCGGCCGCTTACCATGCACCGGGCACGTGCACGTTCTACGGGACCGCGAACAGCAACCAGATGCTCATGGAATTCATGGGACTGCAACTCCCCGGGGGCTCGTTCGTCAATCCGGGCACGCCGCTGCGCGAAAAGCTCACCGACGAGGCGGTACGGTGCGTGCTCGGCAACACCGGCCTCGGCGATCACTACCGCCCGGTAGGCGAGATCATCGACGAAAAGGCCATCGTCAACGGCATCGTCGGCCTGCTGGCGACCGGCGGTTCCACGAACCACACGCTGCACCTGGTGGCCATCGCCCGGGCGGCGGGCATCACGATCGACTGGGAAGACTTTTCCGAGCTATCGACAGCCGTGCCGTTACTGGCCCGGGTGTATCCCAACGGCATCGCGGACGTGAATCACTTCCACGCGGCCGGCGGCCTCGGCCTGGTCGCGCGGGACCTGCTCGATGCCGGGCTGTTGCACGACGACGTGACGACGATCCTGGGTCGCGGTCTGCGCCGCTTCTGCGTCGAGCCGTTCGCCGAGAACGGCATTCTCGACTGGCGGCCGGTGCCCGACACGTCGCTCGATCGGGAGATCATCGCGTCCGTCGCCGAACCGTTCGACCCGGAGGGCGGCTTGAAACTCGTGCGGGGCAATCTGGGCCGCGCCATCGTCAAGATCTCGGCCGTTGCCGACGAATACCACACGATCACGGCGCCGGCGCGCGTCTTCGCGTCACAGGACGCGTTCAAGCAATCCTTCAACGCCGGCGAACTCGAGACGGACTTCGTCGCGGTGCTGGCCAACCAGGGGCCTGCCGCCATCGGCATGCCGGAGCTGCACAAGCTGACGCCCTACCTCGGGCTGCTGCAGAATCGCGGCTTCAAGGTGGCACTGCTGACTGACGGCCGCATGTCGGGCGCATCGGGCAAGGTTCTCGCCGCGATCCAGGCAACGCCCGAGGCGGCCCGGGGCGGGCTCATCGGCAAGATCCGCGATGGCGATAGCGTGACGATCTGCGCACGCAAAGGGGTCCTGAGTGTCGCTGCGGATGCTATCGAGCAGCGCGAAGCGGCGCCCGATGAGTCGCATACCCACGCCTTCGGTATCGGGCGCGAATTGTTCCAGGCATTTCGCGAGCGCGCCTCGAGTGCCGAGGAAGGCGCGAGCTTCTTCCGGCCCTAACGCTGCACCCGGCCCGACGCGTCGCCGCCCATCAGGTTGCGTACTTCGGGCACGGACACGCGATTGAAATCACCCGAGATCGAGTGTTTGAGGCAGCTGGCCGCAACCGCGAACTCCAGCGCCTGCTGACGGTCGTCATGCAGCGCCAGGCCGGCAATCAGGCCCGAGGCGAAACTGTCCCCGCCGCCAACGCGATCGATAATGTCGGTGATCTCGTAGCGCCGTGACAGTTTGAAGCCGTCCTTGTCGCGCAGGCACGCCGACCAGCCGTTCGTATCCGCGCTGCGGCTCTCGCGCAGCGTGATCGCGATGATCGACATGTCCGGGTAGATTTCCAGCACCTTTTGCGACAGCGCTTCGTACTTGGCCGTGTCGAGTTCGCCCGTGTGCACGTCGACGTCGACCGAGATGCCGAGTGACTTCTGGCAATCCTCTTCATTCGCAATGCCGACATCGACGTACTTGACGAGATCCTGCATGACTTCGGGGGCGGTCTTGCCGTATTTCCACAGCTTGCCGCGGAAGTTGAAGTCGCAGGACACCGTGACGCCGGCCGCCTTCGCGGCCTTGCAGGCCTCGAGCGACAGGTCCGCCGCGGACTGGGACAACGCCGGCGTGATGCCCGTGATGTGGAACCACTCGGCACCGTCGAACACGGCGTCCCAGTCGAAATCGCCGGGGCTGCACTCGGCGATGGCCGAATGAGCGCGATCGTAGACGACCTTGCTCGGCCGCTGGTTGGCGCCGCATTCGAGAAAGTAGATGCCCAGGCGATCGCCCGAGCGGCGGATGTTGCTGACGTCGACGCCGAAACTGCGCAGCTCCCGGAGGCACGCCTCGGCGATGTCGTTGTCCGGCAGTGCCGTAACGAAAGCCGCATCGAGACCGTAGTTCGCGAGCGCGACGGCTACATTGGATTCGCCGCCACCGAAGGTCGCCTCGAGCGACGGCGACTGGAAAAAGCGCTCGTGCCCCGGCGACTTGAGGCGGAGCATGATCTCACCGAATGAAACGTATTTACCCATTTTTCTGTCCTCTGGCCCGGCGCGCGATTGCGACCGCCTCGGCGGCCAGCGCTGTGATCTTGTCGTAATCGCCGGCTGCCACGGCGTCAGCCGGCGTCAGCCAGCTGCCTCCGCACGCGAGCACGGCGGGTACTGCGAGAAACTCGGCGAGATTTCCGGGGCTGACGCCCCCTGTCGGCATGAACTTCATGGTCCGGAACACGCTGGCGAGGGCCTTGAGGCCCGGCACGCCACCGGCGATCGACGCCGGAAAGTATTTCACCGTATCGAGGCCGAGGTTGTAGGCGTGCTGGATTTCGCTCGGCGTCATGATGCCGGGATAGACGGGCACGCCGCGCTCCCTGGCCACCGCGACGACCCCGTCATCGAGGCCTGGCGACACGATGAACTTCGCCCCGTTGTCGAGCGCCGCGTTGGCCTGCGCGGCGCTGAGCACGGTGCCCGCACCAGCCACGACGTCGGGCACTTCGTCCGCAACCGCCTGCAGGCACTCGAGCGCGCGGTCGGTCCGAAACACGACCTCGGCCACCTGCAATCCGCCCGCGGCCAGCGCGCGCGAGGTCTTCACGGCGATGGACGGATCGTCCGCCTGCACCAGCGGTACGACCGGGCAACGGGTCAACAGCTCTGTGATGTTCATGAGATCCCCCTCAAGCAAGAAGTTTCATATTTGAAACTATGTTTTATTTATGGGATTATTTGGCCTCAAATTTCGGCTATTGTCAAGATCACCGCGAGAGCCCACATTGAGCGCACTGACCAAAGGATTCGGCATACTCGAGGCTGCCGCCAATGCGCAGGAGGGGCTGACCTTCAGCGAGATCGTCAGTGCCACCGGCCTGCCCAAGGCCAGCGCGCACCGGCTGTTGAAGGAGCTCACCGGGCTGTCGGCACTGAGTTACGACGCACCGACGCGCCGCTACCGGGGCGGGTTGTTGCTGGCCAGGCTCGGCGCATCCGTCACCGCCAACTACGACGTGCGCCGCATCGCACGGCCGCACCTCGACGCTCTGCATGAGCGCTCCGGCAACGTGGCCACGCTGGGTATTCGTGACGGAGAGAAGGGCATTTACATCGACAAGATCGAACCTGCCGATTTCGTCATCCGGCTCCACTCCGAAGTCGGGAAGAGTTTTCCGCTGCACTGCACGGCGATGGGCAAGGTGCTGCTGGCATACAGCGACCCGGCGACGATCGGCAGGGTGACGCGGCGCAAGCTACGCCGCTATACCGACAACACGATCACCGACGCCAGGACACTGCGCGAGGAACTCGAAGCGGTCGTACAAAACGGCTTTGCCGTCGACCGCGAAGAAATCACCCGGGGACTGGTCTGCGTCGCGGCGCCCGTGTTCGGCGTCAGCGGGAACGTCGACGCGGCCATCAGTTGCACGATGTCGAGCTTCGACGCGTCCGATCGCAAGCTCGAGACGGTACGCAAACAGGTGCTGCATTGCGCGCGCGCCGCCTCGGGCACGGCCCAGTGACCCGGGCCGGCGAGATCGTGTTCCGGGCCCTGTTCCGGTAGTCTTGCGCGACATGCAGCTCGCACGACGCAATCCCGTACTCGCGCTGGTCCTCTTGCTCGCCGCGGCCGGCGCCGTGCCGGCCCAGGAAACCGAACCGGCGGTATCGCCCACCGCGCCCAACCTGGCTTCCCTGCAACAGAACTGGTGGGCCTACTTCGACGGCACGTCCGAGCAGGTCCGTCCTCGCGTCGATGCGTTTCTCGCCGACACGAACCAGCAGATCGCGAGCCTCAGCTCACAGAACCAGCAGGCCGCCACGGACCTGGTCGAGGCCGTCAGGGACAACCTGCAAGTCTACCTGTCGCTGCTCGGCGTCGCGGATAGCGAGCGCCGGGAGCTGCCCGAACCCGCGGCCGTCTACACGATCGACGAACTATTGCAAACGGCCGCCCAGGCGCGCGACGCGCGGGGCCTGGCCGACGATGCGCAACTCGAAGTCGAACGCGAGCAACGCATTCTGACCGGCGCGACCCGGCGCCGCGATGCGGCCTTCAAGGACTACCTCGATGCAAACGTCGGCGACGCCCGCTGGCTTGCCGGACTGCGCCTGGTCCGGGTCCGTTCGATGCAGGCGATCGCCACACGGCGTCTCGCCATCCTGACACAGAGTGCCGGCGGCGCGAACGCCTATGCCGAGGCACTCGGGAAACGCGTCCAGTTGATTCTGGAGCGCCTGGGGCCGGAAGGCGGTCCGGAAGTACTCGACGATCTCGTGGCCGCGGAAGAAGCAGCTGCGCAAGCCGTGGCCGTCAAGGAAGAACTCCTGCGCGAGGCGCAAACGGCGGCCGCCGGCCTCGACGTCGACACCGCGGAGGGCCGCGCCGAACAGCGCCTGCAGCAGCAGCGTGCGCTCGATGCAGAGGTCGAACTCGCGGCGAGCCGCATGGCCCTGGCACTGGCCCAGGCGCGCCGTTATTTCACGACCCTCGAACTGGGCAGGGACCTCCGCGTCGACGTCGTCGAGGATGCCGCGCTCGCGTGGTCGGAACTCCTCCGCGACGTCGGCGCGCGCCTGCCCGACTGGAAGCGGCTGACCGAGGACGAGTTGCTCGCCGTGCAAACGATCGACCGGGCGGAGCTGTCCCGCACGGCGCGCCGGCTGCTCGACCAGCGCATCGAGATCGCCCAGGAGACACTCGCCCACGTCGGTGAACTCAGCGGCGCGACCGCGAATCTTGACCTGCTGATGACGGCGGTCGACAACGCCATCGCCGATTACTCGGGCGGTTTCCGACTGTGGCTCGGGCACGTCGGCCAGGCGGCCAAAACGTCCTGGATCCGGATCAGCGAACTGGCGGACACGACCCTGTTCACGGTCGGCGATGCGCCCGTCACCGCCGGCGACATCGTCCAGGCGCTCATCATCATTGCCATCGGCTGGGCGCTGTCGCGCGGCATTCGCCTGGTGATTCGCCGCGTCGGGCAGAAGGAGTCGGTCGGGCGGCAAGCGGCGTTGTATACGATCAGCCGCCTCACGCACTACACGATCATCCTGCTTGCGCTCCTGATCGCCCTGACCTCGATCGGCCTCGACTTCACCAACCTCGCGCTGGTTGCCGGCGCGCTTTCGGTTGGTATCGGTTTCGGCCTGCAGTCGATCGTCAACAATTTCGTTTCCGGGCTCATCATCCTGTTCGAGCGCACGCTGCGCGTCGGCGACTACATCGAGCTGGACAACGGACTGACGGGCACCGTCAAGGCCATCAACGTGCGCAGCACGCTGATCAACACCAACGACAACATCGACATCGTGGTGCCGAACTCCGAGTTCGTGTCGACGCGGCTGACCAACTGGACGCTGGCCGAGCATATCCTGCGCATGCGCATTCCGTTCGGCGTGGCCTACGGCTCCGACAAGGAACTGGTCAAGAAGGCCGCGATCGAGGCCTGCACCGACGTGCCCTATACGCTGACGCACATGCCGGGCCGCGAGCCCGACGTGTGGCTCGTCGAGTACGGCGACAACAGCCTGAACTTCCTGTTGCTGGTATGGGTAAATCGCCAGGGCGCCCGTCGCCCGACGCGCACCAAGGCGGCCTACCTGTGGCAACTGGAGTCGAAGCTGGCCGAATACGGTATCGAGATTCCGTTTCCGCAGCGGGACCTGCACCTGCGTTCCGGCTGGCCGCCGCAGCCGGCGGCGCAGCCCGTCGCACAGCCGGCGCCCGATACGCCTGACGATTAGGGTCGCGGCGCGTCAGGACCGCTCCCGGTCCTTCTTCTCCTCCTTGGCGACATCGTCCGGCGACGGTGGCACCCAGCCGCGATCGACGCGCGTGCCGAAGGCGTCGCTGTACCCTTTCATGGTGTCGGCATAGCGGTCGAGATACTCGCGCGTGCGCCGCACGTACTCCTCGTTCTCGTGTGCAGGAATATCGGGGTCGTAGCTCGAGGCGAGTGCCAGCATCTGCTCCTGGTCGTTGGCGACAAAACCGCGCAGCTGCCGCTCGGCGTCATACGGGTGAACGCCGAGCGCCTCCAGCGCTGAGCGGCCGGCCCGCAGCGCACTGTCGAAGGTCTCGCGAATGATGTCCCGTGCTCCCGCGCTGTAGAGTTCGTAGACATGGTGCCGATCGATGGCCCGCGCCACGATGTGCAGGTGCGGGTAGTGCTCGGCGACGTAGCGGACCATCTCGGTTGCGCTGTTCTTGTCGTCGATGGCGACGACCAGCATCCTGGCCTCTTCGATGCCGGCCGCGTGCAACAGGTCGGGCCGCATCGCATCGCCGAAGAACACTTTCACGCCGAATGCCCTGAGCATCTCCAGCTGCTCCGACCGGTAATCCAGGACCACGGTCTTGAAGCCGGACGACAAGAGGATGCGATTGACCACGCCCCCGAAACGGCCGTGGCCCGCGATGATGACGGTGCCTTCCTCGTCGATGTCGTCGGCGTCCCGCTCCTGCGTTTGTACGAACCGCGGCGAGATGACTTTCTCGTACAGGATGAACAGCGCCGGGGTCAGCAACATCGACAGCGCGACGACCAGCATCAGCTGGTCTGCGAGCGCGGCCGGTATGACCGCATTGTCGGCCGAGAAAGCCAGCAGCACGAAGCCGAATTCGCCCGCCTGCGCGAGCCCGAGCGTAAACAGCCAGCGATCGCTGCCGGCGATGCCGAATACGCGCGCGAGGGCGTAGAGCACGGCCGCCTTGAGCGCCACGAGGCCAAGCGTCATCCCGAGAATCGCGCCGAGGTTCTGCAGCAGCAGGTCGAACTCGATGCCGGCGCCAACGGTGATGAAAAAGACGCCGAGCAACAGGCCCTTGAACGGGTCGATGTTGGCTTCGAGCTCGTGCCGGTACTCACTGTTGGCGAGCACGACGCCGGCCAGGAACGTACCGAGTGCCGGTGACAGGCCGACGACGACCATGAGCAGGGCGATGGCGATGACGAGGAGCAGGGCCGTAGCGGTAAACAGCTCGCGCAGCCGCGTCACCGCGATGAAACGGAATACCGGGCGGATCAGGTAGGTCCCCGCGATCACGACGAACGCGATCGCGCCGACGGTCAGCAGCGCCCGCTGCCATCCCGGCACCCGGTCGACGAGGCTCAGCGAGGCGTGCGCTGCGCCGGCGCCGTGCGCCTCGGCCACGATCTGCTGGAGTTCGGGCAGGGCGAGCAGCGGGATGAACGCGAGCATCGGGATGAACGCGATGTCCTGGAACAGCAGGACCGCGAAACCCGACTGGCCGCCATCGCATTTCATCAGGCCCTTCTCGTTCAGGGTCTGCAGGACGATGGCCGTCGAGGACAGCGCCAGGACGAGCCCGACGGCAACGGCGATGGACCAGGGCTGCCCCAGCGCCTTGGCGATCGCCGTCACCAGCGCGGCCGTCACGAGGACCTGCAGGCCGCCCAGCCCGAGCAGGCGGGAGCGCAGTTGCCACAGCATCCGCGGTTCGAGTTCGAGGCCGACGAGGAACAGCATCATCACGACGCCGAATTCGGCGAAGTGCTGGATACTGACGACGTCGACGCCCAGGAGCTCGAGCAGCGGGCTGATCGCGATGCCGGCGAGCAGGTAGCCGAGCACGGACCCGAGTCCGAGCCGTATCGCGATCGGCACGGCGATGACGCCGGCGACGAGAAACAGGAAAGCAAGCAGCAGGAAGCCGTCCATGGTCAGTCGCCCTCCTCTATCGGCAGGGAATCACAGCTCACGGTCTCGCGGCCACCCGCCGCTTCCCAATCGTAGCGGTCGTCGCGTATCGCCTCGAGCAGGCGGACGAAGCCCTCGACGTGCGGCTCGACGGCGCCGGTGGTCGGTGCGCTGAGTGACGAATACAGCACGTAGGGCGCAGCGAAGTGCAGCCCGCAGAGCCGCGCGGTCTGCTCCAGCGGCCGCAGGAAGTCCCGCAACGAATGGTGCTGGTACCCGCCGCTCGAGTACGCGTCTTCGGGCCCCGCAGCCGTAACGGCGAGCATCATGCGTTTACCGGTGAGCTTGTCGCCGCCCTCGCCGTATGCGAAGCCGTGCTCGAGCACGAGATCCTGCCACTCCTTGAGGATCGACGGCGTCGAATACCAGAACAGCGGAAACTGGAACAGCACGACATCGTGATCCAGGAGGCGTCGTTGCTCGACGTCCGTATCGATGTCGAAGCGCGGGTAGTCGCGATACAGGTCGACCCAGGTTATCCCGTCCAGCCCGGCGCCGGCGCGTGCCATCCGCCTGTTGACGTGGGAATGCTTGTGCCCGGGGTGGGCGTAGTAAACGATCGGAGTTGCCATTGAGTGGCCAGCCCTGTTGCGTCGAGGCGCCTACTGCGCGGTAAGGACCACTTTACGCAACAGCGCCGCGAGCTGCCTGCGCTCGCTCCCAGACAGGCCGCTGAGCGCGTCGTCGGCCGCGGCCAGCCGCAGGCGGATGGCCTCGTCGATCGCGCGGCGGCCCTTCTTCGTCAGCGTCACGT
>JBFEJR010000059.1:0-13301 GCA_041553075.1 Woeseiaceae bacterium | reverse complement strand
TGAAAATATCCATCAGCGACACGAGGTTCAGGACACCTGATCCCCTGTTGCGTCGATGGTGTTTCTCCATCCGTTTTGCGCGTGCTGACTTGACCATGGCTTATGCCTCTCCGTCCAGCACCGGTGCGTCGCCGATGGAGATGTTCGGGAACAGGTCTTTCTTGTCGATCCTGCCCTCGAGTTCGTCGATCTCCTGCGAGATGCGCACCGTGTCCATTACCTGCACGATGGTGTCATATGCAATGTCCTGCTCGAGCAGGATCGCCGCATCGGTCTTCGTGGGGTAGCGCTTCTTGAGCTGTGCCAGTTTGTCCGCAAGTGCCACGTAGTCGTAACCGTCGTCGTTGTTGGGGTAAATCCCCAGCAGACCCTGGTTGCGATCGCCGACTTCGATCTTGTCCTGACGCACGATGATTTCGAGCTGGAACGTCTGTTCCTGCGGGTCCACGGTCTCGCTAGAGGAGCTGGGCAAGTTCAACTCGAGAACTGCCAGTCGCGAGAACACCGCGGTGATGAGCAGGAACGGAACCAGGATCACCATCAGGTTCATGAAAGCCGTGATATTCAGTTCGGCCGTCTCCATGTTGCGACGGCCGCCCTTGCGGCTGCGGATCATGACTTATGCTCCGGTCGTGTTGAGCTGTCGTTCCGTGACGGCGTTCAGGAACTTGACGCTCGCCATCTCGAGGCTATCCACGAGTGCGTTGGTCTTGGTCTGCAACAGGGCGTGAATCAACAAGAGCGGAATGGCCGCCATCAGGCCGAATGCCGTGGTGTTCATCGCCACCGAAATCGACGCCGACAGCATGTCGGCCTTCTCGGCCGGGTTGGCATTCGATACCGCGGTAAACGCGTTGATCAGGCCGATAATGGTGCCGAGCAGGCCCAGCAGCGTCGCGATGTTCGCCAGCGTCGCTATGTAATGCGTGCGCTTCTCGAGTCGCGGCAGAACCTCCATCAGGCTCTCTTCCATTGCCTTCTCGATATCGTCGCGACGACGTGCCGACTTCACGCGATACAGGCCATAGGTCAGGATCGAGCCGATCGCGGCTTTCGACTTCGCCGTATGCTGCGCGGCTTCCTGGAAATTACCGGCCTTCAGGAACGGCACGATCTTTTTCCACAACGCCCGATTGCTCGCACCTGACATGGTCAGGTAGGTCCAGCGCTCGATCGCGATCGCCAGTCCGGCTCCAAATACCAACAGGATGGGGACCATGAATGCTCCGCCTTCCTGGAAAAAACGCACTACAGTGCTCATTTGTCTGCTCCTCTTACAAACAATGTCTTGCCGTTACGCGCCATGCGCGCTCCCGGCTTACTTGCCGGTGCGGACCCTGCCCGCACCTGCTACTCGTCACCCTTCAGGTCGTTGAAATACTCGACCTGGCGAATAAATTCTTCCCGGTCAACCGGCGCCAGCACCTCGTCGAGCAGAGTATTCACGGGTCTGCCCATGAGATCGCCCGGGTCCGACTTCTTCCACGGCACGATGTACAGCACCTTGGGCAACTCCTGGTTACCCGTAATCTCCGTGCGGCTCAGTTCCATCGAATCCATGACCCGATTGCCGGACGTGGTACGCGACACGTCCGCGTCGACGGTCGGCTCGGGCGCTTCCATCGCCGACGTATCCACGGCCGGCAGTAGTTCGTCATCGTCCGCGGCATCCTGGGCAAAAGCGGCAAACGCTGCCAACAACATGGCAAGCATGAACCCGGTGCCGAATACTCTGTTGTGATTCGTACTCATGTCCTTCGTTCCGCTGCGTTTGCCGTTCACTGCGCCACTCCAGCGCGACGCTGCAAGTCGCTGGTCCATTTCTCAACCTGCTTGTCTTCGCCGACGAGCGCCAGGTAGGTCTCGAAATGCTGCAGCGCGACGCCCAGCCGCTGCAGGTACAAGTCGTTGAGAACGCCCAGGTTGTAGTGTGCCAAGGCATAATCAGGCGAAACTGTGACAGCCTTCATATATGCGGCTTCTGCCTCCAGAAAATTCCCATTTCTGCGAAGTAGCATGCCCAATTGGTTGAGCGCCGCCGGTTGGTTCGGGTCCAGGGCCAGGGCGGCGTCCAGGGCCTCGCGAGCCGCCGCGTCGTTGCCATTGCCGGCCCGGATGATGGCGAGGTTGACCCAGGCACCCGGATAATCCGGGTACAGCAGCACGAATTCCTCGAAACGCAGCTCGGCATCGACCATGTCGCCGGCCGCCATGACCGCGGTAGCCTGCTCGAACCGGGTCAGCACCTCGGCCGGCACATCCGGCCTGGACACGGTGCCGCCGGACGGCCCGGCCGGAGCCGGCGGCCTGCCGGCCTCGTCGCGCACGAGCGGACCCGGCATGGCGCAACCCGCCATCACGGCCAGCGCGAGCACGGCGGCGGCGCGCCCGCCCCTGTTAGTAAAGCGCTGTAACCACATCTTCGCTGCGCTCCTTCTTCGCGTAACGTGCCGGCATCAGGCCGGCAAGCCGGTCGAAACTCCTGCGAACCCACTCGTCGAACACGCCGTCAGCGGCGCGTTCGGTGTTGGCCACATACAGATCAATGGCCTTCTCCTCGAACGGGAAAGCCTGTTCTTCGAGCAGGATTTCATACTGTTCCAGGGCGTCGGCCGCGAGTTCAGCCGGTCGGTCGGATTCCATCAGGTCGGACGAGAACTGTTCGTAGACCTCGCCCAGCCGGTACGTCGCGGCCGTGGTCACCTCGGCAACACCGTAGTCTGATGCCTTCGTGTAAGCCTCGATGACGTCTTCCATCAGGTCTTTCTTGAGCTGCAGGCTCTCGGCCAGGGGCTGCGTCAGCTTGATGACCTCGAACCGCTTGCGCACCGGTTCGGCGAGCTCCAGCGCGGCCGTCGCCGCGAGGAAGCGCGTGCGATCCGAGCGCTGTGCTCCCGCGGCGGCATCCGCACGCACGATCTCGCGCAACTGGGCGACCCGCTCCTGTTCGTCGCCGGACTGCCGCGCAAGTTCCAGCAGGCGCGCGCGCGCCTCGATCGATTCGGACACGGGGTCCGGATAACGCACGACGATGTCATTGAGGACGCGCCGCTCGGCCGCCAGCGACCCGGCACTCTCATAGAGTTCGGCCGCTTGCCACAGGGCCTCGCGCCGCACGTCGTCGCTGCTGCCCGGGGCCTCGGCAATGCGCTCGAACTCGCCTGCTGCCTGACCGCTGCGACCGGATTCGAGGTAGGACACGGCCAGCTTCTGCGTAACGTCGTCCGCGAATTCGCTGCCGGGATAGTTGCGCCGGAAGTCCTCGAGCACGACGGCGGCCCGGTCCCAGGCCCCGAGGTTGATCAGGGCTGCTGCGGCATCGTACTCGGCCGTCTCGCGGATTCCCGAATCGGGCACGGCCTGGCCAAGACGCAGGAAGTGCGATACCGCGGTGTCCAGGTCGCCCGCGTCGCGGGCCGCCTCGCCCTGCTTGTAGATCGAGGACGCGATGCGGTCGTGGATTTCCCGGCTGGCGGCCGCGTCATCGGCCGGCGTGACGCTGCGCAGGCTGTAGTAGGCATTCTCGGCAGCGACGTAGTTCTGGAGATCGAATTGCGAATGTGCAATGACGGTCCAGGCATTGCGCGCCAGTTCCGGTTTGACGGGCGGCTGCTTGCCCACCACGGTCTGACCTACCGAGATCGCGAGATCGAACTGGTCCTGGTGGAACAGGTCCTCGGCAATGGCCGTCAGCACGGCGCCCGACTCCGGGTGTTCGGGATAGGTGTCGGCGAACTTCAGTCCGCTGTCGAGGTAGGCCTGGTGCCATTGCTGCCGGGCCGGGTCACTCAGTGTCTGTTCGTGCTCGCGGTAAGCGAGTAACGCGGCATAGCCGGCCTCCGCCGATTTTTCGTGGAACGGGTAACCGTAGGCCGTGCGTTCGTACTCGGTTGTCGCGTCGGCAAACTCGCCGCTCTCGAACAGGATCTCCGCGAGCAGGAAATTGGTGTTCGGCGAATCCTCCTCGTCGGGGAAGTACTGCAGGTACTTGCGATACCAGTTGGCGGCCTGGTCGAAGTCGGTCTTGGCACCACCCTTCTGCGCCTCCGCATGGTAGTACTGGGCGAGGTCGGTCAGGTTGGCTTTCAGGTGACCGGCGACCTCCTCGTTGTCTTCGCGCGGGTTGCGCACCCAGAACGGCCCGTCCATCGCGTAGCGCTCGACAAAGCCCTTCTTGCCCTTGAGCACCAGGCTCGGGAACCCGCCCTGCTTGTACGCCTCGATGACCTGTGACTGCAACACCGGCGCCTTCGGATGGTAGGGGTCCTGCCTGACAAAGGCCTCGTAGGTCTCGGCGGCATCCTGGTACCGTTCTTTCTCGAGATACAGGTCGCCGAGATTCGAGTAGATGATGTGCGCATAGGCGGGCGCCTCGCGCTGCGCCAACAGCGCGTCGATGCTCTCGGCGCCCTCCATGTAGGAAAAGCTGATGCTCAAGACCCGGAAGGTATCCTCGATCAGCTCCCGCTCGGCGCGCGACATGGACGCCAGGCGCTCTTCGCCCTCGCCGATTTCCGTGCCGCCGATCCTGCGATCGAGGAGCTCGAAAAAGGAACCGAGGCTATCGTCGTACCAGGCCAGCTTGAACTGTGCCCAGCCCAGCTTGTACAGCGACTGCTCGTAAAAGCGCGACCCGGGGCCGTACTCGACGACATCCTGGTAGGCCTTTTCGGCCTCGTCGTAGTTCTTGCGCAGGAACTGCATCTCGCCGCGCCGGAACTGCACTTCGTCGATGATCGACGTGTCCGGATAGCGCCCCACCAGTTCATCGAGGACCTCGAGGGCTTTGTCGGTATCGCCGCCGACTTCGTAAGCACGCGCCAGCTGGTACAGCACGGTGTCGTTGCGCCGGTAGTCGGGATAGGCCTCGAGCAATTTCTGGTACATCTCCGCGGCACTGTTGAACCGGCCGGAGTCGATGGACTCGATGTTCTGCGCGAGCTGCTCGGCTTCGACTGCCTCGAGCTCCAAATCGCCCAGGCGCCGCATGGCTTCGGCCCGCAATTCGGGATCGCTGGAAACCAGGTCGAGGAAATCGCGATAACTCTGGCGAGCAAGTTCGGAACTGTCCAGATTGAGCTTGCTCGGCTTGACCTCGATGGTCTTGTTCTCGAGGCTCTTGATCGTTTCTTCTTCGGCGACCTGCGCAGCCGCCGGCAGCGCCGGCCACAGGCCGCAGATGGCCACCAGTGCCAGTGCACGAAGACCGGTCATTCCGACGCCTCCTCTTCCGAGGTCGCGGCAATGTCGTAAATCGCCGCCAGCGCAAAGCGTGCCTGGATCATGTAGACGTCGAGGCGCTCTTTCTGCACCTGGAGCTCGTCGATGGCGATCTCCTGCAGAAACGCCCGTTGCCGGCCCAGCGCTTCGTCCACGCGCATCGCAATTCCGTCGATACGCGGCGACAGGCCGTCGACACGCTTGCTCAGGGCGGCATATCTCGCCGGCTCCGTGCGCATCGCATCGTCGATCTTGCGCCGCGCCCGCTGCGCCTCGATCAGCGCCGCGCCGGTGTCCTGCAGCTCGTAGGCCACCCCGGTCAGGCGCTCGTTGAAATCGCGCTCGAGGTTCCATTGCAACACGCCTTTCAGGAGATCGATCTTGTCGCGGACCTCCCGGGCCTCATCGAGGTCGGCCTGGAGCGCCGGATTGCTCTCGATTTTCGTGATTTCGGTCCAGAGATCGAATTCCGACTGCGTGGACAGCGCCAGCCAGTCGCGACTCTGCTGGATGTTGTTGAGTACCGCGTCGAGCACCAGCTTCTGGCGAACGAGGTCCTCGAGGTCGGTCCGCAACAGCGATTTCTCGACGTAGGCGAGGCTTCTCGCGTACTTCTGCTTCTGCGTGTCCAGCATCGTGTCGTAAACGTCGACATTGTCACGCCAGGTATCGAGATTACGCAGCAGGTAGCGCAGGTCGCGGTAGTTCTTCAGGCCTTCCTGGAACTTGTTGGTGGCAAGCAGGTGGTACAGGTAGTTGGTTTCCGGTCCTCGCGGCAGGTCCTCGAGGCTCCAGTACCAGCCGGTGCTGTCCAGCCGGTCGCCTTCGAAGAACCGCTCGAAAAAATCCCCGGACTCGATGCGCTCGATCGCCTGGTCGATGCGATTGGCTTCTTCGTAAAAAGCCTCTATCGCATTCAGGTAGTGGTCCGCCGCCTGGCTGATCGAGTCGAGCTGCGACATGGCGTAGGGAATCGCGAGCATCGATTCCTGCACGGCCGGATCGAGCAGATCGCGACCGCGAAGTTCCATCCACGGCACCAGCGCACGACTGTAGTTGTTCATTTCCGCATCGGCCCAGCCGACGCCGAGCAACGCCTTGTTCGAGAACGGCCCCTCGAGACGCACGCGCTGCAGCGGTTCCTTGGCGGCGTAGGGTTGTCCGTCCTGCAGCAACGCGTAACCGAGGGCCAGGTTGGCCTTGTCACGCAAGGCGGCCAGCTCCTCGCTGAACGGCTCCATCCGGCCGATTTCGTCCAGCAGCGCCACGGCTTCGCTGACCCGCCCGCTGCGGACCAGGGCTACGCCGACATTGAACCGCGCGTAGCTGGCCCATTCCGTGGGATCGTCCCAGTCGCTGAGCCGGGCAATGGCGCTGTCATAATCGCCGGCCGCGATGCGAATCTGGGCATCCAGCATCGACGCCTCGCTGCGCAGATTCTGCGGCAGGTCGCCGTCGATGAAGCCGAGCGCTTCGCGCGCCTTGTCGAGGTAGCCGCGCTGGTACCAGATCTTGGCCAGGAAGAACCAGGTGCGGTTGCGCAGCTCGGGCGCGACGTTGCCGGCGAGCAGGTTCTCGAAGATCGCGGCGGCCTCGAGATGATGGCCGTAGGACAGGTACATGCCGCCGAGCAACAGTTCGGCCTCCTCGGCATGGTCGTCCAGCTGTCCCTGTTGCCGCGCGGCGAGCAGCCGCACGATCGCCGGGAAATAATCTTCCTGGTAGAAGTAATAAAGGACCTCGCCGTACTGCGGGTCCTTTATGACGACCGGTTCGCGCGCGTCTTCCGCTGCGAACGCCAAAGGCGCCAGGAAGAGCCCGAGCAGTGCGAGCTTAGAAAGGATGGAGCGACCTGGAGGCAACGGTCACTCCCATTCCTTGACGATGAATTCCGGCTGCTGCTTCTTGACCCGGTCGGTAATCTCGAGCTCGAAATACTTGGCGCCTATGCCCTTGTCGAACACCGTCGTCGCGCCGCGCCGGTAGTCGCGCGTGTGCGGGCCTTTGCCGGTAAATATCGCGACGAACTCGTGTTCGCCGGTCTTGAGGTTGGCCATGTGCAGTCGATGTACGCCGCCGCGGGCCAGCGCATCGGCCTCGCGCGCCGTGTACAGGTAATTGGCGACTTCCTTACCGTCTATCTTGAGCTGTACTGAATCGATTTCGAAGTACTCGCCGACATCCATCGAAACGAAGAACGCGACCTGCGAGTTCGCCGGAAACAGCAGTTCCTCTTCGAGCAGGAACAGGTCGCGATTGAGGTCCAGGACCTCTTTCTTGAGAGTCTGAACGTCTTCGTCCAGCGACCGGAATGCCTCTCGCGATCGGGCCTCTTCCGCAGCCGCCTCGCGCGCTGCCTCGGTTACCGCGTCCGACTCGATCGGGGCCGCGTCCTGGGCAACGGCAAAACCGCCAAGTGCCAGCAGCGTCGCGGCAATGATCGTGATGAATGTCTTGGTCACGTTACTCTCTCAATAATGTACGAATCTGGTCCAGGTACTTGTCTTCGTACCCGGGTTTGTAGCCATGGTGAACGAAGCGCACCGTGCCTTGCCGATCCACGATCACGGTCACCGGCATCGCCTCGACTTCGTAGAGCTTGCTGACTTCCTTCCGCGCGTCGAACAGCACCGGGAAATCGACACCGAGTTCCTCCACCATGCGCATCGCGCGGCTCGAATCGTCGTCGATATTGACGCCAAGCAGGTTGAATCCTACGCGCTCGTAGCGGTTGTACAACTCGTCCAGCAGCGGCATCTCCTGGCGGCACGGGCCGCACCAGGTTGCCCAGAAATTGATCATCACGACATCGCCGCGAAATTCCGACAGCCGTATATTGTCCCCGGTAGAGTTCTTCAGCGCAAAATCGGGGGCCGTCCGCCCCTCCAGGCCGCTCGATGCCAGGCTCGAAGCCGCGAGTACGCTGAGCGCCAGCGCAATGATCGTGTTCCTGAGTTTCATAAGTCCATTCCTTTGTGTCGCCAGCCCATATCCTTCCAATGGAGGGCACCCAAACGGTTCTGTTCAGGCCCGCATGGTGACAGCGGCGCACGCCCCAAGCCGTGATTATCGTCACAAATGCCCAATTTTCTTGAACATAATCACGGCACCAGCGCGTGGCGCCAGCGGTACACAAGCGGTAAAGGTTACGTTAAATCAGTGTGATACCCAATACTTTTTTCGGCAAATCGCCGACCGCCAATGATAAGCCCGTGGACATGAATTTGAAGTGAATATCCGTCTTAATTCGGCGACATTTCGCTGATTTGTGCGCTATTCGACGTTTTCGGCGCCCGGCGGCGCGAGGCCGTCCGAGTAAAACACGCGTCCCGCCGCGTCAATGACGACGCTTTCGTAGTCGGGCAAGGTGCCGATCAGCTTGAGACCCTGCTCGACGCCCATGACGAACACGGACGTGGACAGGGCATCGGTAATCACGGCATCGGGGCCGAAAACGGTCGCGCTGTGCACCCCTTCCGCCGGCGCACCCGTGCTGGGCTTGATGATGTGGTGATAGCGCACGCCGTCCTCGTCGAAGTAACGCTCGTAGTCCCCCGACGTCGAGACCGCCTCGTCGACCAGCGGAATGGAGATTGCGACCTCGCCATCCTCGCGCGGATCGCGAATGCCGACCATCCAGGGGCGCCCGCGGCGGTCGCCGAGCAGGCGCGAATCACCGCCCGCCGTCACGATCGCATGTTCGCAGCCGCCCTTGCGCAGGATCTCGATACCCCGCTCCACCACGTAGCCCTTCGCAATGCCGCCGAGATTGATGCGCACGCCCGCGCGCGCGAACGACACCGTGCGCGCCGCGCGATCGAGCTTCACCAGGCGGTAATTGATCAGCGGCCGCTCGGCCTCGACCGTCGCGGCATCCGGGCGCCGGCGCTCCCGGAAATCGTAGTGCTGGCCGACACTGTCGTAGGTAATGTCGAACGCGCCACGGGTCAGGACCGAGATGTCGAGAGACCGCTGGATGAGCGAGAACAGCTCGTCGCCGGCCACGACCGGTGCGGTTGCGGCCTCGCGGTTGATTTTCGAGATTTCGCTGTCCTCCCGATACGTGCTCATGAGCCGATCGATGCGTGCCGCCTCGTCGAACACCGCCTCGAGCGCCTGGCGGCCGGCCGCGGGGTCGTCGCTCCAGAGGTACACGCTCACCTCGGTCCCCATCAGGGGCCGGGCATCACCGATCCACCCGGCCAGTGCCGGCTGGCTCAGCACCAGAACGAGAAGGGTTGCTAGTCTTGGCCCAAGCCGGGAGTTATGCTTGGGAACACGATGTGACAGCAAGGAGCGGGACAGTGACTTCATTCCTGATTTTTCTGGCAATAATCGCCGCAATTGTGTTCTGGGCGATCAGTATTTACAACCGCCTGATCAATGAACGCAATCGCGTGCGTAATGCGTTTGCGCAAATCGACGTGCAGCTTACGCGCCGCCACGACCTGATCCCGAACCTCGTCGAAGCGGTCAAAGGCTACATGAAGCACGAGCGCGAGACGCTCGAAGCGGTAATCAAGGCGCGCAATGCCGCCTCCTCGGCACTCGATGCAGCGAAGGCCGATCCCGCCAACGCCGCGGCCATCAAGGAACTGGGCGCATCCGAAGGGGCCCTCGGCGCCGTGCTCGGCAAGCTGTTTGCGTTGTCTGAGGCCTATCCCGACCTCAAGGCCAACCAGAACATGATCCAGTTCCAGGAAGAGCTGACGACCACCGAGAACAAGGTCGCGTTCTCCCGCCAGGCATTCAACGACGCCGTGATGGGCTACAACAACACGGCCGAGAATTTCCCCAACAGCATCATTGCCGGCATGTTCCGGTTCGAGCTGGCGAGCTTCCTCGAGATCGAATCCGAAGAGATGCGCGAGACCCCCGAAGTTTCTTTCACCTGATAGACGTTCGCCCACCGCGTGAACTTCTTCGCCGCACAGGATCAGGCGCGACGCGTATCGCGACGCCTCGTGGCCGCCTACGTCGTGGCGACGGCGCTGATCGTGGCCGGTGTAACCTGCATCGTCGGCTTTTCGCTGTATTCGTTCACCGACCTGCAATACACCTACACCGCCGGTCAGTTCGTCCAGGGCAACGCCGGCATCCTCGGTGCGACGGCCCTGATCACGACCCTGATCATCGTCGGGGGCAGCATGTTCAAGACGGCCGTGCTGTCGTCGGGCGGCGCGGCCGTGGCCCGGCAACTGGGTGGCACCCAGGTATCGGCCGACGTGCAGGACCCGCTGCGGCGCCGGCTGCGCAATGTCGTCGAAGAGATGGCGATTGCCTCGGGCGTGCCGGTGCCGGAAATCTACGTGCTCGAAGAGGAGAGCGGCATCAACGCCTTCGCGGCGGGCTCCGCCCCGAACGATGCCGCGATCGCGGTCACCCGGGGAGCGCTCGAGATTCTCGACCGCAACGAGCTGCAGGGCGTGGTGGCACATGAGTTCAGCCACATCCTCAACGGTGACATGCGGCTCAACGTGCGCCTCATGGGCATCCTGTTCGGCATCATGGTGCTCGCGCTCTTTGGCCGCTTCATCCTGCGCGGCGCCCGCTACGGCAACGTCTCGTCGAGCCGCCGCGGCGGCGGCGTCGCGGCGATCCTGGTCGTCGGGCTCGGCCTCGTCATCCTCGGCTATGTCGGGATGTTCTTTGCGCGCATCATCAAGGCCGGTGTCTCGCGGCAGCGCGAGTACCTGGCCGATGCCTCGGCCGTGCAGTTCACGCGCCAGACCGAGGGCATCGCCAACGCACTGAAGAAGATCGGCGGCTACAGCCACGGCTCGATGATCCAGGCAACCGACCCGGAAGAAATCAGCCACATGCTGTTCGGCACGGGTTCGCGGTTCGCCGGCATCTTCGCCACGCACCCGCCGCTCGTCGAACGCATCCAGGCGCTCGACCCGAACTTCCGGGAAACCGACTTTCCGCGGGTCGATCTGCGCCACTCGCAGCGACTCGAGGCGGAGCGCAGCGAGGGCGTGAGCGGGTTTGCGCCCGGGGCCGCGCCGCAGGTTTCCGGCACGCCGGACTTGCCGGCCGCGATTGCGGCGTCCGCGGGCCAGCCCGGCGAAGCGCACGTGCGCCACGCGCAGCGGCTGCGCCAGTCATTGCCCGAGTCGCTCTACAACGCGGCGCACTCACCGGATTTCGCCTACCTGCTGGTGCTCGCCCTGGTGCTGGATCGATCGGGCACACATACCGAGCGACAGCTGGCGATCGCACGCGATCAACTCGGCAGCGAACGTGCCAGCCTGTTGCGGCGTTACTACGAGGAAGTCACGGCGGTCGGTACCGAGTACCTGCTGCCGCTGCTCGAAATAGCCTTCCCGGCGCTCAAGCAACGCCCGCGACAGGAACTCGGCTACCTCGTCTCGATGACCACGCGCATGATCGAGACCGACGGCGAAATCGACCTGTACGAGTACTGTTTCCATCGCATCCTGACCAGCAACCTGGGCACGGGACAGCGTGCGCGCCGGCGGCGTGTAGGGCGCCAGGCCGTGCAGACGGCCGCCGTCGAACTGTTGCGCGTCCTGGCGCAGCACGGGCACGACAGCACGGACGAGAGCCGGGCCGCGTTCGCCGCGGGGACGGCGACGCTGGGAGGCTGGGCGCGCGACATCCCGTTCGAGCCGGGCGCCCGCAACCCGGTGCCGGTGCTCGACCAGAGTCTCGATGTGCTGCAGGGTCTCAACAACAAGGGCAAGGAGTCGCTGCTGCGCGCGATCAGCGCCACGGCGCTGCACGACAGGCAGTTGTCGGTCCCCGAGGCCGAGTTGATCCGGGCCGTGTGCGCCACGCTCCAGATCCCGCTGCCGCCCGTGCTGGTGCACGAATAGTGCGGCGATTTCGCGTATCATCGAACCCTGTCGCGATCGTCTTGTCGGATTACATCATGAACAGCAAAACCCTATTGGCCGCGGTCACGCTGCTGGCCGTCCTCGTAACAGCCCCGGCAGCCGCCGCAACCCGTGAAGAAAAGCGCGTTGCGGATGCCGCCGATGTGGTCGACCAGCTGTCTCGAATCCCCGAAAAGGCGATTCCTCCCAACCTGTTGTCGCGCGCCTACGCGGTCGCGGTCATACCCAACGTCGTGCGCGCCGCCTTCGGGCTCGGCGCCCATCGCGGCAAGGGCATCCTCGTGGTCCGCCAGGATGACAACTCCTGGAGCAACCCGGCCTTCATCACGCTGACCGGCGGCAGTGTCGGCTGGCAGGTCGGCGCGGATTCGACCGACGTCATTCTCGTGTTCAAGACCCGCAAGAGCGTTGACGGGATCGCCAACGGCAAGCTGACGCTCGGCGCGAACGCGTCGGTGGCCGCGGGACCCGTTGGCCGGCACACGAGCGCCTCGACGGACATCGTCTTCCAGGCCGAAGTCTATTCCTACTCCCGCAGCCGCGGCCTGTTTGCCGGCGTGGCGCTGGAAGGCGCAGGTGTCACGATGGACCGCAAAGCCAATGCCCGCTTTTACGGAGCAGCGGACATGACGCCCGAGAAAATCTTCGTCAGTTCGCCGAACATCGCGCCGAACATCGCGAATACCTTCGTGCAGGTCCTGACGGCACAGACGGCGCGCCTGCCGAAGTCTCCGGGCATGCAGGCCGGCGACGGTCCGGCCGCCGACGAGGCCGGCTCGAACGTCCGCACCTTCGGCGTACCCGATCCGGAGGAGCCGGAAGCCGAGTACGATCCCAACTACTGAGGCGGGTGCTGCAAGCGTGAGCGATTTGATTGGCGAGGTGCAGCGGCTTGCGGAACTGATCGGGCCCAACGCCTACCTGCAGGCTGCGATCATCGCGGCAGCGTTTATCATCGTCGGCAAGATCGCCGACTGGATCATTTCCGGGATCATCGGCCGGTTCGCGCGACGCTCCAACAACGAGTTCGATGACCGACTGGTCGGCCTGGTCCATCGGCCCGTGTTCCTGTCATTCGCGCTGCTGGGCCTCGGCCTCGCGACGCGGCGGCTCGGCCTGTCGGAGGCGCCGGAATTCGTTACGCTGGGCCTCCTCAAGACGATCGCGATTTTCGTGTGGCTGAACGCGCTCGGCGGCCTGAACACGCTCGCTGTCGACGCG
>JBFEJR010000058.1:0-13410 GCA_041553075.1 Woeseiaceae bacterium | reverse complement strand
CGCGGTCAGTTACCGGCGCCCGTGGCTTCCGCCTGCGCCACCGGCACGGTGCCGCCCTCGCGCCACGTCAGTGCCGCGACCTGGCCCTGGCGCGCGTAGTCGGCCGCCTCCCCGAGCACCCGGGCGGCTTCCTGCGGCGCATGGAAACCCATCGAGTTTTCGGCCGCGATGAAGTCCAGGCGCCACTGCGCCTTGCGCTGCAGCTCGAGAGCCGGCATGAGCTGCTCGTCCGTGGCGCCGTCGTCCTTCGCCTTCTGGATCGTGTCCAGCAGGTCCACCAGGGCCGCCCCGCCGCGCTGCAGCAGGTCGAAGTTGCGCTGCTGGATCGAGTCGACCCGCGACAGGATTTCATCCTCGGAGACGCGGTGACAGGTCTGGCAGGCCCGGTTTACGTTAAGCAGCGGGCTGCGCACCCAGTGATCCGAGACCTTGCTGGCCCCTTCGCGCTGGTACGGCATGTGGCAATCGGCACAGGCCACGCCGCTGCGGGCGTGAATACCCTGGCTCCAGAGTTCGTATTCGGGATGCTGCGCTTTCAGGACCTCCGCACCGCTCTCGGCATGCCGGTAGTCGAAGAACCGCTGGCCGTCCTCGAACGTTATGCCGTTCCAGAAGGTCTCGACGTTGTCGGCGGTCAGCCCGTTGCCCCACGGGAACGTCAGCGGCATCTTGTTGGCGCAGTAATACTCCACGTGGCACTGCCCGCAGACGAAACTGCGCATCTCCGTGCGGCTGGCATCGACGTTCGGATCGTAGGGTGCGGCCCGGCTGCCTGCTCGCCATTTCTGCACGGTGGGCAGGTGCGGAACCTCGGCATCGCCCTCGGCCAGCGCGCGGATGCCATTGATGAAGCCGGGGCGCGTCACGCGTAGCGCCATCGTATCGGGGTCGTGGCAATCCACGCACGACACGGGATGTGCATGACCCATGTCGTGCAGCTCGGCGTTCAGGTCCTTGTAGGAATACTGGTAGCTCTTTTCGAAGCCGGCCATCGCATCGCCGTCGCCGAGCTTGCGGTACAGGGGCATGATCGACGCGTGGCAATGCAGGCAGGACCCGGTCTGCGGCTTGCTCTGCCGTTCAGTCAGCTCCTGGTCGACGAGCATGTAGGCGTGCCCGCGGCGGTCCCGGTAATCGATGGAGAAGGCGTAGCCCAGGAACATGCGCTTGAGCCAGGGATCGCGCTCGATTTTCTGGTCAGGCAGCGCCTCGCTGCCGCCGTGACCGCCGAAGCGGGTCCGGGTTGCTTCGGCCGTGCGCAGGTACGAGTCGTACTGCCGCGGAAAATTGATTCCCCATTCGGCAGGGTCGGTCGTGTCCTCGGTCACCTCGACCAGGCGCTGGAACGGCTGCCGCGCCTCGCTCTTGCGCTCGAAGATATTGACGAGTAGTGCCGTGACGCCCGCCGTCGCGATAGCGACGATGATGATGACGCCTATGACACCCGCTGTGCTCCATCCGCCCTGAAATCGTTTCATGTTCACAACACCCTGGTCAGAAATTCTTTCTATTCCGGTCCACCGAGCCCGGCCGTCTCGCCGTGGCCCACCGTAACGTGGCAGTGCACGCAGCGGACCTCTTCCGCGGGCCCGTTCACGCCGGCCACGAGGCCGTGCACCAGGTCCTGGTGGCAGGCCAGGCAGTTGGCCTGGAGAATCCGCGCGTTCGGTTCCTTGATCATGATCGGCTCATGGAAGTCCTGCAGCGTGAAGCCCTTGGAGTGGTGCCAGCCATTGTCGGCTTTCGCGAGGTACTTGCCGAAAAAGTCATGCGGCAGATGACAGTCGACGCACACGGCCACCGTGTGGTGGCTCGATTTCTGCCACGAGTCGTACTGCGGCTGCATGATATGGCAATTGATGCAGGTTTCGGGGTCGTCGCTGAGGTATGACAGGCCCTCGGCATACAGGAACGTGTACGCGCCGACACCCAGCAGGATGCCGACCATGACCGCCAGGAGCCCGATCGGCCGCGTCGTGCGCGCTCCGGCCTCACCACCATGACCTGTTCCCGACACGTTTCCCCTCCAACCCGACACGCCCAGTATAGCCGTGTTTTGCGTTGCGGAGCGCCTGCGATATTCTGAGCGCCTGTCCAAGGCCCGCCTGGGCCACCCCTGACGACGAGGCTCGAGCGTGATTCGCACTGCAACCGATACCCGGGAATGCCGCAAGCTCTGGGAGATGATCTCGCCCGGGATAGACCCCTGGGATGACTGGGACCTGATCTATGCGTTTCACGACCAGGACAAGCATCGCCTGAATTTCCTCGTGCACGAGAACGGCGCGGGACAGCCGGACGGGCTGGTCCCGCTGGTCTACGACTCCACGCGCAAGCACTTCACGCTGATGGGCGGCAGTTATCCCGATGGGCGAATTCTATGGCTGGCACACGAGGATTTTCCCGAGTTCTTCGCCCAGTTCCCTGAGCGGACGGTGTTGTTCGATCTCAAGGAAAGCTGGGTCGGCGAGCTGTTGCAACGCCAGCCGGAACTCGCGGCCAACTTCGCCGAGCGCGACCTGCGCTATTTCCTGGTGCCGTCGGAATTCGGCTTCGATTTCGACAATCACATCAACACGTTCTCGGCGGACAAGCGGCAGAAGTTCTTCTATGACCTGCGCAACATTCGCAAGCGCGAGCCCGTCTTGCACTGGGGCACCGGCAACGAAGCGGAACTCTTCATCGAACTCGTAAACCGCAATTTCGGTGCCGAGTCGGATTACGTCGATGAAGAGAACGCGAAAGAGCTGCGCCGCGTTATCGACGAACTGGAACGGAGCGGCCGCCTGAAGACCCTGACCATCGAGGTTGGTGGCGCGAAGCAGGCCGTGTCGCTATCGGTGCTGCAGGGCAACAAGATGATCGCGCTGTACGCGTCCAGCAACAACGACTTCAACAACCTGGGCAAGCTGCTGAACGTCGAGACCATCCAGGAGGCCTGCCGTTTGCGCGTCGACGAGATCAGCTTCATGACCGGCATGCAGTGGAAAGCCAACTGGAAGATGCGGGGCGAGCCGGTCGTAACCCTGCGCAAGCCGCCCGGCCCGTGGCCTGCCCCGCCGGCTTGACCGTCCTCGCCGTCGGCAGGGTCCTAACGGCTCAGACGCATCTTGCCGTGCAGCGGGCCGGGGGACGCGTCGCAATACTGCTCGAACCGCAGCTCGATGTCCGTCAGCACCGCGGCGTCGTAGGTGACGCTGTCGACGACGAACCACCCCGTCAGGTTGTTGCAGCCACGGCCTTCGCCGTACCACGTCAGCCCGCCCCGGGCAGGATTGTGAAACGGGAAGCGCCGCAGGCTGGGGTAATACCCGACTTCGAGCAGGTCCAGGTTGCTCATGGCCTCGAACCCGCCGTACCAGCTCTCGCTGCCGTCGACGTGGACCGAGAAGTCGGCGGTCAGCGCGTCGAGCGTGAACTGCGCGTTCGCCGGGGTGTAGAGGTAGGTGTTGCCGGCAGAAATATAGTCTCCCGGCTCACCCTCTAGATAGACGAAGTCGCCGCTGCCCGGCACTGCGCCGGCCGGCGGCTCCCAGAGGCCGTCGGGGATCGGCACCACGGGGCCCGGTGAGCTGCCGGTATCGTCGATGCTCCAGTGGATCTCGCCGTTGAGGGCCGGCTCCCGGCCCTCGCAGTGCTGTTCGAAACGCATTTCGATCGCGGTGATCGCATCGCCTTCGTAGGTAATGCTGTCCACGACGAACCAGCCGGTCAGCGAGTTGCAGCCGCGGCCCTCCCCGGACCAGCTCAGCCCGCCACGGGCGGGATTGTGGAACGGGTAGCGCCGCAGGTTGCCGTAGTAACCGACCTCGAGCCGCGGCAGGTTGTACATCGCCTCGAAGTTGCCCCTCCAGCCCTCGTCGCCGGTCACCGTGATGTTGAACCGCCTGTCGTAGGTTATCGTCGAGAATAGGCTGTCGGCCGAGGTATACAGGTAGGTGCCGCCCTGGCCGATGTAATCGAACGGTTCGCTTTCGAGGTAGACATAGTTGCCCGTTGCCGGGACGGCGTCGACCGGCGGCTCCCACAGGCCGGGCGGCGGCGGAACGACGGGACCCGGCGGTCTCGTGGTGTCGTCGGCGTCCCATCGAATCTGCCCATGCAGGGCCGGCGCGGCGCCCTCGCAGTGGTATTCGAAGCGCAGTTCGATCGCGGTTACCGTGCCCTGGTCGTGCTCGATCCGGTCGACCACGAACCAGCCGGTATCCACGTTGCAGCCGCGGCCCATGCCACCCCAGTTCATCGCACCCTTCGCCGGGTTGTTCGGATCCTGGTCGGGGTAGTAACCGACCTCGAGTTCGCCGAGGGTGTACATCGGCCGGAAGGACCCGCCCCAGTCCTCGTCCGCGTGGACCTGGATGACAAACGTGCTGTCGCTCTGCACCGCCTGAAACAGCGCATCGGCCGCCGTGTAGAGGTAGCTCTGCCCCTGGCCGAGCCAGTCGCCGGGCTCGCTCTCGAGGTAGACGAAATTGCCGGTGTCGGGCGTGATCCCGGGCGCCGGCGCCCACAGGCCCGCCGGGGCCGGCACGACGGGCCCGGGAGGCGCCGTCGTGTCATTGGCGTCCCAGTGAATTGCGCCGCGCAACGCGGCCGAATTACCGTCGCAGTACTGCTCGAAGCGCAGGTCGATTTCGATGAGCGTGCTGCCGTCATAAACGAGGTGGTCGATGACGAACCAGCCGCTCAGCATGTTGCAGCCGCGCCCTTCGCCGGACCAGTTCAGGCCGCCCCTGACGGGGTTGTGGAACGGGGCGCGCTGCAGATTGCCGTAGTAGCCGACCTCGAGTCGGGCCAGTGATTCCATGGCCGCGAAATCGCCCTGCCAGAACTCGCTGCCCTCCACCCAGATCACGAACTCGTTCTGCGCCGAATTGATGTGCGAGATGCGGCTGTCGCGCTGCGTGTAGAGGTAGGTTCCGCCGATGCCGATGTAGTCGCCGGGCTCGCTCTCGAGGTAGACGTAGCTGCCGCTTTCCGGCGTTGCCCCGGTGGCGGGTGCCCACAGGCCCGCCGGCGGTGGCACGACCGGGCCCAGCGTCGCGGTGTCGTTCACGTCCCAGCGTATCGCGCCGTTCAATGCGGGTCCGCCGCCTTCGCAGTGCTGCTCGAAGCGCAACTCGATCGCGGCGAGCGCGCCCCCGTCATAGGTCACGCTGTCGATCACGAACCAGCCGGTCAGCGTGTTGCAGCCGCGCCCTTCACCGGACCAGCTCAGCCCGCCCTTCACCGGGTTGTGAAACGGGTAGCGCTGCAGGTCGCCGTAGTAGCCGGCCTCGAGGACGCTGACGACGTTCATCGCCTGGAAGTCGCCGGTCCAGCGCTCGTCGCCCTCGATGGCGATGGACAGGTGGCCGTCTGTCGCGCTGGTTGAAATGAGCGCCGTGTTCGGTGTGTAGGTGTAGGTCCCGCCCGCGCCGATGTAGTCGCCGGGCTGGCTCTCGAGATAGACGTAGCCGCCGTCGGCTGGCAGCGCCCCTGCGGGCGGCTCCCACAGCCCGGCCGGCACTTGCGCCGGGCCCGGCGGGCTCGTGTCATCGCTTGCGTCAAAGTGAACCGTGCCACGAAGCCCGGGGGCGGCATTCTCGCAGTACTGCTCGAACTCGAGGTCGAACTCGACGAGCTCGGTGCCGTCGTAGACGACGTTCGAGATCGTGATCGCGCCCGTCAGGGTGTTGCAACCGCGCCCCTCGCCGCTCCAGTCCATGCCGCCCACGGCCGGCATATGAAACGGGTAGCGCGCAAGGTTGGTGAACGTGCCGGCCTCGATTTGCGTGTACGTGTCAGGCAACTGGAAGTTGCCGGTCCAGGACTCGTCACCGGCAACCGTCACCGCCAGGTGCGCCGCGTTCACGGACACCGAGATTTCTGCGTTGGCCCGGGTGTAGGAGTAGTCGCGCCCCCCGCCGATATACTCGCCGGCATCGCTGCTCAGGCTGATGGTCGTGGGCGTCGGGGGCGGGGTCGTCGGTGGGTTGTTCGTTGTCGGCGGCGGACTGTCGGACCCGCCACCGCCGCCACCGCACGCGGCGGCAAACAGAAGAACAGTTATCGGTAGCAGGAATTGCGCCGCGGCACGGATGTCTCTGACCATACAAACCCACATAGCCTGGTTGCGTTTTACTTGACCGGGTCGGGCGTCGTCCGGATCCGGCGACGGCCGGTGTTACGGCTCAAGAGGCTAGCACATGGAGCGCAGCGGTGGGCTGTCGACCAGGGAAATATGTCAAGCGAGGGACTTGCAGAGAACCCCGACGAATAACGTGGCGAGATGCGGCATCAACTTGCCGAGCTTCGCGGCATTGATGTCGAGGCGCGCTGCAATCTGCCGCGACACCGACTCGACCACGGCGTCATCGAGAAACAAATGCTGCAGGTAGACCCGGCCTTCCTGCTCGCTGATCGACGCTTCCACGAGCTCCGGACGGTCGGCGAATTGCTGGGGCCCGCCCGAGCGCGCCAGGTCGTTCAGCTCGTGAAGGCCGCCGCGCCGGTCCATCCAGCGCTGGTGCGCCTGCAGGAAGTGGGGACCCGAGTGCGTAACGATGTCCCGCATGCCCGCCTCGGTGAGGCCGAAGTGCTCGATCATGGCATCGACAACGGGTTGGGCCCTTGCGGCCTCGATCATCTGCGCGAAGTCGACGGCCGCCACGCTGATCACGCCGTTTCGTGGCGGGACCGCAGCGGCGGAGATCTCGCGGATCGACGGCAGGCTGACCGACGGGACTTTTCCTGGAGATACGTATTGCACTGTGTGTCACCGTTTGCGGCAAGGTTCCAAATGGGCAGCCATTATGGGACCGGCCCACCCCCACAGGAAGGCGGAAATGTGAACATTTGTGACACGTTTGGACCGGTGCCCTACCCGCAACTCACGTCGAAACCGACCCGGCCATCCTCGGGACGTCGCCCCTGCCGGAAGAAAACGGTGCAATCGTTCGTGGTAACGGCGTCGCCGACGTTCAGCCGCGACTTCTTGCCGTTGAGATTGACGTCCACCATTTCACCCCACACGCGGGTCACGCCCATCACGTTGCTGCGGTTGCCGACCGCGACACTTTCGCCGGAACTCAGCCAGAAGTCCGCGCCACCGGAGAAACCGCGTTCCTCGAGCGAGGCTTGGCGCAGGTCCGCGAGCTGGTCGCCGAGATAGGCCAGTTCGTTGCCGGCTTTGGACTGCAGCTCCGCCTGCCGGGCGAGCAGCTTCTCCAGCTGAGCGAGGCTCTGTTTTACTGCCGGATCGCTCGACTGGCTTTTCAGCTCGCTGAGGCGTGCGTCGATCGCGCTGAAGTTCTCTTCCTGTTCCTCGAGCATCGCCTCGACCGACGGCCCGAGTATGCCGGTGCTTTCAACGCCGACCTGGACGGCGATGCCGACGAACGCGCCCACGATCATTCCGCCCAGTGCGATTGCGCCCGCAAGGATGTTCTTGCGCGACAGCAACGACCTGGTGCGCTTGCCGGCCGTCATGCTTCCATCATCTTGTAAGCCTGCTTGTGCTGGTAGCCCTTGTAGAGCAGGTACAAGCCGATCGGAACCAGCAGGATCCCGACGAAGAAGCCGATCGTCGCGATGCCCCCGATGAGCAGGATGGCCGCCCACATCATGAGAAACCACGTGCTGTAGCCGTAGATCATGCCGATCGTGTCATTGCGCACCAGGATTGCCTTGACGCCGCCGCGCGTGTCGACGCCGACAACGGTAGCCTCGTCGCCATCGGTCAGCTCCATCGACTTCTGCATCTTCATCGTTACGGGTTTGTTGTCGACGCGAAAGTTGATTTCCTTCTCGGTCTGCACCTGGGTGTAGCCGGTGTTGTAGGTGTGCGAACTCGTCACCTTGGTTTCTTCGCGAAAGTTGCTTACCTGGCCTGATATTTTTACGAGTGCCATCTTGTTCTCCCTCCGGGTTATTCGGGTTGACGAATGAGTTCGAGACCCATGGGTCCGTAGAGCCGGTCGTCACGATGCGTCAGGACCACGGTGCCCTGTGCGCTGCTGACGAGGACCTTGTTACCGTCCAGGCGGTACTCGGCGGCGACTTCATTGCCGAGGACCAGGATCGTCACGGCACCGTCGCCTGCGAACGTGTAGCGCGTGACGTTCGCATCGTCCGCATAGGTGCCGACCAGGTCGTCGCCGCAACCCGCAACTGCGGCCAGCAGCAGCCACAGGATCGAGCAGGATTTCATGTGCATGGACCGCCTCCGTTACCCTGAAAGCCTGGCGATATGCGGGCTCCGGCGCATCGACAGCTAACGGGGTTTAGGGGGATTTAGCGGCAGATTCCGCTTCTGCTATATGATTGGAGACCATGAGCCAGGCCAGGAGCGGACATAGAAACCGTGGCGTGCGCGCATCGCGCGCCAGGCTCGCGCACGCACTGACCGAGGCCGGCCTCAGGACGCAGGCGGCCCTTGCCGAGCGCATGGCCGATATCGAGGGCCTCGACAGCGCACCGAAGGACGTGGTCAGCCGCGTGTTCCGCGAGCTGCCGGTCGATCCGATGACGATCGAGCGCGTTGCGCGTGCCCTCGAAGTCGAGGCCTACTCCCTGTACAAGACCGCGGACGAGGAAGAACCCGCCGCGGCGCAAACCGCTGCGCCACGGCTATCGCGCGCACGCCGCGGCCTGCCGGTGGCGGCGGCCGTTGCGGCGCTCGCTATCGTCCTCGCGGTGCGCTGGTATTTCGCGCCGCAGCCCGACGTCCCGACCCCGCGCGACGAGCCGGCCGCGGCGCTCGGTATGGGCACCCCGACACTGGCGGTCATTCCTTTCGTCAACGACACGGACGGCGCGTTCAGCAACGCACTGCGCACGGTGCTCGGCACGGACTTCAACGTCGCACGGCCGACGGCCGACGCGCTCACCCGGTCGCAGGACCCGGCCGAGACCGCGGCCCGGCTGCGCACCGACGTCGTCGTCGATGGCGATTTCAAGCAGGTCGGGCGACTCACGGCCGTGCGGGTGTACCTGTTCAGGGCCGGCGTCCGCCAGCAAGTCTGGGCGGACAGCGTGCCGACCGCGGCGTTATCCGAATCGCTGGCATCGATTGCGAGCGACACGGCGCTCGCCGTGCGGCGCGCGGTGGGCATGCCGGTACCCGCCACGGCCGGTACCTATTTTCCGCTGGCGCCCGTGCAGGACGACTATCTCGAAGGCGAGCGTTACCTCGACGCCCCTTCGGACGAGCTCAACGTCAAGCGCGCGGAGACCCGCTTCGAGGCGGCATTGAGAAGAGACGCCAACTATGCGCGTGCGCATGCGGGCCTGTGCCAGGCACTCCTCGAAGAGTACTGGATGGACGACGAGGAGCGCGCACTCAACGACGCCTCGCTTGCCTGTGGCCAGGCGGTGCAACTGGATCCCGAGGACCGCGTGGTCGCGACGGCGCACGCCCATTTCCTGCAGCGCACCGGGCGCGATGCGGAGGCGATCGCGCTGTACGAGCAGACGATCGCGCGGCATCCCAAGGACGCGGCAGCGCTGACCGGGCTGGCGTCGAGCCGGCTCGAGGCGTACCGGGAAACCGGCGAGCACGAGCACCTGGCCGCGGCCAAGGCGTATGCGAGGCGCGCCGCGGCCGTCGACCCGACCGTCTGGAAGCCGCTGTTCTCCCTGGGCACGATGGAGTGGTTCGACGGCAACGTGCGCGGAGCGATCGTGGCCAGCGAGAAGGCGCGGGCGCGCGACGAGAACGAGTACGTGCTGGCCAATCTCGGCAGTTTCTACCTGTGTGACGGCGACCTCGAGAACGCCCGCAGCGCCTACGAGAAGGCGCAGGAGCTCAACCCGGGCTCCTACGTCGGCTACGAGTTTCTCGGCCAGGCCTACTATTTCCTCGGCGACTTCGAGCGCTCGGCCGAGTTGCGGCAAAAAGGCATCGACTCGGTCGCGAGCGGCAATCCCGAGATTCACGAGATGTGGGGCAACCTTGCCGACTCGTACCGCCAGGCGGGTGACACGGACAAAGCGATTGCGGCTTACGTGCGGGCTGCCGAGATCGCGGAGCGCGACTACCTGCGCGGCACCGCGCCCGTGGGCGACCAGTCGGCACGCGCCTACTACTACACGATGCTCGCGAAGCTCGACGCCGAGCTCGTGCCGCGCTCGGTAATCGACAACATCGACGACGAGATAGACGCCATCGCGGCCGCACTCGTGTCGGCATCGGCGCTGCGGCGCATGGCGCAGACCTATCTCGAACGCGGTGAACTGGACAAGGCCCGTGCGGCGCTGGCGCGCGCTACCGCGTCCTGCAAAGGCTACGCGAGGCTGCCGGACCTGGCGCCGCTGGCCGTGGAAACGGCACCCGCGGGATAGCGCATCGCCGTCAGAACCAGCGCTTGCGGCGGAACACGACGACCATTCCCACGACGATGGCGAGCATGATCAGCAGCAGCACGGGATAGCCGAAGCGCATCCCGAGTTCCGGCATGTTCCAGGCGCTGACCGAACGGTCGAAGTTCATACCGTACAGCCCGGTGATGAAGGTGAGCGGTATGAACACGGTGGCAATTACCGTCAGCACCTTCATGATGTCGTTCATTCGATTGGACAGGCTCGTCAGGTAAACCTCGAGCAGGGTCGATGCCATCTCCCGGTAACTCTCGACGAGGTCGAGGGCGTGCACCGCGTGGTCGTAGCAATCCCGCAAATAGACCCGGGTGTTGGCGCCGATCCGCGGATGCTCGTCGCGAATCAGGCCATTCAGCATGTCCCGCTGCGGCCATAACATGCGCCGCACCAGCACGAGTTCGCGCTTCAGGTGGTGAATCTCGTCCAGCGCCTCGCGGCTCGGGTTGTCGAACACGGTGTGTTCGAGCGCCTCGATGCGCTCGCCCAGGAGTTCGAGTGTCGGAAACGCGTAGTCGACCGCGGTATCGAGCAGCGTGTAGAACAGGAAGTCGATCTCGTTGCGGCGGAGTCTCGAGTCCTGCTTGCGCAGCCGCTGCCGAACCGCCTCGAACGGGTCACGCGCCCCGGAGCAGAAGCTGACCAGCCAGGTATCGCCGAGAAACAGGCTGAGCTGGGCAATCTCGATCTGCTCTTCCCGCGTCTCGGGAACCCCGATAATCGCGAACACCTGGTCATCGTAGGCTTCGGCCTTGGCCCGCTGGCCGGTATGCAGCACATCTTCCAGCGCCAGCGTGTGCAGACCATAGGCCGCGGCGACCGACTGCAGCAGCGATTCGCTCGGCGTTCCCTGCACGTGCAGCCACGTGTTTCTGGGGCTCGTAAAGAACGCGCGGATCTCGTCGAGCGTGCAATCCGCGTTCTCGGTCGCATCCGACACGTCGTAGTCGATCAGGCTGAGCGTCGCCGGAACGTGCTCGAGCTCGGCCGGCCGCGCGATCACGCCGGGCGCCGCGCCCGGGCGCGTGAAGCGGCCCGGGGAAAGATGCAGGGAGTGCCGGGCGCGCCGCTTGACGGGCCGTCGTTTCTGAGAATGTGTCCGCGGCATGGCCGCCTCCGCAGTCCGTTTCGCCATGCGCAGGAGCCCTGCGCCCGGTGAGTCTACCATTCACCCGGCACTCCCCGGCATACGGGCATCCGGCAGGAGGCCGGGGAAACGGCAGTCAGAGTACGGTACTATGCGCGCGCCTGGAGTCGTCAGGCGCAACCGCGGCAGGAGGGCCCGGTGTACGGCATCAACAGCATAGTAATCGCGGTGGTCCTGTTCCTGCTGATCCTGCTCGCGAACGAGTTCGCCTTCCGTGTCGCGCGGCGCTCCGCCGCAAAGGCAGACCAGGGTCTGTCGACCCAGACGAACGCCATCCAGGCCGGTATCCTCGGCCTGCTGGCGCTGCTCCTGGGTTTCTCGTTCAACATGGCGCTGCAACGATTCGACGCCCGCAGCACCGCGGTAATCGAGGAAGCGAACGCGATCGGCACGGCCTGGTTGCGGACTGCGCTGCTATCGGAGCAACAAGCCGCGGAGATGACGTCCCTGCTTTCAGATTACGTGGACCTGCGGATAGCCGCGAGCAGAATCGACATGGCGTCTCCGGAAAAACGCAACGAAAGCATGTTGCAGACGCAACAGCTTCAATCGCAGCTGTGGCGAGCCATTACAGACGTCGACGCGACCGGCACATCGGCGGCAAGGGCCAGCCTCGTCATCCAGGCGCTGAACCAGGTGATCGACAACTACGGCAAGCGGCAAGCGCAACTCGACAAGCACGTCCCCGAAGTCGTGCTGCTGCTGTTGTTCGTGGTGTTCATCGTTGCCGGCGGCATTCTCGGCGTCGCCGCGGGCCTCGCCGGTGGCCGGCCGCTCCTGGCCACCGTATCGATGACGGCGCTGATCGTGCTGGTCATATTCATTGTCATCGACCTGGACCGGCCGCGGCGCGGCCTGATCCAGGTAGACCAGAGCAGCATGCTCGCGCTCCGGTTGCAGATGGACAGGGACCGTGCCGGTCAATGAGGGCGTGACATTGCAGGATTTCATCGACAGGTGGCTGTTCGACCCGGTCGTCGGCAAGCTCATTGCGACCGTATTCGCGATCGTCGTCGTACTGGTCGTGGTGCGCTACACGCAGCGCGCGCTCGGGCGGTACATCGAGGACGCACAGCGGCGTTACCGCCTGCGCAAGCTGGTCACGTTCCTCGGGTACGTCTTCGCGATCCTGTTGCTGTCGATCGTCTACAGCGACAAGCTGTCGGGCCTTACGGTTTTGCTTGGCGTACTCGGGGCAGGCGTCGCTTTTGCCCTGCAGGAGATTATCGTCAGCATAGCCGGCTGGATCTCGCTGTCCTTCGGCCGCCTGTACGATGTCGGCGACCGCGTGCAGCTGAGCGGCATCCGCGGCGACGTGATCGATATCGGCGTGCTGCGCACCACGCTGATGGAGTGTGGGGGCTGGATCAACGGGGACCAGTACAGTGGCCGCATCGTCCGCGTCGGCAACAGCTCGATATTCAAGGAACCCGTTTTCAATTACTCGTCGGACTTCCCGTTCCTGTGGGACGAGATCACGGTGCCGATCCGTTTCGGCAGCGACTATGAACTCGCGCGCAAGTTATTCCTGCAGGTGCTCGAGGACGTCACGGGAGAGCACGCGCGGCGGCTCGAGGGTGACTGGCGCAAGATGACCTCGAAGTACCTGCTCGAAGATGCGCAGCTGCAGCCGACGGTCTCGCTGAAGATCACGGACGACTGGGTCGAGTTCACGCTGCGCTATGTCGTCGACTACAAGAAGCGGCGCAGCACCAAGGATCGCATCTCGTCACAGCTGCTCGACGTTATCGCGAAGTCCAAAGACAGGATCCTGCTCGGCGCCCCGGCCTTCGAGCTGGCATCGGTCCCGCCGCTCGAGGTCGACGTCCGCCGGGACACTCACCAGGCGTAAGGCACCGGCGCCTCGCCGCCAGGTCCCGGAAAGATCTCGTCCAGCTTGTCGAGGG
>JBFEJR010000057.1:0-13599 GCA_041553075.1 Woeseiaceae bacterium | reverse complement strand
CTTATCGATATCAACGGCCTGAGTCTCAAGCCCGAGGTCGTGACCTTGCTGCCCGAGGTCCAGGCGCGCAGGCACCGGGCCCTGGTGCTGCAATCCGACAACGAGGGCCTGCTGGTCGGGATGGCCGACCCGACCGATATCTTCGGCTATGACGAGGTGTGCCGCGTGCTGAAACGGCCGGTGCGCCTGGCACTGGTCAAGGAAAGGGACGTGCTGCGAGCCATCGACACGGTGTATCGGCGCACCGACGAAATCGATGCGCTCGCGGCCGAGGTCAAGCGCGAGCTCGGTGCCGGCCGCATCGATATTGACGAACTGCTGGCGGACGAAGCCGAGACCGATGCGCCGGTCATCAAGCTGCTGCAGTCGATGTTCAAGGACGCGGTGCAGGTCAAGGCCTCGGACATCCACATCGAGCCCGAAGAACACCTGTTGCGCATCCGCCAGCGCGTGGACGGCGTGCTGCAGGAGCACATCATCGACGGACGCGGCGTGTCCGCCGCGCTCGTGACGCGCCTCAAGCTGATGAGCGGTCTCGACATCTCGGAAAAGCGCCTGCCGCAGGACGGCCGTTTCTCGATTCGCGTCAACGACCTGACCCTCGATGTCCGCGTTTCCACGCTGCCCGTGCAGCACGGCGAGGCGGTCGTGCTCCGCCTGCTCGACCACTCGGCCAACCTGCTGACGCTCGAAAAACTCGGCATGCCGGAGGATATCCGGCAGCGATTCGAGCGCATGATCACAAGGCCCGGCGGCATGGTGCTGGTTACGGGCCCCACGGGCGGCGGCAAGACGACAACACTGTACTCGGCGCTGAACCGGGTCAATGACGCGACGACCAAGATCATCACGGTCGAGGACCCGGTCGAATACCGGCTCGAGCGCATCAACCAGGTGCAGGTCAACCCCGTGATCGGCCTCGATTTCAGCCGCGTGCTGCGCACCGCGCTGCGCCAGGATCCCGATATCATCCTGGTCGGCGAGATGCGTGATCGTGAAACGGTCGATATCGGCCTGCGCGCGGCCATGACCGGCCACCTGGTGTTTTCGACGCTGCACACGGTCAGTGCGCCGGCTACCGTCAGCCGGCTGCGCGACATGGGCGCGCCGGGCTACCTGCTCGCCGCGGCATTGACCGGCGTCGTGGCACAGCGCCTCGTCAGGCGCGTGTGCGATGCCTGCAAGGAACCCGTCGAACTCGAGGCCGGGCAGCAGGCCTGGCTCGGCAAGCAGATCGGTGCGAAGCGCGCAGCGGGCGCGAAGTTCGTGCGCGGTCGCGGCTGCAACTATTGCCACCTGACCGGCTACCACGGCCGCATCGGCGTATTCGAATTGCTGGAAATCGACAGCAAGCTGACCGGCGCCATCCAGCGCGAGAACCTCGATGAGTTTCTCAAGTTGGTCGAGCGCAAGGCGAGCTACGTTCCCCTGATACAACGTGCTCTCGACTACGCGCTCGACGGCACGACGTCGTTCGACGAAGCCGTGCGCATAGCGGGCGGCGTGGATAACATGGACGAGGCTGCCGAGATCGAGCAGCTCACGGGCAAGGACGCCCGTACCGAGACCTACCGTGGCTGAGTACGTGTACAAGGGCCGTTCCGCCGCGGGCAACGTCGTCAGCGGCCGCCTGCAAGGAACGTCCTCCGAGGCGGTCGCCAACCGGTTGATGAGCATCGGCGTCACGCCGATCGATATCCAGTCGGCGGCGCGGCAGTCGGGCATGACCGTGGACGAACTCTGGCGCCGCCTCGGCGGCGGCAAGCCGACGACGAGAGACCTGATCCTGTTCTGCCGACAGATGCACGTCATCACGCGGACCGGCCTGCCGCTGTTGCAGGGACTCAGCGGCCTCGCCGAGACGACGCACAATATCGTGCTCAAGGAAGCGCTGAACGGCGTGATCGCGAGCCTCGAGTCGGGGCGCAGCCTGTCACGGTCGCTGCAGCGCCATCCCGAGATCTTCTCGGAACTGTTTGTCAGCATCATCGAGATCGGCGAAGCGGCGGGCACCATGGACGTCGCGTTCCAGCGTATGCACGAATACCTGAGCCTGGACCAGCAGGTTCGCGACCGCGTCAGGTCCGCGATCCGGTACCCGATCATCGTCTTGATCGGTATCGCGGTTGCGCTGGCCATCATCACGGTGTTCGTCATCCCGAACTTCGCGCCGATATTCCGGGCGCTCGGCGAGAACATCCCGCTGCCGACGCGCATCATCATGGGCGTATCCGGTTTCGCGATCGACCATTGGCCGAAAATGCTCGCAGCCCTGGCGCTGACCGGCGCAGCGGTCTCGTCCTACCTGAAGACGGACCACGGCAGGTACCGGTGGGATCGGCTGAAACTGCGTTTGCCCATCACGGGCATCATCGTCAGCAATGCCGCCATGTCGCGTATCACGCGATCCCTGGCCATCTCGCTCGAGGCGGGACTGCCGATGAACGAGACCTTGAGAACCGTGTCCGGCGCGATCGGCAACAGCTACCTGGCCGAGCAAATGGCCTACGTCAGCAAGGGCATCGAACACGGCGAATCGCTCTCGCACACGGCGTACTCGACCGGGCTGTTTACACCGCTGGTCCTGCAGATGATCGCGCTGGGCGAAGAGACCGGCGCATTGCCCGAACTCCTGAGTGAATCGGCAGACCACTACACACGCGAAGTGGACTACGACCTCGAAAACCTGAGCGCGACGCTCGAACCGATCCTGATCGTCACGGTCGGCGTCGTCGTCCTGATCCTGGCACTGGGCGTGTTCCTGCCGATGTGGGACATGGTCGCGGCAGCACAGGCATGATCCGCAACAGGAAAACCGGCGGGTTCTCGCTGCTGGAGCTGGTGGTCGTTATCGCCATAATCGGCATCCTGCTGGCCGTCGCGATGACTCGCCTGCTCCCCTACATCGACGAAGCCGAGCGGGTCGGCGTGCTGACCCTGGAGAGCCAGATTCGCAGTGCGCTCATGACCGCGGCGGCAAAGCGCATCGCCGGCGGCAAGTCCGCCTCGATCGTCGAATTCAACGGCAGTAACCCGATCAACCTGATGCTCGAGGCGCCCGGCAATTACGTCGGCGAGCTGCAACGCAGCGACGTGTCGTCGGTACCGCGGCGTCACTGGTACTTCGACCTGAATACGAGAGAGCTCGTGTATCGCCAGGGCCGGCCGTTCGGCCTCGGCAGCGAGCGCGACACCATGGAGAGCCCGGCGTTCGAGGTCCGCGTCGCTTTCGAGGACCGCAACCAGGACGGTCGCTTCGAACCGGGACGCGACGAATTATGGGGGGTGCGCCTGCACCGCGTGGCGGGCTCTGAATGGCTGGCACGGCGGGCTCCGGCGGAAATGTGAACTGCGTCCGCCGGGGAATTCGCAGCGGTAATTTACATAACTGTGAATGGAGTCACAGACCCCATGCGAAGGCTTCAGCAGAATTACGCAAAACGTGCAACTCCTCGGAATATGTGGGTTTTTTTTGATTGTTTGATTTTGGCTGCCGAGCTTTGACGGTTGCCTAATTTTACGGAGATACGGAAATGAAAAAGGCAAGTGGTGGTTTCACACTCATCGAGCTGGTAGTCGTCATCACGATTCTCGGCATCCTGGCGGCGTTCGCCATCCCGCGTTTTGCCAACCTCGAAATCGAGGCACGCGAAGCGGCCGTGCAGGGCCTTGGCGGTAGCGTGCGCAGTGCCGCGACGCTGGCACACAGCCTGTCGCTTGCCACCGGCGCAGCGGTCAACGCCTCCGTCTCGATGGAAGGCACGGCCGTGACGATGGCAAACCGTTACCCGGACCTCGACGGCATCGACGATTCGCTGCTGGACATTACGGGCTTCACGTACGACGCATCGTCCGGCGTGTTCACCAAGGACGGCGCCACGACGCCCGCGAACTGCAGCGTAACCTACGCCGAAGCAGGCGTTAACTCGTCGCCGACGATCACTGTCGACGTCAGCGACTGCTGATCGACAGAGAGACTGGCATGAACGCCTGGAATCGTAACGGACAGGCCGGGTTCACACTGATTGAACTCGTGGTTGTCATCACGATTCTCGGCATCCTGGCGGCCTTCGCGATTCCGCGCTTCGTCTCGCTCGAGACCGAGGCGCGGATCGGGGCCGTCCAGGGCCTTGCCGGCGGCGTGCGCAGTTCGGCCGCCCTCGCGCACAGCCTGTGGCTGACGCAGGACACGCCGGCGACCGTGACGGTCGAGGGCACCGTCGTCAACATCACGAACGGCTACCCGATCGCCGCCGACATCGACGACACGCTGGTCGACTACACGGGCTTTGCGTTTTCCGTAACAGCAGACACGGCCACCTTCACACGGCCCGCGGCCCCGACGCCGGCAGACTGCAGCGTCTCGTATACAACCGCTGCCGCCGGCACTTCGCCTGCTATCGTGGTCGATGTATCGGGGTGCTGAATGCCCCGCCGCAGCCTGCGCCGCCATAACGAGGGCTTCACCGCCGTCGAACTCGTCCTCGTCATCGTCATCATCGGCATCCTGGGCGCGCTGGCCGGACCCCGCTTCTTCGGCACTTCCGCGTTCCAGGAACGCGGCTACTACAACGAACTCGCCACCGCCCTGCGCTACGCGCAGAAAGTCGCGGTAGCCAGCGGCTGCCGGGTGCGCGTGACGCTCACGCCCGGCACTTACGACCTGCGCCAGCAATCCGCGGCCGGCGGCCACTGCAACGCCGCAGACGCCAGTTTCCCGGTCCCCGTGTTGCTCGCCGACGGCCAGGCCGCGAGCGGCACGGCCCCGGACGGCATTACGGCCGCGCCCCCGCTCAGCTTCATCTACGACCCGCTCGGTCGCACCAGCCTGGGCGCCGACCAGGCCGTCACGGTCGGATCGTGGTCGATGCTGATCGAGGCGGACAGCGGCCTCGTCGTGACGCCATGATGACCCGCGGCCACCAGTCCGGCGTTTCGCTCGTCGAAGTGCTGCTGTCCATCGTGATCGTCGCGACGGCGGCCAGTGCCGTGCTCGGGGTCCTGGCGCAGACCACGGGCAGCAGCGCGGATCCGATGGTCCGCCGCCAGGCCACGGCGATCGCCGAGGCTTACCTCGAGGAAGCCCTGCTCAAGCCGTTCGCCGACCCCGACGGCGTGGACGGCGAGACCGCGCGCCCCGATTTCGATGACGTGGACGATTACGACGGCCTCGTCGATGCCGGCGCCCGCGACCAGTTCGGCAACCCGATTCCGAACCTCGCCGATTACACGGTGTCCGTCGCGGTCGCCTCGTCCTCTGCCCTGCCCGGCGTTCCCGCCGCCGACGCGCTGCGGGTCGACGTCAACGTCAGGTTCGAAGCCAGCATCGACTTCACGGTCAGTGGCTACCGGACCCGGTTCTGAGGCGGTCATGCGTAACGTCAGCGGCTTCACACTGATCGAACTCGTCGTCGTCATCGTGCTGAGTGCGATCGTCGTGTCGTTCATGGCGATGTTCATCGCGGGGCCCGTGCGGGGCTACACCGATCACGTGCGCCGCGCCGAGCTCGTCGATCTTGCCGAGACGTCGGTCCGGCGCATGGCGCGCGATATTCGCCGCGCATTACCGAACAGCGTGCGCGTGACGAGCAGCGGATCCGTCATCGCGCTCGAAATGATCAATACCGTCGACGGGGTGCGTTATCGCGAGCGGCCGCCGCCCGCCAATGCCGCGAGACGGCTCGACTTCACGACGGCCGATGACTCGTTCAACAGCATCGGTACGTTCACCGGCATCAGCAAGCCCTTTACCTCGAACACGCACTACCTGTCCGTGTACAACGTCGGGGTCCCGGGCGCGAACGCCTACGAACTGGCCAACGTCATCACGCCGCCGGGGACGCAGATCGATATCGATGCCGACTCGATCGCGGGCGAAGATCGCGTCACGCTGGCGCCGGCATTTCAGTTTGCCTACGGCTCGCCGCAGCAACGAATATTTCTCGTCGACGGCCCCGTGAGCTACCTCTGCGACCTCGGCACCGGCACGCTGACCCGGTACTCGGGCTACAGCATCGCCGCCAGTCACTCGAGCCGTGACAGCGCCGCGGAGCTCGTCGGCGCCGGCGCGGCCGACACGCTCGTTGCCGACCAGGTCAGCGCCTGCAACATGGCGTACGCGCCGGGCACGTCGCAGCGTGCCGGCCTGGTCTCGCTGCAGCTCGGGATCTCGGACTCGGGCGAGACGATCTCCCTGCTGCACCAGGTCCACGTGAGCAACGTGCCCTGAGGGGCGGTGACAGATGATGCAACGGTCAAAGCAACATGGCATCTCGCTCGTACCGGCACTGTTCCTGCTGGTCGTGCTCGCCGCGCTCGGCGCCGTCGCGGTGCGGATCAGCGCGGTCGAACACCAGACCGTCGTCCTGAGCATGCAGAGCGCCCGCGCCTATGCCGCGGCCCAGGCGGGCATCGAGTGGTCGGCCTACCAGGCGGTCGCCGCCGGCAGTTGCGGCAGCGCGACCTTGGCGCTCAGCGAGGGCGGGCTCGCGGGATTCACGGTCGAGGCCGCGTGCACGAGTACGAGTCACATGGAAGGCGCAGCGACGACCACGATCTACGTGCTCGACGCGTTCGCGTACGCGGGCGCCTACGGGACCCCGGACTACGTGTCGCGCCGGATTCGCGCCACCGTGACGGATGCCTCGTGATGCGCTCGCCGACATCGCGATTACTGCAGGCGGCAACGCTGTGCGCGCTGCTTGGCCTGTGCAGCACCGAGCTGATGGCGCAGGGCTACCAGACGCCGATCGCCGACACCTGGCTCGAGGAAGCGTCGCCGAATGCGACCCACGGCAATGACGAGGAGTTGCGGGCGAAGAGCCAGCCGTCGGACGACTACCGTGCGCTGTATCAGTTCGATTTCTCCGCGCTGCCGCCGAACGCCCTCGTTACGCGGGCCGAGCTCTGGCTGCGCGTGACCACGCCTGACAGCTCGGGCCAGCCCGTGAACATCTACCGCATGATCGAACCGTGGGCCGAGAATTCGGCCACGTGGAACAACGCTGCCGGCGACTACGATCCCAGCGTGCATTCGTCCTTTACGCCGACGTCGGCGGGCTGGGTCCGGGTCGACATCCAGCCGCTGGTGCAGTCCTGGGTGTGCAACGAATTCGTCAACCACGGCCTGATGCTGATCCCGACGTCGTCCGGCAACGAGTCGCGCTACGCGAGCAAGGAATGGAGCCAGGGCAACCGGCGGCCGCGCCTGTACCTGCGCACCTCCGGGACCTTCGCCTGCCCGACCGCGGCGGCGCCGGAGTTTGTCATCAACCACGACAACTACGGCATTCACTGCCTCGGCGAGAGCGTGCAGGTGGACGTCGTCGACAGCCTGGACGGCACACCGCGGGACGACTACGCCGAAGAGGTCACGCTCGACACCCAGACCGGCAGCGGCACCTGGACACTGGTCTCGGGCGGAGGCACGCTCGTCGATGCCGTTGCCGACGACGGACTCGCCACCTACCAGTGGCCGCTCGGCGAGACCTCCGCCGTGTTCTCGCTGAGCTATACGCAAGGCACGCCGAGCGTCGATGTCGACGTGTACCAGACCAGCGACACGCTGATCCGCGACGACGATTCGGAAGGCACCATCGAGTTCTCGGCCAGCGGTTTCACGCTGACGGCCGCGCCGCTTTCCAATCCGCCGCCCGCCGTGATCGTCCCGTTCGCCACGACGCAGGTCGCGGGCACCGATTTCGGCGTCTATCTCGCGGCCTACGGGCAGACGGCCAACGACCCCGCCTGCGGCATCATCGAGAGCTACACCGGTGCGCAGAACCTCAGCTTCTGGTTCGATCGCGTCGATCCTGCGGCCGGCCTCGTCTCGCCCACGATCGACGGCAACGTGATCGGTGCGTCGGAGGCCGGCGCTGCCAACCAGGTGGTCAGCTTCGTCAACGGCCAGGCGGCCGTGACGGCGAAATACAAGGACGCAGGCAGCCTGCGGCTTTTCGTCAAGGACGACAGCGGCACGCACCCGGACCTGCCGACGGGCATCCGCGGCGCGACCGCGGCCTTCGTCGTCAAACCGGCTTACTTCGGGCTGGGCAACATCGAGGACGCGGGCGGCAATCCGAACCCCGCCGCCGCCGACGCGTCCGGACCCGTGTTCGTCGCGGCCGGCGACCCGTTCTCGGTCACGGTGACGGCGTTCGACGCCGAGGGCGACGTCACGCCGAACTTCGGCCAGGAGAGCAGCCCGGAAACCGTGCGCCTGGCCAGCACCCTCGTCGCGCCCGCCGGCGGCAACGATCCGGGCCTGAGCCCGGCAACGGCATTCGGGGCGTTCAGCGCGGGCACGGCGACCGGCACGACGTTCACCTGGCCCGAGGTCGGCATCATCACGCTGACGCCGTCGATCGGCGACGGCGACTACCTCGGCGGCGGCGACGTCACCGGCGCAACGTCGGGCGCGGTCGGGCGCTTCATCCCGCATCACTTCACGGCCGGCCTCAACGCACCGGAGTTTGCGACGCGGTGCGCAACCGGCGGCTTCAGCTACATCGGCCAGGCTTTCGACTACGCGATCAACCCGGTGATCACCGTCACCGCGAACGCGGCGGCGGGCACGGTCACGCAGAACTACACGGGCCCGTTTTTCAAGATCACGAACCCGAGCCTCCTGAACCGGCAGTACGCAGCGACGACCGGCACGCTCGACCTGGCGGGCCTGCCCGCGACGAGCGTGGATCCCGCGATCAGCGACAACGGCGGCGGCATCGGCCTGCTGGTGTTCGATTCGGGCAGCGGCCTGTCGTTCCTGCGCACCGTGGAAGAGCCCGCCTTCGATGCCGACATCAGTCTCGGCATCGAGGTGTTCGACACGGACGGCGTCACGACGCTGGTCTCGCCCGTCGAGTTCACGAGCATCGGTTTCGACAACGGCCCCGCCATGCGTTTCGGGCGCGTCCGGCTCGTCAACGCGATCGGTTCGGAACTCGTCAACCTCGCCGTGCCGATGCGGGCCGAGTATTTCGTGGACGCCGCGACCGGCTTCGTCACCCACACCGACGACGTGTGCACCGACAACGTGTCGCTGAGCCTCGGCAACTTCACGGCCAATCTCGCCGCAAACGAGACCTGCGTGCTGGACAGCGGCACGCCCGGCGACAGCGGTGCCGGCTGCGCCGCGGCCGGGCCGGCGGGACAGCGCTTCCGCGAGCCGCCGCTGGCCGGCGATTTCAACCTGTTCCTGCTCGCCCCGGGCGACGACAACGACGGCAGCGTGGACGTGAGCGCCGACGTGCCCGCGTGGCTCGAGTACGACTGGAACGCGTCCGTGCCGGGCCTCGAAGACCCGACCGGGACGGCCCGGTTCGGCATCTACGACGGCGAGGCAAAACGCATCTACACGCGGGAACTCTACTGACGCGCTACGGCTAGTCGCCGAGCGGCAGCCCGCTCGGCACGGCCGGCGGCACGTCGGCGCGCAGATCGAGCGCGGCCGGATCCGACAATGCATGCAGGAAGTCGACGAGCCGGGCGACCTCGCGGTCGGTGAGCCGGACGGGCGGCAGCTCGCTGGCCGCCGCGATGGCCTCGACGACGGCCGGGTCGCGCAGCGCGGCCAGGTCGCGCGCGTCGAGGTCATCACGGCCCGGCAGGCGCAACTGGCCCGGGTCGTAACGCCGCAACGAGGCGACGGGATCGAGGTGGTGCCGGACCACGGCCTCGAGCGTGTCGTAAGCCCCTGAATGGCCGTACGGGGCCGTCTGCGCGACGTTGCGCAGGCTGGGTACCCGGAAGCGATAGCGGTCGCCTGCGCGGCCCGTGATGCGCTCACGGCCAAAATCCTCGTAGCCGGCGCCGTCGCCTTTTCCGGGGCCAACCTGCGGCATCGCGATGGCGCGGAAGGAGTGGTCGGTCTGGAAGATGCCCGCGTGGCAGCTGGCGCAATTGCCCTTGTCGGGCGCGTAGAAGATCCGCATGCCGGCGAGGGCCGCGCGGCTCATGGCACCGCGTTCGCCGCGCAGGAAGCGGTCGAAGGGGCTGTTGTCGGCCCGCCAGTGGGCTGCCTCGAACGCGGCGATGGCGTTCGCGGCGTGGACGAACCCGATATCGGCGGCGCGGTGCACGTCCGGGTAGACGGCCACGAACTGCGCGACGTAGCCGTCGATGCTGCGCAGCCGCGCGGCAAGCTGCGCCCACACGCCGACGAAATCCCCTGCCGCAGCCGCATCCGCGACCGGGTTTTCCCCGGGCTGGCCGGCCATCTCGGTGGCCGAGGTCACCGGGAACATGGCCTGCGCGGCGAGTACGTTGTCGAGCCCTTCGGGCAGGTCGTAACCGGCCGGCGTCTCGAGGCCGCTGGGATACCCCGGGTGCGGCTGGGCGCGCCCGTCGTGGAACATGCGTGCAAACTCAAGGGCGCCGAGATTGAACAGCTGGGGCGCGTTGCGCGGCACCCGTTCGTGCACCGCGTCCGGACCCGCGCCGGTATCGCGCGTGACGCCGAGTCCACGGCCGCCCTCCCCGACCGGCAGCGCGAGGCCGTCGCCCGTGGCGGCCAGCGGGTGGTGGCAGGTGGCGCACGAGATATTGCGGTTGCCGCTCAGGATCTTGTCGAAAAAGAGCTGCGCGCCGAGAGCGACCCTGGCCGGGTCGGGGGCGCCGTTATCGTAGTAGTCGGCGTCGGTGGCGGGTGGCGGCAGGAGCCGGCTTCGCGCGCCGGCGCCGGCGTGCGGCGCCCAGGCGGCGAGCAGCGCGGCCACGAGCGCTGCGCGGAACAGTGAAGATCGCATGACTGACATCCTTGTTGGTCAACGAACGACAAGGATGCGTCACCGCAGGGTCGGGAACGACCGGTCAATCTGCCCGGTTCGGGCAGTTATGGGCCGGGGCCCGCGGCTACCCGCGGCCTGTGCTGTGCCTCAGGCCGTTCGGCGCCGCCGCAGCCCGGCAAGGGCGAACAGCAGCCAGAGCAGGTTCACCGCCCCGCCGCCGCCGCTGTCGGAATCGTTACCGCCGCCGACCGCTGCAACCGTGACCGCGCCGGTGGCGCTGTTGTTGCTCTCGTCCCGGTCGACTTCGCCCGAGGCGATCGTCGCGCTGTAGGTCTGCGCTCCCACGGTCACGGCCGTCAGCCGGATATCGACCGTGACCTGTGACTGCGCGCCGAGGCTCGCACGCTGGCAGTCGATGGTCGTCGCGCTGACCGTGCAGGTGCCGTCCGGCCAGCTCGCGCTCTCGACGCGCAGGCCGCTCGAGAAGGACACGTTCAGCGACACGTTGGTGGCACCCAGGGACGACTGGTTCTCCACGGTCGGGCGAATGGTCACGGCATTGTCGACCGTGACCGAGGCCGAGGCCGCGCTGCGCACCAGCAGGTCCGTCGCCGGGCTGACGGTGATCGGCACGACCTCGCTGTTGTTGCCGGGGTTCGTATCGGCGGCGGCCGAGACCGAGGCAACGAGGGAGCCGGAGCCGACGGCGTCCGCGGTCACGGCGAAGCTGACGCGTTCCGTGGCCATGCCGGCCATCGTGCCGAGATCGCAGTCGACCTGCCCCGCGCCGCTCGAGCACGACCCGGCGGTCGTCACCACGAGGCCCAGGGCCAGGTTGGTCGGGATGTCGAAGCTGGCCGTGACGTTGGTTGCATCCAGCGTGCCTTCGTTGGCGACGTCGAAGTCGAACGCCACCGAGTCGCCGAGCAGCAGGCTCGGTGCGCTGCCTGACAGCGCGAGCGACACGTCGGCCTCGGGAAGCGGGTTGATGCACCGCGCCGAGTTGATGTAGGGCCGCATCGTGTCGATGCTGCAGCTCGAAAATTCGTCGGTCGTGCTCACGCGCGGGGACATCAGGAAGGTGCCCGAGACCGATTCGCAGACCGACCCGGCCTCGCCGTCGTGCTCGGCGCCGAACAGGTGGCCGATTTCGTGGGCCGCGATCAGGCTGTCGGTGGTAATGGTCCGCCGTGCCTCGCCGAGGCCCGCGGCGAAACGCGTGTCGCAGAGTGCGCCGCGGTACGCGATGCCGACGGTCTGGCCGTCGAGATCCCGGCCCGTGAACAGGAACGTGATGCCCTGCTCGGCCTGGGCAGCCGTGGTGCGCCGGTAAGCGGCGACCTCGTCCAGCAAGTCGCCGGGCGCGTCGGTCGTGAACGGGTCGTCGGGCGTGGTGAACGTCTCGATCTCGCGCGGCGTGATCTGGACGCCGAGCTGCTCGCTGAAGATGCCGTCGACGTTGTTGATGCGCGCCAGGATGCTGCCCTCGGTGGTTGCACCGAGGCTCTGGAAGAGCTCGTAGTCCGCGACCAGGCCGATGTTCAGTTCCTCGACCGCGCCGGGCGCCTGCACGATGATGTCGCGCAGTTCGTCTTCGAGCCCCTCGTACACGGTCGCGAACGAGGCGACGTGCGCGTTGTTGCCGCAGGTCATGGAGCCGGGTTCGACGTAGACGTCCTGCAGGCGGAAGATGACGGCCGTGGGTTCGCCGCGTGCGTCGTGGCGCGGCTCGACCGCGAGCATTTCCGTGCCGTCCCAGATCAGGCCGCTCGGGACCCCGTCGGCCACCACGAGCCGGACCCAGGTCTCGGCGCGGCCAGCCAGCCGGCCGCGGTAGACGTGGATGCCGGCCGGGACACGCCCGTTCAGTGCCCGGGCGAGCAGGCGCTCGTTGGGTTCGAGTTCGAGGGCGAAGCGGCGCCCGAGGGCGTCGAAGGTGACGGACCGCGGTTCGGCCTCGCCCGCGTTGGCCGGCCACGCGAACTGGCTACGGCCGAACGAGACGTACTGCAGTGGCTCCTCGTGGGAGACCACGACACCGGACGAGGCGCTCGCGGCGAACGCCGGGGCGAGACTCAGAAGGGCAAGGACTGCGATCCAGGGCGTCTTGTTCATAGGTCAGTCTGGCAGGGTCTGGTGGGAAAGGTTCCCAGCAAATCAGACCCGCTGCGCGGCGACAAGGAACCAGGCCGCGCCGGCGCGCGTCACGATTGAAACTGTGAACTGGTTCTCAGTTTTCGGGCGCCTGCAGCCGCAGCGGGCACGCGGGGCGCTCGCCGGTCGATTCGAAGGCGGCGGCCTCCCCGGCCGTGTACAGGTAGATCGCGCCGTCGACGCGGTAGAGCGCCAGGGTCTCCGACGCTTCGCCCTCGCCGCCGAGGAGCGTGATCTGCCGGCCCTGCTTTTCGTAATCGCCGCGCCGCGGGAAGCCCGGGAACGGCTCGACCGTGTTGCCCAGCTCGTCGACGACCACCTGGTCGGTGAACTTGGTCCAGACGTACTGCCCGCCCTCGAGCCGGATTTCGGAGCCCGCGTAGGCGAGGCAGGATGGTGCGTAGCGGCCTTCGTGGGCCAGGCAGCCGGTTAGGGTCAGGGCCAATCCCAGCACGATCGTGTTTCGAATAAGCATGGGGGAAAGGTTAGCACGAAGCGGTACTTGGGTTCCGAACCACTCGTCGCGATCGACGCCAGGTTGGATCTGCAGAAGAACAAAGCCCCGCGGGTGCGGGGCTTTGATGAACAACGCTTTGACGCTTGATTTGCTTACGTCTTACGGCGCCGCAGAGCCCCCATTAGCAGCAAGCCCGAGCCGAGCAGTGCCAGTGTGCCGGGCTCTGGCACTGATCTGGAGACCGTCGAAGAAACTATTCGG
>JBFEJR010000056.1:0-13659 GCA_041553075.1 Woeseiaceae bacterium | reverse complement strand
TGCTCGCCGGGTGTGCCTGCCTCGCTGCCTGCGGCGCGGAGCCGCCACCGCCGCCCGTCGCCGTGCTGGCATCGGAGCATGTCGAGGCGCTGCTGGCCGGGGACTTCGAGGAGTTCACCGCGGCGACCGGCATCCCGGTCACCGTCACGTGGGGCGATTCGGCCGGGCACGCCGACCGACTGATCGACAAGTCGGGCGCGCCGGCCGACGTGATTGTTACCGACAACGTCGCCGACATCTGGCGGGCCGCCGACGGGGGGGCGCTGCGACCGATCGAGTCATTGGCGCTCGCCGCGCAGCCGGCCTTCCTGCGCGACCCGGACGACTACTGGGCAGCGCTGCAGGTTCGCTGGCACGCGGTTTACCATCACGAAGAAACGGCCCCGCCCGCGCTCGACGTGCGCGACCTCGGCAGGCCGGAATTCGCGGGCAGCATCTGCCTGTCGTCGTCGCGCCTGCCCGTGAACCGGTCCCTGCTCGCCTACCTGGTCGAAGCCGATGGGTTACTCGAGACCGAGCGGCTCGCGCGGCGCTGGGTCCGCAATCTCGCGCACCCGCCGTTTGCGTCGGAGCAGGAGTTACTCGAGGCGGTGCGCGATGGCACCTGCACTTACGGGATCGCAAGCCGGGGCGAAGGCGAGGTCGCCGCGGACCTGGTGGCCGTCGTGAGTGAGCCATGGACCCTGGAGATCGCGGCCATCGGCGTCAATCGACACGCTGCACATCCGGACGCGGCACAAGGCCTGGTCGACTGGTTGTTGCGCCACCGAGCGGTATGGACCCAGCCGGCGGACATGCCGCCGCCGCCCGCCGCGCACATCGCCGGCTGGCGGGACGACGAGGTGCGCCTGCTCGCCGAGCGCGCCGGCTATCGCTAGCGTTCCGCGCGCAGCCGGCTCATCAGCACGAGAAACAGCGGTACGCCGATGGCGGCAGTCAGGGCGCCGACCGGCAGCTGCCGCGGCGCCATGATCGTTCGCGCCAGCGTGTCGGCGACGACCAGCAGCGTGCCGCCCGCGAGCGCCGATGCGGGCAACACGATGCGGTGATCGCTGCCGGCGACCAGCCTCACGAGATGGGGCACGACCAGGCCGACAAAGCCGATCACGCCGACCGAGGTCACGGCCAGGGCCGTCGCCAGCGAGGCGGCGGCGAACAACAGGTAACGAAACCCGCGCACCGGCAGGCCGACGATCGCGGCCTGCAGTTCGCCGCGAGCCAGCACGTTCAGGTGCCGCGCGCCCAGCGTCCCGAGTACCACGAGTATTACCAGCAGGACGAACGGCCGGGTGGGCTCGAACGCGAAGCTCAGGTCGCCCATGAGCCAGAACAGCATGCCGCGCAGGTTCTGGTCCGGGCTCAACGAGAGAATCAGCGTCGTCGCCGCGCTGAAGCCCGCGGCCAGCACCACGCCGGTCAGCAGCAGGCGGGTCGGGGTCCAGCTGCCGCTGCCCCGGGCGATGGCGAACACCAGCAGCGTCGCGGCGAGGGCCCCCCCGAATGCGGCCGCGTCGACAACGGCGCTGCCGAGGCCGGCGCTCATCACCAGCAGCGCCGCGACGGCTGCGCCGCCGGAGCTGCCGAGAATGTAAGGCTCGGCCAGCGGATTGCGCAGCAGCACCTGCATCAGCACGCCGGCGACCGCGAGCAGGCCGCCGACGGCGAACGCCGTCAACGCGCGCGGCAGGCGCAAACCGCCTACCAGGGAACGCACCTGCTCCGGGGCGTCGCCGCGGATCGCCTGCAGCACGTCGGCGAACGCGAGGTCCGCACTGCCGAACGACAGCGCCATCATGAAGGCGGCGAACGTGGCAAGCAGCAAGGCGGCGAACAGGATTCCGGTACGGCCTGCAGGCAAGGACAATCTCCTGGGGCGAGGGGCGGGGGATAGTGTAAAGTAATCGGCAGTTATAGTTTTAGTACGGTTGCTATGAGCAACGACTGGATTGACGCCGAGGGTTTCCGGGCCAATGTCGGCATCATCCTTGCGAACGCCGAGAACAAGTTGTTGCTGGGCGGTCGCGTGGGTGCGAAAGGCTGGCAGTTCCCGCAAGGAGGCATCCTCGAGGGCGAAGACCCCGAGGAGGCCATGTACCGCGAGTTGCATGAAGAGATCGGGCTCGAGCCCGAGGACGTCGCTCTGCTCGGTGCGACGCGCGACTGGCTTCGTTACCGTTTGCCGGACAAGTACATTCGCAAGCACTCGAAGCCGCTGTGCGTCGGGCAGAAACAGCGCTGGTTCATCCTGCGCCTGCAGACCGGCGAGGACCGGGTGCGCTTCGATCGCTGTGCGAAGCCGGAGTTCGACCGCGCCCGCTGGGTCCCGTTCTGGCGCCCGGTGAACGAGGTCATCTACTTCAAGCGCCGCGTGTATGCCCGGGCGCTGTATGAACTCGGTCCCCACGTGCACCCGGAGGGGCTGCCGCGGCAGCCGCGCTGGTGGCCGCGGCGCTGGCGGATCGTATTCGACAAGGACATCCGGAAATCCGGGCAGGCCGGCGTCGAAAGTGCCAATTCGTGACCTGGCGCACTTCTGGACCGCCCACCGGGCACGTAACATAAGCTTTTTTACTTAATCGCGACCGACTCAAGTGGCATCGAAGACACATCTGCAGACGCACGGCACGGGACGGACTTTTCTGGTCGGGGGGTTCCTGGTCGTGCTGGTGTTCGTGGCCGGCTACCTGGTGTTCGAATACGGCCGTATCCGCGCAGGCTATGACATTGTCGACGCGGCCGCCGAGCGCGCGGCGCTGGCAGCCGAAATCGGGTCGCGCGACGACCGGATCGCCGAGCTCGAACAGGAAGTGGCATTGCTCGAGACGCACCGGGCAATCGACAAGGAAGCCTATTCGGAGGTGGAGCAGAGCCTGCTGGAGTTGCAGGCGAAGATCCAGGAGCAGCGCGATGCGATCGCGTTCTATCGCGGCATCGTGTCGCCCGAGGATGGCCGGCCCGGCCTGCGCGTGCAGGATTTTCGCCTGACGCGGGGCGCCGAGGAGCGGGCCTTCAACCTGCGGCTGGTACTCGTGCAGGCAATGAAGCACGACCGCAGGGTGTCGGGCGACGTTGCCGTGACGGTCGAGGGGAGCCAGGACGGGGTCGCCAAGAGCTACGCGCTGCCCGAGTTGCTGCCCGCGGATGCCGAGAAAGCATGGTCGTTCTCGTTCCGTTATTTCCAGGATTTCGATCGGCACATCATCCTGCCCGACGGCTTCACCCCGGAGCGCGTCACCGTCGAAGTCAAGTCGCGGACCCGCTCGATCGCGAGCATAGAAGAAAGTTTTTCCTGGACCACGAGCCAGGGTTGATTTGGAGAACCAGATGTTCGGAAAGAAACAGCGCAGGCACACGGTCGTGGAGACCCTGGTCGGCCCCAACAGCAAGGTGAACGGCGACGTCCATTTTGACGGGGGTTGCCATATCGATGGCATGGTCAGGGGCAACGTCACGGCCGACGCCGACACGGAATCCGCGCTCTCGATCAGCGATATCGGCTGCGTCGAAGGGGGCGTCACGGTACCCTTCGTGGTACTGAACGGCATTGTCAAGGGCGACGTGTTCGCCAGCCGGCGCGTGGAACTCGGGCCCACCGCGCGTGTCACTGGCAATGTGTATTACAATCTGATCGAAATGGCGATTGGCGCCGAGATCAACGGCAAGCTGGTGCACCAGCCGGAAGGCCAGGTGCCCCTGCTCGAACAGACCAACCGAATAGACGAAGCGGCCGCAGCCACCGACTAGGGGCGGCCACGGGAACAGGAAGCATATGACGACTCTGAGTGCACCACAGCCACAGACCGGTATCGTGTTTACCGATGCCGCGGCCACCAAGGTAAGCGAACTCATCGCGGAAGAGGACAATCCGAACCTCAAGCTGCGCGTGTTCATTTCGGGCGGGGGCTGCTCGGGTTTCCAGTACGGATTCACGTTCGACGAGGACGTCGAGGATGGCGACAGCCAGGTCGAGAACCAGGGCGTAACGCTGCTGGTCGATCCGATGAGCGTCCAGTACCTCATGGGTGCGGAAATCGACTACAAGGAAGATCTGCAGGGAGCGCAGTTCATCATCCGGAATCCGAATGCACAGACCACCTGCGGTTGCGGACAGTCCTTCACCACCTGAGGACGCCCAGCCCGAAATCATCGCGGCCGTCGATCTCGGCTCGAACAGTTTCCACATGATCGTCGGCCAGCTGCGGCACGGGCAGCTCGCGATCCTCGATCGCATCCGCGAAACGGTGCGCCTCGCCGAGGGCCTCTCGGATTCCGGCGACATCTCTCCCGACGCGCGCCAGCGCGCGCTCGATTGCCTGTCCCGCTTCGGGGAGCGCCTGCGCGACGTGCGTGCCGACAAGGTCCGCGCGGCGGGCACCAGCACGATCCGGCGTGCCCGCGAGGATTCGAGCTTCATGGAGGAGGCCGAAGCCGCGCTTGGCCACCCGATCGAAATCATCTCCGGGCTCGAGGAAGCCCGGCTGATCTACAACGGCGTTTACCACAGCATGCCGCCGACCGAAGGGCTGCGGCTGGTCATGGACATCGGCGGCGGCAGCACCGAGCTGATCCTGGGCCAGGGGCTCAAGCCGCGCGCGCTCGAGAGCCTGCACCTCGGCTGCGTGCGGATCACGGAGCGGTTCTTCCCCGGCGGCAAGATCTCGCAAGAGGGTTTTCACAAGGCGCGCCTCACGGCGCAGCTCGAACTGCGCCGGGTCAAGGCTTTTTTTCGCGGCGCGGCGAACGTCCAGGCGATCGGCACCTCGGGAACCATCCGTGCCACCGAAGCCGTGGCCCGCGAACTGGGCCTGTCGGATGCCGGCCTGACCCTGCCTATCGTCGAGCAACTCATCGACGAGGTCATGGATTTCGACACGGTGGGGGACCTGTCGCTCCGGGGGCTGTCCGAGCGCCGGGCGCAAGTGTGGCCCGGCGGACTGGCCATCCTTGCCGAGCTCTTCAAGGCATTGAAGCTCGACCGGCTCGAGGTGTCCGATGGCGCGCTCCGGGAAGGCCTGCTCTACGATCTGCTCGGCCGCCTGCAGCACGAGGATGCGCGGGAGCGCACGGTGCAGGCGATGATGTCGCGCTACCAGGTGGACAAGAAGCAGGCGAGGCGGGTCGCCCGGACCGCGGCGTTGCTGTACGAACAGGTCCGGGAGCAGTGGGGGTTTTCGCGCAAGTACGCGGGCAAGATCCTCGACTGGGCCGCGCGCCTCCATGAAATCGGCCTCGATATTTCGCACGACGGCTACCAGCGGCACGGCGCCTATATCGCGGAGAATGCCGACATGCCCGGCTTTCCGCGTGCCGAGCAGCGCTTCCTCGCGGTCCTGATCGGCGGGCAGCGCTATGGCATCGACATGGCCCGATTCAACAGCCTGCCGAAAAGCTGGCGCGAGCCGGGGCTGCACCTGCTCCTGATCCTGCGCCTGGCCGTGCTGCTCAATCGGAGCCGCAACGCGGCGGTCCGGCCACCCGTGAAGCTGCGCGTCGACGGCACCTCAATGCACATCGCCTTCGACGGCGACTGGCTGGCCGCGAACCCGCTGACGATTGCCGACCTCGAACTCGAACGGCAATACGTAGACCAGATCGGTTACACCCTCACCGTGCAACCCTGAACACCCCGCCGGGGAGATCGACGAACCTCGATGACGCGGCTACAGCGGCGTCGTCAGTTGCTCGAGGAACGTTTCCTGGGCCGAGATGCGCTCTTCACCTTTACCGGGCGCGAGGCGCGCGTAGCTGCCGTCACCGTTCAGGACCCAGGCCTGGCAGTTGTCGGAGAGAAACAGCTCGAGGTGGCTACGCAGCGTCTCGCGGATGGCTTTCTGGCGAATTTCGAAGCACGACTCGTTGCGCCGGAACAGGTTGCGCTCCATCCAGTCGGCGCTCGAGCAGTAAAACTCCTCGTTGCCGTCGTTGAGGAAGTAGTAGACGCGCGAGTGCTCCAGGAAGCGGCCTACGATCGAGCGCACGTGGATGTTTTCGGACAGCCCCTCGACGCCGGGACGCAGCGAACAGATGCCGCGCACGATCAGGTCGATCTTCACGCCCGCCTGCGAAGCCTCGTAGAGCGCATCGATGATCTGCGTTTCGTTGAGGGAGTTGATCTTGGCGATGATGCGCGCATCCTTGCCCGCACGGGCGTTGTCGCGCTCGCGCCGGATCTTCTCCATCAGCGCATCGAAGAGCGTAAACGGGGACGCGTACATGCGCTTCAGGTCGCCCGCTTCGGTCAGGCTGGTCAGCTGCAGGAACAGCTTGTGGACGTCCTCGCCGAGCCGCTGGCTGCTCGACAGGTAGCCGTAGTCGGTGTAGACGTTGGTGGTTGCGTGGTGATAGTTGCCGGTGCCGAGGTGCACGTAACGCACCAGGCGGCCTTCCTCGCGCCGCACCACGAGCAGCATCTTCGCGTGCGTCTTGAAACCGACCAGGCCGTAGACGACGTGGGCGCCCGCTTCCTGCAGCCGGTTGGCGAGCGCGATGTTCGCCGCCTCGTCGAAGCGGGCCATGAGCTCGATGATGACCGTGACTTCCTTGCCCGAACGCGCGGCCCGCACGAGGTAGTCGACGATCGGCGATTCGGCGCCCGTCCGGTACAGCGTTTGCTTGATGGCCAGGACATTCTTGTCCTTCGCCGCCGTCGCGATGAAATCGATAACCGGCACGAACGACTGGTAGGGGTGGTGCAACAGCACGTTCTTCTTCGTGAGGATCTCGAAGATATCGGCGTCGCTGCTCAGTTCGTCGGGCAGACCCTGGGCGAATGGCCGGTAGAGCAGCTCCGGCCGGTCCTTGAGATCGCAGACCGTTGCCAGCCGGTTGAGATTGACCGGGCCCTCGACCAGGAACATGTCCTGCTCCTGCAGGCTGAAGTGATCGAGGAGGAACTCCTGCAGGTCCTCGGGGCATTCGTGGCCGATCTCGATGCGCACCGCCGCGCCGTAGCGGCTTGCCTCGAGCTGGCCTTCCAGCGCACGCACCAGGTCGTCGACTTCTTCCTCGTCGATGTAGAGGTCACTGTTGCGCGTTACGCGGAACTGGTAGCACCCGCCGACCTTGAGACCGGGAAACAGGCTGTCGACATGCACGCGGATGATCGACGAGAGGAACACGAAGTTGTGTTCGCCGGGCTTGCTGAGCGCCTCGGGCAGCTTGATGATCCGCGGCAGCGACCGCGGAGCCTGCACCATGCCGCGGTGGCGGCGTCGCCCGAACGCGTCGCGGCCCTGCAGGCGAACGATGAAATTCAGGCTCTTGTTGAGGACGCGCGGAAACGGCCGTGACGGGTCGAATGTCAGTGGCGTCAGTACCGGTACGACCTGCTCATTGAAGTACTCCTCGAGCCACGCGTGCTGTTCCTCCGTCCAGTCCTCGCTTTGCACGAAGCGCACCCCGGCAGCCGCCAGCTCCGGGAACATGGTCTGGTTCAGCAACTCGTACTGCTGCCTGACGAGCTCGGTGACTTCTGCATGCAGCTGCTCGAACACGGCGCTGGCCGGCAGTTTCTCGGGTCCCTGGGCCGGCGCACCGATTTCCATGCGCTGCTTGACGCCCGCAATGCGGATCTCGAAGAACTCATCGAGGTTGGTGCAACTGATGCACAGGAAGCGCAGCCGCTCGAGCAACGGGACGTCGATGTCCTTGGCCTGGGCGAGTACGCGTTTGTTGAACTCGAGCAGGCTGAGTTCGCGATTGATGTAATGGCCGTCCATATCAGGCCAAGTGTATCGTGCCGAGCACCACTTTGCGGCTTGCACCGGTCACGCTCGGCAGGTTGCCGGTCTCCCCGTGCAGCGTGCGCATGGCCAGCCACGCGAACGCGGCGGCCTCGACCCAGTCGGGATCGAGGCCCACGGCCTCGGTCGTCGCGACCGTGGCCTTCGGCAGGTTGGTGATGAGCCGGCCCACCAGGTGCCGGTTGTGGGCGCCGCCGCCACAGACGAAGACCTCGCCGGCCCGCGGTGCATGCGCCCCGATACCGAGCGCGATCGAGCGTGCCGTCAGTTCGGCCAGCGTGGCCTGGACGTCCACGGGCTCGTAATCGCCCGGCAGGTAGCGCTCCAGCCAGTCAAGGTTGAAGTCCTCGAGGCCGGTGCTCTTGGGAGGCTCGAGGCGGAAGTAGGGGTACGTCAGCAGCTCCTCGAGCAGCCGGTCGTCGCACCGGCCCGTGGCGGCCCAGGCCCCGTCCCGGTCGAATGCCTCGCCGCGGTGCCGGGCAACCCAGCTGTCGAGCAGGGTATTGCCGGGCCCGGTATCGAAACCGGTCACGGCCCCGTCGCCGCCCGCCAGGATCGTGATATTCGCGATGCCGCCGATGTTGAGGATAACCCGCTCGCGGGACGGGTCGCGGAACAGCCAGGCATGGAACGGCGGCACCAGCGGCGCGCCCTGGCCGCCGGCCGCGATGTCCGCGCTGCGAAAGTCCGCGATCGTCGTAATACCGGTCCCGGCGGCGATGATGTCCGCGTTGCCGATCTGCAGGCTGTAAGGCCGGGGGCCGTCGGGCTGGTGCCGGATCGTCTGGCCGTGACTGCCGATCGCCGCGATTTCATGGCGCGCCACGCCGCTGCCGGCGATCAGGCCGAGGGCCGCGTCACGAAACGCCTCGCCCACCTGGCGGTCGAGCGCACCGATGTTGTCGACGGGCTGGTCCGCGGGCGTCGTGGCGGCCCTGCGCAGCGCGAAACGCAGTGTTTCCGGGATCGGGTGGCTGTAGGTCGCGAGCAGTTCGACGCCCGGGTTGCCGAAAGTGACGAGTGCCGCGTCGATGGCGTCGACGCTGGTGCCGGACATCAGGCCGATGTAAAGCTCGCGCATCCGCTGTCAGGGGGAGCTGTAAGCGACACTGGCGAGCCTCGTGCGCTTGTATTGTTCGAGCTCCTCGATAATCGGGGCCGCCTCGGCGAGAAACCGGTCGCGATACTGCACCGCGATCGGTTCGGCATCCGGGAGCGAAACCGTGCGCGGATTGCGATGCACGCCGTTTATGCGGTACTCGTAGTGCAGGTGGTTGGCCGTGGCCAGGCCGGTCTTGCCGACAAAGCCGATGGTCTGCCCCTGGCGTACGCGCGAGCCGAGGCGCGCCTTGGCCGCGAAATTCGACATGTGTGCATACAGCGTCGTGATGTTGCCGCCGTGCTGCAGGATCACGACCTTGCCGTAACCCGATTTCGTGCCGCGGAAGATGACCTTGCCGTCGCCGGCAGCCTTGATCGGGGTACCCCGCGGGGCGGCATAGTCGACGCCGCGGTGCGCGCGGATCGTGTTGAGGATCGGGTGGCGCCGCCGCGGGTTGAAGTTGGAGCTGATGCGCGTGAAGTCCACGGGCGCGCGGATGAAGGCCTTGCGAACGCTGTCCCCGGCCGGCGTAAAGTAGTCGGTCCGATCGTTGTCGTCCTTGAACCTGATCGCCCGGATCTGGCGGCCGTTGTTATTGAACTCGGCGGCGATGATCTCGCCGTCGGTCACGTACTCTCCGTCCTGCCAGATTTCCTCGTACTGCACGTAGTAGTTGTCGCCCTGGCGGATGTCGAGAATGAAGTCGACGTCCCAGGCGAAGATGCCCGCCACGTTCATGATCGTCTTGTCGGACAGGCCGGCCTGCGCCGCGCTCTCGAACAGCGACGTTTCGATCACGCCGTAGGCGAAGCGCTTCTGGATCTCGATGGGCCGCTCGACGATCTCGGCGCTGAACCCGTCTTCGCGCTTCTCGATCTGCAGGGCACTGGTCAGGTCGAGTTTCGAGTAGAGGCTGACGATGCGGCCGTCGTCATGCTCGACCTCGAACACATCGCCGGGCTTGATCCGCCGGAACTGGCGGTTGGCCGCGTCGAGCTGGGCGATCGCCATGAGTTCGCCGATGTCGAGCTGGTGCTCGCGAAACAGGCGTTCCATCGTGTCGCCGCGGCCCACCGTGAGAGTCAGCCGATCGTATTCCGGCGGCGGCGGTTCCGGCGCCAGGACGGCCTCGGTGATGGTGCCGGCGTCCAGCTCGATCGTGGCGGGCGGCTCGGCATCGGCCGCCATCATGACGGGTTCCTCGGCGGTCAGTGGCGGGGGATCACTCGTGTCGATAACGGACACCAGCGCGACGCCGATCAGGGGGATGCCGAGACCGACTGCAAACCACTGGAGTGCCCGGGACTTGGTGTGCTTCTTTGCAGCAGAAGGCTTGTAATCGTGGAGGAGTGGGCTGACCGGACGATTCAAGTCTGCGTTCTCGTGATTCGGCAATGCCGCTACTCTACCGGTTGGCATTTTTTAGGTCAAAAGCGCGCGACAATGCTACAGTTCGGCGCAGTGCGGCCGGGGCCGCTCCTGTACACGAAAGATCATGAGCCGTATCAAGGAACAAGTCGCGGAACTCCGCCGCGGAACAGATGAAGTGTTGCCCGAGGACGGGCTGGAGAACAAGCTCAAGCAGGGCCGGCCGCTGGTCGTCAAGGCCGGTTTCGATCCCACGGCGCCGGACCTGCACATTGGCCACACGGTGCTGATCAACAAGATGCGCCAGTTCCAGCAGCTCGGTCACGACGTCGTGTTCCTGATCGGCGACTTCACGGGGATGATCGGCGACCCGTCCGGGAAGAACGCGACGCGCCCGCCGCTGTCGCCCGAGGAGATCGCCGCGAATGCCGCCACCTACGAGTCGCAGATTTTCAAGATCCTCGACGAGGACCGGACCCGCGTTGCGTTCAATTCCACCTGGATGGGGAAGATGGATGCGGCCGGGCTGATCCGGCTCGCGGCGCGCCATACGGTCGCGCGCATGCTGGAGCGCGACGACTTCAACAAGCGCTACAAGGGTGGCCAGTCCATATCGATCCACGAGTTCCTCTACCCGCTGGTGCAGGGCTACGACTCGGTGGCGCTGAAAGCCGACGTCGAACTCGGCGGAACCGACCAGAAGTTCAACCTGCTGGTCGGGCGACAGCTACAGCAGGACTACGGGCAGGATCCGCAGATCGTCATGACGACACCGCTGCTCGAAGGGCTCGACGGCGTACAGAAGATGTCGAAGTCGCTGGACAACTACATCGGAATCACGGAACAGCCGGGCGAGATGTTCGGCAAGATCATGTCGATTTCCGACGATCTCATGTGGCGCTATTTCGAGGTGCTGAGCTTTCGCTCGCTCGACGATATCGAGAAACTCCGGCGAGCCGTCGCCGCCGGCAAGAACCCGCGCGACGCAAAATTTGAACTCGGGCACGAAATCGTTGCCAGATTCCATGATGACGCGGCGGCCGAGCGGGCCAGGCAGGAGTTCATCGCGCGCTTCCAGCAAGGAGCGATGCCGGATGAAATCGCCGAGACCACGCTCGACTGTCCGGACGGCAAGCTCGGGCTGGCGCACCTCCTGAAGGGTGCGGGCCTGGTGAGCAGCACCTCCGAGGCGTTTCGCATGATCAAGCAGGGTGCGGTCCGGATCGACGGCGAGCGCGTCGAAGACCGGGGTCTCGAGATCGAGGCGGGCACGACGCAGGTATACCAGGTGGGTAAGCGCAAGTTCGCTCGCGTCACGCTTACCTGACGATGCTGGCCGCGCGCAGCGCGCGCCGGAGGTGGAAGCAGTGAACAGGATGGTGACCCTTGCCGCGGCCCTCGTCATGGCCGTTTCGATGCCCCAGGGCGTTTCGGCCCAGTCGGGCGACGGCGGTATGCGCGCGCAGTTCCAGGCGGTCATCGACGGCCTGAACGACAATTCCTTTCGCCGTTTTCACGACGCCATCGACGATGATGCGTTCGTCAACCGGGTACTCGGCACGCGGGTCATCGACGAGGATGCGCGCAGGGCCTTCGCGCAGTCGTTCCCCTCGACGCTGGAGTCCATGTTCCAGGCGGCGTTTCCCAGCGCACGCAGCCAGGAGGAGGCGGCCGGCGAGATCATCGGCACGCTGATCTCGTTCGAGGAAGCGGGCAACGAAGCCCGCGCGCTGGTTCGCTTCGAGGGCGAGGGATTTCGCTACACGTGGCACGCCTACGATCTCGTCCGCGGGCGCGGCGGGCGGGTGCAGATCGTCGACTGGTTCGATTACTACCAGGCCGGCTGGTTCAGCCGGGTGGCCGGCGATTCGCTGGTCAGGTCGCTGCCCGGCCCGGGTCCCGTGGCCAGCGTTCTGGAAATGCCGCGGCCGAGCCAGGGACAGCTGTTCCAGGTCGGCGAACTGTTCAAGGCTGCCCGTGACGGCAACCCGAAGCGCTACGTGCAGATTCACGACGGGCTGGAGGAGGCGCTGCGACAGGAGCCGTTCCTGGTCCACCTGAACTTCCAGTACTGGCGCATGCTGCGCGATCCCGGGCGCTTGCGGGCCGCGGCCGAGCAGCTCGCGAATACCTTTCCGGGCGATGCGCGGCACAGCCTGAGCCTGGCCGAGTTCTACGTGCAGAGCCGCCGCTTCGATGACGCGATCACCGAGTTCGAGCGCCTCGAGGAGGCGCTCGGCGTCGAGGATGGCGTCATTCGCTCGCTCAAGGCCACGGCCGCCATGGCGCTTGGCGAATTCGGCCAGGCCCAGGCCTTCGCCGTGGCGGCAACCGAGGCCGAGCCCGGGTTGGAGCTGGCCTGGTGGACCCTGCTGCGCACCCGCACGGCTGCCGCAGACTACGCGGCGGCGACCGAAGCCCTGACGGTCCTCGAGGACCGCTTCGGCCACCTGCTGATCCCGCAGCAGCTGCGCCGCGACCCCTACCTGAAGGTCCTGATCGGCCAGCAGGAGTACAAGGACTGGCGCGCCGCGCGCGACCAGGCCTGATTACGCCCGGCCGGCCGCCGCGGGCTCCCTCTCGGCCACGATCGGCGGCACGCCGGCGAGATGGGAAAAAGGCGTTTTTGCCGGGGAAAACGGCCGCTTCCGAAGCGCCGCCAGCCCTTGCGCGACGAGGCATCCAGGGGATCGCGAAAAAAGTTCAAAAAGGTGTTGACGCACCGCCCCGGCCCCGTATAATGCGCCGCCTGCTGAGGGAACGGTGACCCTCGACAGATCTCCAAGAAAATACGGCGTTGGCCAGAGGGCTGGTCAGCAGCCTCGCCTGCGCTGTATACTTGTCGGTCTGGCTGGGATTTGGGGACAGTTACCTTATTTCTACGGACGTTCCGGGAAATAAGGTAACTGTCCCCCTGGAAATCCCACTGCTCTTTAACAATGTAACCAAATAATTTGTGTGGGTGCTTGCGCTGGATTTGCAAAGGCAAAATTAGCGTAAGAACCAACCTTAAATTCTATAGCTAGTAATTGAGATTGGGGATTGCGTTCTTTAGTAAAGCTCAAAGCTTTAAACTGAAGAGTTTGATCCTGGCTCAGATTGAACGCTGGCGGCATGCCTAACACATGCAAGTCGAACGGAAACGATGGAAGCTTGCTTCCAGGCGTCGAGTGGCGGACGGGTGAGTAATGCTTAGGAATCTACCCAGTAGTGGGGGACAACATTCGGAAACGGATGCTAATACCGCATACGCACTACGGTGGAAAGTGGGGGACCTTCGGGCCTCACGCTATTGGATGAGCCTAAGTCGGATTAGCTTGTTGGTAGGGTAATGGCCTACCAAGGCGACGATCCGTAGCTGGTCTGAGAGGACGATCAGCCACACTGGGACTGAGACACGGCCCAGACTCCTACGGGAGGCAGCAGTGGGGAATATTGGACAATGGG
>JBFEJR010000055.1:0-14430 GCA_041553075.1 Woeseiaceae bacterium | reverse complement strand
TCGGTGTCGATCCGCAGTCGCGCTCGCGCCTGTTCGATCTCGTCGAAGCCGAGCGCGACAACGGAGCGTGCGTTCTGTACACCACCCACTACATGGAAGAGGCCGAGCGCCTGTGCGATGCGCTGGCGATCATCGATCACGGCAAGCTGATCGCGCAGGGCACCGTGGCCGAACTCAAGGCGCAGCTCGGCGCGCGCGATGCGCTGCAGCTCAACGGTGCGTTTCCCGACGCCGTGCGGCCCGCAGTCGAGTCGCTGGTCGGCGAGCTCGAGGAATTCGAGGTCCTCGGCCAGGACGAGGGCGCCATCACGCTGGCATTGCGCAATGCGTCCCAGAACCTGCCGCGGATCTTCGCGGCGGTGTCCGCGGCCGGCGGCACGGTAGCCGAGACCAGCCTCAGGAGCCCCAACCTCGAGACCCTGTTCCTGTTGCTGACCGGCAAGGAGCTGCGGGAGTAAACATGCCGTTTGCGTTCGTATCCTTCAGGAAAGACCTCGCACGCTGGTGGCAGGACCGCACGGCGATCCTGATCTGGCTCGGCATCCCGTTCCTGATCGGCGGCCTGATTACGTCGATGGTCGACAGCAACGATGGCGGCAAGCCGACCGGCACGCTGCTGATCGCCGACCTCGACGACGGGCTGCTCGGCGGAGTGGTTGCGGGCGCCTTCGGCCAGGGCGAACTCGGCGAGCTGATCGTCGTGGAAAACGTGAGCGTGGAGGAGGGTACGCGCCGGATCGAGGCGGGCGAGGCGAGCGGCTTCCTGACGATCCCGGCGGGCTTTACCGAGGCGTTTATCAACGACACGCCGGTAACGCTGACGCTGAAGACCAATCCGGCCCAGACCATCCTGCCGGGCATCATCCAGGACGTTACCGAGATCCTGCTCGACCTCGGCTTCTACGCGCAGCAGCTGCTCGGTGACGAGCTTTCGCAGATCATGGATGCCGACCTCGACGGTTCGATGTCCGATCTCTTCGTCTCGGACATCTCCGTCAAGATCCAGAACAAGATCGAGGCGGTGGCGCCGAAGGTGTTTCCGCCCATCATCGATATCGAGATCGTCGAGCCGCCGCCGGCCGGGCCGCCGCTCGACATCGCCCTGCTGTTCCTGCCCGGCATCGTGTTGATGGCGGCGCTGTTTACGGTCAACAGCCTGGCGGCCGATTTCTGGACCGAGCGCGACGCTGGCACGCTGCGCCGGCTGGTGTCGGTGCCCGGGCAGCTCGGCGCCTTCGTTGCCGGCAAGGCGATGGCGGCAGGCACGGTGGTTGCGTTCATCGTCACGGTGGCGCTGGTCGCGGGGTTCTTCTACCACGGGGTGCCATGGAGCAAGCTGCCGTCGTCCGTGACCTTCGCGACGGCCGCGGGTATCGGGCTGTTTGCCTGGTTCGCCGGGCTGCAGATGCTGTTTCCGAACCAGAAGGCGGCAACGCTCGTCACCTCGATCCTGCTGTTCCCGCTGTTGATGGCCGGCGGCAGCTTCTTCCCGCTCGCGGCACTGCCGGAGTGGATGCAGGCTATCGGCCGCATGGCCCCGAACGGCTTCGTGGCCGACCGGCTGACCACCGAGCTGACCTCGGCGTCGGCCTGGTCGTTCGACCTCGAGAGCTGGCTGATCGTGCTGGCCATGATCGTCTCCGGCTTCGCCCTGTGCAGCTGGCGCCTGGCCGCCGGGTTTGCGAGGCGCTGAGCGATGCGCAACCTGCTGTTCATCGCCTGGCACGACGTGCGCTACCAGCTCCGGCAGGGCTCGACGCTCGTGTGGCTGGTCCTGATGCCGCCCGTGTTCTTCTATTTCATCGGCACCGTGACCGCCGGGTTCTCGAGCGGCGCGGGCGGCGGTGTCGCGACGCCGCTCACGGTCGTGGCGGAGCAGCCGGGCTTCCTGCAGGCGCAGCTCGACCTGCGCCTGCGCGACAACGACTTCGAGCCGACCTGGGTCAGCGCACTGGAGCCCAACGAAGGCGAACCGGCGCCCGCCCGCACCCTCACGTTCGACCCGAACCTGAGCGACCGCGTGCTCGCGGACGATACGGTCACGGCGACCTTCGATACCAAGGCGAGCTCGCTGAGCCGCGACTTCGACATCATTCGACTGCAGCGCAGCCTGTACACGTCGCTGGCCGATGTGGCCATCGCGGACGCCGCGTCGCCCGAGGCGCTCGACGCGCAGGCCCTGGCGAGCCTCAACAGCGAACCGCGTATCTGGCAGCTTGACGTCAGCCCGGCGGGCAAACGCCTCGAGATTCCATCCGGCTTCGAGCAGACGATTCCGGGCATCCTGGTGATGTTCACGCTGCTCATTCTGCTGACGAGCGGCGGCACGATGCTCGTTATCGAGCGCAAGGAAGGCCTGCTGCGCCGCCTTGCGTCGGCGCCCATCACCCGCAGCGAGGTGGTCGCCGGCAAATGGGTGGGCCGCATGGTGCTGGCCGCGATCCAGATCAGCGTGGCCCTCGTGATCGGCACGTTTTTGTTCCGCATGGACTGGGGACCCGATCTCGGCATGGTCATGGTGGTCCTGGCGGCCTGGGGCGGGTTCTGTGCCTCGGCCGGCCTCTGGCTCGGGACCATCGCAGCCACCGAAGGGCAGGCTTCGGGCCTCGGCGTGCTCGCGGCCAATGCGCTGGCCGCGCTCGGCGGGTGCTGGTGGCCGATCGAAGTGACGCCGGGCTGGATGCAGGCAATCCAGAATTTCCTCCCCACGGGCTGGACCATGGACGCGCTGCATCAGCTCATCAGCTTCCAGTCGGGGGCCGCGTCGGCTGTGCCGCAGGTCCTGATCCTCGTCGTTGCAGCGCTGCTCATTGGCTTCCTGGCCGTGCGCCGCTTCGAGTACCAGTAGAAAAACCAGTTTCATTCCAATGAGTTGCGAGTGAAACCTCTGTATCACTTCACATAATGCCGATTCCGGCATACACTGGAGCGGCAGGCCAGAATAAGAATCACGAATAAGAACCCATAAAGGCCGCCTCCGTGCGGGCCAAGTGAGGTCGTAACAATGAGCGTTCAGCCTTTCGTGCAGGACAACAGTGTTCCGGCGGGCCAGGCCCCGGCGGCGGCCTCGTTGATGCGTCGGCATCGCGTCGCGAAAGGGAAGCTCGAAACCGCCTTCGAGAAGCGCAGTCCCGTCGCCCTGATGATCGGGGCCGACAGCTTCGAGCTCGGCCGCGTCATCGGCCTGTTCCTCGGCGGCCTCGACAAGCGGACCACCGTCATCCGCCTGCGGCAGCCGCAGGCGAACGCGCTGGCCGCGCTGGGCGAGATTCACCGGGCGATCGGGTTCGACCCCAAGGACCTGACGGTCTCGGACCTGCAGAACGTGTTCACGATGTTCCTCGAGTACCAGCGCAACCACGGGCACCGGACCGTGCTGTGCGTCGAGCGTGCCGATCTGCAGTCGATGTGGCTGCTGGACTGCGTCGCCCGGCTGATCGCCGTAACCGAGGCGACGAACAGGAAACAGAGCCTGTTCGTGATTATTTCGGGCGCGGCGGGTTTGACCGACGTGCTGCAGAACGCGGCGTTCGACGAGATCCGCAGGAAAGCGGGGCCGCCCATCAGGCTGGCGCCGTTCTCGGTATTCGAAACCCGCGAGTTCGTGCGCCAGATGAGCGAATCGGCCGGGCTGGGCGACATCCAGGGCCTGTTCGAGTTCGATGCGCTCGAACGACTGCATCGCATCAGCGGCGGGATTCCCTACATCGTCGCCCGGCTGTTCCGCGAATCCGTCACCATTCTCGAGCGCAGCCAGCGACGCACGGCTACCTCGAAAGTCGTGGTCAAGGCCGCGCGCAACCTGCGCGCCGACCACAACGTTGCGCCCGAGTTCCCGGCCACGGTCCCCGCGGCGGTGCCGCAGCCCGCGGCAACCGTACGCCGCCTGTTGATCCGTACGCCCGGGGCCGACCCGCAGGAATTCCCGCTGCGCTCAGGACGCTTCATGATCGGTCGGGCCAGTACCGCGGACATCAAGTTATCCAGCCCGACCGTGAGCCGGCGCCACGCGTTGCTCATCGATACGGGCAAGGACGTGCAGGTGCTCGACCTGGGCGGCCTGAACGGCACGTTTGCGGGCGCCGAGCGCGTCGCGGAATACGCGCTGCAGCCGGGCGCCGTACTGACGCTCGGCGATTGCGAGATCGAGTACGCGGCCGAATGACGCGGACGCAGGAGGCGGCAACCTGATGGCAGTATCTTCAATACTCGGCCCGGCAGCGGTGCTGGTCCTGTGGTCACTGGTGGTTCTCGTGTGGATGACCGCGACGCGGTTTCCCGCTTTTGCGAAGGCCGGGATCGACGTCGCCAACACGCAACGCGGCGCGCGCTATGCCGACGTCGAAAAGAACATGCCGGCACGGGTGAACTGGGTGTCACACAATTACACGCACCTGATGGAGCAGCCGACGATCTTCTACGCCGTTGTTGCCGTGCTTGCGATCGCCGGTGATACGAGCGTCGTAAACCTGGCGGCCGCGTGGGGCTACGTCGGCCTGCGGATCGTGCACAGCCTCTGGCAGGGGCTCGTGAATATCGTCAGGATCCGGATCATGATCTTCACGCTGTCGACGCTCTGCCTGTGGGTGCTGGCCGTCAACGCGGTACGCCTCACGTTGTTCTGAGGCAGCGTTACTCGCCGCTCTTTGCGGCAGGCCCCAGCGTGCGTCGCGTCATCCAGCGATTGAGCACAATGAACACGGCCATGGCGGCGCCCCACTGTGCGAGGCAGGTCATGACGCTGAACGGATCGAACGGATCGAACCAGCGCTCCGGTGCGTACACGCTCGCGGCCTGGTAGAGCCACCAGCCGAGCAACACGGCGGCCAGCGCCGGGATCACGTAGCGAATGGCCGTATCCCAGGACCGGCCCGCGTTCCAGTCGTGTTCCTGGTTGTCGATGGTTTCCTCGCGGAAGCGCGCGGCGCCGTGGCGGATAACCGCGAACGCGATGAAGGCGCCCGAGATCATCAGCCCCACGCCCCAGACGAAGTCCTGGTTGGCGAAAAAGTCCAGGTTGATCGCCGACGGGATGCCCAGCACGAAACCGATGGTGCAGATGGCCAGCAGCGCCTGGCGCTGCGCTACGCCGAAATCGATCAGGATGCGGGTGCAGAGCTTGATCATCGCGATCAGGGAACTGAAGGCCGCGAACGACAGGCCGAGGAAGAACAGGACCGCGAACAGGTTGCCGGCCGGCATGCGTGCGAACAGCTGCGGCATCCAGATGAACGTCAGCCCCGTGGCGGCCGGGCCGCTCGTCTGCATGATCGCGAGTACTTCAGCCTTGCTCATCTCGGCGCCGAGGATCGCGAACACGGTGCCGAAAATGACGACCGCTGCCAGCAGCGAGACGGTATTGTTGCCGACGCCCGTGATGATGGCGTTCTTGACCACGCCGTGGCGGGCCTGCATGTAGGCGCCATAGGTCAGGATCAGGCCCCAGCCGGCACCGGTATCCCAGGCATTCTGCGTGAGCGCCTCGAGCCAGATCTGCGGCTGGGCGAGCGTGGCCCAGTCGGGCGTGAACAGGAAGCGGATACCCTCGGACGCGCCATCCAGCGTCAGGGTGCGGCCGAGCGATATCAACACGATCAGCAGCAGGGCAGGGATCAGCACGAGGTTGGCGCGTTCGATCGATCGGATGCCGTTCCAGACGACAAAGCCCCCGAGGGCCATGGCGAGCAGGTGAAAGCCGACCGGGAAGCCGCCGCCCTGGAAGCTGTCCCAGACACCCTGTGCGGCGGTCGCCGAGAGGGGCAGGGGCGCGGTGGCCATCTTGAACAGGTAGTAAATACACCAGCCCGCGACGACCGAGTAGTAGAACATGATGGCGGCCGCGACAAACCCTACGAACGCACCCATCCAGGCAAATTTGCGGCCCGCGATCTTCGCAAACGTCCCGACCACGCCCATGCGGCCGCGGCGGCCGAGCGCGTATTCGGCAATGATCAGCGGCACGCTCCAGACGAACAGGAACACGAGCCAGGCGACCAGGAACGCGCCCGCGCCGTCGTCACCGGCGTTCTGTGCTGCGATGCGGGGAAACCGCCAGATGTTGCCGGTGCCAACGGCGATACCGAGCACCGACAGGACCAGGCCGAGCCGGGAAGAAAACCGCTGGTCGGCGTGTTTCATAGAGCGCGTTCCTTGTTGTTCATCACGGCGCAATCGGTACAAACGGCTCGCACGAGATCTTGCCGCGCGTGATGGTCAGGAAACTCGCCTCGGGCACGGCGACCCACTCGGCCTCGAGACCGTTCAATGGCTCCGAGACGATGGCGCGCGCGTCCCGCGAGAAGCGACCCGCGTCCGGCGCAATCTCCATCGTCGCATCGCGGCTCGCACTGTGAAACAGCGATCGCGACTTGCCCTCGGTCGAGTAGCGTACCGCGTACAGCGATTCGCCGTCGCTGATGCCGAGCGTCATCTGCAGCGCGTTCTCCACTCCGCGCGTCGCAGCGACGTGTTCGACCAGTCCCGCCATGCGCTGCAGACCCGCCTGGACGTCGCTCTTCATGCCGAAACTCAGCGCGAGCAGGAACATGAGTTCGGAATCGGTCGTTCCCTGGATCAGGGGAAACAGTGCCGGCGAGATGGCGAACGCGAGATCGCGGCGCAGTTGCTCGTAGTCGTTGATCAGGCCGTTGTGCACGAACAACCAGTTCTCGTGATGGAAAGGGTGACAGTTGGTTCTCTGAACCGGCGATCCGGTTGTCGCCCGGACATGCGCCAGGAACATCGAGCTCTCGATCTGGCCGGCCAGCGCCTGCAGGTTCGTGTCGTTCCAGGCAGGCCGGATGTCCTTGTAGACGCCCGGTTCCTCGCGCGTGCCATACCATCCGATGCCGAAGCCATCGCCGTTGGTGGTGGAGACCGTGTCCGAGGCGCGCAGGCTCTGGTCGATCAGCGAATGATCGGTCTTGAACAGCACTTCGTCGAGAAAAATGGGTGCGCCTGAGTACGCAAGCCAGCGGCACATAGGTGTTTCCTTCGGGTTGCCGGTTTGAAGGGTGCCTGAAGTTTGATGGGTCAACGGGCGATTGGCAAATCGATCCGTGCACCGCGGGATGCGCTAAACCGGGAGACTGATGCCGGGTTCGACACAGATCGCCGAGCAACACCAGCGCGCCATTGACCACCGGTCTCGCAGCGGACTACTTCCAGTGACCCGAGATGAACTCGTCGACCTCGGGGAGGCCGCCCTGCAGGACCAGGTAGCCGTTGTGCGGCTCGCGTTCGGTGATTTCGTGGCTGACGGGCTGGCGCATCATCGCCATGACGTCGTCTTGCTTGTTGGTATGGCCGAGGACCCAGCCGAGCTTCATCAACGCGGTTTCGGGCAGCATGTTGTCGAGCGGCACGACGCCGATATCGAGCAGGTCGCGCCCGGTGTCGTAGACATACATCTGCGCAAATCCCCACAGGGTCTGCACGGTCATGACGACGTGGACACCTGTCTCGATTGCGCGCTTGAGGGCCGGGAAGAGCGGTCTGTTGACGTGGCCCAGGCCGGTGCCGGCGATGACGATGCCGCGATAGCCTTTTTCCACGAGCGCATCGACTAGGTCCGGCTTCATCCCCGGGTAGTAGTAGAGGATGGTGACCCGGTCGTCGTAGCGTGTATCGATCTTGACCTTGCGCGAGTGATCGCGCGGCAGGTAGTCGGGGTTGATCGTCGTGAAACCGTTCCTGTCGACGACACTGAGCGGCACGTCGCCGATGGTGCGGAAGGTCGAGCGGTATGAGCTGTGCATCTTGCGACAGCGGGTTCCCCGGTGCAGCAGGCCGTAGCGATCGGACGTGGGTCCGAACATGCAGATCTGCACCTCGGCGATGTCGCCGCGCGCGGCGGCCGAGACGGCATGAATCAGGTTCAGGGCAGCATCCGATGACGGCCGGTCCGAGGATCTCTGCGAACCGACAAGGACGATCGGCACCGGGCTGTCCTGCACCATGAAGGACAGCACGGCGGCAGTGTGGCCCATCGTGTCGGTGCCGTGGCCGATGACGACGCCGTCGGCACCGCCGTCGATCGCCTCGCCGACGGCCTCTGCGAGCGTCACGTACTCCGCCCAGCTCATGTTCTCGGAAAAGACGCCGAAGAGCTTCTTCGTCGTCAGGTTACAGATTTCGGCAAGCTCCGGTACTGCGCCGTAGAGTTCGCCCGGCGTAAAGGCAGGGATCACGGCGCCGGTGCGGTAATCGAGCCGCGAGGCGATCGTGCCGCCGGTGCCGAGGAGGGTGACGTTGGGCAGGTCAGGGGAGACCGGAAACGCCTTTTCGGGGATCTTGTAAACCGCTTCCTTGTAGCCGAGTTCCTCGATCGATGCGATGCGATCGACGTGGACGCCGACGTTGTAGCCGGTCTTGAGCTTGAGCACGACGTGCAGGTCGTCAAAGGTCTCCCCCCGCGGCAGGATGACGCCTTCGAAGGTGCTGCCCGCCGTGTTCCTGACGCGAACGTCGCCCCACACGCGCATGCCCCATTGCTCGAGGCGGGACCGCGCGAGACCGCGATAGCCCTTCAGGGGGTCTTTGGGGTCACTCATGTGCGTGCCTCCAACTCGGACGAAAGGGCGGCATCCACCGCCATCGCGGGCACCCGTCCCCTCAGTCCCGACATCAGGCACCCCATGAGGAATCGCTTGCGCTGACCGTTGTCTTGGGGTGGCGGCTGAAAGGGCTCGGCTTCGATCGTCGATTGAACACTGCCGGGAAGGTCGTCGCACGGCTGCCTGAGCCCGAGATCGGCCAGCACCGTATCGACGTCGGGACACTCCGCCAGGCCGGAGACGATCGCCTTCCATGCCTCGCGCAGCGCCGGTTGCGCCTTGAACCTGTCGAACAGCGCGATCCAGCTCGCGTCCGGAATGCGGTCGACCGGCACGCCGGACCGGCGCAAGCCCTTGAGGCGTTCGCCGAAGAAATAGCAGGTCCAGGCCAGGTCGCTGCCGCTCTTATCGACCACGAGATCGACGAGGCGCGCACCGCCGCGCCGGATCAGGAAGTGAATTGTCGGGAGCGGCACCCCGACGCTGCCGTAGCGCGCCTCGCGCTCCCACGGCGGCGGGGGCAAGGTGCCGTGCAGGCGTTTGACGCGATCGGGCGTCAGCGCCTGCGGCGGCGAGTCGGTGTCGGGGTACATGCGATCGGGTCCGGGCAGAATGCGCTCGAAATCGGTCGAGCCGTCCGGCTTCGGCTGCCGGGTCTCGTTCGGCACACCGTCGAGCGCATCGACGTAGCGCAGCCGGATCTCTTCGGCGGCGGTGACGGTGTCGTCCAGGGCGCCCCGGACCACGACCAGCGCATCGTCGCTGCCGCAGTCAAGGCGCTCGCGGAGTCGCTCGAGTTCCCGCGCCGAGCCCTCGTGCTCGGGCCACTGCGCGTCGTGGACGAGCGTCGGCTGCTGATCGAGGCAGGCGATCACCCGGATCCGGCCCGCGAGCTCGTGCGTGAAGGTAAGACCCGGCTGCGTCGGCCAGGTGAGTGTTCCCGCGAGGCCCCTCAGGGCGACCGCCCGCACGCAGAAGTCGCCGCGACCGACTTCGAGATCGGAGCCGGGTTCGGCGGCACGTCTTTCCCGTTCGCGCTCCCAGGTCTCGACGAGAAAGTGGGGAAGCTTTGAATCGGCGAGCAGCGTCGTGACGTCCTCGTGCTGAACCTTGACGTCCCCGGCATCGCGCAGCCCGCGGCCGTGCAGTTCGTCCCGCAAGGCAAGCAAATTGACCTGTCGAGCCGCCTCGCCATGCACCAGCGCCGGTGCCAGTCCAGCCCTGGCGACCCCCTTGATCTCGACGCGGCGCCCGCCGGCGACCGAGACGTTGACGTCCTGACGGCTCGCGCCCATGCCGACGCGCACGTGCCCGGTCGAACGGCAGACCCTGCCAATGCAGAGAATGGCCTCTTCGACTTCCTCGGGGGTCCTGAGGTCAGGCCCGGTCACCGTCTCGATCAGTGGCATACCGAGTCGGTCGGTGCGCCAGACGATGAGGTGGCCGCGGTCGGACACCTCGCGGCAGCTGTCTTCCTCGAGGCTGACCTGCGTAATCGAAATGTGCCGATCCCGAAAGGGAATAGTGCCCTCGACGCCGACGATCGCGGTGCGCTGGAAGCCCGTCGGAATCGACCCGTCGAGGTACTGTTTGCGGGCGATATGCACCTCGTCGACGATGTCGCAGCGGAGCATCAGGCACTGCTCGATGGCGATGTCGAGGGCTTGCTGGTTGACGGGAAACGGCGGCGTGTCGTCCATCTCGTAGGTGCAGACGTTCGACTTGTGGAGCAGGTAGACGACGTTCTTCTTCGTCTTGAACTCCATGAGCGCGGTGCCGTCGTACTCGCCGAGTTCCGACAGCGTCGGCCGCATGTGGCGCAACACGGCTCCGTCATGGCTCGACGTATAGACCCCGGCCGGGCAGTGGCAGAAAAGTTTTTGTCGGGTGTCGAGCTGCTGGTGGACTTCCAGTCCGACCCGCAGTCCAATCTTCTTGTAGTCCAGTGAATCTGTCACCGCCCCAGCTCTCCGGCCTTCGACAACGCGCGCGCATGATAGCACTCGGGAGGGGGAGGGTGGTCAGTAGATCCAGCTTGCAACCTGCAGATTACCGAACACACTCTTGCCGGTACCGAGGTCGATGAGCTCGCACTGCGGCCACGGTCCACTCCAGACGAGGGCGTAGCGCCCCACGATCGAGTTGTTGGCAGACGCCGCCGCGATTTCGACCGGCCCCTGGCCGGGAAGCTCGAGGCTCAACCCGGCCGTGTAGACACAGTCATCCAGGCAGTGCCCGCTCTCGCCCTTAACGTAGTGCAGCAATGACGTTTGACCATCGATCTCGAGCGTCACGATGCCATTCCAGCCAATATCCTCGTAGTGGACGTTCCTGGATTCGGTCTTGTCGACGAAGTACGGGTTGCGTCGAAGGTCCGGATGCCAGACCGTCATGTTGCTCGGCCGTTCGCTTATCGAGTGCCCTGCAACCTGATCGAACCGGCAGGGATCGAATCGGTGGCACTGCTTCTCCTCGACGAGACGCCAGGTGGCATTATTCAGCGCATACAGGTAACCGTAGGTCTCATCGGCAGGTCCCCAGGAATGAACGACAATCGCAAGGTCACCGCTCGCCAGGGTACCGGCGTCGGCAATGCGCGCGGTTGTCCCGTCGGCATTCGAGACGTTATAGGCGGTTCGAATGCGTTGTTTCAGAGACGACAGGTTTGCTGCGATCATCTCGGCAGGCAACTCGATCGGGTCAGCGGCGTTCTGCGGGTCATCGAGAGAAACCCTGCGAATCGCGTGGTCGTCGACTACGTACAGGGACGCCGCCGATCGGTCGAAGAAGTAGCCCTGGTCGCATGAGCCGGAGCTGGCATAGACCGTCTGCTCGCTATCATGGCCGAGATCCCAGAGAACCAGGCGACACTCATGCTCATCGGCCTTGGCGTACAGGAACTGCGTAACCGAAACGGGCGCATCGACGACTTCCCTGGCGGCGAAGAGTCGTTCCAGTATTGCCTGGTCGTTTACTGCGTCTGCCCGCGCAATCAGTCCGTCAAGTTCCCCGGCACCGAGCGTCGTTAGATCGACGTGACCCAGTAGTTGCTTCGCGAATTCGCGATGCCCGGCGTCAAGAGCCGCCGCCAGGTCCTCCGCAACGACACTGGCACCCGCCTCGAGAAGCATCGCCACCACGTCCGGGTGGTTTTCCTTGACGGCAAAATACAGCGCGCTTTGGCCGTGGACACTTTTGCCGTTGACGTCTGCGCCACGCTCGAGAAGCAACTGGACCGATGAGACCAGGCCCTGCTGGACCGCGGTATGCAGAACGCGCTCGCCATTCTGCATATGGCTGTATTTCTTCGCGTCGTAGGTGGGCGCATTCAAGTCCAGACCCGCATCGACCAGTAGTCGCGCCGTTTGTTCGTGGGCCCGCCAGAGCGCGGCGTTGAGGGCCTCGAGGCCACTCTTGTTCAGATCGACCCCGCGCTCAATGAGCAATTGAACGACATCCGATTGTCCGAGGACCGCCGCACGAACGAGAACCGGTTTGCGTAATCTCGCATTGTCGGCATTGTGATCCACATCCGGGTCCGCGCCATGCCGGAGCAACAGGACGGCAATGTTCGGGTTCCCGTACTGGATCGCCATGGCGAGTGGGGTATCGCCGCGATTGCTGGCGATGTCCGGGTCCGCCCCGGCGACCAGCAAGCGTTCGACGGCCTTGCCGCGGCCGGCGGCCGACGCCATCAGAAGTGCCGTGGCACCCGAGTCGTTGCGAGCGTCGAGATCCACGCCGGACGCCAGTAGTGACTCGATCATGGCGAGATCACCCATTTCAACGGCGTTCATCAGTTCGGTGATGCCGTACTGCCCGACGGGCAGCGGGTAGACCACGCCGACGTCAAGCACCGGTGACATGCACTCCCGGGCGCCGCAGTCGTTCGGATCCGGTGCCTCCGCGAGGCCGGTAGCATACGGGATGACGATGAGCACAGCGGCTGCCAATCGGCCAGCGATCGGCGACCTTGAGCACATTGTCGGCAATTGCACGATTTCGATTCCCATCTACCCTATGATCGTACGCGTGTCAGTCTACGCTCGGTGTGAATGGAGTCACAGGAGAGGTACTGATGCCAGGCCGCTCCGGTTCGTTGATTCGCATGATACCTTGACTGGACGCTGACCCGGCCAGGTACTAGGCTTTAGTGAGGCAACAAGAAAAACAAGAGGGGTAGTCAGTCATGAACTGGAAAGCAGTCATTCTCGGTGGCCTTGCCTATTATGCAACCGCATTCGTCGTGTCCATGGCGGGCGGTGTGTTCATTCATGAAGGCGTCCTCGATGCCGCTTATCGGGCCACGGAGTCTTTCTGGCGACCCGAACTGGTCCAGCAGCCGCCCGACATGGCTGCGCTGATGCCCATGTGGATTGCGACCGGCATCCTCACGTCCTTCATTCTCGCCGGGATCTACCTGGTGTTTCGCGGCGCGCTCAGCGGACCTTCATGGCAGCGTGGCCTCAAGTTCGGCGTGGCGATGTGGCTGTGGGGCGCATGCCTGATGGCCGCCTGGTCGGGCGTATTCAACCTGCCGAGCAAGATCTGGATATGGTGGGGCATCGACGCAGCGATCTACACGATCATCGGCGCGATCGTCCTCGGCATCGTGGCTGAGAAGATCGCGCCGGCTGATTAGGGTTTGATGGTCGGGGATTGGCGGGGCCGGGGGAGTGTCAGCTCGCACTCGCCCTGGTTTCGCAACAACTAGCTACCCCGCAACGCGGTCGTAGCTAGCGCTATCCAGCCGAGGATAAGACAAAGGCCGCCTACCGGCGTAACTGCACCCAGCCATCGCGCCCCGGTAAATGTCATCAGGTACAGGCTACCGGAGAACAGGAGAATGCCGAGCGTAAACAGCCAACCCGATGCATTGGACAACCTACCTGGCCAACGTCCCGCAGCCCAGGCAACGGCGAGCAATCCAAACGCATGATACATCTGATAACGAACACCGATCTCAAAAATTGACAGAAGGTCTTCGGTCACCCGGGATTCCAGCGCGTGAGCACCGAATGCGCCGAGCGTTACACCGATCGCCGCGGCGATTGCTCCAACTGCAAACCAATTTGATTTCATTACAAACTCCTGATTCGTTGGCGAGCACCTACCTAACCCGGTAAGCACATGTTAACCGCGTCACATAAACTGTGAGAGTGCTATGCATATTGTTAACTGGCGCTTGACGGAACCCGACCCGCAACTCAACCTAATTCTTTCGCGATCGACCTCCTTAAGGTCAGGCAGGGATGCAGGGCTACCGGCCTAAAGAGGAAATGCCGCGGTATCGCACGTACGTGGCGATACCGCTTCAGATAACAAGGAAGTTTTGCCATGAAGCTGATAACTCGATCAATGAAGCCTGTCCTGACCCTCTGTGGACTATTGCTGGTTTTGCCTATGGCCGTAATGGCCGACAAGCCCGATGCGGGTGCCAAGGGCGGCAAACCGAATAAGAACAGTGTGGCCGTTACCGCAGCCTGCACGGTCGACGTCGACACGGCCCGGGTCTGTTCGTGCAAGGGCCTGTCGAACGTGGTCCTGTGGTGCGGTACGACGTGGGTCAAGCATGAAGATTTCGGCTCGGACGCAGTCACTGGCGAGGTGTTTGATACAACGGTCGACTGCGCGGATGGTGAAGGTAATTCAATACCCGGGCCCATAAGGTTGATTGCGATCAAGTCGGGTAGCCAGAAGAACGTCAAACACCATCCGGAGGGTTACCAAACTGTTGAAGACGCCCCATCAGGAAGTGGGCTTTTCTCCGCCCCTGAAGCGTGCTCAAGTGACTTCGTGTGCCCGGTAGCGGGCGACTGCGCAGGAGGCGACGAGCCTCCCGGCGATGAGCCTCCGGGCGAAGACCCCCCCGGCG
>JBFEJR010000054.1:0-14484 GCA_041553075.1 Woeseiaceae bacterium | reverse complement strand
GGATCCTGCTCGGCGCCCCGGCCTTCGAGCTGGCATCGGTCCCGCCGCTCGAGGTCGACGTCCGCCGGGACACTCACCAGGCGTAAGGCACCGGCGCCTCGCCGCCAGGTCCCGGAAAGATCTCGTCCAGCTTGTCGAGGGCGGCCTGGTCCAGCTCGATCGAGGCGGCCCGCACCGCGCTCTCGAGCTGCTCCATGGTGCGCGGCCCGATGATCGGCGCCGTCACGACCGGGTTATGCAGCAGCCAGGCAAGCGCCACCTCGCCGGGCGGATGGCCGAGGTCTCTGCACAGCGCTTCGTATTGCTCGAGCTGGGCGCGTTTTTCCTCGACGCGCCGGGCGAACTCGTCGTTCTTGCGGCGCCCGGTCTCGTGCTTCTCCAGTGCCCCGCCGAGCAATCCGCCACCCAGGGGACTCCACGGGATGAACCCGAGACCGTAATGGCGACAGGCGGGAATGACCTCGAGCTCGACCGTGCGATTGTCGAGGTGGTAGTGGCTTTGCTCGCTGACCAGCCCCATCAGGCCGCGCCTTGACGCTTCCTGGCACGCGGTTGCGATGTCCCAGCCCGCGAAGTTGCTCGAGCCCACGTAGACGACCTTGCCTTGCTTCACCAGCGTGTCGAAGCTTTGCCAGGTCTCGTCCCACGGGCAGTGTCGATCGATGTGGTGCATCTGGTAGAGATCGATCCAGTCCGTCTGCAGCCGGCGCAGGCTGCCGTCGCAGTGCTTGCGAATCTTGTAGGCGCTGAGGCTGGTGCCGTCGCTGTTCACTTCGGGCAGGTTGGCCTTGCGGTCTACCGGGTTGTATACCTTGGTCGCGAGCACGATGGCGTCGCGCCGCCCACCGCCCTGCGCCAGCCACCGCCCGATGATCTCCTCGGTAAGGCCGTGTTCCACCGACCAGCCGTAGACGTCGGCCGTATCGAAGAAATTGACGCCGAGCTCCAGCGCCCGGTCCATGATCCTGAAGCTGTCTTCCTCGGACGTGTGCCAGCCGAAGTTCATCGTGCCGAGACAGATGTTACTGACCAGGACGCCGTGATTGCCTAACCTTCGATGCTGCACTGCCATGCGACAAACCTCTTGAGCTTGGTGGGGGTAATCGACCCAAACTAGTCCCGAATCCGGGGAGAGAGAATACTGGTTTCTACGGTCCCGGCCTACGCCGCCATTGCCCCGGTATCGAAACGGCTACAATGAAGTCGTTACTCGTCGAACGGTTCTGGCGGCATGCGGAAAGGGTTACTCACGATAGCAACGTTGTTGCTCGCGGCCGGCATCGCGCACGCGCAGGAACGACTCGACATCGTCGTCTACGGCGCGACCGGCGAGGTCGGCTCCCATGCCGTGCGCGAAGCCCTGGAACGCGGCCATCGCGTGTTCGCGGTGTCGCGCAGCCCGGGTACGATCGAGATGCAACATCCCGGCCTGGCCGTGGTCAGGGGCGACCTTCTCGACAGGGCCAGTGTTGCCGCCACCGTGGCGGGCAAGGACGTGGTCATCCTCTCGGTGCGCGGCGTGATCGGCGATTCGGGTACGCCTGCGAGCGCGTTGCAGTTCCTTGCCGCGGAGACGCTGGTCGATGTCCTGTTCACGATGGGGGACGACGCGCCGCGGCTGCTGCACGTCGGCGGCTCGGGATCGCTCGAGGTCGAACCCGGCGTCCTGTTTGCGGCGAAGCTGCCGAAAATCCTGCTGCCGAAACATCTCGAGATCGAGATCCTGGGCCAGATCCTGGCCCTCGAGTTCTACCGCAAGGTCGACGACGTGAACTGGACCTACGTCACGCCGCCGCGCAATTTCACCACCGGGCCGCGCACCGGCGTGTTTCGCGTTGGCGGCAACCGGGCACTCGAAGACGCACGCGGCAGGTGCCGCCTGTCGCGTGCCGATTTTGCCGTAGCGCTGATCGACGAGGCAGAGCAGGCCAGGTACCCGCGGCAGCGGATTTCGGTCGCGTACTGACAAAGCCCTGCAATACAAGGGTCGATTGCATGGATCGCGGCGCCCGGCAGCCATGCTCCGCGACGGTTGTCGAGATCCCTCGTCACGGCGCCACCCCGACATAGGTGTTTTCCACAATGGAAAAAACACCGCAAGAGTAGAACAACAGGATTGGCGCCCCTTCCTGCGGGCGTTCGGGCGGGCAACCCGCCAAGGAGCAAATCATGACAACGAAACTCTTCATCGTAGCGTTGGCTGCGGTGGCGGCTTCGGCTGCGTCCGCGGCGACCTTCGATGTCAGCAACCCCACGGAGTTTCAGAGCGCGCTGACGACGGCGCAGGCCAATACCGAGGACGACGTGATCAACGTCCAGGCCGGCACCTACGACGTCAGTGCCCTTGGAACCCTGACCTACACCGCAGATCCGACCGAATCTTTCTCGATCTCGATCCTGGGGGCCGATTCCACCCTGGTAATACTCGACGGCGGTGCCCAGGTGCCAATCCTGCGCATCGACACGACGGCCGTCAGCTCCGGCTCGACGGTCGCCATCAATATCGCCAACATGACGTTCCAGAACGGTTACGCGTCGGGAACCGAGGTGAACGGTGGCGCACTGTCGGTCGAAGTCATCGAGACCGTGTTTGCGGCCATCTCCGGCAGCGAGTTCTACTCGAACCGGGCCGACGGCGACGGCGGGGCCATCTATCTCGAAGGCGCCTTTCTCGAGGGCCTCAACCTGGTCGACCTGACGATCCAGGGCAACGAAGCCTTCGGCACGGCGACCGGCCGTAACGGCGACGGCGGCGGTGCCGCGATCCGGGCGACCTGGCCGGCCTACGTCTTCATCAACGACATCGATTTCTTGCAGAACCAGGCCGCCGGCTTCGGCGGTGGTCTCGAAGTCGAGGGCGTCGATGACCTGACCAGCACGCAGTCCATCCAACTCTACGACGTGATGTTCGACGGCAACCTGCTGACCGGCAGCGGCAGCGGCGGCGGTGCTTCGCTGTTTGCCCTCGACATATGGGTCGAGCTGGTCGGTTTCGTCGACAATACCGCGGCGGACATCGGCGGCGGCCTGCACCTGCGCGATTACAGCCGCAACCGCACGTTCAACAGCGGCTTCGTCGGCAACACCGCCCGTCTCGGCGGCGGGTTCGGCACCGACGATTACAGCGGCGCCGGCGTAATCCTCGAGCACAATACGTTCACGGGCAACACGGCGACCGAGTTCGGTGGCGGCGCCTACGTGTCACGCGGTTTGCCTGCCCGGCAAATCTCGTTCTTCAACAACATCGTCTGGGGCAACACCGGGCCAGTCGGTGCGGATATCTATGTCGACGACGACCCGGACGACCTCGGCGGGACCCAGGTCTCGGAGGTCGAACTCGTCAACAACATCTACACCAACTTCACGACGAAGTGCCGCGCAGACGCCGGCTGCACGGACAGGGTCATCGAGACGGACAACCTCGACGTCAACCCGCTGCTCGCTGCGGACCTGCACCTGCTGACGGGATCGCCCGCCATCGATGCAGGACTGAACGCCGGGCATCCGAGTTACCCGGTGGTATCGACCGACTTCGACGGCGATACCCGCCCGTTCGATGGTGACGGCGACACCGTGGCGACAACGGATATCGGTATCGACGAGTATGTCGGCGGCGTGCCGCAGGCAACCGACGTCGCGATCGCCATGACCGACAACCCGGACCCGGTCCTCGTTGGCGGCGAAATCACCTACACGGTAACCGTTACCAACAACGGGCCGGGTGACGTCATCGGCGTCACGGCCGGATTCGTGTACACGGATACGGCGTTCGTGAGCGCCACCGTGAGCCAGGGCAGCTTCAGCACCGGTGCCGGAACCGTCGACTGGACGGTTGGCGACCTCGCCAACGGCGCCACGGCAACGGCAACCATCGTGATTCAACACGTCGAAGGCACCGGCAGCCAGACGCTGGTGAGCAGCAGCGCATCGATCGATCCCGTTCCGGGTGACCCGAACGCGTCCAACGACCAGGCCATCGCGACCACGACCGTCGTAACACCGGAACCGGACTCGGCCGATCTCGCGATCACCAAGGTCGACACGCCCGACCCGGTTGTTTCGGGCGGACCGCAGCTCGTCTACACCATCACGGTCACCAACAACGGGCCGGATGCCGCCACGGGCGTAACGGTCACGGATATCGTCCCGATGGAGCTGGCGATCGACTCGGCAACGTCGACCGTCGGCAGCTGCACCGTCAACGGCATGCAGGTTACCTGCAGCATTGGCGACCTGGCCGTCGACGCGGAAGAGACCGTGACCATCACGACCTCACCGGCGCCGGTAATGGGCTCGACGGACATCGACAACACCGTGTCCGTAACGGGTAACCAGGTGGATCCTGTGCCCGGAAACGATTCCGCGACGGCCACCACGACGCTGAACCTGCCACTGTCCGACATGATGGTAACGATTGCCGCAACGCCGGCTTCGCCGAGTGTGGGCGAGACGGTGACCTACGACATCACGATCATGAACGGCGGGCCAAGCCACAATCTCAGCGTCGACCTGTCGCTCACCCTGCCCACGATGGGTACGTTCCAGAGCGCAACCATCAGCCAGGGCAAGTGCACGGCGCCGGTCGAAGGCGTGATCGACTGCTTCATCGGTGACATGCTCGCCGGCGAAACAGTCACGGCACAGGTCGTGTTCACCGCCCCGAACGAATCGGCCAGCATGGGGCTGAGCGCGTTCGTTTCCGGCTCCGTGTTCGATCCGGAAGGGACCAACAACACGGCCACCGAAGCCGTGTCGGTCATCGACCAGGTCGACCTGGTGATCCAGGGGAACAGCAAAGGGGCCGGCGCATTCGGCTGGCTCGGGATGCTGGTGCTCGTCGTCGCGGCGATCGCGCTGCGGCACCTGCGCACTGCGAAGATTGCCATTCCGTGCCTGCTGGCCGCGGTAACCGCATTGACGCTGGTCCCCGCGGGCAGCGCGGTGGCCCAGGGCAACTGGTATGTCCAGGGCGGTATCGGGCAGACCGATCTCGACTACAGCGCGGCGGACCTGACGAGCGACCTGTCGAATCTCGGCTGGACCATCAGCGATCCCATCGTCGACAGCGACGAGCTGGCCTGGAAGATCATGGCCGGCTTTGCGTTCAACGACACGATCGCGGTCGAAGCCGGTTACGTCAACCTCGGTGAGGTCATGACGCAATTCGGCGCGTCGGTCGCACCGACCGAGATCGACGACATCCTCAGCGATACCTATGCCATCCATCCCTACCAGGGTGATGGCTGGGTCGTCGCGGGTGTCGTCACCTGGCCGGTCAACCCCGACGCGTTCTCGCTCAACTTCAAGCTTGGCGCGTTCCGGTGGGAGTCCGAGACCGACGTCCGCGTCATCCAGGGAGGGACCGGCAGCGTGTCCGGCAGCGACAGCGGCACCGACACGATGTTCAGCATCGGTATCGAGTGGAAAATCGATGCAATGTGGTCGCTGACCGCCGAATGGGAGCGTTACAAGATGAACGAGTGGCTCGACGTGCCGTTCATCGGCGTCAAGGTCGCCTTCTAAACAGACCTTGATACAACCAGGGGCCGCTTATCGAGCGGCCCCTTTCTGCGGACTTCCCGGCGCGATGACACGCCGGGCACGCCGATATTCAGTCGGCGCGCGCCTCTTCGGCCGTGGCCTGCGTGATCGCGAGAATCTCGTCGAGCCGCTTGTTGAGCTGGCGCAGCTCCTGGTGGAAGTCGCCGCGTGCCGCGGCACGACCCGCCGCCAACAACCCCCGGTACTCCGCCAGCCGCAGGCCGGTCTCGTAAAGTGATTTCGAGATGGACTCGGCCGATACGACGCGCCCCTGCAACAGCTGCTGCTTGCCGGTCTTGAGGCACTGCGCGAGCAGCGCCGCGCGGTCTTCGATGGCGTCGTCACCCGCCGCCTCGAGGACGCACGCTACGACCCGGTAAGCTTCGGCAAAGGACCGCAGAACGCCGTGACCAACGAGCAGCGGCACGCTGCTGAGAAGCGCCGCCTCGTCGCGCTGCACCGCTTCTTCCCAGTTATCGAAGCGGTCACTCGCCCGCTGCTCGATATCCGCCCGGAACATGCCGCGGCGCGGCATGTAGAACTCGAACTTGAACAGTTCCCTGAGGCGACGCGTCGTCTTGTGAAACGTCGTTACCGGATCCTCGGCCGCCGCGGCTTCGAGGAGCGCAACCTCGACGAACGCGTCGAGTACGAAGTAATGAATGGCCGTGTTGCGATAGTAAGCGGCATTGAGATGCTGGTCCGGGCTGATGGCATACAGCCGCTCGGTGCCCTCGTCGAGGTACCCGACGATCCCGGTCTGGTGGAGTTCGTCGAGCGTCGCCCGGACCGCGTCGGCATCGCGAAAGTCCGAGCGCCCGACGATCTCGAGGCGTCGCTGCCGGATCAGGGCCGCGCCGGCGCGGGCGACAAGCTGGATCTCGGCCAGGCTCTGGGCGCGATTGCCGCCCGCCAGCAGGATCAGCGTGACGATTGCCGTGGCCGTGATGGGCGTGGCCGCGTTCATGCGCACGGCGACCTCGAACGCGAGCGTCGGCACGAGCGCCCGCTTCTGCTGGTCGTCGATGCCGCTTTCGAGCTGGTCCGCCGCAACGAGGTCGCGAATCGTCAGCTGCTCCCCGAACCGCAGGTGAATCCGGCCCCGCGAGCGGCCGCGCCGCAGGAACCGCAGCGGCCAGGTCATGCCCTCCGGCTTCTTGCGCTGGCCGCGTTGCTCGATCGAGTAGTCCTCGACCTCGGTGATCTGGTCGTAAGCGACGCTGACCGGGATGAACGTCACATCGTAGAGCCTGGTCCGGAGAATGGAATCCACGACGTAACGGAACAGGCCGAAACGGGGCGCCAGCAGCTTGCCGGTACGCGAGCGCGTTCCCTCCAGCGCCCACAGCAGCGAAAACCGCTTTTCGATCAGGTAGTCGATGTAGCGGCGAAACGTCGCCTTGTAGATCTCGTTGTCCTGGAACGAGCGCCGCAGGAAGATGATGCCGGCACGGCGGGCCAGCGTGCCGAGACCCGGCTTGTCGAGATTGATGCCGCCGAACGTGAGCGGCAGCGGCAGGTTGGCATCGAACAGCACCAGCGACAGCGCCATCGTATCGAGCATCGACTTGTGGCTGATCAGGAAGACCACGGGACGGTCGGCGAGCGTCTGCGCGACGTGCTCGAGCTGCGCGTCATCGACATCGATTTCCTCGTCGTGGTGACTGCGGCATGCCGCCCGGTAGAGCGCGATCATCACATCGAGCGTAAACGGCGTCTGCGTGGCTGCCATCTCGCGCAGGTAGCGCGAGGCCTGCCCGAGCACGTCCGGCACCGAGCGATCGAGCTGCTGGGCGGAGTTGGCGATGAGGTTGCGAAATTCCGTGTTGGCGAAGACCTCGCTGTCGAGGATGCGGGGGATCTTGTACCGCGCTCCGCGAATGGCGCGCTCCGCACGCTCCAGCGCGATCAGCGCCTGGTTGGTGACAAACTGGGAAAGCTCGTTGTCCCCGGGAGCCGCCTCGGCGCCGGATTGCCGCTCACGCAGCTCGTGGAGATAGGCACCGTCGCCGACGACGTAGGCAATGCGCTCGGGCCGATACCTGGCCAGCCACCAGCGCCGCAGCTTGCCGGGTTCCGTAATGCGGCCGTGAAACAGGTCCTGCATGGAGAGCGCGCGACCGGCACGCGGCAATGGCATCCAGGCAATGCGCAGCGGCTGCATCCATGCCTCGCCCGCCGGCGCGGCGGCGGCCAGCAGGTTGTCGGGCGCACCCTTCTGAATCCGGACGAACGAATGCGGTGGCAGAACCGCCGACGCCGGCTTGCCGGATTCGACCCACCTGCGCAGCAGCCCGGCCTCGAAGTCGTCACGCGCATCGAGCAGGAACACGATGGCGTCGTCGCGGGATTCTGGCCACGGTGACAAGGTCTCGCGACCTGCCCTGTTATTGTTGTTCGAACCGGGCGTCCCCTCCAACGACCCTCTCCGCAGCTCCGGCAGTACTCGAGTATACAAGCTTGGTGCTGGTCGGAGCGCGAAACACGGGCATCGTCGAGAGCACGTAACTCGCGCAATCCGGTCGACGCCAGCGGGGCGCCGCGGCGGTGCTAGTAGACCTTGCGCTCCAGCCAGCCGCCCAGCAGCCTGGCATCCGCGAACCCCGGGAGTTTCGAGATCGTACGATCCACGCGCCGGGCGGCGGCGCGGCCCTCGTCGCCGTCGAAGAGATAGCCGGAAACCCATCTCGCGAGCTTGTCCGGTTGGTGGTTGGTGCCGACGGGCGCATACAGCCGGTCCATGATGGCGCGGACCCGCCGCTGCACGCGCGGGCTTTCCAGCCGGCGTTCCGCCTGCCACATGTAGAAAGAAAAGTGGCGCGCCTCATCCGCAATGATGCGCCGCAGGAGCTCGTTCAGGACCGGGTGGTCGTTGGACTGCACCAGGCGCTGGTAGGCGTGAATGGTCGTACACTCGTGCACGGCGCCCCACGCCATGTGCAACGCGAGGAAGTCTTTCCAGGCGGCCGCGAACAGGGTCGTCAGCGTGCGGTCGATATGGTCCATGAACGTGGTTCGGCCGTTTTGCCGTGCCTTTACCGGGTGGCCCGCACAGGCGAGGAACTTCGCCAGCGCGCGGCCATGCATGCCCTCCTCGTACAGCCAGCAGATCAGGAACGTACCGACGATCTCGTCGTCGACTGCGCGTTGCGAGAAAATCGTCCGCGGAAAAACCACGGTATGGCTCTCGACATCCTGCATGTAGGCGAGGATCTCGAGGATATCCTCCGGCACCGGGTGCGATCCAATCGCATCCCAGTCGATCCCGGCCAGTTCGAGCGGCCGTGACGCGGCGATGAACCGCTGGAACTCCGGGGGGTCGGTCGGCAGGAAGGCGCCGCCGACGGCGTTGCGGTTCATGGCAACGTCCGGGTCGCGCATAGCAGTAGAGACAGACATGATGACACCCCCTGACGGGCGCGCGGACCGGCCGTCAGCCGCCGCCGAGAATGATCGCCGGGGCAATCGCAATCGCGATCAACGCGGCAACACCAATGCCGACACCTCCCGTGAGCAGGCTGGTGCGCCCGACGCTCAGTTCTCGCGTCTCCAGCGCCACGATCTCTTCGATCGGTACCTCGGCATTGCGCCCCAGCACCTTGTCCTGCTCGAGATTGATCTCGGTAATCTTGAACTTGTGCACGGTTTCGTCCGCCGTGACGAGCCGCACCCGGTCGCCGGAATTGACCAGCGATCCCGCCCTGAGCTGCTGCCGCAGTTCATCGGCCGGAACATCGACAGGCTCGAGCGTGGTGCAGGCGGCGTTGCTGAGGATCAGCGGTAACAGCAAAAAGGCAATTTTCATTTCTGCCCTTCCTGGCTACGCGCGCCGTGTTTGTCGGGACGACAACGAATCGGTTCGTAACGCGGTCCGAGCATGCGCTCGTTTTCGGTGGCGCACAATAGTTTTTTGGGGTCGGTGAGGTCCGACAAACAACGTCGGCCGCTATCGGCTGCGGGAGCCTGTCGCCGCTGCGCGTGCTGGCACCCCGGAGGGCGGGGCCGTGAACTTGCGCAGCAGCTTTCTCCATGGGCCGGTCGCCCGCAACTTGCCCAGGTTGCCGAACAGGCCGGCAAGCGTCCGGTCGATGAACACGACGTCGCGGGGGAAACGGATATCGACCGCGTTCTGCCAGTTGGTCATGCCGAGATCGTAGAGGGCCTCGTAGATCGAGCTGTCTTCGCCGAACGTATAGGGCGGCGATGCCCTCACGATATCCTGCACGAGGTCGACGTAAGGGTCCGTCATGTCCCTCGGCAGCGGCGCGTTACCTTCCTTGAAGACGCCCATGTCGCGCAGGATTTTCGGGACCGCCGCCTTGCGTCGACGCACCACGGCGTCCATCAGTGCCGAGTAACCGGCCGCGAGGTCTGCCGGTATTTCCTTCATGCAGCCATAGTCGTAGACAACCACTGCCCCGTCCTCGCGGAAAGCGAAGTTGGCGACGTTCGGGTCCGCGTGCAGGAAGCGATGCTCGAGCAGGCCGCGCAACGTGAACTCGAACAATGCGACGCCCCATTGGTCCCGCAGCTCCTGGGGGTAACGGCCCGAGACCGCCTCGCCAGGCGAAATGCCGTCCACGAACTCCATGGTCAGGACGCGGCGCGATGTCGCCTCCTGCACGACACCGGGCACGATGACCCGCGGACAATCGGCCTGGAGCTGCGCGGTTCGGCGAATATTGTCGGCTTCCCGGAGGTAGTCGAGCTCCTCGAACAGCCGCTCCCTGACTTCCTCCCAGATGGGCTCGAAGTCGATGTCGGTGAACAGGCCGACCAGGTTGCCCAGCAAGGCCTTGAGGTTCTTGAGGTCCGCCGTGACCATCCGCTCGGCATTGGGGTACTGGATCTTGACCGCAACCTCGCGGCCGTCCTTGAGGACGCCCCGATGTACCTGGCCGATCGATGCGGCGGCGAATGCCTCGGGGTCGAGCGACTCGAACAGCTCGTCGTAGTCGTCGAGCTCGCGGCGCAACTCGCGCTCCATCACCTCGAACGACACGCTCGGCGCTTCCTTTTGCAGCACGCTCAGCACGGCTGCAACTTCCGGGGGCAGCAGGCCCTCGTGGAGGCTGAGCATCTGGCCGACCTTCATCGCGGCACCCTTCATCTCGCCGAGCGTGTCGGCGATCCGCACCGCGTTCCGCACCATGTTTTCGGCCTTCTTGAGCTGCTGGGTCGGGCCGTCGCGCAGCAGGCCGACGGCCTGGTCGGAGAGCACCGAGACGCCGACGCGGCCAACCAGCCCGCCCATCTTCACGAACCGGCCGAACGCGGAGGTAATGAAGTCGTCGCGACTCACGGGCGCTTCAGGCCACGCTGCCGTTGGCGGGGCCTGCTGGTACCTGCGGATCAGGACGCATCGAGGTCGAAGCGTTCGCGCAGGAAGCGCGCGATACCCTCGTCGTCGTGGTGGCCGATGACCGCCGTGGCGGCCGACTTGATGCTGTCGTTGGCATTGACGGGTGCATAGCTCTCATCGGCGGCCTCGAACATGCTGAGGTCGTTGTCGCTGTCGCCGAAGCAAATGACGCGCTCGAGGCCCAGCAAGCGCTTCATGGTCTCGATGGCCCCGCCCTTGCTCGCATCGCTGTGGTGCACGTCGAGCCACTGCCATTGCTCGCCTTCGAGTGCGATGCCCGAGTAGGCAACCAGGTGCGGCTCATCGTCGACGCTGCGCAGAACCGACGTGATGGCGGAGCCGTTGCCGACGGCATTGACGTGGGTGATCGTCGCATCGGCCGGCAGCTCGTCGAGCGCGCGCACCTGCAAGGCCTCCTCGATACCGATACTGCGAACCAGCTCACGCTCGATGTCCGTCAGCGTCGGCGAGTGGTAGACCGTGCTCTCGTTGTCTGCATTGAGCGTGAACACGAACGGCGTGAGACGCTGTGCGAGACAGGCGTTCACGACGTTGTCCAGCTCGGCGGGTGTGAGCATGGCCCCGGCCGAGAGCTGCCCGGTTTCGGGATGCCAGATCATTACGCCGTTCTTGTAAGCTTGCGGCAGCTGGAATCGATGGCCGTCGAGAATCGCCCGCGCACCGTGGAGCGTGCGGCCCGTCGCGACCGTGTAGGCGATATCACGCTCGGTCAGGAGCTGCAGCGTCTCGGCGGTAAAGTCGGAGATCGCCGACTTCCGGTTGAGCAGCGTGCCGTCGAGGTCGAATACGACGAGTTCCATCCGTGGGCATCCAGGACATGTAGAATGCGCTAGTCTCGCTGCTGCGCGGGTCGGGCACAAGCAAGAACGCGGGGAGTGTTTGTAACGGTGTGTATCGGCTGCCGGCAACCGGGTTCCCGGTCAGGCCGGTGCTGCTAGAGTAGGCGCTCGCCAGCACGGGGACACGCCGTTGCACCTGCTACGTTTTTCGCTGATTTCCGGATTACTGTTGATGACGCTTGTCGTACCGCAACCGGGCGCCGCGGACGAATCCGCCGGGGACGTCCTGCTCACGGACTTCACGTCCGCCAGCGCCGATTTCGGCTGGTTCGTGCTGAACGACAACGTCATGGGTGGCCGGAGCGAGGGCACGTTCGAGGCGCAGCAGGGCACGATCCTTTTCACGGGCCGCACCAACACCAACGGCGGCGGCTTCAGCTCGATCCGCACCGGGCCCGTGCAGCTCGACCTGTCGCGTTACGACGGTATCCGGCTGCACGTCAGGGGCGATGGCCGCCGCTACACCTGGCGCCTGGCGACCACGGCGCGCTGGCGCGGCAACGAGATCGGCTACTGGGCGGATTTCGATACTCGTGAAAACGTATGGACCACGGTCGACATCCCGTTCTCCGCCTTCATCCCGCGATTCCGCGGCTACGAGCTGGAGGGGCCGGCGCTCGATGCCGGGCAGATCAGGGGCATGGGCCTGATGATCTACGACAAGCAGGACGGCCCGTTCGAGCTGCACCTCGGCAGCGTGCACGCCTATGCGTCGGTCGAGACGGTCACACCCGAAACGTGACGACGCGGTTCGCGGCGAGGGCCTCGTCGGATGCCGTTGTCGGGAAAGTGTTTTCACCAGCGTGCCCTGCTCTGCGAAGCGCGCAGCGGATGCGACCGGGATCTTCGGCAAATCTGGTATCTTGAGGTGCGATGAGCGGCAGGTTTTCCAAAGCACTGGCCCTGTTCCTGCCCGGGATCTTCCTCCTGGGCTTCAACATCGGCACCGGCAGCGTCACGGCGATGGCCAAGGCGGGCGCGACGTACGGAATGTCGCTCCTGTGGACCATCGTGGCGTCGTGCCTCGCGACGTATTTCATGATCAGCGCCTACGGCCGGTTTACGCTGGTCACCGGCGAAACGGCCTTGTGGGCTTTTCGCAAGCACATCCATCCCGCGGTGGGCATCTTCTTCATCGTCGCCCTGACTGCGGGCGTGAGCGGCAGCGTGATGGGGGTGATGGGCATCGTTGCGGAGGTCAGCTCGGAATGGTCCAGGACTTTCGTGGATGGCGGGATCCACCCTGCCTGGTTTGCGGCGTTGTTCGTCGCGCTCGTGTATTTCATCTTCTGGAACGGGCAGACCCAGTTCTTCGAACGCAGCCTGGCGGTCGTCGTCGCCATCATGTCCGCTTGTTTCCTGCTCAATTTCTTCATCCTGATGCCGCCGCCCATCGAGATCCTGAAGGGCCTGGTCCCGTCACTCCCCGAGGTGCCGCTCGACCAGGGCCAGGGCCCGTACCTGGTGATCGCCTCGATGGTCGGCACGACGGTGTTCTCCGGGCTGTTCATTATCCGGACCACGCTCGTGAAGGAGGCCGGCTGGACGATTGCGGATGCCCGCAAGCAACGCAACGACGCGATCGTTGCCGTGGCCATGATGTTCATCATCAGCGGCTCGATCATGGCATCGGCGGCCGGCACCCTGCACGTGGCAGGACTCGGTCTCGACAAGGCGTCCCAGATGATCGACCTGCTGGAACCGCTGGCCGGTTCGTTCGCCACGGCCATCTTCGTTATCGGCATCGTGGCCGCAGGCGTTTCGTCGCAGTTCCCCAACGTGCTGATGCTCCCGTGGTTGCTGTGCGACTTCAACGGAACCGAGCGCAAGATGACCTTGCCGCGGTATCGCGTCATGGTCCTCGTGATCTCCCTGCTGGGTCTCGTGGTGCCGCTCTTCGAGGCGCGTCCCGTGTTCGTGATGATCGTCTCCCAGGCATTCAACGCGGTCATCCTGCCGGTGACGGTTGCGTGTATTCTCTACCTCGGCAATCGTAAGGACCTGATGGGCGAGCATCGACACACGGGCATGGCCAACCTTGCATTGACCGCCATCCTGCTGTTTTCCCTGGTCACGACGTCGATGGGCATCCGCGGCGTATGGCAGATTATCAATGCGTGAATCCTGGCGCTGGTTCGGGCCGCACGATCCGGTCTCGCTCGAGGACATCCGCCAGACGGGTGTGACCGACGTGGTCAGTGCCCTGCACGACGTACCGATCGGCGAGGCCTGGACGCTGCAGGCCATCCGCGAACACCAGGCACGGGTCGAGACGACCCCGCCCGGACTCCGGCCCCTGCGCTGGTCCGTGGTTGAGAGCATCCCGGTGCATGACGACATCAAGCTGGCAAGGCCGGGACACGAAAAGTACGTACAGGCGTGGATCGACTCCCTGTCGAACCTCGCCGAGTGCGGCATCCGCACGATCTGCTACAACTTCATGCCGGTCATCGACTGGACGCGAACCGACCTCCGCTACCGCCTCCCGAGCGGCGCCTACGCGCTGCGCTTCGACCAGCGGCAATTCGCCGCGTTCGATCTCTTCATCCTGCAGCGCAAGGACGCGGAACGGGACTACGCTCGCGACGAGCTCGATGACGCGCAGCGTGTTTACGAGGCAATGACCGACGAGCAGCGCAAGCAGCTGGCGCAGAACATCGTTGCCGGCCTGCCCGGCCGCATGACGGACGGCTACGCGCTGGGCGAATTCCAGCGCGCCCT
>JBFEJR010000053.1:0-15853 GCA_041553075.1 Woeseiaceae bacterium | reverse complement strand
TTCGCCAACGACGCCTTCCGCGGCGCCTTCGCTGACGAAGCGTTCCGCGGCGGACTGGTCGACGAGGCGCTTCGCCTTGGCCGTGCCGGCGTAGAACAGTAAGCTAGACCGGATCCCGCAGGGGGTCGACCGGGACACGGCGTAATGCCGTGTCCCGTTTCCTATAATAAGAACCAAAATCCGGGGGGAGCGATGCGAAGAGGCATTGGGGTACTTGCGCTCACACTGGTCATCGCGGCTAACGGCCCGGCCGGTGCCCAGCACCTGAGCCAGGTCGAGACCGACAAGCTGCGTCTCCTGTACTTCGACCCGACCGAGACCTACCTGGTCCCGCGCGTCATCCAGACATTCCACAATTCGGCAGACCGCCAGGAGAGCATTCTCGGCTACGTTCCCGACGACAAGATCACGGTCCTGCTGACCGATTTCTCGGATTACGGCAACGCCGGCGCCAACTCGGCACCGCGCAACACGCTGGCCGTCGACATCGCGCCGATAGCGCTGACGTTCGAGACCGCGGCTCCGGCGGAGCGGCTGTACACGATCATGAACCACGAACTCGTGCACATCAGCAACACCGACCAGGCCGCGCCAGCCGATCGCCGCGCCCGCCGCTTCTTCGGCGGCAAGGTCGTGGCCAAGCCCGAGAACCCGGAGACGATCCTTTACCAGTACCTGACCACGCCCCGCAAATCGAGCCCGCGCTGGTTTCTCGAGGGGCTTGCCGTGTTCATGGAAACCTGGATGGCCGGCGGCTATGGCCGTGCCCAGGGCTACTGGGACGAGATGGTGTTTCGCGCCATGGTGCGCGACGACGCCCATTTCTACGACCCCCTGGGGCTCGTTTCGGAAGGCGTGCGCGTCGATTTCCAGGGACAGACCAATGCCTACCTGTACGGGACGCGCTTCATCACCTGGCTCGCCTATACGTATTCCCCCGACAAGGTCGTCGCCTGGGCCCGGCGCGACGCCGGCAGCCATCGCTCCTATCGCAAGGACTTCGAGCGCGTCTTCGAAAAGCCGCTCGACGATGCCTGGCAGGACTGGATTCGTTTCGAGCAGGCCTTCCAGGCCCGCAATCTCGAGTCGGTGCGGCAGTACCCGACGACCGAGTACGAGGCGCTGGTGCCCGAGGCGCTCGGATCCGTTTCGCGGACCTACATCGACGAGCAGACCAACTCGCTGATTGCGGGCTTCCAGTATCCCGGCATCATCGCGCACATCGGCGCCATTCCGCTGGACGGCGGCAAGGCGGAACAGATCGAGGAGATCAAGGGACCCGCGCTGTACCAGGTCGTTTCCATTGCCTGGGATGCCGCCACGCGCACGATCTTCTACACCACCGACAACTACGAGTACCGTGACCTCGTCGCCCTCGATCGCGACACCGGCGAATCGAGAATCCTGCTCAAGGACGCGCGGATCGGCGATCTCGTGTTCAACCGGTCCGACAGGTCGCTCTGGGGTGTGCGGCACCTCAACGGCTATGCATCGCTGGTCCGCATCCCGTACCCGTACACCGAATGGAAGCTCGTCGAGTCGTTCCCTTACGGCACCGTCCTGTATGACATGGACATTTCTCCCGACGGCCGCTACCTGTCGACATCGGTCGGTGACCTTCGCGGCAAGCACTCGCTGCAGGTGCACGCCATCGACGATCTGCTGGCGAATAATTTCGAGCCGGAGCAGGAGTTCAATTTCGGCGACACGTTGCCGGAAGGCTTCACGTTTTCGCCGGACGGCCGGTTCCTGTTCGGCAGCTCGTTCTACACGGGCGTCTCCAACCTGTTCCGGTTCGAGGTCGCAACCGGCGATCTCGAGGCCGTCAGCAATGCCGAAACCGGTTTCTTTCGGCCGGTTCCCCTCGACAACGACACCTTGCTCGCCTACACCTACACGGGGCAGGGTTTCCTGCCGGTGCGCCTGACCGCCACGCCCCTCGAGGACGTCAGCAATATTCGCTCACTGGGTGCGCAGACGATCGCCAAACACCCTGTGCTCGAAACCTGGCGGGCGGGCTCGCCGGATGACGTCGACGCCGCAAGCCGCATCGTCGCCGAGGGCCACTACACGGCGGGCAGCAACCTCGGGCTCGAATCGATGTACCCGGTCGTGCTCGGGTACAAGGATTCGACATCGATCGGCTGGAAGTTCAACTTCTCCGACCGCATCCTGCTCGACTCGCTGAGCATCACGGGCGCTTATTCGACAGACAGCGACCTGCCGTCGGACGAGCGACCCAACGTCATGATCGACTACACGCACACGGTCGTCAGCGCATCGCCTCTCGCCGGCACCTGGTCGTTCGGCGCGGCCCTCAACGGTGCCGATTTCTACGATCTGGTCGGCCCGACCAAGCGCAGCCGCAAAGGCAACCGCTACACGATCGGCTATGACAAGACGCTGCTGTCCGACGGTCCGAAAAACGCCTCGCTGAGCTTCAATGTCAACCACTTCTCCGACATGGACGCCCTCCCGCGATACCAGAACGTGGCGACGACCCTGGATTCCTTCTCGACGTTCAACGGCGCCTGGGAGTATTCGAACATCCGCTCGTCGCAGGGCGCGGTCGATGGCGAACGCGGCTTTCGCGCACTCCTCGGCACCTCCGTCACGCACGTGCAAAGCGAATTCGTCCCGCAGTACCTGGCCGAACTGGACCTCGGCTTTTCGCTGCCGCTCAAGAACTCGTCGATCTGGCTGCGCAACGCCGTGGGCGGCGCGGACGGGCTCGTGGATGACCCGTTCGCCAACTTCTATTTTGGCGGCTTCGGCAACAACTATGTCGACCGCGGCTCGGTCAAGCGTTACCGCGAGTTCTACTCGATGCCCGGGTTCGAACTCAATGAAATCGGCGGCCGTAATTTCGTCAAGACCATGCTCGAATGGAACCTGCCGCCACTGCGCTTCGAACGCGGCGGTACCCCCGGCTTCTATTTCACCTGGGCGCGGACCTCGCTCTTCGCCAAGCACCTCGCGACCAACCTCGACGACAGCGCGATCCGCCGCGAAGTACAAAGCGCGGGCATCCAGGTGGATTTTCGCATCACCATCCTCTCGCGCATGAGCATGACCCTGTCGCTAGGCTATGCGCGCGGCTTTGGTGACGAACTCGTGGCGGACGACGACGAGTTCATGGTGTCCCTCAAAGTCCTGTAACCTGCCCGCATGAATCTCGCCGTTCATGCACTGGTCGGACTGTTGCCCGTGTGCTGCTTCCTGGCGGCGCTGCTGTTTCTCGACAGTTTCAAGCTGGTAAAGATGCGCTGGGTGCTCGGCACCATCGGGCTCGGCTGCATTGCCGGGCTGCTCAGCTATCCGCTCAATGTCGGGGCCGCCGAGCTGTTCGACCTGCAGTTCCTGACGCTCACGCGGTACGTTGCGCCGTTTATCGAGGAGGCGCTCAAGGGGCTCATCATCGTCGCGCTGATTCGCCACAACAGAATCGGCTTTCCCGTCGATGCCGCGATCCTCGGATTCGCCGTCGGCGCCGGCTTTGCCATTTTCGAGAACCTGTACTACCTGCGAGCGATGCCGGACATGCTCCTCGGCACCTGGATCGTCCGGGGTTTCGGCACCGCCATCATGCACGGGGGCGCGACGGCGATTTTCGCGATCGTCACGCACACGCTGATGGGCCAGCACCCGACCAGGGGCAAGGTGCTCGTGCTCCCGGGATTCCTCGTTGCCGTCATCGCCCACTCCGTCTACAACCATTTCTTTCTCATGCCGATCATCAACACGCTGATCGTATTCGCATCGTTGCCGATACTGTTCGCCGTCGTGTTTCAGTACAGCGAGAAATCCGTCCGCGACTGGCTCGGGATCGGGTTCGACGCCGATGCGGAACTCATCGAACTCATCAACTCCGGCGACTTCTCGACATCGAGGGTGGGCACTTACCTGTTATCGCTGACGCAAAAGTTCGAGGGCCCCGTCGTCGTCGACATGCTCTGCTATCTGAGGCTGCACAAGGAACTCGCGATGCGGGCCAAGGGGCTGGTGATGATGCGCGAGCAGGGTTTTGACAACAAGCCGGGTGAAGCGACGCGGGCCAAGCTCGAGGAGCTCAGGTTCCTCGAGTCCAGCATCGGGCCGACCGGGATGCTCGCCATGAACCCCTTCCTGCGCCTGAGCCAGAAGGACCTCTGGCAGATCTACATGCTCTCGACCTAGGCGCGCAAGCGCATTCGTGTATTCTTGCGCCATGCTCCTCGCTCTCAGCATCGTTGCCCTGCTGGCCGGGCCTGCCGTGTACACGCTCGGTCGCCGCAATCGCGTTGCGCGCCAGGTCCTGGACGGCTTTATCTTCATCACGATCGCCGGGATCGTGACGGTCCACATCATCCCCGAAGCGCTGACCGGCGGCGGCCACGTCGCCGTCCTGTTCCTTGCGCTGGGCATTGCGTTCCCGGTCATCCTCGAGCGCGGCCTGCATCATTCGTTTCACGCCGCGCACGGACTCGTGCTCGGCCTGGCGGCGCTCGGGCTCGTGATTCACTCGGTACTGGACGGCATCGCCCTGCTGCCATCGGGCAACCGCGACCTGGCTCATGCCGTGATCCTGCATCGGCTGCCGGTCGGCATGGCAATCTGGTGGTCCTTGCGGCCGAATCTCGGGCTACCCGCCGCGATCGCCGCGTTCGCGATGATCATCGCCGCATCGGCCGCTTCTTTTGTCCTCGGGGCACCCATGATCGAGCTGGCCGAAGCACGCAGCATCGCGCTGTTGCAGGCCTTTATTGCCGGGTCGCTGATTCACATCGTCGCGTTCGGCGTCAGCCACGATCACGACAAGCACGTGGAGCCCGTCGCGCAGTTCCAGGACTGGGGCTACCGGCTCGGCATTCTCATCGGGCTGTTCCTGGTCTTCACGACGCCGCAGCTCAACGGCTGACCCGGGGCGTCAGCGCGTGCCGAGGTACTGGCTGCGATAGAAGATCAGCGGGTCCTGTCCATAGTCCTCGAACTGCAGAACACGGCCAACGATGATCAGGTGGTCGCCCCCCGGGTAGCGATGCTCGGTCGCGCATTCGAAGCAGGCGGCGCATTGAGGGAGGACCGGGCTCCCGTGCAATCCCTCGATGCACTCGAGGCCCGCGAACTTGTCATTCCCCGTGATCGCGAACCGCGCCGACAGGTCTTCCTGGTGGCGTGCCAGCACGTTGACGGCAAAGTAGTCGGCACCGGCAAAGGCATCGTAACTGGCCGAGTCGTTTCCGAGGCTCCAGAGTACCAGCGGAGGATCGAGCGACACCGAGTTGAAACTGCTGATCGTGATGCCGATCGGTTCCCCGGACGGACCACGCGTCGTCGCAACGGCAACCCCGGTTGCAAAACAACCGAAGGCCTTGCGGATCTGTTCAGGCTCGTCCAACGTCATAGCCGGGCTTCGCGCTCCTGTCGATAAACCAGAACATTGTAGCAATGGCGCCGCCCGCAACCAGGTGCCAGACACCCCAGACGGCCGCGACGGCCGCCGCCCCGCCAAGTCCGCGCAGCTGGCTGAGCAGGATCACCAGGGCGAGCCCCGAATTCTGGATGCCGATCTCGAAGGTCACCGCGCGGCGTGTCGGCGGGCGGCCCGACAGGAGGACCCCCGCGATGGCACCGGTCGCGAACGCCGCTGCGTTGTGGATGATGACGATCGTGCCGAGCAGCGGCAGTGCCGGGAACAGGACCGGGAAGAAGTAGACGATCCCGTAGATGATTACGCCGACCAGGACGGAGACGCCCAGCAAGGTCGTGTGCTTCTTGATGCGCGCCGCGACGTCCGGCGCCTTGGCCGCGATCAGCATGCCGAGAACCAGCGGCACCGCGAGCAGGAAGGTCGTCTGCGCAAGAAACAGCACCGGGCTCACATCGAGCGTCCGGAGCAGGGTCGCGGTGGGCTCGTAGGCCTGGGACCAGAGCAGGATCGACGCCGGGGTAAGCACGGCCGCCAGCAGGCTCGAGGTCGTCGTCAGCGCCACCGAGGTAGCGACGTTGCCGCGCGACAGGTAGGTCAGCAGGTTCGATACGGCGCCGCCCGGGCAGCAGGCAACGACGATCATGCCGAGGGCAATCGACGCCGCGGGCCGCAGCAGCAGGATCAGCAGGAACGTAACGAACGGCAGCACGACGACCTGTGCAAAGACGCCGCCCAGGAACAACACCGGCCGGCCGCGCAGGAACGAGAAGTCGTCCACCCGCAGGCCCAGCGCGACGCTGAACATGACCAGCATGAGCGCAAGTGCGACGCCTGTCTGGCCAACAGGATCGAGCACGATACGCAGGCTGTCGAGGGCGCCGATGTCCATTGGCGGGGCAGGTCCTGGGCAAAAAGGGGGTAACCATACCATGTAAGCAGCGGCGCCAATGTGTCGGCCCGCACGCTGCCGCGGTGTTCGTTACCGGCGACACGGTACACAGGGTCCGCTCGCCCGCGGGCGCGGTCAAGGCTACACTCCGCCCCATGAAGATCTGGGTCGACGCCGATGCCTGTCCTGCCGTGGTTCGGGAGATCCTGTTCCGTGCCGCGCAACGTACCGGCGTCGAGCTGACCCTGGTGGCAAACCAGCCCCTCAGCACGCCCCGTTCGGACAACATCAACACCTTGCAGGTGCCGCGCGGCTTCGATGTTGCCGACGACGAGATCGTCAAACGCATGTCGGCCGGCGATCTCGTCGTCACGAGCGACATCCCGCTCGCCGCCGAGACGATCGAGAAAGGCGGCCATGCACTGAGCCCGCGCGGCGAGGTACACACGACCGAGAACATCCGGGCACGCCTCAACATGCGCGACTTCCTCGATACGATGCGCTCGAGCGGCGTCGAGATGGGCGGAGGCCCGGCCGCGTACAGCCAGCGCGACAAGCAGGACTTCGCCAATGCGCTGGATCGATTCCTGACGCGCCACGGTAGCCAGGCTCGCGACACGCAGGCATGACCTTGCCGACAGCAGCGCGCCGGCCGGGTTTTCTGCCGGCTCGCCTTTTTGTATCGGCTCCGGAACCAGTTGGCGGCTTTGCTGGTCAGAACCTTACGAGGTTGTGCAATTTGGCATGGGGACCACCGGGCATGAAGAAGCAGCGAGCGGGGCTGGACCGATACGACCTGGCCATCCTGTCGGCGTTGTCTGCGAACACGCGCCTGACCACCGTGGAACTCGCCCGCCAGGTCCACCTGTCGAGAACGGCCGTGTCGCGCCGCATCGCGGCACTGAAAAAGATGAAGGTGCTGAACGACTCGGCCGACGTGCTCAATTACGAACTCATGGGCTTCAAGGTACGCGCGACCGTGGAGATCGCGACGAACCGCGGTGCCACGTCGGCGATCAGGCCCCGGCTGCTGGAGCGCCCGGAAGTGCTCAGCGTATCCGTCATCGCAGGCGACAGGCTCCTGAGCCTCGATGTCATTGCGGTCGACATGCAACACCTGCACAGCTTCGTAAAGTCGATCCGCGACAACGGCGACACGACGGTCAAGATCGTGTTCGCCGAAGAAAAGTCACACCTGTCGCTGGTCGAGCGCATGCGTCGCCTCGGCGACGCGGCCGACGCCGGGCTCGTTCGCCCCTGATCCTGCTGCTATCCTCGCGGCATGAGCCATGCCGACGTCCTCGTTATCGGCGGCGGCGCCGCCGGACTCCTGTGCGCCATCACGGCGGCGCGCCGCGGCCGAACCGTCACGGTGCTCGAGGGCTCGAACCGGGTCGGCAAGAAGATCCTCATGTCGGGCGGCGGGCGATGTAACTTCACGAACCTGTGGTGCGAGCCGTCGCGCTTCATTTCCCGGAACCCGCATTTCTGCAAGTCGGCGCTCGCCCGCTACACCCAGCACGATTTCCTCGAGATGGTCGAGAGACACGGCATCGCCTGGCACGAAAAAAAGGCAGGACAGCTGTTCTGCGACCGGTCCTCCAAGGAGATCGTCGCCATGCTGCTGCGCGAGTGCGATGCGGCCGGCGTGCACATCGAAACGCACTGCGCGATCAGCGAAATCGACAGGGACGACTGCTTCGTTGCGCTGTCCGACCGCGGCCGGTTCACCGCCCGGTCGCTCGTGATCGCGACCGGCGGCCTGTCGATTCCGAAGATGGGCGCGTCGGGCTTCGGCTACGAGATTGCGCGGCAGTTCGGCCTGCGGGTGCTCGCCACGCGACCGGGCCTCGTCCCGTTCACCTTCACGGGCCGGATGCACGAACTGACCACCCGGCTGTCCGGCGTCAGCAGCGTCGCGACCGTCGTCGCGAACCACCAGCGATTCACCGACGACATCCTGTTCACGCACCGCGGACTCAGCGGGCCGGCCGTGTTGCAGGCCTCGAGCTACTGGCATCCGGGCGAAATGCTGGAAATCGACCTGCTGCCGGATAGCCCGGCCGCCGACACGCTGCTGGCTGCCAAGGCCGCTCAGCCTCGCTCGCTCATCAAGACGATCCTCGCCACCCGCCTGCCGCGCAAGCTCGTCACCGAGCTGCAGCCCCTGGTTTGGCCGGGCGAGGCAGACACCCCGCTGGGGGACATCCGCGACGCCGCGCTGTCCTCGATCGGCGCCCGGTTGAACGCCTGGCACCTGCGCCCGGCGGCGACCGAGGGTTACCGGACGGCCGAGGTGACGCTTGGCGGGGTCGACACGGACGCGCTGTCGTCCAGGACCATGGAGAGCCGCGAAAACCCCGGCCTCTTCTTCATCGGTGAGGTCGTTGACGTCACCGGGCACCTCGGCGGCTTCAACTTCCAGTGGGCGTGGTCATCCGGCTACGCCGCGGGCCTGGCCGCATAGCGCGGCACGCTTATTCCTCCAGGGAATATCCCCATAACGAAAGGGTCTCGCGGGTTCCTTGTCTCCGGGGTCGCCGCCCTTAGACTCGGGTTCCCTATGAACGCAAACGTTGAAAACCTGTTTCCCGGTGGCGACGAAGTCTACGACAGCATCGCCGATCTCGTTCCCGGTCCCGACAACCCGACGCCCATGGTCCGTCTCGGCGAGCGCTTCAATCCGCTGCCGGATTACGAGCTGCTCGTAAAGCTCGAGGGGATGAACCCGTTCGGCTCGATCAAGGACCGGACCGCCTGGTTCATGCTGAAAGACCTGCGCCTGCGCGAGGGCCAGTCGCTCGTCGAGCCATCGGCCGGCAATACGGGGATCGCCCTTGCCGCACTGGCCAATGCCCAGGGCACGCCGATCGAGATCGCGGTACCCGAAGGAGTGCCCGAGGAGAAGAAGCAGCAGCTGCGCTTCCTCGGGGCGGAGGTCATCGAGGTCGAGGACGAACTGTGCCCGATCTACCCGTCGGAAGGCGCCCGCGGCGTCGTCAAGAGCATGGTGGAAAGCGCGGCGTTCGACGGCAAGTACGTCAGCCCCAACCAGTACGAGAGTGAGCTCAACGTCGCCGCTCACTACCACACGACGGGTCCCGAGATCTGGCGGCAAACCGGTGGACGCATCGATTATTTCTTCGCCAGTGTCGGCACGGGCGGCACGATCACCGGGGTCGGGCGCTACCTCAAGGAACGCAATCCGCAAATCAAGGTGTTTGCCGTGGAGCCCGCGCAGCGCCACCACAAGCTGTCGGGCCTCAAGCGCGTGACCGGGTTGCCCGAAGAGCACTTCCCCGCCATCCTCGATCGCGACGTCATCGACGACTTTATATCGGTCACGGATGACGAGGCGTTTGCGGCGGGGATCCGCGTGGCGCGCACCGAGGGCGTGCTGGTGGGCCCGACCACGGGCGCCGTGCTGCACGCCGCCAGCGAGTGGGGCAAGGAGCACCCGGGCAGGGCCGTGGTCATTTCCGCGGACAATGCCGCCAAGTACCTGTCGGCCTACGCCGAGTACCTATAGCCGCGCAATCGTCCGGCCGAACTCCTCGACCTTGTTCCAGTCGGTGAACTCGTAGGTACCGGTCGGGTCCGTGGGGCCCTTGGTCATCCACATGATGAAGCGGATCATCGTGCGATCCACGGGGCCGAGCGCCGGGTAGACGATCTTGCCGGCAAACACGCCCAGGTTCTGCGGCTGCCAATCGATCTGCCGCAGGAATTTCTGCAGGTAGGGATTCGTTTCCGGGGTGTTCTTCTCGGGCTTGCGTGCCACGACGTTCACGGAAAACAGCGCATTCGGGTGCTGCTCCAGGGTCTCTTGGTTGTTCCGGATGAACTCGTAAACGGTCTTCTGGTGCTTGCCGTAGCGGATGCTGGCGCCGATGACGATCTTCTCGAACTCGAAGTCCCCGAGCCGCGGCGCGTCGGCCAGGTCGACCAGCGTGACGGCATCGCCGCTATCCTCGATCACTGCCTGCAGGCGCTTGCAGATCTCGACCGTGTGTCCGTCGGTCGTGGAATAGAGAATGAGTACTTTTGCCATCTGGGTTCTCCGCGAATAATCTAGCACGCATGGACGAGTACGCCGACATCGGGCAGCTCCGGCATCTGCTGCAGGACATTCACGACCGTGCGGTCGCGCTGGAGGCAGAGTATGCGGAAGACCTCGCCCGGGTAGCTCCCGAATTCGGGGAAGGCGCGCGTAATCTCATACATTATCTCGAATTGCGCAAGGCGAATACACAGGCACTGCGCACGACCCTGCGCCGCCTGGGCCTGTACTCGCTCGCCCATGCGGAGCGCAATGTGCTCGGCTCGCTCGAGGCCGTGCTGCGGGCGATCGACGCGCTGACGGGGACGGCCGATCCCGAACCCGCGGCGCTGGCGCATGCGATCCAGGCTGAAAACCCGACGGCGGCGATCCATCGCGAGGCCATGCTCGGCCCCGGCCGCGAAGGACGTGACGTCAGCATCATGGTGACGATGCCGAGCGAGGCGGCCGACAATCCGGCGTTGGTCGAGGAGATGCTCGCCGCGGGCATGAATGTCGCGCGCATCAATTGCGCGCACGACGATGCCGAATCCTGGGAGCGCATGATTGCCAATATCCGCACGGCGGCGGCAGCGGCACAAACCGAGTGCCGCGTGATGATGGACCTCGCCGGCCCCAAGCTGCGCACCGGCGAACTCGAGCCCGGCCCGGGCGTGATCCATATTCGCCCCAAGCGCGACCCGATGGGCCGCGTGATCGCGCCCCGGCGGATACGCCTGATTCCCGACGATGCCATACAGCGCGGCACGAAGGCCGCCGTCATCCCGGTGCCGCGCGAGTGCATCGACTATGCCCGGCCCGGCGACGAGATACGGCTACGGGACACGCGCGGCAAGAAGCGCCGCTACCCGGTAGTCGAGACGGACGACAAGGGCATCGTGCTCGAATCCGTGCAGGGCGCCTATATCGCGACGGGCATGAAGTTTACCCTCGTGCGCGTCGACGCCGGCGAAAGGCTCAAATTCCGCGTCGGCGAATTGCCCGCGGTCGAGCGGCCGCTCTTGTTGCACGTTGGCGATACCCTGATCATCGACGCCGATGGCCGGCCGGGCGAACCGGCAAAGGAAGATGCGGACGGCAACGTGCTCGAGCCCGCACACATCTCGTGCCAGCAGCCCGAGGTATTCGATTACCTGTCCGTCGGCGAAAAGATCTCCCTGAACGACGGCAAGATCTCGGGCGTGATCACGTGCAAGAGCGACGAACGCCTCGAGGTCGAAATATCGAAGGCGAAGCCAGCCGGAAGCCGGCTGCGCGCCCATCGCGGCATGAACTTTCCGCAAAGCGACATACGGCTGCCCGGGCTGACGTCGGTGGACAAGGTCAACCTCGAGTTCATCGTCCGCCATGCGGACGCGGTCAATCTCTCGTTTATCCGCAAGCCCGGCGATATCGAGCTGCTGCTCGAGGAACTCGACCGGCTCGGCGCCGACGACCTGGGCCTCGTCATCAAGGTCGAGACCAAGAAAGCTTTTGTCAACCTGCCGCGGCTGATCCTCACCGCGATGCGGCGCTATCCCATTGCCGTCATGATCGCGCGCGGTGACCTCGCAGTGGAATGCGGCTGGGTCCGGCTCGCCGAGGTGCAAAAAGAGATTCTCTGGACCTGCGACGCTGCCCGAGTGCCGGTCATGTGGGCCACCCAGGTGCTCGAGCAGGAAGCCAAGAAAGGGCTTCCCTCGCGCGCCGAGATCACCGACGCGGTGGAGTCCCAGCATGCCGACTGCGTGATGCTCAACAAGGGACCGCACATCCTGGCGACGATCCGCACCCTCGACACCATCCTGCGCCGCATGCAGTCCCTGCGCGATACCAAGACGGCCTGACTTGAAAACAAAAGCAGCGCCCCCAGATTAGGATCGTTGGCAATAACATGCCGTGTTTTCAATAAGTTACGTTTGGAGGCAACGAAATGTCATTAGTCAATTACGATCCCTTTTTCAGCGTCCGCCATCTCCAGGACGACATCAACCGCCTGTTTTCCGGCTGGTCAACCGATGACAGCAGCGGGGTCACGGCGGACTGGATCCCGGCCGTCGACATCAACGAGTTCGACGATCGGTTCCAGCTGTTCGTCGACGTCCCGGGCGTCGATCCCAAGGACGTGGACATTACGCTCGAAGGCGGCGTGCTGACCATCAGCGGCAATCGCTACGTACAGGCCGAGAAGTCCGACGAAAACGTGGTGCGCCGTCGCGCCGAGCGCGGCACGGGCCGCTTTTATCGGCGCTTCATACTTCCCGAGACCGTCGATGCGGACAAGGTCAAGGCCATGGACCGGCACGGCGTACTGGAGATTGCCATTCCGAAACAGGCCAAGGCCCAGCCGCGCCGCATCAAGGTTGCAGCGTAACTGAGCATTGCCGATGAACGAGGCCGGCAGCGCAGGCTGCCGGCCTTTTTCTTTGCGTGGCGCTCAGGCCGATGCGAGCAGTTTCGCCTGGGCCGCCGCCAATCGCGCGACGGGTACACGCGGCCCGGAGCACGACACGTAGTTCAGCCCGACGTCGTGGCAGAACCGGATCGACTCGGGATGACCGCCCTGCTCGCCGCAGATGCCGATCTTGAGCTCGGCGCGCTGTTCGCGCCCGCCCTTGACCGCCATCTTGATCAGCTTGCCGACACCCTTGGTGTCCAGTACTTCGAACGGGTTGTCCTGCAGGATCCCGGTCTCGTTGTACATTGGCAGGAACTTGTTCTCGGCATCTTCGCGCGAGAACGAGAACGTGGCCTGGGTGAGGTCGTTCGTGCCGAACGAGAAGAACTCCGCGATTTCTGCGAGGTGCCAGGCGCGCGTGCAGGCGCGCACGGTCTCGATCATCGTCCCGAACTTGAACTCGAGCTTCTTGTTGTGCTCCTGCTCCAGCCGCGTGACGATCTCGTCGGTCGTGCGTTTCACGTGCGTGATTTCCTGCAGCGTGATGACCTGCGGCACCATGATCTCCGGGTGCACGTCGATGCCGTCTTCGGCGCATTGCATGGCCGCTTCGAGAATCGCCCGAATCTGCATCTCGTAGATCTCGGGATAGGTGATGCCGAGGCGCACGCCGCGATGGCCGAGCATCGGGTTGACCTCCTGCAGCTCGCGGACCTTGCGTAACATGCGTTCCTTGCGTGCGAGTGCATCGTTCACGTGCTCCTCGCTGAGCTCCTCGAGCGCTTCCGGCAATGTCACCGCGTGATCGAGTGACGCGATGGCCGTCTGGCGGCCGCGGACGATCTTCCTGTATGTAACGAGGTCCTCGATATGCTCGAGCAGGTCGTGCTCGGTCGGCAGGAACTCGTGCATCGGCGGGTCCAGCAGGCGAACCGTGACCGGGTTGGGCGCCATCTCGGTGAACAGCTGCACGAAGTCGCCACGCTGGATGGGCAGCAGGCGCTCGAGTGCGACCTTGCGGTCTTCCTCGTTGTTGGCCAGGATCATGTCGATGACGATCGGCAGGCGATCGCTCGCATTGAACATGCGCTCGGTCCGGCACAGGCCGATGCCCATCGCACCGTACTCCCGTGCCTGCTGCGCCGCTGCGGGCGTGTCCGCGTTCGCCATGACCTTGAGATCCGCGACCTCGTCGGCCCAGGTCAGCAGCTCGACGAGATAGTCGGAGAAATGAGCCGGAATCGTGGGGATCGCGCCGAGGTAGACTTCGCCCGTGCCACCGTCGAGCGTGATGACGTCGCCCTCGTGCAGGATGTGCTCGCCGACATAGGCGAGACGCGCGGAAACGTCGACCACGATGCCCTCGGCGCCGGCCACGCAGGGCTTGCCCATGCCGCGCGCGACGACGGCGGCGTGCGACGTCTTGCCGCCGCGGCTCGTCAGGATACCCTGTGCCGCGAAGAACCCGTGAATGTCCTCCGGGCGGGTTTCCTCGCGCACGAGGATGATCTGCTCGCCCTCGTTGCCGAGTTTTTCCGCCACGTCCGCGTCGAACACGCACTTGCCGGAGGCGGCGCCCGGCGATGCCGGCAAGCCGAACGCGACGGCCTTCGCCGCAGCCGCGGGATCGAGCCGGGGATGCAGCAACTGCTCGAGCAGTTCCGGCGGTACACGCAACAGCGCCTCGTCGCGCGTAATCAGTTTCTCCCTGAACATCTCCACCGACGTCCTGACCGTCGCCGCGGCATTCATCTTGCCGTTGCGCGTCTGCAGGCAGTACAGCGTGCCGTTCTCGATGGTGAACTCGTAGTCCTGCACTTCCCTGTAGTGCGCCTCGAGCGTGTTCCGCAGTTCGACGAGCTGCGCGTACTGCTTCGGCATTTCGTCCTGCATCTGGCTCAGCGGCTTGGGCGTGCGGATGCCGGCAACGACGTCCTCGCCCTGGGCATTGGTCAGGTACTCGCCGAACATCTCGTTCTCACCGGTACCCGGATTGCGCGTGAACCCGACGCCCGTGGCGCAGTCGTCACCCTTGTTGCCAAACACCATGGTGCAGACGTTGACTGCCGTGCCGTTGGCCATGTCCGGCGTGATGTGGAATTCGCGGCGATAGTCGACCGCGCGTTTGCCCATCCAGGAGCGGAATACGGCCTCGACCGCCAGTTTCAGCTGCTCTACGACGTCCTCGGGGAACTCCCTGCCCGCCTTCTCCCGGACGACCGCGAGGAACAGCTCGCTGATCTCCTTCAGGTTTTCCGCGTCGAGCCCGACATCGGCCTTGACGCCGACGCGCTGCTTGACCGCCTCGAAGTGCTCGTCGAAATGCTCGTCCGCGATGCCGAGTGCAACCTTGCCAAACAGCTGGATGAAGCGCCGGTACGCATCGTAGGCAAAGCGCTTGTCACCGGTCTGCTCGATCAGGCACTTCAGGGTCTCGGGATTCAGCCCGAGATTCAGGATCGTGTCCATCATGCCGGGCATCGACAGCGCGGATCCCGAGCGCACGGATACGAGCAGCGGGTCGGGCCCCTTGCCGAAAGTCTTGCCGGTCGCCTTCTCCAGGGCCGCGATCTCCGCCTGCACCTCGTCCATCAGCTTGGCGGGCAGCTCGTTGCCGTCGAGATACTCGAGGCAAGCTTCGGTGGTGATGACGAATCCGGGGGGCACGTTGATGCCAATCTGGGTCATTTCACACAGATTGGCGCCTTTGCCGCCCAATAATTGCTTGTTCTTCCCATCGCCTGCGGCGAAGGAATAGACGAGTTTGCTCATTAATAGCTCCTGCGCTATGCCTTTTTTCGTGAATGGTCGGGCAAAGCCGCCTATTGTGCCATAGCGGGAATTCCCTAGGGACGCTAGAGAGGATACCGATGGTAAGGCACGCGCTGGTAAGCGTGGCGGAGCACACTCCCTCACACGCCTGCGGCTATGGATTCGGGAGTGTGCTCCGCCACGCTTACCAGCGCGTGCCTTACCATCGGTACCCTCTCTAGCGTCCCTAGGGAATTCCCGCTATGGCACAATAGGCGGCTTTGCCCGACCATTCACGAAAAAAGGCATAGCGCAGGAGCTATTAATGAGCAAACTCGTCTATTCCTTCGCCGCAGGCGATGGGAA
>JBFEJR010000052.1:0-15957 GCA_041553075.1 Woeseiaceae bacterium | reverse complement strand
CGTTGGGCCTCGTAGTCCTTGAGCGCGCGCAGCGCCGGCCGTCCCATGAAGAACAGGATCAGGATGCCGATGATATTCAGCCACGCCATCAGGCCGACGCCGAGGTCGCCCATGGCCCAGGCCAGATTGGCCTCACGAATCGTCCCGTAGAACACGGATGCCAGCGTCACGATCTTGAGCAGCTTGAGCAGGTGCGGCAGGTGGATGGTGCGCCGGATGTAGGCGACGTTGGTCTCCGCGATGTAGTAATAGGCAAGCAGCGTGGTAAACGCGAAGAAGAACAGGGCCACGGCGACGAAGACCTTGCCGAACCCGCCCATGACGCTTTCGAGCGCGAGTTGCGTGAACGCCGGGCTGGCAATGACGACACCGGGTCCCAGCATGCCGCCACTGACCGCCCCGTCAATGCCGTCCACGTAGTATTGCTGCGTGATCAGGATCATGAATGCCGTAGCGGAACAGACAAACAGCGTGTCGACGTAGACCGAGAACGACTGCACGAGTCCCTGCTGGGCGGGATGTGCCACTTCCGAGGCCGCGGCGGCGTGCGGGCCGCTGCCCTGGCCGGCTTCATTGGAGTAGACGCCACGCTTGACGCCCCAGCCGATGGCCGCGCCAACGCCGGCCATCGGGCTGAACGCGTCGCCGAGGATCAACGCGATAATCGCCGGCAGCTCCGTAACGTGATAAAGGATGATGCCGACCGCCATCAGGATGTAGCCGAGCGCCATCAGCGGCACGATGACCTGGGTTACGTGGGCGATGCGTTTTACGCCGCCGAAAATAATGAAACCGAGAACCGCGACGACGCCGACGCCGGTCACGAGCTTCGTCAGGGGTACGGCATCACCGAGGAAGCCGATGGTCGACTCGCCGCCGAATGCGAGGTTGGTCGCGTTGCCGATGCTGTTGGATTGCACCCCCGGTAGCAGGACCCCGCAGGCGAAAATCGTCACGAGGGCGAAGATCCATGCGTACCATCTCTGGCCCATCGCCTTTTCGATGTAATACGCGGGGCCACCGCGGTACTGGCCTTCGTCGACTTCCTTGTAGATCTGACCGAGCGCCGACTCGACGTAGGCCGTAGCGGCACCGAGGAACGCAACGACCCACATCCAGAAAACCGCGCCCGGACCACCGAAACCGATGGCGGCCGCAACACCGGCGATGTTGCCCGTGCCGACGCGCCCTGACAGCGACACGGCGAGCGCCTGGAATGACGATATGCCGCGTTCGGATTCCTTGCTCGAAAACAACAAGTGAATCATTTCGCGGAACAGCCGCACCTGTACGAAACGCGTAAGTATCGAGTAGAACAGCCCGGCGCCAAGGCACAGGTAGATCAGTGCCGAGCTCCAGACATAGCCATTGAGCGTGCCGACGAGGTTGCCGAAGAACTCCGCTATCGATGCGCCTGATTCCTGCATGCCGTCCCCCCTTTGATCTTGTTTGCCGGCGGCTCGAAGGATGGTACCGCATTAACGGGCGTTACGTCGTCTTTCAAGCTGCCGCCGAGCGTGGTTTCAGGCTATAGTCGTGCCTGCCGCAATATTGGGAGAAAGACGATGACCTGGTGGAGTTGGATGGTTCTGGGCGCAGTGCTGCTGGGAGCAGAACTCTTCGCGATCGACGCGCAGTTTTACCTCGTCTTTCTGGGGCTGTCCGCAGCGCTCGTCGGGCTGGCAAGCCTGTTCGGCATCGAGATGGCTGAATGGATACAGTGGACCACGTTCGCCGTCCTGTCCCTGATCTCGTTTTTCACATTCCGCAAGAGCGTCTATGAAAAGATCCGCGGCGGCGCCGTCGGTTTTCGCGAGACGCTGGCCGGCGACACGGTCGCCGTCGATACGGATCTCGCCGCCGGCGCCGAGGCACGGGTCGAGTTTCGCGGCACCAGGTGGACGGTCAGGAACGTCGGCGCGAACACGATCAGCGGCGGCTCGCGCGCCCGGGTGGTGAAGTCCGAGGGACTCACATTGCACGTTGAAGCCGAGTAAGCGCAAACCAGGAGAATACAAATGGAAGGTTACGATTCACTTATCGTCGCACTGGGTATCGTCTTTGTCGTCGTCGTCATCCTCGTCAAGACGGCCATCGTGGTGCCGCAGCAGAATGCCTTTGTCGTCGAACGCCTGGGTAAATTCTCGAAGACGCTCAATGCCGGCTTTCATATCCTGATCCCGTTCTTCGAAAAGGTTGCGTACAAACACACGCTCAAGGAGCAGGCGGCGGACATTGCCGAGCAGATCTGTATTACCAAGGACAACGTCCAGGTCGGGGTCGATGGCGTGCTGTATCTGCAGGTGCTCGATCCGGGCCGGGCGTCCTACGGTATCGGTGATTACATGTTCGCCATCTCGCAGCTCGCCCAAACGACGCTGCGCTCCGAGATCGGCAAGATCGACCTCGACCGTACCTTCGAAGAGCGCGGCACCATCAACCAGAACGTCGTCGCGGAGCTCGACAAGGCCTCGGATCCCTGGGGCGTCAAGGTGCTGCGTTACGAGATCAAGAACATCAACCCGCCGCAGGACGTGCTCGGGGCGATGGAGAAGCAGATGCGCGCCGAGCGTGAGAAGCGTGCCGTCATCCTGACGTCGGAAGGCGAACGGGATGCCAAGATCAACGAGGCCGAGGGTGAGAAGCAACGGGTCATCAAGGAATCGGAAGCTGCCAAGCAGCAGCAGATCAACGAGGCCCAGGGTGAGGCGGAAGCCATTCTCGCGGTCGCAACGGCGACGGCCGAAGGTCTGCGGCGCGTCGCTGCCGCCGTCATCGACAAAGGCGGCTCGGAGGCCATGCAGCTCAGGATCGCGGAGCAGTACATCACCGAATTCGGCAATCTCGCGAAGACCGGCAATACCTTTGTCGTGCCCTCCAATCTCGCCGACCTGACGTCGATGATGGCGCTCGCCACCGACATCGCCAAGCGCAAGCCCGGAGCCGAACCGCCAGCGGCCTAGTCGTCGCGCATGCCGCTCGGCGGGGGGCGGAGAATGCTCCCTCGCACGCCTGCGGCCAGGGATTCGGGAGTATCCTCCGCCACCCGCCGAACGGCTTTCCTGGTCAGGCCTTGCGCCTGACCGACACGACGTTGGGGAGCTGTTCGAGCTTGGCGATGATCGTACTCAGCGTGGGCAGGTCACGGACCTCCAGGCTGAGGTCCATGACAACCTGCAACGACTGCTTGTCGGTATGGCTGCCGAGGTCGGTGACGTTACAGTGGTCGTCGGCCAGCACGGCCGTGATGTCTCGAATCAGCCCGCTGCGGTCGAACGCGTGCAGGCTCAGATCGACCGGGTAGGCCGCCGCATCGGACTGGCCCCAGCTGATCTGCAGGATGCGCTCGGGATGGCGCTGGTTCAGGCCGAGGAAGTTGCCACAGTCCTGGCGGTGGATCGTGACGCCGCGCCCCTGCGTGATGTAGCCGACAATCGGTTCCGGGGGCACGGGCCTGCAGCAGCGCGCGAAATTGCAAAGCAGGTCGCCTACGCCGGTCACGCCCACCGAGTCCGGTGTGTCCTGCTTGCGCTTTGCCTTGCGCGGCCGGATGCGTTCCGACAGTTCCGAGCCGCGCATGTGCTGCAGTGCCGTCGCGATGGACGCCGAGGTCAGGTCGCCGGCGCCGAGTGCGACGCACAACGCCTCGGTATCGTCGTACTTGAGCTGCCGGGCGATCGCGTCGGTCGGCACGTCCTTGACACTCAGGCGTGACAGTTCGCGGTCGAGGACCTCGCGACCCTGGCGCATGTGCTGGTCGCGGTCCTGGTGGCGGAACCAGCCCCGCACCTTGGCGCGCGCGCGGCCGCCGGCCAGGTAACCGAGCTTCGGGATCAACCAGTCGCGGCTCGGCTGCGGCTGGCCCCCGGTGATGATCTCGACCTGGTCGCCGTTCCTGAGCTTGTAGGTCAACGGCACGATCCGGCCGTTGACCTTGGCGCCGCGGCAGCGGTGCCCGACCTGCGTATGCACGTGATAGGCGAAGTCGAGCGGCGTCGCGTCCGCGCACAGCTCCACGACGTCGCCCTTGGGACTGATGGCGTAGACCCGGTCCTCGAAGAAATCGTCACGGATCTGGTCGAGCAGGTCGGTACCCTCGTCGGCGGGCTCGAGCAGCTGCCGCAGAAAACGGATTTTCTGGTCGAACGCGGCCGGCGCGCCGCCGCCTTCCTTGTAACGCCAGTGCGCGGCCACGCCGAGCTCGGCGTGACGATGCATCTCGTGTGTCCGGATCTGGATTTCGACGGTCTTGCCCTCGGGACCGATGACCGCGGTATGCAGCGACTGGTAGTCGTTCTCTTTCGGGTTCGCGATGTAGTCGTCGAATTCGCCCGGGATGTAAGACCACAGGTTGTGGACCACGCCGAGCGCCGCATAGCAGTCGCCCACCGAGTCGACCAGCAGCCGGACTGCCCGGATGTCATACAGCGATTCGATGCCGCGGTCCTTGCGCTGCATCTTGCGGTAAATGCTGTAGATGTGTTTCGGCCGGCCCGAGATTTCCGCTTCGATGCCGGCCGCCCGCAGCTCACGCTCCAGCGTTTCCTGGAAGCTATCGAGAAAGCCGAGACGCTCGGTACGCTTTTCCTTCAGGGTACGGGCGATCTGCGCATAGGTATCGGGCTCGAGGTAGCGGAAGGCGAGATCCTCGAGCTCCCACTTGAGCTGCCAGATACCGAGGCGATTCGCGAGCGGCGCGTAGATCTCCCGCGTCTCGACCGCGAGCGCCTTGCGCGTCTCCGGCGGCGCGTCCTTGCCCTGCCGCAGGCGGTAGAGCTGGTCGGCGATCCGCACGAGCACCAGGCGGACGTCCGACACCACGGCCAGCAGCATCTTCCTCAGCGCTTCCGACTGCTTGCCGGCCAGCGCATCGCCGGGCTGCCAGTGGCGCGGCAGGGCAAACTCATCGAGCTGCCGCAACCCGAGAAGAAATCGAGATAAATCCTTTAATAGTTTGTTATCTAAGGCGTTATTACTGATCAGTTCGTCGCGAAAGGCCGGATAGACGTGAACGGCGGCGAGAATGTGATCGGGCAGGCCGAGCGGCGCAACGATTTCCGCCACGGCGCGTCCCTCGCCGATGCAGCGCTCCAGCCCGTCCTTCGCGGGCAGGCTGTCGAGATACTCACGTACCTCGGCGACGACGCCGTCAGGCGGCGTGGATTCTGCGCTGGGAGCAGACATCGGATTCCTGGTGTCGAGTGCCGTTTGGCGGAAATACCCGTTATCATACGCGCAGTTCCCGGGCGGCCCGGCCGCGCGGGGCTGCACTTGGGCATTCTACAAGCAGGACAGCATGGCAGGACATAGCAAGTGGGCGAATATCCAGCACCGCAAGGGTGCCCAGGATAAAAAGCGCGGCAAGCTGTTTACGAAGCTGATCCGCGAGATCACTGTGGCGGCCAAGATGGGCGGCTCCGATTTGGATGCAAACCCGCGGCTGCGGCTCGCTGTCGACAAGGCCAAGGCCCAGTCGATGCCCAAGGACAATATCGAGCGGGCGATCAAGCGCGGCTCCGGCGAAACCGATGGCGACGAGTTCATGGAGATTCGCTACGAGGGCTACGGGCCCGGCGGTACGGCCGTGATGGTCGATTGCCTGACCGACAATCGCAACCGGACGGTGGCCGACGTGCGGCACGCCTTTTCCAAGTACGGTGGTAATCTCGGTGCCGACGGATCGGTCAATTACCTGTTCAACCAGGTCGGGCAGATCCTGTTCCCGGCCGAATGCGACGAAGATGCGGTCATGGAAGCCGCAATCGAGGCCGGCGCGGAAGACGTCATCGTCGACGACGAGGGCTCGATCGAGGTCCTCACGGCCCCGGACGAGTTCGAACAGGTGCGTGATGCGATGCGAGCCGCCAAACTCGACCCCGAATCCGCGCAGGTGACGATGCGTGCCTCGACCAACGCCGAACTCGGCGTCAAGGAAGCGGGCTCGATGATCAAGCTGCTCGAAACGCTCGAGGACCTGGACGACGTCCAGGAGGTTTATTCGAACGCTGATATCAGCGAGGAAATCCTGGCCCAGCTTTGAGCGACACGAAACGCATACTCGGCATCGATCCCGGTTCGCGACTGACCGGGTTCGGGGTCCTCGATTTCCGCGGCGATGCGCCGACCTACGTCACGAGCGGCACGGTCCGCAGTATCGACGGCGGTTTCGCGGATCGGCTGCGGCAGATTTTCGACGCGGTCGGCGAGATCGTGACCCGCTTTCGTCCCGACGTGGTCGCGATCGAGAGCGTGTTCATGCACAAGAACCCGGGCAGCGCACTGAAACTCGGGCACGCGCGTGCTGCGGCCTTGTGCGCGACCTTCGGCCACGGCGTCGAGGTTTTCGAATACGCGCCGCGCGAAATCAAGCAGGCCGTCGTCGGCACCGGCGCGGCGAGCAAGGAGCAGATCCAGCACATGATCGTGTCCCTGCTGCAGCTCGACGGGACGCCCGGGCCCGACGCCGCGGACGCGTTGGCGGCCGCGCTTTGCCACGGCAACCAGCGCCGCCTGCAGGCGCGGCTCGGTACCGGCAAACGGATCGCGGGGCTGCGATGATCGGCTCTCTGCATGGCCGCCTGGCCGCCAAGCATGCGCCGCACATCGTCGTGGAATGCAGCGGGGTTGGCTACGAGGTCGAGACGCCGATGTCGACGTTTCTCGAACTGCCGCAGATCGGGGCCGATATTTTCCTGCATACCCACCTGCTCGTGCGCGAGGATGCGCAGATTCTCTACGGTTTCGCGACCGCCAACGAGCGCGCGCTGTTCCGTACGCTGCTCAAGGTGAACCGGGTGGGAGCCAAGATGGCGCTCGGCATCCTGTCCGCCATGTCGGAAGCCGATTTTCGTCGCTGCGTCGAGTACCAGGATGCGACGGCGCTGGCGCGCGTCCCCGGGATCGGCAAGAAGACGGCAGAGCGGCTGATCATGGAAATGCGCGACAAGATCGACACCATCGGTGTACCGCCGTTGCCGGGCTCCCGGGTGACCGTCGACTCGTCTCCCCGGGCCGAGGCCTTCGATGCACTGGTCGCGCTCGGCTACAAGCCGAATGAAGTCAACAAGCTGCTCGGCAAGATGGATCTCGACGGCCTGTCGGCCGAGGACATCATCCGCCAGGCGCTCAAGCAGGTGGCCGCCTGATGGCCGGCGTGGAGCACGATCGCCTTACCGCGGCCGAACCGACCGGCGAGGACCAGGCGTTCGACCGCGCGATCCGGCCGAAGCAGCTGGCCGACTATCGCGGCCAGCCCAACGTCTCGGCGCAGATGGGCGTCTTCATCGAGGCCGCCAGGCGTCGCGCCGAGGCTCTCGATCACGTGCTGATCTTCGGGCCGCCCGGTCTCGGCAAGACCACGCTCGCACACATCGTCGCGCATGAAATGGGCGTCAACCTGCGGCATACCTCGGGCCCGGTGCTCGAGCGCCCCGGCGACCTGGCCGCGATCCTGACCAACCTGGAGCCGAACGACGTCCTGTTCGTCGACGAAATCCACCGCCTGAGCCCGGTGGTCGAGGAGGTCCTGTATCCCGCGATGGAGGATTTCCAGCTCGACATCATGATCGGCGAGGGGCCCGCGGCGCGTTCGATCAAGCTCGACCTGCCGCCGTTCACGCTGGTCGGGGCGACGACGCGGGCCGGGCTGCTGACTTCGCCGCTGTGGGACCGCTTCGGCATCGTGCAGCGGCTCGAGTTCTACTCCACCGCGGATCTCGAAGGGATCGTGCGGCGCTCGGCCGGTATCCTCAACCTGCCGACCGACGACGAAGGGGCCGGGGCCATCGCCGTGCGCTCGCGCGGGACGCCGCGTATCGCGAACCGCCTGCTGCGGCGCGTGCGTGATTTCGCCGAGGTCGAGGGCGACGGGGTCGTGACCGGCGCCCTGGCTCAACGGGCCATGGACGTGCTGCAGGTCGATCCGCACGGCTTCGACGCCATGGACCGGCGCCTGCTCAGGACCATCATCGACAAGTTCGACGGCGGGCCGGTGGGTATCGAGAGCCTCGCGGCAGCGATCGGCGAGGAACGCGGCACGATCGAGGACGTGCTCGAACCCTACCTGATCCAGCAGGGTTTCATGATGCGCACGGCGCGCGGCCGTGTCGCGACCCGGAATGCGTACCTGCACTTCGGGCTCGCACCGCCACAGCCGGCCGGCACCGGGGAGTTACCGTTCAACGATGAGTAAGCCCTTCGAGCTGCCAGTGCGCGTTTATTATGAAGACACGGACGCACAGGGTGTGGTCTATTACGCGAACTACTTTCGTTTCCTGGAGCGGGCGCGCACCGAGTGGCTGCGCTCGCTGGGCGTCGACATGGCGGCGATGCAGGAGCGCGACCGGCGCATCTTCGTCGTTGCCGAGGTCAACGTGAAGTTCCATGCGCCGGCGCGGCTCAGCGAGGACCTGGTCGTCACCGCCGCCCTGCTGGCGCGCACGCGCGTCTCGTTCGACATCGAACAGGAAATCTACCGTGGCACTCTCGGCGGAGAGCGGCTGCTCAGCGGCATCGTCAAGGCGGCTTACCTCGACGCCGACTCGATGCGGCCGCAGCGCCTGCCGCCATCCATTTTCGAGGAAGGATCGTAATGACTGCAGATATGTCCGTGATCGGGCTGTTGATGAACGCCAGCCTGCCAGTACAGATCGTCATGTTGCTGCTGATCGGTGCATCGCTGGTGTCCTGGAGCATTATCTTCACCAAGCGGCGCCTGCTCCGGCGCACCCAGGAAGCGTCGGACGAGTTCGAGGCGGCGTTCTGGTCGGGCGGGGACCTCAACACGCTTTACCAGAGCGCATCGCGGGCCAAGGGCGGCAGCCTCGGCATGGCCAGCATCTTCGAGGCCGGCTTCCGCGACTTCAATCGCGCGATCCAGGCCGGCAGCAAGAACCCCGACAAGATCATCGAGGAGAGCCGGCGCGGTATGCGGGTCGCCCAGATGCGCGAGATGGACCGGCTGGAACAGAACCTCGCGACGCTCGCCACGATCGGTTCGACCAGTCCTTACGTCGGCCTGTTCGGCACGGTCTGGGGCATCATGGTGGCGTTCATGCAAATCGGCAGCATGCAGACGGCGACCCTGGCGGTCGTGGCGCCGCCGATTGCGGAGGCGCTGATCGCAACGGCGACCGGCCTGTTCGCGGCGATCCCCGCGGTCATCGCGTACAACCGTTACGCCGACAAGGTGGTGCGGCTCGAGTACCGCTACGACGGCTTCTCGGAGGAATTCTCGAGCATCCTCGAGCGGCACGCCCGCGCCAAGGTGGGAGGCTGACATGCCCGCATCGCTCAAGAAGCGCAAGCTGATGGGGGAGATCAACGTCGTTCCATACATCGACGTCATGCTGGTGCTGCTCGTGATCTTCATGGTCACGGCCCCGCTCCTGACCCAGGGTATCGAGGTGGATCTGCCCAAAGCCAACGCCGAGCCGATCGAGTCGATGCCCGACCACGATCCGCTGGTGCTCAGTGTCGATGCCGACGGCAACCTCTACATCAACGCGGGTGACGGCAAGGACCAGCCGCAGGGCGGTGAGGAGATCGTCCGTCGTGTTCGCATCGTGCTGGGCGAAAAGCCGCTGACACCGGTTTTCGTCAAGGCGGACCGCGCCGTCCCGTACGGAAACGTCGTCGGGGCGATGGTCGTATTGCAGCAGGCCGGCGCCGAGAAGATCGGCTTCGTGACCGACCCGCTGGATACCTACCCGATTCCGGAGTAGCCGGCCGCGTGATGCGCGACGAACACAACATCATTCCCGTGAGCATGGCCCTCCTGCTGCACGTGATCCTGCTCGGCTCGATGATCGTCGCGTTCGATTACGCGCGGCCGACCCCGTTTACGCCGCTGGCCGTCAAGGCGACGCTGGTGCAGGACGTGCCCGAGGCGGCGCCGACGCCCGTCGTCGAACCCGAACCCGAACCCGAGCCGATCGTCGCGGAGCCCGAGCCGGAACCCGAGCCGGAACCCGAACCCGAACCCGACAACAGCGAGGAACTGCGCCGCCAGGCCGAGGAGGAGCAGCGGCGCCAGGATGCGCTGCTCGAACAACAGCGGCTCGAGGAACTCAAGCGCAAAGAAGAGGAAGAAAAAGAGCGCCTGCGCGAGGCAGAGGAAGAACGCGAGCGCAAGGCGGAGGAAGAGCGCCGGCGCAAGGCGCGCGAAGACGCCGAGCGCAAGAAGCGCGAGGAGGAGGAAAAAGAGCGCCAGCGCGAGGAGGCCGAACGCCAGCGCGAGGAGGACATCCGGCGCCAGCGCGAGGAAAACGAGCGGCTACGGCGGGAACTCGAAGCCGAGCAACGCCGCGACGAGCTCGAGGCCGACGAACGCCGCTTCGCGGCGCGCAGCTCCGCGGAAATGGCCGCCTACCAGTTCGCCATCGCGCAACGCATTCGTCGCAGCTGGGCCGTGCCGGCCAGCGCCGGGCCCGAAACGCTGTGCACGGTCAGGGTCCGGCAGTCACCGGATGGTGAAGTGCTGGACGTTAATATCGTAAGCTGTAACGGCGACGCGGCCGTGCAGCGCTCGGTCGAAGCGGCGATCCGGCGCGCCTCGCCCCTGCCGAAACCGGCGAATCCGGACCTGTTCGACCGCAATTTGACGTTAAACTTGAGGCTGGAACGTGAAGACTGACGTGACGGGAGATACTGTGCTTACCAAGATACGATCCATTGTTGTGCTCGGTGTGTTGTTCGCCGGAGCGGCGTCGGCGGATCTCGTCATCGACGTGGAAGGGGTCGCGCAGCCGACCCCGGTGGCCATCGTGCCGTTCGGCTGGGTGGGCAGCGATGCCGCGATACCGCTGGACGTCGCGCAGGTGATCACCGACGACCTGCGCCGCAGCGGGCGCTTTGCGCCGATCGGCGAAGACAAGATGCTGCAGAAGCCGACCGACGGTGCCGACGTCGATTTCCGGGACTGGGGTTTCGTCGGGGTGGAAGCCGTCGTGGTCGGCAAGCTCATCGAGACCGCCGACAACCAGTTCACGCTGCAGTTCGAGTTGATGGACGTGTTCGGACGCCGGCACCTGCTCGGTTTCAAGATGCCGAACGTCACGCGCAGCACGATGCGCGGCGCAGCCCACCGGGCGGCGGACATGATTTACGAGAAGCTGACCGGCATCAAGGGCGTGTTCGGCACGCGCGTGGCCTACGTCACCGCGAAACAGCAGGGCGAGGGCCGCCTCTACTCGCTCATCGTGTCGGACCAGGACGGCTTCAACGAACACACGATCATGGAGAGCACGGATCCGATCATGTCGCCGTCGTGGTCACCCGACAGCAGGCAGCTCGCCTACGTATCGTTCGAGGGCAACCAGTCGTCGATCTGGGTGCAGACCCTGCGCACCGGCAATCGTTTCAAGGTGTCGGCGAAACCGGGCATCAACGGGGCGCCGTCGTTCTCGCCCGACGGAAGGCAGCTGGTCATCACGCTCGGCGGCGTGGACGGCAACCTCGACATCTACGTCCTCGATATCAATTCACGGCGTACGACGCGCCTGACGACGCACCGCGCGATCGATACCGAGGGCTCGTGGTCGCCGGACGGCAGGTACATCTACTTCACGTCGGATCGCAGCGGCGGGCCGCAGGTCTACCGGGTTCGCGCGAGCGGCGGCACACCCGAGCGCGTGACCTTCGAGGGGAGTTATAATGCGCGGCCGAGATTGTCCCCGGACGGCACCAGGCTGGCGATGGTGCACAACGACCGGGGCAATTACCGGATCGCGGTGATGGACCTCGAGCGCAAGGACCTGATCGTGCTGTCGAACGGGCGCCAGGACGAAAGTCCGAGCTTCGCGCCCAACAGCGACAGCCTGATCTACGCCACCCGGCAGGGCAGGAACGGGGTGCTCGAGACCGTCTCGGCCGACGGCCTGATTCGCCAGAAGCTGGCGGCGCGGGCCGGTGGGGATGTCCGCGAGCCTGTCTGGTCGCCGTTCCCGAAATTTTGATTTTACTTTAAGAATTCTTTTCAACTTTCTGTTTTTCTTCGCTTAAACAGCGTAAAAAGGGCAAGTACATGTCTCAGATCAAATGGCTAACACTGGTGCTGCTCGCGGCATTGCTCGCGGGTTGCCCGCAGAACACGATTCCCGATCCCGACCCGACCGACACGACCTATGGCGCCGAGGATCCCGGTGCCTCGACGAGCGGCATGGGGACCGGCGACCCGTATGGCGGCGAGTCCTTCGGCGATGACCTCAGCGGCGGCGAACTCGCCATGATCATCTATTTCGAGTTCGATTCCTCCGAGGTGCGGCCCCAGGACCAGGACATCGTCGCTCGCCACGCGATGCAGCTGGGGAGCAACCCGGGCGTCCGGATCCGGCTCGAGGGACATGCCGACGAGCGCGGCTCCCGCGAGTACAACATCGGGCTCGGCGAGCGTCGCGCCCAGGCCGTGCGCCGCATGCTGATGGTGCAGGGCGTGCCGGCCGACCAGATTTCCACGGTCAGCTTCGGCGAGGAGCGCCCCGTGGCGTTTGGCAGCTCGGAGAGCGACTACGCGCAGAACCGGCGCGTGGAGTTCAAGTACACGAACTAGGCCATGGGTATGCCAAGGACATTTTTCGCGCTGCTCGCGCTCATCCCGCTCGGCGGTTGCCAGCTCCTGGAACCGCGGGGCGAGGACCCGGTACTGGTGAAACTGACCGAACTCGAAAGCCGCATGGACGCGATCGAGCGTATCGTGCGCAACCAGAGCCTCGCCAGCATGACGCAGCAGGTGGCTGCGCTGGAGCGCCAGGGGGACGAACTGCGCGGCGCCGTGGAGCAGCTCGAGCACGGGTCGGCGACGACGGCCGAGCGGCAGCGACAGCTGTATATTGATCTCGACGCCCGCATCCAGGAACTCGAAACGGCGCTCAAGGCGCGCAATTCCCAGAGCGTTCTCGAGGGCGGCACCCTGTCACCGGGTCAGCTCCCGGTGCCGGGCGGTTCCGACCGCGACAACTACCAGGCCGCGTTCGAGCTGCTCAAGGAGCAGCGCTACGAACCGGCCGCGATGGCGTTCGAGCAGTTCCTCGTCAGCTTTCCCGACAGCGAACTGGCCGACAACGCCCAGTACTGGCTCGCCGAATCGCACTACGTCACGCAGCGCTTCGAGCGGGCGCTGACCGAATTCGACGTCGTGATCACGCGGTTTCCGAGTTCCCGCAAGGTACCGGATGCGCTGCTCAAGATGGGCTATTGCAATTACGAGCTGAAAAAGTGGCAGGATGCCCGGGCGGCGCTGCGGCGCGTGCAGGCCGATTTCCCGGAGACCACGGCGGCCCGGCTGGCCGCGCAGCGGCTCCAGCGCATGGGCGAAGAGGGCGTCTAGGCGCTTGTCATGACGGAATATTCCGGTATGATGCCGGCCGCATCCTGACGGCTTCCCGGCCGTCGTTACCCGCGCGGGGCGTTAGCTCAGAGGTAGAGCATTCGGCTTTTAACCGACTGGTCCTAGGTTCGATCCCTAGACGCCCCACCATCTTCCCGGCACCTCGCCAAGCGGTTTCAGTTAAAACCAGAGACGCGGTCGCCCAGTGCCGCTATCATGCACGCTTTTCGCGCAGGCAGAGTAGGGAAAGTGGCGGAAAAACGCTGGAAAATTCACAAGTTCGGCGGCAGCAGCCTCGCTGATGCCGCGTGTTTTCGTCGCGTCGCCGGGATCGTCCTCGACATGCCGGACACGTGTCTCGGCGTCGTCGTTTCCGCGATGGGCGGTATGACCGATGCGCTGCTCGATCTCGCGATCCTGGCCGAGCGCGATGACGACCGCTACCACGCTGCGCTGGACGCGATCGGCGAGCGCTATGCCACGACCGCCCGCCAACTGCTCAGGGGCGATGCGCTCGTTGCGGTGCTCGACGACTGGAGCACCGACGCGGCGGGCATCAGCGACGTATTGAAGGCGATCGCCCTCGTCAGGAGCGCCCCGCAGCGCAGTCGCGACGTGGTCGCGGGCTACGGTGAGATCTGGTCGGCGCGGCTGCTGGCGGCGTACCTGGGCCAGGAAGCGCCCGGGCGCGGCGGCACCTGGGTCGATGCGCGCGCGGTCGTCACCGTGCGCCCCACCGAGCTCGGCCCGAGCGTCCTCTGGGATACGTCCCAGGCGCGTTTCGACGAAGCGGTGCCGCGCGACTTCACGGGCATCGCGGTCATCACGGGCTTCATTGCCACGGACGAGGAAGGCCTGCAGACCACGCTGGGGCGCAACGGCAGCGATTTCTCGGCCGCCATTTTCGCCGCGCTCGCCAATGCCGCGGAACTCAGTATCTGGACCGACGTCGACGGCGTGATGAGTGCCGATCCGAACCGTGTGCCCGAGGCGCGGGTCATCAACGAAATGACCTACAACGAGGCGATGGAGCTGGCGTACTTCGGCGCCAAGGTAATCCACCCGCAGACCCTCGGCCCGGTGATCGCCAAGGACATCCCGGTGTGGATTCGCAACAGCCACAACCCGGCGCACCCGGGCAGCCGCATCGCCGCGGACGCGGCGCACATCAACAGTATCAAGGGCATCACGGCAATCGGCAGCATGGCGCTGGTCAACCTCGAGGGATCGGGCATGATCGGTGTGCCGGGCACGGCCGACAGGCTGTTCGGCGCGCTCAAGAATGCGGGCGTATCGGTGACCCTGATCTCGCAGGCCAGTTCCGAGCACTCGATCTGTATCGCGGTGCCGCGCGAGGTCGCGGCACGGGCGCACGACGTCATCAGCGAGGCATTTGCCGAGGAGCTCGAAAGCGGCCAGATCCAGCGCGTTGACGTCAAGGACGACCAGAGCATCGTGGCGGTCGTCGGCGACGGCATGGCCGGGACGCCCGGTATCGCCGCGCGGTTCTTCGGCACGCTGGGCCGCGCCGGCATCAACATCCGCGCCATCGCCCAGGGCTCCTCGGAGCGCAATATCTCGGCGGTCGTGGATTCGGCCGACGCCACCCGGGCGCTGCGGGCTGCCCATTCGGGCTTCTACCTGTCCCACAAGACAATATCGATCGGGCTGATCGGTCCGGGCATTGTCGGCAAGGCGCTGCTGCGGCAGCTCGACAAGCAGCACGCGCGCCTCGCCGACCAGTTCAACCTGGACTTGCGGGTGCGCGCGATCGCCAGGTCGCAGAAGATGCTGCTCGGCGACCGCCGCATCGATCTCGAGGGCTGGGGAGAGGCCTTCGGGGCCGAGGCGATCGACACCGACCTCGAGGCCTTCGAGGCGCACCTGAATCCCGATCACCTGCCGCATGCCGTGATCATCGACTGCACGGCGAGCCAGGCCATTGCCAGTCGGTATGCCGGCTGGCTGGAGCGCGGCATCCACGTCATCACGCCGAACAAGAAAGCGTTCAGCGGTGACTACGGCGACTACCTGGGGCTGCAGGCGGCCGCCGACCGGGGCAGTTCCCATTTCTTCTACGAGACCACGGTCGGGGCGGCGTTGCCGGTCATCAGCACGCTGTGTGACCTGATCTACACGGGTGACGAGATACGCTCGGTGCGCGGCATTTTCTCGGGCACGCTGGCCTACCTGTTCAATGTCTACGACGGGACGCGGCCGTTCTCGGAGATCGTGCGCGAAGCGCGCGACAACGGCTTCACGGAGCCGGATCCCCGCGACGACCTGTCGGGCATGGACGTGGCGCGCAAGCTGACGATTCTCGCGCGCGAGCTCGGGCTGCCGCTCGAGATCGGCCAGTTCCCGGTGCGCAGCCTGGTCCCCGCGGCGCTCGAGGATTGCCCGATCGACGAGTTCCTCGACCGCCTGCCCGAGTTCGACCAGGACATCGAGGCCCTGTACCGCGAAGCCGCGAAGGCCAACCGTTCGCTGCGCTACGTTGCCAACCTCGATGCGGCGGGCAAGGCGACGGTCGGGCTCGAGTCCGTGGGCGCGGACCACCCCTTCTGCAACATCAACCTGACCGACAACATCGTGCAATTCGAGTCGGAACGGTATTCACTGAATCCGCTGGT
>JBFEJR010000051.1:0-16218 GCA_041553075.1 Woeseiaceae bacterium | reverse complement strand
GTCGTTCCGCGTAACGACGACGTTTGACCGTGTTGACGAAGGACTTGGCCACGAGCAGATCACCGAAGGCGTTCTCGTGCTCGTGCCGAAGCAATAAACAGACTGCAGAGATACCGGTATGGATACCAAGCTCATCAAGATGTGCATCACGACGGCTCTCGCCGCCCTGGTGCTGACGATTGGCGCGGCACGCGCCGACGATACGGACGTCTACATGAATCCGGGCGGCGGCCTGCCACCGGGCAGCGAGCCCATGATCATGTTTTCGCTCGACTATCGGCCCAACCTCGGCTCGACGGCCTGCAACGGCAACGAATGCGACACGCTGATTGCGGAAGGCTACATGCAGCTGCAGGCGTCCTACACGTTTTTTGATGTCCTGCGCGGCGCACTGCGCAAAGTCTTCGACCCACTCGAGGGCGTTCGCGTCGGACTGATGTTGAACCACGACAACACCAACAACTGCGCAGGTTTCGGCCGCACCGGGTGCAGTAACGGCGGCTACATCGCGATGGGCTTCGAGCGGTTCGAGGCCGGTGACGCGAACGGTGCGAAGGCGCGATTCCACAATATTCTCGCGTCAATGCCCACGCCGCAGGGCAATCAGAGTCATTCTTACCAGGGCAAGGAACTGTTCTTCGAATTCTTTCGCTACCTGACCGGGCAAGGCGTCTACAACGCGCACAACGGCTACACCGACTATGCAACCAGCAGGTTCGAGAACCTCGACGTAGACAACCCTGCCATCGCCTGGGACCCAGCCATTGAGACCGGCCCGAGAAACCGGCCGGAATACGTCAGTCCGATCGATCCGGATGGAGCCTGCTCGAAAATCTACACCGTGAACGTCATGTTCCAGGTCTCGAACCAGGAAGACGACTCGGACGATGCGATCGAAAACCTCGTTGACTATGGTGGATTCGGCTCGCCGCAGCGCACGTTCCCGGACGTTGTTCAGTACCTGTATGACGCCGACCTCGCCAATGGCAATTACGGGACGGTTCCCGACCTCGAGGACAAGCAGAACGTCATCTCCTATTTCATCGTCGATGGCACCAAGATCAACACGACGACGAGGGGCTACGCGCGCGCCGGCGGCACGGGCGTGCCGCTGGCACTGACCGAGAACCCGGACGAACTGGTCGCCACGTTACAGGAGATCTTCCGCCAGATACTGAGCGTCAGCACGACGTTCGTGGCCGCATCGGTGCCGGTCAATGTCTTCAATCGTGCCGAGATTACCGATAACGTCTACATCGCGCTGTTCCAGGTCGACGCACAGGCGCGCCCCTCGTGGGTGGGCAACGTCAAGAAGCTGCGTCTTGCCGGCGCCAACGACTCGTCGGCCGACGGCGTCCTGGTCGATGCCAACGGCACGCCGGCGGTCGCGGCCGACGGCCGCATCCGCTTCGATGCCCTGACTGACTGGACCATACCGGCGGCCCTGCCGCCTGCCGATACCGATGCCGGTGAAGTCGACGGCCGCGACGGCCGCGTCGTCGCGCGCGGCGGCGCCGGCCAGCGCATCCCGGGCTTCATTATCGGCAACCCGCAGGAAGCGAATGCACTGGGCGGCCGCAGGATCTTCTACGACCGCACGTCGACAGCGCTCGCTAACCTCAACGTCGACCTGACGACCGCGGGCTCCTTGATGTCGGACTTCGACGTCTCGACCGGTGCCGAGGCCGCCGAGCTCATCGCGTTCGCACGCGGACTCGACATCGACGACCTCGACGGCGACGGTGAAAGACTCGAGCCGCGCGAGTGGCTGTTCGGCGATGCGCTGCACTCGCGGCCGCTGCCGCTCAACTACGGCGCGCTGGGCGGCTATTCGAGCCCCGGCAACCCGGCCATCTATATCGCGGTCGCCACCAACGACGGCCTGCTGCGCATGATTCGCAACACGCGTTCCAGCGGCGCCCAGAGCGGCGAGGAAGTGTGGGCCTTCATGCCGCGGGCAGGGATGGCCGCGCAGAAAGTGCTGCGGGCCAACGGCACCGGCATGCAGCATCCGTACACGATCGACGGCGCGCCCGTCGCCTTCATGCAGGACCGCAACCAGGACGGGTCGATCGTCGCCAGCGACGGTGATCGCGTCTACCTTTACGTCGGCATGCGCCGGGGCGGCAGGAACTACTACGCCCTCGACGTCACGGACCCCGAAAACCCGGACCTGATGTGGACCATCGAGCCGGGTGGCGATTTCGCCGAGCTCGGTTACACGTTCTCGAACCCGCGCGTGGGCCTCGTGAATTCGCCGAGCGGGCCGCTGCCCGTGGTCATGTTCGCGGGCGGCTATGACCTGAACAAGGATACGCGCGGCGTGGTCGGCACCGACGACTCCGAAGGCAACGCGATCTACGTCGTCAACGCCGAGACCGGGCAGCTGGTCTGGAAGGCCGTGCGCGGCAGCGGCAGCGGCAGCGGCACCGTGTTCGAACACCCGGAACTCAAGGACAGCATTCCGTCGACGCTGGCCGCCGCCGATACCGACGGCGACGGCTACACGGATCGCCTCCTGGTCGGGGACACGGGCGGCGACATCTGGCGTGCCGACCTGCAGGGGCCCGATACGGCCGACTGGAAACTGACGCGGCTGGCCGCGCTCGGCCGTCATGGCGCCGGCGCCTCGGGCATCGCCTCGGACCGCCGGTTCTTCCATCGCCCGGACCTCGTGCCGAGCAAGGACAGCGACGGGATGTTCGATGCCGTGGTCATCGGCTCGGGTAATCGGCCCGATCCGCTCGACAAGGGCGGCCTGACGAGCAACTACACCTTCATGATCAAGGACCGGCACACCGCGCCAGGCAGCGGCGTCGACGAGAATCTCCAGTTGACGCAGCTCGGCGACGTGACCAGCAATTGCCTGCAGTCCGAGACGCCATGCACGGTCGACCTGACCCATGGCTGGCGCCTGATGCTCACCGAGCCGGGCGAAAAGGTCCTGGCAACGCCGCTCACGATTACGGGCAAGGTGTTCTTCACGACCTACCTGCCGCAGGCGGGCGCAGGCGCAACGGCCTGTACGCCGAGTGAGGGTGGCGGCCGGCTGTACGCCGTGTCGTTGCAGAACGCGACGGCCGTGATCAATTACGATACGAGCGACGACGACGCGAGCAATCCTGACGCGCCCTCGACGGTCTCCGACCGCAGTATCGAGCTGCAGTCGCTCGGCATTCCCGCCGAGGTCGTATCGGTTCCGCCGAACAAGATCCTGCGGCCCGATCTGCAGATCGACAACCTGGATGCAACCACCCGCTGGCGTACGTTCTGGTACCTGGCCGAAGACGAGGATCTGTAGCAACCATGACCGGGAACTTTCGCAAGCTCCAGCACGGCGTAACGCTGATCGAACTGATGGTGGTGGCGGCGATCATCGCCATCATTTCGGCGTTCGCGTACCCGTCCTACGAGCGCTACATCGTTCGTGCCAAACGCGCGGTTGGACAGAACACGTTGCTGCAGGTCGCCGACCGCCAGCAACAGTTCTTCATGGACAACAAGCGCTTCGCCGCGGACCTGACCAACCTGGGTTTCAGTGCCAACCCGTTCGTCGTTGACGACGACGGCGCCGCGACCGTGGCCGGCGACACCGATGCGGTCTACTCGTTGTCGCTGTCGAACGTGACGGCCACGACGTGGACCGCAACCGCGGCACCGCTGCAGGGGCAGCTATCGCGCGACACGGACTGCGGCAGCCTGACGATTACGCAGGCTGGTACGAAAGACAGTTCGGGGGGCGGCGAGTGCTGGTAATCAGAGTGCTGCCAGCACGCGATCGAGCCGCGAACGGACCTCGCTCGCGAGCGGCACGACGCCGGGGTCGTTGACCAGTCCCATGACGCTGACGGGGTCCATGAAGTCGACATGGACCTTGCCTGACGCGTCCTCGCGCACGACGACATTGCAGGGCAACAACAGGCCGATGTCCTCGACCGCGGAAATCGCCTGGTAGGCAAGCGGCGGGTTGCAGGCGCCGAGAATGCGATACGGCGGCATGTCCTTGTCCAGCTTTTCTTTCATCTTGCCCGCAACGTCAATGTCGGAGAGGACGCCGAAGCCTTCCTTCGACAGTTCCTCCGTTACCTTGTCCACAGCGGCGTCAAACGATACGTCGACGACCTTGCCGAAACCGAATTCTGAGTTCATGGGTTGATCCTATGCGGGGCAGTCGCTCTTCCCGCAGTAAATGTCGTGTAACAGGTTGATGACGCGATCGGCCGGCCCGCTCGACAGCGAGTAGTAGATCGTCTGCGACTCGCGCCGCGTATCGACGAGCCCCTGCTGGCGCAGGCGCGCAAGTTGCTGTGACAGGGCCGACTGGCTCAGCGGTACCATCGTGTTCAGTTCGCCGACCGAACGCTCGCCCTCCGCCAGGATGCAGAGAATCATCAGGCGGCTCTCGTTGCCGAGGGCCTTCATCAGGCCGGCCGCGTCCGTCGCGTGGACCTGCATGTCGCTGGCGTGATCGAGTTTCGGTGCTTTGCTCATCATTTGATCGTCTAATATAAGGAATAATATATTAGAAGTCCATAATTTAGGGTTTTCTTAAAGTTGCCTCTTTAGTCCGCAGGCTATTGGTATATAATCGCCCGCCATCGCCGGGCATCGCGTCCGGACGCACGACACTGAATCTATCTCCGGAGCAGACCCTTGAGTCGGGACCAGAAGTTTTTTGACATGTATTCGCTCGTCATCGGCGTGCTCGCCGCGGCCACGCTGGCCATCCTCGTGCTCGCCATGAAGATGTCCGAGCGCACGCAGGCAGTGTATACACGCGACAGCGCCGAGTACCAGGCGGCCGTGGCCGAACGTATCCGCCCGGTCGGCGACGTCTACCTCCCCGGGGAACAGATGCAGGCCGCCGCGCCGGTCGTCGAGACCGCCCCGGAGCCCGAGCCCGTCGCCACCGCGATGACCGGCCCGCAGGTCTACAACAGCGCGTGCATCGCCTGCCATAGTGCCGGTGTCGGAGGCGCGCCGATCGTTGGCGACGCCGGGCAATGGGCCGCACGCGTCGAACAGGGCATGGCAACTCTCAAGCGGCATGCCATCGAGGGCTACACGGGCAGCGCCGGCTACATGCCCGCCAAGGGCGGCCGTCTCGACCTCTCGGACGACGAGGTGGCGAGTGCCGTCGAGTACATGGTCGGCGAATCGTCCTAGAAAGTCGCCCGCAAGGCGGGCTCCTACTGACGCCTGTCCAGGCAACGCAGCGATAGCGCCTCGGCAACGTGCCCGGGCGCTATTTTTTTGTGCCCGGCAAGATCCGCGATCGTGCGCGCCACGCGCACGATGCGCTGGTGGGCCCGGGCGGAAAGATTGAAGCGGTCCGCGGCGCTCTCGAGCAGGGCCCAGCAGCGATCGTCGATCGTGCAGCTCGACTCGAACGCGTCACCCTGCAGCCGCGAGTTGGCCACGCCGGCCCGGTCCATCTGCCGGCGCCACGCGCACGCGATCCGCTCGGCCACCTCGGCACTGCCGGCCGCCGCCGGGTCGCGGCGGCGCAGCTCGCCGGACGAGGGCCGCAACAGCTCGACGTGCAGCTCGATTCGATCGAGCAGCGGGCCCGAGATCTTGTTGCGATAGGCCGCGACGCGGTCGGCGCTGCAGCGACAGTCGGCCTGCGGATCGCCGAGATAACCGCAGGGACACGGGTTCATGGCCGCGAGCAGCTGGAAACGCGCCGGGAACTCGGCGCGCATGCCGGCCCTGGCAATGGTGATTTCGCCGGTCTCGAGGGGCTCGCGCAGGGCTTCGAGCACGTTGCGATGGAACTCGGGCAGCTCGTCGAGAAACAGCACCCCGTTGTGCGCCCGAGAAATCTCGCCCGGGCGCAGGCCGCGCCCGCCGCCGACCAGTGCGGCGGCCGACGCCGTGTGATGCGGCGCCCGGAACGGCCGCACGCGCCAGGTGCCCGCGGCCAGCGACTGGCCGGCAACCGAATCGACGGCTGCCGTCGCCAGGGCTTCCTCGTTCGACATGCGCGGCAACAGGCCCGGCAGCCGCCGCGCCAGCATGCTCTTGCCGGTCCCGGGCGGGCCGATGAACAGCAGGTTGTGATTGCCCGCGGCGGCGATCTCCAGCGCACGCTTCGCGTGCCCCTGCCCGCGCACGTCGGCCAGGTCGGGCGCGCGGCTGTCGGCGGCAGGCGGCTCGCCAGCGTCGCAGGGCTCGATGATGCGGCGCCCTGCGAGGTGCGCCGCGACCTCTTCAAGGGTCGTCGCGCCGACGACCGGCGCACCCGCCATCGCGGCCTCGGCGGCGTTGTCGCGCGGCACGATGACGCTGTTGCCGGCGGCATGCGCCTTGATCACGGCCGGCAGCAGCCCGGCCACCGGCCGCAGCTCGCCGCTCAACGCGAGCTCGCCATAGCATTCGACGCCGCTAAGTGCGCTGCTGGGGAACTGCCGGCGCGCCGCGAGAATACCGAGCGCGATCGCCAGGTCGTAACGGCCGCCCGTCTTGCGCATTTCCGCGGGCCCGAGACTGATCGTGATGCGCTGTTGCGGGAACTCGAAGCCCGAGCTGACCAGCGCGCCCCGTACGCGATCCTTGCTTTCGCGCACGGCCGTTTCGGCCATGCCGACGATCGTGAACGCGGGCAGGCCGCCCGACAGGAACACTTCGATCGTTACCGGCGGCGCCTCGGTGCCGTACTGTGCGCGGCAATGCAGTATCGCAAGACCCATGCGGCCCTCCATGGCCAGCGGGTGTTCACGCCTGTTCGATTTCCCGTAACCGCGCTTCGAGCGCCTCGAGTTTCGTGCGGGTCTTGGCCAGCACGGCTTCCTGGACCTCGAATTCCTCGCGCGTGACCAGGTCCAGCCTGGCCAGCGACGAGCGCAGAACGGCGCGGAAATTCTGCTCGAGATCGTCACGCACGGAACGCAGCCCCTCCGGCAGCGACTCGGCCAGCTTCCTGGCAATGTTTTCGACGGCTTCGTTGTTCATGGCGACGTGATACCCGACCGCCGCCGAAAACGCCAGCGGCAAATACCCCGTCAATCGGCATGAATGCCGCGTTCCGTTTCGGTGCAAGGCCGCAAACAGCCGCACCAGTGCAGTGCAGCCCGTCGACGGTATCAAGTGCAACTCGCTGAACTTCATCTGCTTTTCGGAATTGGCACGGTATCTGCTCTAGGTAGGGCAACGCGATAAACGTTACCCCCAAATACATCGGAGCAAAGACATGAAAAAAACCATCTACGGACTGACGCTACTGCTGATGACCGCCACCGCGCAGGCCGACCTGTCCGCCAACCTCGGCTACATGAGCGAATACCACTTCCGCGGCATCCTGCAGAAGGTCTCCTCGGTGAGTGGCGGCCTCGACTACGAGTCCGGCGGCTTCTATGTCGGCACCTGGGCCGCTGACGTCGGCGACGGCCTCGAGGTCGACGGCTACTTCGGCTATGGCACGGAAATCAACGACGTCAGCCTCAGCATCGGCTACACGGGCTATTTCTACACCGGCGATTTCGACGACACCTACCAGGAGATCAACCTGGGCGCGGGCTTCGGCATCCTGTCCGTCGACGTCGCGATCGGTGAATACGACAACTTCGGAGGCCCGACGCTGGACTACACCTACTACGCCCTGACGCTCGAGCAAAACGGCTTCTACGGCACCTTTGCCGGTTTTTCCCAGGATGCCGACGGCGAATACCTCGAACTCGGCTACGGCACCTCGCTTGCCGACTTCGATGTCGGGATCGCGTTGATTCTCGCGAACGACGACCTGATCGGCCAGGACGACGAGTCACTGGTCTTCTCGATCGGTAAGTCCTTCGATCTCGACTAAACCAGACCGGGCGGCTCCGGCCGCCCATTCTTCTACAAGGGGAACAAGCAATGAAAATGATCACGGCGATTATCAAGCCGTTCAAGCTCGACGATGTCCGGGAGGCCGTTGCTGAAATCGGCATCCAGGGGATCACCGTGACCGAGGTCAAGGGATTCGGTCGGCAGCGCGGTCACACGGAGCTCTACCGTGGCGCCGAGTACGTCGTCGACTTCCTGCCCAAGGCCAAGATCGAACTCGCAGTCGACGACAGCGTCGTCGAACAGGTTATCGAGGCGATCGCCAACACGGCCCGCACGGGCAAGATCGGTGACGGCAAGATCTTTGTCACCGAGCTCGTCGAAGCCATTCGTATTCGCACCGGCGAGACCGGCGCCGAAGCCGTTTAACGACACGGAGGAACTATCGTGGATGCAACACAGGTAGCGGCGCAGGCGACGGAACTCGCTTATGCGTTGGACACATTTTACTTTCTCGTCATGGGTGCGCTCGTCATGTGGATGGCGGCGGGCTTCACGATGCTCGAGGCGGGCCTGGTGCGCGCCAAGAACACGGCCGAGATCCTGACCAAGAACGTCGGTCTCTACTCGATCGCCTGCATCATGTACATGCTGTGCGGTTACGCGATCATGTACCCGGGCGATTTCGCGGGCGCCATTTTCCAGAACCTCGGCAATATCGGCGTTCTCGGCAAGGCGGATAACGCCGCGGCCGACGTCATCGCGAGCGGCGGCGACACCTATTACTCGAACCTGTCGGACTTCTTCTTCCAGGTGGTGTTCGTCGCAACGGCCATGTCGATCGTGTCGGGCGCCGTCGCGGAGCGCATGAAGCTCTGGTCGTTCTTCATGTTCGCGGTCGTACTGACTGGCCTGATCTACCCGGTCCAGGGATTCTGGAACTGGGGCGGCGGTTTTCTCACCGAGAACTTCGGCTATTTCGACTTTGCCGGTTCCGGCACGGTGCATCTCTGCGGCGCCGCCGCCGCGCTGGCCGGCGTCATCGTGCTCGGCGCGCGCAAGGGCAAGTACGGCAAGGACGGGCAGATCAACGCCATTCCCGGCGCCAACCTGCCGCTGGCCGCCCTCGGTACGCTGATCCTGTGGCTGGGCTGGTTCGGCTTCAACGGCGGCTCCGAGCTCAAGGTCTCGGATGTCGGCGAAGCCAACGCGGTCGCTCTGGTCTTCGTGAATACGAACATGGCCGCGGCCGGCGGTCTCGTGTTCGCCCTGCTGCTCTCGCGCTTCTGGTTCGGGAAGGCGGACCTCACAATGGCACTGAACGGCGCGCTTGCCGGACTCGTCGCCATCACGGCGGATCCGTTGTCGCCCGCACCGCTGTCGGCCACGTTGATCGGCGCCGCTGGCGGCATCCTCGTCGTCGGCTCGATCGTGCTGCTCGACAAGCTGAAGATCGACGACCCGGTCGGTGCGATATCGGTGCACGGCACGGTCGGTATCTGGGGCGTGCTCGCGGTGTTGTTCAACAACGATGAAGCCTCTTTCCTCGGCCAGATCGTGGGCATCGCCTCGATCTTCTTCTGGACGTTCATCGTCAGCCTGGTCGTCTGGGTGCTGCTCAGGAAGACGGTCGGCATCCGGGTCTCCGACGAGGAGGAATACGAGGGCGTCGACCTCGGCGAGTGCGGTCTCGAGGCTTACCCGGAGTTCACCACGGCGGAATAAGCGCAGCGGCGTGGCCGGACTTGCCATAACCCGGCGCCGGCCACGCCACGACCGCTCCGCCCGGGAACAAGAATTCCCCCATGAAGCAACAACTTGGCGGGCCCTCGCGGCCCGCCTTTTTTTTGGGGCGAGACCGGGGTCCGCCTGCCGCTGTGACTGTATTCACAGCGACGCGGCCCTTAAAGTGCTGTAATAGCGTTATCGCTCAACACTTTATGTAAGAGCACCTTGGCTCGGGATGGAATCAGAGATGACACTCAGACGCATGACACTGACGATTGCAGTTGCGGCGTTGACTTTCGCAAGCGGAGCGACGGCGAGCGAGATCTACAGGTGGACGGACGCGGAAGGCAACATCCACTACGAGGACCGTCCCCAGGGCGTTGCGAATGAAGAGCGGCTGCAGCTTACCTACCGGCGCACGGACAGCAGTGCCGTCAACCAGCGGGTGCAGGCGCGTGTGAACCGCGAGTCCGAGCGCAACGAGGCGAAGTCCGTCGCGGCCGCAGCACAGGCGGAGGCTGCCGAGAAGGCGGCGGCAGCGGCCGAGCGGCAGCAGGCCTGCGAACGCGCCCGCGCACGCCTCGAAACCTACCTGCAGTCCCGCCGCCTGTATCGCACCGACGAGAACGGCGAGCGCGTCTACCTCGATGATGCAGAGCGCCAGGAAGCGCGCCAGAAGGCCGAAGAGCAGATCACCGAATTCTGCTCCTGACGCGAAAGCGTCCGGGCGAGCCGCGCCTGCGGGCGGTACAATGCCCGCAATGATCGAAGGAGCGCGCGCTTGACCGCAGCACCGGAGCCGACTGCCGGCGACACCCAGGTCTACCTGCCCGATTTCTGCGCGGCGGGAACGCTGTTTATCGTTCTGCTGGTCGCGGAACTCGTCGCCTTCGTGCTGACGCTCGCGTCCCATGCCCCGGCCGGCGAATTCCTGCTGGCGCTGTCCAAGATCTCGTTTTTTGTCCTCTGGCTGGCGCTGCTGGGCACCGCGGTCCTGTGCCAGCTGCGCGGCTGGCTCGAGCGCGCGGGCAAGACCCGGGCGTTCGTCATCGCCTTCCTCGTGCTCGAGCTCCTGTGCCTCGTCGTCGCCGAGCTCGCGTGGCAGCTGCCGGCCCGCTTCGTCGGCGTGCAGATCATCGACGACACCCACTACGACTTCCTGTTGCGCACCCTGGCCATCAGTTCGATCATCATCGCCCTGGCGATGCGCTACCTGTACGTGGCCAGCGAATGGCGGCGCAGTATCGTCCTCGAAGCGCAGGCCCGCATCAGCGCGCTGCAGGCCCTGATACGGCCGCACTTCCTGTTCAACAGCATGAACACGATCGCATCGCTGACGCGCAGCGACCCGCGCCAGGCCGAGGAGGCCGTCGAGGACCTGTCCGACCTGCTGCGCGCGAGCCTGTCGAGCAACCGCAACCGGACGACGCTCAAGGAAGAACTCGAGGTCGCGGCCATCTACCACCGCATCGAGAAGCTGCGGCTCGGTGACCGCCTGAACATCCGCTGGGACATCGGCGAGCTGCCGCTGCGAGCGCGCATCCCGAGCCTCACGATCCAGCCGCTGATCGAGAACGCGATCTACCACGGCATCGAGCTGCTGCCGGACGGCGGCGACGTCGTGGTCAGCGGCAAGCGTGACGGCAAGTACCTGCAGATCTCGGTGGCCAACCCGGTCGCGCCCGGCAAGGCGCGCATCAAGGACGGCAACAAGATGGCGCTGGCCAATATTCGCCAGCGGTTCGAGCTGGCGTACGGCAACCGCGCGAGCGTGGACGTGAGCGCGCAGGACGACACCTACACGGTGACGCTGCGATTTCCCGAGGACGAGAGCGACGCATGAAGGTCCTGATTGTCGATGATGAAAAGCCCGCGCGCGATCGGCTGAGCCAGATCCTGGCGGATGAGCCCGGCTACGAGGTCGTCGGCGAGGCCGGCAATGGCCGCGAGGCGCTCGAACTCACCAACCGCCTGTCGCCCGACATCGTGCTCCTCGATATCCGCATGCCCGGCATGGAGGGCATCGAGGCGGCTCATCACCTGAATGCCATGGAACGGCCGCCGGCCGTCGTGTTCACGACCGCCTACGACGAATATGCCATCGATGCCTTCGATGCACGCGCGATCGGTTACGTGCTGAAACCGGTGCGGCGCTCGCGTCTCGTCCGGGCGCTGGAGCAGGCTTCGCGGCTGGCACCGGGCGCCCTGCGCGAGGCCGGTGAGTCGCTCGAGGTCCGCCGCCGGCATATTTGCGCGCAGGCCCATGGCGAGCTCCGCCTGATCCCGATCGAGACCGTCAGCTGTTTTCGTGCCGACCAGAAATACGTTTCGGTTGACCACGATAACGGCGAGGACCTCATTGATGATTCACTGAAGTCGCTGGAAGCCGAGTTCGGCGACCTGTTCGTGCGTATCCATCGCAGCGCACTGATAGCCGTCGCGCGCATCGAGCGCGTCGCGAGGGACGCCGAGGGCAAAAGCCGTATCGTGCTGCGGGACGACTCGCAAGTCGAAGACAAAGAGCTGATAATCAGCCGCCGGCACGTCGCCGAAGTGAAACGCCGACTCAAAGAATCGTGAAAATCCGCATCGCTACCCGCAAGTCCGCCCTCGCCCTGTGGCAGGCCGAACACGTTGCCGCACTGCTCCGCGAGCTGCCCGAAGTGGACTCGGTCGAGCTCGTTCCGCTGTCGACCCGCGGTGACGAGATCCTCGATCGCAGCCTGCAGAAGATCGGCGGCAAGGGCCTGTTCATCAAGGAACTCGAAGTCGCCATGCAGCGCGGCGCAGCCGACATCGCCGTGCACTCGATGAAGGACGTGCCGGCGGAGATGCCCGAGGGCTTCTGTCTCGCCGCCATGCTCGAGCGCGCCAACCATGCGGACGCCCTCGTCGCGCCGCACGGCAAGCGGCTTGCCGACCTGCCCGAAGGTGCGCTGATCGGCAGCTCGAGCCTGCGCCGCCAGGCCCAGTTGCGCATGCTGCGGCCCGACCTGCGCATCGAGCCGCTGCGTGGCAACGTCAATACGCGGCTCGCCAAGCTCGACGAGGGCCGCTACGACGCGATCATCCTCGCGGCTGCCGGCCTCGAACGCCTCGACTTCGCCGACCGCATCAGCCAGCTGTTCTCCCCCGAGGAGATGTTGCCGGCCGCGGCCCAGGGCGTGGTCGGGATCGAATGCCTGGACACCGCCGCCGAGCTGCGCCGGGTGCTCGCCCGGCTCGATCACCCGGCGTCGGTGCGCACGACGCTGGCCGAACGCGCCATCGCGCGAGTCCTCGAGGCAAGCTGCCAGTCGCCGGTCGCGACGTACGCCCGTATCGACGGCGACACGATGACCGTCACCGCGCTCGTTGCCATGCCCGATGGCAGCCGCGCACTGCGCGACTCGGTCAGCGGCGCGGCGGACGAGGCGGAAACCCTGGGCGAGACGCTGGCCGCGCGCCTGCTCGCGCAGGGCGCCGCCGAGTTGCTCGAGGCCGCCGGAGCGGCCCATGCCTGACGGCCCGCTGCAGGGTGTCGGCGTGCTGGTTACCCGGCCACGCACGCAGGCCGCGGACCTGGTTGCCGCCATCGAGGCGCAGGGTGGCGAGACCTGGTGTTTCCCGGTACTCGAAATCGCCCCGTTCGATGCGCTCGATGTCCGTAACAGCGCCGCCCGCCTCGGGACTCCCGATATCGTCGTGTTCGTCAGCCGCAACGCCGTCGAGTACGGGATCGACTTCACCGATGGTGCCGAGATCGCCGTCATCGGCCCCGCGACGGCCCGCGCCGTGGCCGCTGCCGGGCGCGTCGTCGACATCCAGCCGGCCGCCGGCTTCGACAGCGAACACCTGCTGGCGGAGGATCGCCTGCAGGATGTCGCGGGCAAGCGCATTCGGATCATTCGCGGCAGCAACGGTCGCGAGTTGCTGGCGGAGGAGCTCAAGAACCGGGGTGCGGCGATCGAATACCTGTCGGTGTACGAGCGGCGGCTGCCTGGCGTCAGTGCCGACACGGCGGCCGCACTCGAGGCGCGCTGGCGCGCCGGCGGCATCGACGTGATCACCGTCATGAGCGTGCAGTCGCTGACCAACCTGATCGAGTTGCTGCCGGCCTGGTGCGCCGCGCAGCTGGCGGATACGCCACTGGTTACGCCGGCGGCTCGTGTGTTAAAAGAGATGCTGCAACGCTACCCTGCGGCCCGGCCGATACTGGCCCGCGGACCGGGCGCTGACGACATGGTCCAGGCGATCATCGCACTACACAGTACCGATTCCGGAATAGCCCCATGAGCGAAAAAGACATCGACCAGCCCGCCGCGGAAGCGGCCGACGACGAACCCGTTACCGAGGCGTTGCCAACCGAAGAGGCGGCTGCCACCGCACCGGAACCGGAGCCCGAGGCGGAACCGGAGCCGGAGCCCGAGCCGAAGCCGGGCAAGAAACCCCGGCAGCGATCCGGGTCCGGCTCGGTCGCGTGGCTGGCTTTCCTGCTCGCCGTCGTGGCGCTGGCCGCCGCGGGCTATACGGCCTGGCAAGGCTGGCGCACCGCCGGCGATACCGCCGCGGACGACCGCGTTGCGCGTCTCGAAAGCGGCCTGTCCTCCTCGGAAAGCTCGATGGCCGACCTGCTGGAGCGCGTCAACGCGCTGGGCCAGCGCGATCCGGGCATCGACACCGAGCTCGACGCGCTGCGCACCGAGTTCGATCGGCGCATCCGCATGCTGGACTCGCTGCCCGCCCGGATGTCGACGCTCGAGAGTTCGGTCGCATCGCTGGCCGGCATTTCGGAGGGGGCCCGCGACGCATGGATTCTCGCCGAGGCCGAGTACTACATGCAGATCGCGAACGCACAGCTGCAGCTCGCCAACAACCCGCAGCTCGCGGCGCTGGCGCTGCGCATGGCCGACGAACGGATCGTGCAGCTTTCGGACCCGGGCCTGACCGGCGTGCGGCGGGCGCTCGCCGACGAGCTCGCGGCCCTCGACGTCATGGAGAAACCCGATATTGAAGGCGCAACGCTGACGCTGGCGAGCCTCGCCCGCGTCGTCGAGGCGCTACCCCTGGCCGGCGGCGACGACACCGCGGACGAGGGCGCCGGGATCGATCCCGAGCTCAGCGGCCCGGGACGTGCGTGGGCCTCGGTGAAGAGCGCCGTGTCGGGGCTCGTCAAGGTAACGCCGCCCGACCGCGCCCGGCTGGTGCAGCTGTCCCCGGACGCCGAGTATTTCCTGCGCAGCAATATCGCGCTGCAGTTACAGGCCGCGCGGCTCGCGCTGCTGCGCGGCGAGCAGGCGGTCTTCGAGCAGACGCTCGACGATACGAGCGCCCTGCTGAGCGCTTACTTCGATACCGACAGCACGCAGGTTGCCGGCGCGCTGGAGACCCTCACGGAGATCCGCAAACACGTGTTTACCATGGAGACTCCGGACATCTCGGGGTCACTGCGCCTGTTGCGGCAATTCCGCACGCTGGGCGAGAACGCGCAATGAAGATCGGCATCATCGTAATCGTCGTGCTGGTGCTCAGTGCGTTCGGTGCACACTTCCTGCTGGCCGACCCCGGCTACGTCGTGATCAACTTCCGGGGCTACATCGTCGAGATGTCGGTCCCGGTACTCGTCGCCCTGGCCGTCGCCCTGCTGCTGGCGGTGTGGGTGCTGCGCAAGATCATCCTCGCGCCGCGGCGGCTCGGCGAGGCGGCGGGCCGCTACCGTTCGGCGCGCTCGGGGCAGAAGCTCACCAAAGGCATGATCGCGGTCGCGGAAGGCAACCTCGCCCGCGGCGAGCGCCTGCTCGGGCGGGCCGCGAGCACCAGCGATTCACCACTGTTCAACTACCTGCAGGCGGCCCGCGCGGCCCACCTGCAGGGCAAGGATGAGCGCCGCGACGAGTGGCTGCGCATGGCCTACCAGGAGACGCCCGAGGCCGCCAACGCGGTGCTCCTCACGCAGGCCGAGTTCCAGCTCGACCGGGGCAACTACGAGCAGGCCCTCGCGACGCTGCGACGCCTCGAGGAAGACACCAAAGACCACGCGCAGGCGCTCGCCCTGATGGCGCGCCTCTACTACAAGCTCGAGGACTGGGAAGCGCTGGCCGGCCTCCTGCCACGGCTGCGCAAGAACACCCAGGTCAAGCCGGCCTGGCTGCGCCAGTGGACCGTGCGCGTTCACGAGGTCGCGCTCGAGAAAGCAGCCGATGCCGATGTGCTCGACGCGGCCTGGTCGGGCGTGCCCCGGAAACTGCGGGCGGAGCCGGAGCTGCTGGAAGCCTACTTCGAGGGCCTGCTGCGCGTCGGCCTGCACGATCGCGCGGAAAAGGAACTCACCGCCGCGCTGAAGTCCGAGTGGCGCGCACCGCTGGTGCGCCTGTTCGGCCTGGTCGAGTCCGGCAACACGACGCGGCAGCTCAAGAAGGCCGAGTCCTGGCTCAAGAACCGGGGCGAGGACCCCGACCTGCTGCTGGCCGCGGCTCGCCTGTGCCTGCGCAACGAGCTCTGGGGCAAGGCGCGCAGCTATCTCGAAACGGTGCTCAGCCTGCGCCCCACGCCCGAGGCCTACCGCGAGTACGGCGCACTGCTGACGCAGATGGGCGAAACCGACGCCGCGGCGGATGCTTACCGTGACGGCCTCGGCATGGTGGCGGCCGAGCCGCTGCCGGCGATCCCGCACCTCGACAAGGCCTAGTGTTCACGGTCGTCGCGGGCACCGGGTACACGGGCCGTCGCGTGCTGGCGCAGCTGCCC
>JBFEJR010000050.1:0-16564 GCA_041553075.1 Woeseiaceae bacterium | reverse complement strand
TCGAGGGAGCCAGGTCGCCATGATCCGCGAACGTTTGCGTGGTCCCGGAAATGTCGACGTGTCTTCGTCCATGGGAGCCATTACCGGACCTGACAGTCACCCGATCGAAATATACGAGGCACTTGCGCTGGGTGCCTACACTTTTACAGAGCAGTTGGCTCGAGCAGATGAAATTCGTTCGAGCACTTTGGCCGCCGACGACGCATATTTCATCGTCGAAACAGAAGACGACCTACAAAAAAAGTGGCCGCTATTGCTTGAAAGCCGACCAGACCACATCAAGATCTATCTTCGCTCCAGCGAGCGGTACGACGAAGGGTTCGGTAAGTGGGGTCCTGGAGGTGGCATCAACCCGGAGCTCTTACCAATAATTCGCAAGTTGTCACGTGAAGCCGGACTCAGACTGGCCGTCGCAAATTCCAGTATTGAAGATTTTCGCGCCTCGCTAGGTGCGGAGGCGGACATGATCACACACCTGCCTTGCTACCAGGATACAAGCAGCGTAGATCATGGCCCCTATTTTGACATTAACACGGCTGAAGAGTGTCTTGTCTCCAAGGACGACGCGCAGCGTGCAGGTCGTCAAAAGATGATTTCGACCTTGATCGTGACCGAATGGGCAAAAGAACGTCCGTATGAACAGGTTGAATGGGAGAAGGCAAATATCAATATGCTAAAAGAAGCAGGCGCTCCCCTGGCCGTCGGAGTCGATGCCTACGGAGCGAATTTGACGGAGGGCCTCATTGCCGGTGCAGAGAAGGGCTTTCTGTCCCCTGTTGAATTGCTGCGAGTCGCCTCCATGGACACCCCGCGCGCAATTTTCCCGGCACGACGTATTGGCTGTCTCGAGATCGGGTGTGAAGCCAGTTTCATTGGATTCGAAAAGAACCCAATTGAGGACATTTCGGCGATTAGAGACATCACGGTGCGAATCAAGGATGGCCAAGTCTTAAAATTATAGGACTAGATGCGGGGTCTTGCTCCTGGACGGGCGTCCATCATCACCACAAATCGAAACAGGAGCACGGTATATCATCTATATAATGCTTTGCCTTTCTGGTTTTTCTTTTTGCTTCTGACCCGCGGCAGTCCAGCGCTTCTCACAAGCGCTTCGATCGACAGAGGGGAGATTGAGCGATTCGCAAACCAGAATAGCCAGCCTGTTGCTATTCTTAGAGAGCAAAACGTATCAGGTGTTTGCCCAGTTGCTTTTTGATGAACTCGAGGCCTGCCGAATCGAACTCGAAGGCAAGTAACTCGACGACATTGTGCGACCTCTTTGGGCCGCAAGGCGACAACCCAGCGACACCCGTTCGAATGGCTGCTGTCAGGCGATTTGGCACGAATGCATTCAAGGAGGCAGTAGCCCCCGGTGGAAGACAAAGAACTCGAAACACGTCATAGAGCTGAGTCCGAGGCAATGGATCGGCTGCGCGATCGTACTGATGAACTCGAGCTCATCATCTCGAGCCTGACGATCTTCGCGTTGTTCTCGATCCCCGGCTGGCTGTTCGACAAGATTGCCGATATCTACACGCACTTGTCGACGAGTCTGGCCATCGCCAGCACCGTGGGCACCTCACTGCTGGCTGGCACCAGCTACGGATTGGCTGCGTGTTTCGTCGTGCACCTGATGACGCGCGCGTACTGGGTTGGGCTCATAGGTCTGCGCACGGTTTTTCCTGACGGGATCAACTGGAGCAAGACGCCGGGGCTTGGACCGCTGAGTCGGCAGTACTATCGGGACACGCTGCCCGATCTCGATACCGTCATCCGGAACACGGATCGACTGGCATCGTCGCTGTTCGCGGTGATCAGCATGTTGACGCTGAGTATTCTCTGGTTCGGTACCATTCTGGTAGTCATCCTGGTCATATCCGGCGCAATCGGCGCCCGTTTTGGCCTCACCAATGCCGGTATTGTCATCGGCACGGCGGCGCTCCTGGTCGTCTTTCTGGGCGTACCGATACTTGTGTACTTGTTGGATGCGCAACTCGCATCGCGCGTGCCTCGCCTTCGCGACAATCGTATCCTGGCGGGTCTCGTCCGGTTCCTAAGGCGCGTCGCCGGGCTCGCCTACCCGCAGCGTCTCGTCCTGCCGGTACAGCTGACCCTGCAGAGCAATACACGCCCGGTAGCCTTCTTCGTCGCCCTGACTCTCAGCATTATCATCATCATAGCCGTCGGCAATACACGTGCTGCCGCATGGCGTAACTTCACGCTCTCCGGAGAGTTCGTGTATCTCGACACAACTCAGATCGAGGATGGACTTCGCAGCACGTACTACGAGGACATGCCCAGTCCGCTCGACAGGTTGCGCGGCTGGCCGCGGGTCGACAGCTTCAATCAAAGCGGCAGCTTCGCGCGCTTGTTCTTGCCGTATCAGCCGCTGCGCGACAATATCGTGCTCGATCAACTCTGCGGCAGCCCCGAGGAAGCACCGGACCGGGTCGTCTGCCTGCGCCAGCTGTGGACAGTGCGTATCGACGGCAAGCCTGTATCGATGGCGAGTTTTGAGCCTGCCGAGCGCGCAGACCTGGGAATGCGAGGGTTGATCGGTCTGGTGCCCCTTAGCGGGCTCGAACCGGGCCTGCGCCGAATCGAGGTGGTCTGGAATCCGAGCGCGGCCGAGGAGGCTGCGCCGCTGGACGACCGCTACACCGAGGTCAGAAACAGGTACGTCATTCCAATCGCGTTCTCGCCGGCTTTCGAAATGTCCCTGGATCGCCGGTAAACGCCAGGTTCGGGTGGTTGAGGCCATGGCGGCCCCTGGCCGGGACCACGGCCCCGAGTCGAGCTGCCGGACACCCGGCCGGGTGGCGTTGATCAGTTCGCCGACCGGCGGTCAGCGTTTCTCGATCTGGCCACGAACTTCCTTGCGCCCGCGCGTGTGTACCACGATCCGAAGGTTGCCACTGACGAGGTCATCGACGTGCGCGTTGCCGATCGGTATCGCGCCTTGCAGGCCCTCATCGAGCCGCATGATGACCGGGCCGTACGTCCCGGCTGCCGCCCGGTGCAGTGTCACGCTGACAATGTCGTCTTCGTCCAGCCCTGTTACTTCGACGTCGTAGTGCAACGTCTGGGTCGGCCGTTCGAGTCGCAGACGACCCGTGATGGATGGCGCGTCGATGACAAAACGCCATGAGAGCGTATCGCCGAGCAGCGATGGCGTGCGTAGAGGTGCGCGGCGCGGCGCGGCCACCCGCTCCCATGCGTAAGCGAAAGCAACCAGGCGACCGTCGTCGAAAGGCCGCGCGGCCAGCTCGATACCGACGGGCACGCCGTCCGGAGTGAATCCTGCGGGCATCGCGATGGCGGGAAAGCCCGAATGGGCAGCGAGCTGGCAGACGCTGCCGTGTTGAGGCTCGCCGACGAAGACCGGCTTGATGCGTAACGTGGGGTAGATGAGCGCGTCGAGCTGGTGCCGATCCATGGTATCGAGCAACAGCCGGGTGAGGTCTTCGCGTCGCTGCAAGCGTTTCTGGTACTCGGCCTGATCGGCGGCGCGGGCGACCGAACGCCGGTAGCGGGTGTCGAGTGCCTCGTGGTAGCGACCGCTCTCGAGCAGCTCCGCAATGGATCTGAGTGGCGCAGCGGACGACTCCAGATAGGCTTCCACGTCGGTCGTGAACTCGTAGTCGATCACGCTCGTGCTGCGGAGCAGCTCGCTCAACCCCGCGACTTCGATATCGACGACGTCGGCGCCGTGCTCACGCAGGGTGGCCGCGGCGGCCCGCACGACGCCGGACACTTCGCCGTAGGGCGCCGCGGTGCGCAGGAACTCGGTCAGCAGGCCGAGGCGGGCGCCGTCGAGGGCGTCCTCCAGCAGGTATTCGTGCCAGGTAGCCGGCAAGTGAGCGTCGGCGTCGGCGGTTTGCGGATCCGCAGGGTCGGCACCCGTCGTGGCATCGAGCAGCGTGACCAGGTCGATCATGCTGCGCGCGAGCGGCCCGCCGACATCCTGCGTGTGCGACAGCGGGATGATGCCGTCGCGGCTCGACAGGCCCTGGGTCACGCGCAGCCCGAACAGGTTGTTGTTGGCCGCCGGGATGCGGATCGAGCCGCAGGTATCGCTGCCCATGCCGGCCGCCGCGAAGTTCGCCGCGACCGCGGCGCCCGTGCCGCCGCTGGAGCCACCCGGATTGCGGCGTGGATCGTAGGGATTGCGTGTCCATCCGCCCAGGGAGCTGACGGTTTCGATGCCGCGCGCAAACTCGTGCAGGTTGGTCTTGCCGATGAACACGGCGCCGGCCGCACGCAGCCGCCGCACCTGGTAGCCATCATCCGGCGGCACGAAGCCGTCCATCGCGATGGCGCCTGCCGTCGTCGGCATGTCGAAGGTGTCGTAGTTGTCCTTCAACACGATGGGAATGCCGTGCAGTGGGCCGCGCGGTCCTTGCTCGGCCCGCTCGCGGTCGAGCCGCCGTGCGACCTCGAGCGCGCGCGGATTGATGATCAGCATCGCGTTGAGGGCGGGCCCGGCATCGTCGTACGCGCCGATCCGCTCGAGGTACTGGCGGACAAGCTGTTCGGACGTGACGCGTCCCTCGCGCATGGCGGACTGCATCTCGGGGATCGAGGCTTCGAACGCGTCGAAAGTCGTGGCGTCGGGCATGGCTATGCCGGCGTGGAGGGCGAGAAAAAGCAGTAGCAGTGCATTGCGCAACATCGAGCCGAACCCGTGCGTCGTTCAGTGAGGTTTGTAGGGACGTGCAAAATGAACTCCGAGCGCAGCCACCAGCACCGCCAGCGACGCCCACATCGAAATGCGCCAGGAACTGGTTGCCTCGCGCACGACCTGGAAGTCCTCGACATAGATCGTCTCGCAGGCACCGTCACCCGTGTCGGTGCGCGTGGTGCTGGTGCCGCGTTTGCTGCCGCCGGCGCTCGTGTAGCCTGCGAGGTAGCCGCGGATGCGAACCTGGTCGCCGATCCGGATCTTCTTTACCTGTCGGCGAATGAACTCGTCGTCCGACAACAGGTGGTTGTTCGATATCTGGTCCAGGTTGAACGCATCCCAGGCCTGCGGGTCGCGCGTCTTGAAGTTGCACGTAAAAAGGCCGTTCCAGAAGCTGATCTTGTCGAGCCGCTCGTTGGCCGGGTTGTCTCCCCAGACGACGCAGACATCCAGCATGTTGAGGTGGTCGTTGGCGAGTGCGTGCATGCGGCTGTTGTCTTCGTTGTGGTGGCGGTAGGAAACGACCATGCCGGTGATATCGTACTTGTACTCGGGCTCCACGCGATAATCGACCTCATTGAAGACGACATCGAAAGGTCGCTTGCCTGTCGGCGTTTGTTTCGGTTCGTTATCGAGGGCCGGGACATAGTCGATGTCGCCCGGCAGGTCGTTGCGGTTCCAGAACGACACGAGCAGCCAGGCAAAACTGGCGACAATCAGGAGGTTGTTGAGTTTCATAAGCAAGCTCCGCCGGCGGCAGGCTCCATGATCGAATATTCAGGCCCTATTCACAAAAATTTCAGGGGCGGTTAATCTGCTGCTCGCTATCCTGCAGGTGACAGTCAGGGATTGACTGGAAAAACAGGGCAGGAGACAGCCATGAATATCGTAATTGCCGCAGAGAAACCCAGTATTGCCACGCTGCTGAGCGAATACGTGAAGCGCCCGGTCAGCCCGGACGATATCAAGCTCAGCGAAAACCCCGACGAGACGGGCAGTTTCTTCGTCGGCTTCAATCTCGAGCGTTACATCGTTTCGCCAAGCGGCGAGGTTCACTCCGACCGGCTCAGGTTGAGGCGTTCTTAGTGCCCGGCCGAGGCGATCTTCGCCAGGTCCGATCCCGCCGGCCTTTGGTACACGCGCAGACCGAATTCGGGGGCGATCGCGAGCAAATGGTCGAAGATGTCGGACTGGATGCCCTCGTACTCGGCCCACGCGGTCGTGTTGGTGAAGCAGTAGATTTCGAGCGGTAGCCCGTCGGGGCCGGGCGCCAGCTGGCGCACGAGAAGTGTCATGTCATTTCGAATTCGGGGGTGGTATTTTAGGTAGTTCAGGGCATACATCCGGAAGGTCCCGATGTTCGTCAGCCGCCGCCGGTTGACTTCGGCATCGACCTCGCGTCCAAGTCTCTTGTTGAACTCCGCGAGCTCACGTTCCTTGCTGTCGATGTAGTCGACGAGCAAGGCAAATCGCCGAAAGTGCTCTCGCTCCTCGTCTGTCAGAAATCGAACCGACGATACGTCGATGTAGATGGCCCGCTTCACTCGGCGTCCGCCCGACTGCGACATCCCGCGCCAGTTCTTGAACGATTCCGCGATCAGCCGGTGCGTCGGTATCGTCGTGATGGTCTTGTCCCAGTTCTGTATCTTGACGGTGTGAAGCTGGACGTCGATGACGTCGCCGTCCGCACCGAACTGCGGCATCTCGATCCAGTCGCCGACCCGCACCATGTCCTGCGCCGTAAGCTGCACGCTTGCCACCAGGGAGAGAATCGTGTCGCGGAATAGCAGCAACAGTATGGCGGTCATTGCGCCAAAACCACTGAGCAGCAGCAACGGCGATTTGTCGAGTACCGCGGCGACAACCATGACGCCGCCGAAAATCCAGACCACGATCTGCACGAGCTGCACGAAGCCCTTGAGCGGCCGATCCGTGGCCAGCGGTGTCCTGTCGTAGATTGCGCTCGCGGCACTGAGCAGCGAGGACAGCGCCATGGTCAACATCAGCGCCATGTAACCGACCGCGACATTGCGCGTGACGACGACGACACCCTCCGGCAGCCCCGGCACAAACGCAATACCAGTGAAAACAATGACGGCCGGCAGCAGGTGAGTCAGTCGATCGACGACCTTGTGCTGGGCGATGATGTCGTCCCAGTCGATGCTGGTTCTTGCGACGATCCGGCCCACGACGGCAACGATGCCGCGATTGGCAACGTGGTACGCGACCAGGGCGACGGTGACGAGCAAGGCCAGCAGCGTGCCGGTCGGCAGCCACGGGTGGATATCATCCAGACGTTCAAGCATCGGCGAATGTTATCACTACGACGGTCGTGGGTCGGGGTAAGCATTCTCCACGGTATTTGCGAAGCACGGATGAGGAATAGAATGCGCCATCCTGACAGCAGCGGTGCAAGCTGATGCACGAACTCGACCTGACGACGCACTGGAGCGGGATTGCCGCACTCGTCATTTTCGTCCTCGCCTACGTGGCGGTGGTGAGCGAGGAATTTACTGCCTTGCGCAAATCGAAACCGGTGATACTGGGCGCCGGTCTCATCTGGGCCCTCGTCGCCTGGCAATCTGCCGCGGCAGGTCTTACCCATGCCGCGGAGCAGGCGGTCGAGGAGTTCCTGCTCGAATTCTCCGAGCTATTCCTGTTCCTGCTCACGGCGATGACCTACGTCAACTCGATGAGCGAGCGGCGCGTTTTCGAGGCCCTGCGCAGCTGGCTGGTCCGCCGCCAGTTCACCTACCGCAAGCTGTTCTGGATCACCGGTGTACTGAGCTTCTTCCTGTCGCCGTTCATCGACAATCTCACCACGGCGCTGGTGATGTGCGCAGTCGTGCTGGCTGTCGGCAAGGACCATCCCAAGTTTGTCAGCCTCGCGTGCATCAACATCGTCGTCGCGGCGAACGCGGGCGGCGCCTTCAGCCCGTTCGGCGATATCACGACCCTGATGGTCTGGCAGCGTGGCATCGTCGAATTCACTTCATTCTTCCTGATCTTCGTTCCTTCTGTCGTCAACTACGTGGTGCCTGCCGCGATCATGTCGCTCGCCGTATCCAACGAGACGGCGACGGCCGGGAACGACGGTGTGCGGATGAAACGCGGTGCCAAGCGCATCATGTTCCTGTTCGTCTGCACCATCGCCACCGCGGTGTCGTTCCATAATTTCCTGCACTTGCCGGCCTTTCTCGGCATGATGACCGGGCTCGCGTACCTCAAGTTCTTCGGCTACTACCTGCGCAAGACGCACCAGCCCACGCCCACCGACGTTCCCGTTTACGGCGACGCCGGTGACGTGGCGGCCTTCGACAGTTTCCGCGAGGTCGCGCGTGTCGAATGGGACACGCTGCTGTTTTTCTTCGGCGTCATCATGTGCGTTGGCGGCCTGAGTTTCGTCGGCTACCTCGGACACGTCTCCGCGTACTTCTACGGCGAACTCGGCGCGACCACGGCCAATATCCTCGTCGGTGTAATGTCTGCCATTATCGACAACATCCCCATCATGGTGGCCGTTCTCGAGATGGAGCCGACCATGGGCCTCGACCAGTGGCTACTCGTGACGCTGACGGCCGGCGTCGGCGGCAGCATGCTGTCGATCGGATCGGCGGCGGGCGTGGCCCTGATGGGCCAGGCGCGGGGCTTGTACACGTTCTTCCGGCACCTCAGGTGGACGCCCGTGATCGCGCTCGGCTATGCCGCGAGCATCTGGGTGCATCTGCTCCTCAATACCGGCGTCGGCGCCAGCTGACGCCGGCGCGAGGCCTCCCCGAATCGATACGCCGACGGGCGTGATCGGTTCGGTCCGGCTCGCCCGTTCCTGACAACCCGATCAACTGATGGCGAGAGCGATGCCCGAATACAGCAGCACGGCGATCCCGGCTGCCGCCAGGGCCATCGGCAGTTGTGTCAGCACGTGGTCCATCAGGTCGGAGCCGCAGGCGAGCGACGACAGGATCGTCGTATCGGAAATCGGCGAGCACTGATCGCCGAACACGGCACCTCCCATGATGGCGCCGAATGACAGCGTCACGAACAGCGGTTCCGGGGCAACGGCGTAGGCCAGCGGCAGGGCAATCGGAAACACCACGGCATAGGTTCCCCAGGACGAGCCGACAGAAAACGACACGATCATGCAGGTGATCATGAGCAGGCCCGGGAGAATAAACGGCGCGACCGAGAACACGCCCGCGCTCTGCTCGATCGCAAAGGCGGAGGCGCCCAGCTTCCCGGAGACCTCGGCCAGCGTCACCGCCAGGCCGAGCACGATGGCGCCGATCGTCACGCCCTTGATGCCGTCGACCAGGCCCTCGAACGCATCGTGCATCGACATGCCGCGGATCATCGACAGGACGATGCTGCTGACGAGGGCGAGACCGAACGCTTCGAAAATCATCGGCGAGCCGATGACCAGCCAAGGCACGATGGCAAACCCCATCAGTACGCCGATCGGTATGAAAAAATCCAGCAGCGACGGGCGGTAGCCGTCCGCGATATCGAGCGTCGAGAGTTCCTTCGAAACCATCGGTTCCGCCGTCGGCGCATCGAGTTGCCCGGTCTCCTCGACGCGCCGCTGCGCGGCCCGCATCGCGCGGCCGACGAACGGCAACTTCCCCAGTGCGAACAGCAGCGTGAAGGTCACGGCGAGCCAGCCGTAGAAATTGAAGGGAATGGCCCGCAGGAACAGGCTGATGGCGGCCTCCTGGTTGGGTACGAAATGGCTCATTGACGGAATCGCGATCAGGCCGCCGACGTAAATCGGCCAGACATTGAACGGGATGATGGTGGCGACCGGGGAGGCCGTGGAGTCGACGACGTAGGCCAGCTCCTCGTGGGCCACGTTCTCGCGATCGGCAACGGGTCGGACCGTCGTGCCGGTCAGTACCGTGCTGATCGTGCCGCCCTGGTGAAAAATGACGCCCATGAGCCAGGCAAAGAACAGGGCCGAGCGCCGGGACCGGACGAACTTCCCGGAGATCCACTGCGCGAAGTGCCAGGCACCGCCGTTGCGGTTCCACATCCCGAGCAGTCCGCCGAGCGCCCACAGGTATACGAGCAGGATCTGCGCATAGCGTTCGGAGCCGACGCTCGGGATCAGGAACGCCTGGACGATGTTGTAGTCGGTCGTAACCAGGCCGCCGAGCACGATGCCCATGAACAGCGCGAGGATGACGTTGCGGGTAGCGAAGCAGATTCCGAGCGTCGCCAGCGCCGGGACCAGCGACAGGAAGCCGTAATGCGCCTGCTCCGCGATCATCGCCTGGTCGAGCGTCGCGCCCCGCCAGGCGACCACTGCAAACAGGCCGACCACGGCCGGCCACAGGATTCGGGGTGAGCGCAACATGCTCCGAGGATACTCTAATGTGCCCTCGTGACGGCGCGTGCGGCGTCGTAGGCCGTGGCGCAGGCCAGCGTCCAGCCCAGCATGCCGTGTCCGACATTGACGTACAGCCCATCGACAGGCGTCGGCCCGACCCAGGGCCGGCCATTCGGTGTCATCGGCCGAAAGCCGCCCCAGGTCAGCGCGTCGTCGACGTCGTAATCCGCGGCCAGGGGAGCGAACTCGCGCGCGGTTTGCAGCAGGTGGCGCGTGCGGGCCGCGTCCGCACCCGTGTCGAAGCCCACGAAGTCGGCGAACCCGGCCACGCGCATGAACCCGTCGATGCGGCTGTAGACCATCTTGTGCTTCAGCGCCGTCACGCTGACCGTCGGTGCGGACGAGCCCGGCGGCATCGTGATGCTGTATCCCCGGACCGGCACGATCCGTGGATCGACGCCGGCCGGCCTGAGAAACGCCGGGCTCCAGGCGCCGAGGCAGACCACGACCGCATCGGCGTCGAGTTCGCCGATGTCGAAGGCAACGCCGCAGGTCCGCCCGCCGTGCAGCAACAGTTTCCTGGCGCTGGTCGAGAGCAGGAACTCGGCCGCGCCCGTCGTTTCGAGCAGTTCCATCAGGCCGACCGTGAACAACTGCGAATCGGCTACCTCGTCACTCTCCGAGAAGACGGCAGCGACAACCTCGTCGCTCATGTCGGCTAGTGCGGGCTCGATGGCGATTGCTTCGTCGCGCGAAACAATGCGCACGTTGCTGCCCTGTCGTTGTTTCAGCTCGCTCGTGGCCCGCGCCGCCGCGACCTCGCGATCCGTGCTCAGCAGAACGAGCTTGCCGGCCACGCGGTGGTGAAATTCGAACGGCAGTGAGCCCCGCAGTTCTTCCATGAGCCCGGCGGAGCGCATGGCGAGCCGCAGGACGGCCAGCGTGTTGTCGCGCGCGCGTGCCGACGTGCACTGCGCGAGAAACCTGACGCCCCAGTCGAGCAGGTCGGTCGAGAGCCTGACCTTCGAGCCACGGTCGCGGCCGAGGAGCATGCCCGGCAGGTGCGCAAGGAAGCCGGGCTTGGCGAGGGCGTCGGTAAAACTGTAGGACAGTTGCCCGGCATTGCCGAACGTCGCGCCGTCCCCGGGGGTGGCAGCGCGATCGACGACGGTTACTTCGCAGCCGAGCCGCGACAGGTAGTAGGCCGTGGTTACGCCGACGACACCGGCACCCAGGACGATGACATGCACGAGTTTCTTCCAGGCCTGAATTGCAGTCGATGGTACTGACTGCCGCGGTCCGGCCTCAATTGACCATTGTTCCTGCGCCCATAACTTGGGTCTATGGGGCTACGCGGTCAACGCGCGGGGAGCATCTCGCGAACGGTGTCGCCGAGGTGCTTCGCGAAGCGGCGGGTGCCGCGCGACAGCGACGTCTCGGTCAACTGCATCAGGGATATGTCGAACTCGATGGCGGGCTCGAGGGGCAACATGACGACATCGGCGCCGATGGCGGAGCGCGCCGTGATCTCGTCGGCAATCGTGATGCCGATACCGGCACCCACGAGTGCCTTGGCGACATGGTACGTCTCGGTCCAGGCGACGATATCGGGCCGGAAGCCGGCGGCCTCGAGGTGGTCGGCGAGCATCTTCCCGAGGGGTCCGCGCCGGTTGAGTGCAATGAAATCGCGGCCGGCAAGGTCGTCCACGGTCAGCCCCTGCTTGCCGGGAAACCCGGTGCCGCCGGGCGCCAGAACATAGAACCGGGCGGTGGCCAGCTTCTTGCGGCGGATGCCCGGATGCCGGGCCGGGTCGAAGGCGAGGCCGATGTCGACGCGAGACTCGGTCAGCGCATCGCGAATTTCGTCGAGATGCAGCGTTTCCACTTCGAAGACGGCGTCGGGCCAGTCGTTGCGAAAGGTAGCGATTGCGCGCGGCAGGATCTCTACACCGAAAGCGGGCGTCGTCGCCACGCGAATACGACCCGCGCTCGCCTCTTTGAGGTTGACCGCGACGTGCCGCAGCCTGTCGACATCGTCGTACACGTCGCGAACGTGGCCGAACAGCTGGTGTGCTTCGGGCGTCGGAATCAGCTTGCCCTTGACGCGGTCGAACAGGCGATAACCCAGCTGCTGTTCGGCATGGGCCAGCACTTTCGAGACCGATGGCTGCGATACGTTGAGCGCGGCCGCGGCATTGGTGATCGAGCCGTTGACGTACACGGCATGAAAGACTTCGATCTGGCGCAGTCGCATAGGTCCTCCCGGCGATCCAAGTATAACTCGTGGTTATGGGGCCGGGAATCGGTTGCGCAGTGGCTGCGCCCGGTGCCCTGCCGGCGGCGATCGAAGCGGCCGGCGACCCGGCGCGGGTCCTGCGGCGTGGCCACCCGCATAGACGATCCCGTCTCAATCCAGTGGCAATTCGCGCGGCTTGGTGGCGATAATAGGCGCGGTGCGGCGCAGCTTGCCACGCGTGTACAGTTTCAGTCGAAACCATAGACCCGGGTTATGGGCGTTGGAAACCAAGCTATTGGTTTCCGGTTTCGGGGGTTGCTACGTTGGGCAACAGGCCGCTGGCCGCGGCTTTGACAACACCAAAGGGGAGAGCAGTGAATACACGACAAGAATCGTTTAGCGATCGAGTCTTCAAGGGCATTGCAGCACTATCCGCGCTGGCCATGTTCTGTTCCGGACAGGCCATTGCCCAGGACGATGCCGACGACAAGAAACCGATCGAGGAGATCACGGTAACCGGCACCCAGATCAAGGGCGCAAAGATTTCCGATGCGCTTGCCGTGTCGGTGATCCAGGCCGTCGAGATCGAGGCCATGGGCATCAGTTCGGGTGACGAACTGTTCGACCAGATGCCCGAAATGGGCCAGAACTTTTTCAACGACGCGGAAATGCACGCCGGCGGTGTGAACTCGGTGCGCGGCGACATCGGTGCGTTCAACCTGCGCAACATGGGCACCGGCAATACGCTGGTTCTGCTCAACGGGCGCCGCATGGTCAACGCGGCCGGCTACCAGACCGAGGAAGTGGGGGGCGCATTCGTTCCCGTCAACTCGGTCAACTCCAACGCCATGCCGGTCTATGGCATCCAGCGGGTCGAAGTGCTGCGTGACGGCGCGTCGGCCATTTACGGTGCGGACGCGGTCGCGGGCGTGGTCAACACGGTCCTCAAGAAGGACTTCGAAGGCTTCAACATCAGGGCCCGGTTCGACGACTACGAGAATCTCCCGCGCAACGACCATCGGCTCAACCTGGAATGGGGCAAGAATTTCAATGGCGGGCAGACCAACATCGGCGTTTTCGCGGATTACTATCACCGTGACCGCATCAATGCCCAGGACGACCCCAAGTGGGCGGACGAGAACTACTCGCGCTTCCTGACGGACCCGGCCTGGATCTCCGCATTCGGCGACAACTACAGCAGCAACTCCGCGTTTCCGCAGATCGATTTCCGGTCCGGCTCGCAGGGCGACCTGATGGAGGCCCTCGGCTACGCGGACAGCAGCGGTGAGATCGTGACGTACCCGGCCGACGACCCGCGGTGCGTATTCCCGATCAACGCCAACGTGTGTGGCGCGCCCGATACCTCGGGCAATTTCGACTACAACAAGAACATGTTCCGCGACGTATCGTCCGACCTCGACCGCTTCAACGTGTTCGTCAATATCAACCACGAACTGGCAAGCGGCGTCGAGGTATTTACCGAGCTGTCGTGGTACCAGGCAGAGTCGAACTTCAATGCGGATGCGGCCTATCTCAGTATCGGCGCCTCCGACCTGCAGCTCGGCCCCGAGTATTACTACAACCCGTTCGGGCCATGCTTCCTGGAAGACGGCTCACCCAATCCGAACCGTGCTCCCGCGGCTGATGAAGCCGGCATTGACTGCGATGGTGAGCGGATGGAGGTGGACAACTTCCGGGCGCTCGAGGCACCACGCGTGTCGGTGACGAACAACGATGTCTACCGCATCCTGCAGGGATTCCGCGGCAGCGCGGGCGAATGGGACTGGGAAACGGCCCTGGTCTTTTCGGAAGCCACGCGCACCAACATCACGAACGACCGGATCTCCAACACGCTCATGCAGGAACTGCTGAACTCGAGCTCTCCGGACACCTACAACATGTTCAATGGCTGGGAAGGTGACCGGGAAGGCCTCGAGCCCGCGCTGGTTGACGTCTACAGGATCGACAAGACCGATCTCAAGATGATCGATTTCAAGTTCACCAATGCAGAGCTGTTCGATCTGCCGCGTGGTCCGGTCGGCTTCATGGTTGGCATGGAGTACCGGGAGGAGTCTTTCTCGGATGACCGTGATCCGCGCCTCGATGGCACGATCGCGTACGTCTCCTACGAAGGCGCGACGTTCCCCGAGGTGTCGGACGTGGCGAACTCGAGTCCCACGGCCGATAACAGCGGTGAACGTGACGTTACATCCCTGTTTACCGAGTTCCAGGTTCCGGTGCTGGAAACCCTCGACCTGCAGCTTGCGCTGCGCTACGAGGACTTTTCCGATGTCGGTGACACCACGGTGGGTAAGATCGCCTTCGGCTGGCGACCCATCGAACAGCTGATGTTCCGGGGTTCCTGGTCCGAGGCGTTCCGCGCACCGAACCTGATCACGGTCAACGAAGCGCTCGTCGTGCGCCAGAACACCCGCGACGACTACGTCTGCGAATACGTGGAGCGTGAAACCGGGGACAACCTGTCGCAGGATTGCACGCCGAGCGTGCAACGCCAGGCCCGCGGCAGCTCGGCGCTCCAGCCCGAGGAGTCGACCAATACATCGCTCGGCATCGTGTGGCGCGCTACCGATGACCTGATGGTCACCTTCGACTACTGGACCATCGAGAAGGAAAAGAGCATCGGCCTGTTCGGCGAGAACAACCACTCGATCTACGACCTGTTGCTGCGGCTGCGCGAGGGCACGGACGATTGCGCCAGCGCGACCTTCAACCCGGCGGTCGTGCGCGACGACCCGGACACCGATGACGTCGCATCGTATCTCACGGCAGGAATCTGCCCGGCAGGCGATATCGATATCGTCGACGACGACTATCTCAATCTCGATACGCGCACGATCGAAGGCTACGACGTCGGCGTCTATTACGATACCGAGACGAGCTTCGGCGAGTTCAACTTCAAGTTCATCGGGTCTTTCTACGACAAGTATGAGCAGAAGGGTGGCAGCGGCATAGCGGCAGAGGTGCAGAGTGCACTGGACAGCGGCGAGCTGCCTGGCTGGATCGCGCTACGCGGTTACGGAGACTTGCTGCAGCGCGAAGGCAACATGAAAGAGAAGTACCACGCCAGCGTGCGCTGGTCGAAGAACGACTGGGGTGCTTACCTCTCGATGTTGCGCAAGGGCAAGTTCTACGACGCGGACACCGCCATCACCGTCGACGGCCAGACCCTCAACTGGTGGCTGCCGGCGATGACGACCTACAATGCCAGCGTCGACTATGGCTTTGACGCTTTCGGTACGGACACGCGCGTCAGGCTCGGTGTGAACAACCTGACCGACGAGCGTGCACCACTTTGCGATTGCCGCTTCGGCTACTGGTCGGATGCCCACGACGACCGTGGTCGTTACTGGTACCTCGACGTGAGAATCAGCCTCGACTGACATCGGTGACGCACGGGCGGCGAAGCGGGAGGACTCGCTTCGCCGCTTTTTTCGTACCGCCGATCCCGGGCCGATCAGGGCGGCATCCGCATTCCGTTACGGCCTGATTCCTGGTCCCGCTTGATGGCCTCGGTGGAGGTTGGCGGTCACTCGGAAAGAACACTGCGCAGGAGAGAAATGACCGCAATGACGAGCGCGCGGCACAATCGGCCATCTGTCCGGGAAGTGATCGTGCCCGGGATGCCATGAGCGGCCCGTCGCTGCTGGTCGTTCTCGGCAACCAGCTCTTCGATCCCCGGCACCTGCCGCCCGCCAGCGAGGTCGAAGTGTTCATGGCCGAGGATCTCGGCCTGTGCACCTACGAGCGGCACCACCAGCAGAAGATCGTCCTGTTCCTCGCCGCGATGCGCGCCTTTGCCGACGAGCTGCAGGGTGCCGGGTACACCGTTCACTATCGGCGACTCGATCCCGACGACGCGACGTCCTACGAAGACCGGCTGGCCCTCGCGCTGGACGAAACGGGGGCCGGCAGGTTGCTGCACTTCGAAATCGAGGACAAGGCGATGGAGAAACGCCTTGCGCGTTTCGTCGAGAATCGCGGGCTGGAATGCGGGGTCCTGGCGTCGCCGATGTTCACCTGTACGCGCAAGGACTTTGCGGACTGGGCCGCGGCAAGCCCACGTCTGCTCATGGGCGAGTTCTACAAGCAGCAGCGGCGCCGTCTCGGCATCCTGGTCGACAAGGACGGTGAGCCGCGGGGCGGGCGCTGGAGCTTCGACGAGGACAACCGCAAGCGCCTGCCGCAAGGGGTCGTGCCCCCGGATATTCCCTGGCCAAAGCCGGACGAGCACGTCGCCGGCGTCGTCGACCTCGTGGCAGCCGCGTTTCAAGGGCATCCCGGCGACGCGCGCGAGTTCCGCTGG
>JBFEJR010000049.1:0-17172 GCA_041553075.1 Woeseiaceae bacterium | reverse complement strand
CGGGTCCACCAGGCCTGCCGCCTGGCCGTTGGCGAGGCAGGCGAGAAACACGTTGCCGTCGTCGGAGCGGTCGATCCCGTAGCCGTTGACGTCCGCGTGGCTGACGCCCACGAGCGGCAGCGCGGCATCCAGGAACTCGGTTGCGTAGCGAATCACGGCGGCGCCCCGGACCGGGTTATAGGCCGTCCCGCGTTCCTGGCCGTTCTCCTCGCCAATGGCGTCGGTGCCGTACAGCGCGTCGTAGAGACTCCCCCAGCGCGCGTTGGCGGCATTCAGCGCGAAGCGTGCGTTGGACACCGGTACGACGAGCTGCGGTCCGGCGACCTCGGCGATCTCGCGATCGACGTGCTCAGTCTCGATGCGAAAGGGCTCGCCCTCGGCCACGAGGTAGCCGATGCCGCGCAGGAACTCGAGGTATTCGTCGTGCTGCCAGCCGCTGCCGCGCCGCGCGAGGTGCCAGTCGTCGATGGCCTGCTGCAAGGCCGCACGTTTTTCGAGCAACGCCCGATTCAGCGGCGTCAGGTCGGCGACGATCGACTCCAGCCCGGCCCAGAAATCGACCGGGCTCATGCCGATTGCCGGCAGCAGGTCGTCCTCGACGAACCGCCGGAATTCGGGTGCCACCTGCAGGCTGCAGGACACGGGCTGGTCGTTCACGCTTGCCTCTTTTTGGATACGTGTCTCCAAGAACATTACCTCCCGCGGAGACTCATCCTGTCAATGCCTCAGGCGACGAATTGTTCCTCTTCCGTGCTGCCGGCAAGGGCGGTGGTCGAGGACAGGCCATGCATGATCGTGTTCTGAACGGCGTCGAAGTAGCCGGCCCCGACGAACGACTGGTGCTTGGCTGCGCGGAAACCGTGCTTCTCGTCGGCAAATTCGCGCTGCTGCATCTGCGAGTAGGCGTACATGCCTTCGGCCTTGTAGGCGCGGGCCAGCTCGAACATGCTCAGGTTCAGCGCGTGCCAGCCGGCCAGCGTAATGAACTGGAACTTGTAACCCATCTTGCCGAGCTCTTCCCGGAAGGTCTTCATGGTCGCGTCGTCGAGATTCGCCTTCCAGTTGAATGACGGCGAGCAATTGTAGGCAAGGAGCTGGTCCGGGTAGATGGCGTGCATCGCCTCGGCGAAACGCTGCGCCTGGTCGAGATCCGGCTTCGAGGTTTCACACCAGATCAGGTCGGCGTAGGGCGCGTAGGCGAGGCCCCGCGCGATCGCCTGGTCGAGCCCGGACTTGGTGCGGTAGAAGCCCTCGGGCGTGCGTTCGCCCGTGATGAACGGGTGATCGCGATCGTCGGCATCCGAGGTGATCAGGTTGGCCGCATCGGCATCGGTGCGTGCGATCAGCACGGTGGGAACTCCGCAGACGTCGGCCGCGAGCCGCGCGGCGTTGAGCTTCGCGACGGCCTCGTGCGTCGGCACGAGGACTTTGCCGCCCATGTGGCCGCATTTCTTGGCCGACGAGAGCTGGTCCTCGAAATGGACCCCGGCAGCGCCTGCACGGATCATGTTCTTCATGAGTTCGAACGCGTTCAGGTTGCCGCCGAAGCCGGCCTCGGCGTCGGCGATGATCGGCGGGAACCAGTCGATGCTGTCGTCTCCGTTCAGCGCGTGGATCTCATCGGTTCGAATGAACGCGTTGTTGATGCGCTCGACCATTTTCGGCACCGAGTCGACCGGGTACAGGCTCTGGTCCGGGTACATCTCGCCGGCGCTGTTGCCGTCGCCCGCAACCTGCCAGCCCGAGCAGTAGATGGCCTTGAGTCCGGCCTGCACTTCCTGGATGGCCTGGTTGCCGGTCAGGGCGCCGAGCCCGCACAACGGTTCTTCCTGGTTGACGAGGCGCCAGAATTTCTCGGCGCCGACGCGCGCGAGCGTGTGCTCGATCTGCACCGTGCCCCGCAGCTTGACGACATCCTCGGCGCTGTAGGTTCTGTCGACGCCCTTCCAGCGCGGACTCTCCTTCCACTCGGTCTCGAGCTTGCGTACCTGTTCCTGCCTGTTCATATCGGTATCCCCGTGTACGGTATTTGTCGGTATACTAGCCCCAACTAGTATAAAACTTCACAAACAAAATTTTACACTGTTAATTTTACACAGGGGTACTCGGCATGGCAGCTCGACAGGGGCTCAGGCGCAAGGCGCACTTTCTCGGCACCAAGATCAAGAGCCTCAGGAAGCGCAATAACCTGACGCTCGAGGACCTGTCGGTGCGCTGCGTGCAGATCGACGCCGAGGCCGGCCCGTCCGTGTCGTACCTCTCGATGATCGAGAACGGCAAGCGGACGCCGTCGGAGCGCCTGCTCGAGATCATCGCCGAGATTTTCCAGAAGGACCCGAACTGGTTCTACGACGAATCGCTCGAGGACGAGGCGATCGACACCGCGCCCGAGGCGCCGGTGAGCGGCATGCCGCTGGAACCCGGCTTCCTGTTCTCCGAGTCGCTGCTGCAGCTCGCGATCCCGGAGCTGCTCGCCCAGACCGGGACCACCGGGCGGCAGTTCGCCCACCTGCTGATCCGCGCACACCAGGAGAAGAGCCACAACCGCTTCCCGGACATCGAGCGGGCCGCGGAAAGCGTCGGCCGCAAGCATTTCCCGATGCGCGTCGAAGACGTAATCGGTATCGCGCAGGATCTCGGCATGCGCATCCAGTGGTTCGACAACTCGACGTTCAAGGACAAGGGCGAAGACGACGTCGCGCTCAACATGCTCGTGCGCTCGTTTTACGATGCGCCCAACAAGGTGTACCTGAATCGCGCGCTCGAGTCCGACCCGGCCCGGCTCAAGTACGATCTCGCGAATCACATCGGCCACATGATCCTGCACGACGGCGATGGCGCGCGTTCGCCGCAGGTTTCGGGGGGACGCGTTACGGGACGGCGCGACGACACCGAGTCGCTCAATGTCGATGCGCGCGATATTCTCTACGCCTGGCGGGACTTCGAATGCAGTTACTTCGCGGCGGCACTGCTGGCGCCCAAGACACCGTTCCGGCAATTCCTGGCCCGCAACTCGTACGCCATCAATGCCGGCGACCGCGCGGAACTGACCAACACGCTCGTGATGCGGCGCATGTCGAGTGTCTCTCCGTATCGGCACTGGCACTACTTCGATGCCTACCCGCCCGGGCACCTGCGGGCGGTCTATCGGGGCAACGGCATCCCGCTGCCGTGGGGCAACATGCGGCTGGTCTCGGACCCGTGCCAGCACTGGGCCGTCTTCCGCATGCTCAACGCCCGCTCGAGCAAACCGTCGGCGCAGATCTCGGTGTTGCGGTCGGGCGATGACAAGCGCCTGTATTGCTGCGAGTCCATCCGCAGCAAGGACGCCGCCGGCAATACCCATGTCCTGTGCGCGGGCGTCGACCTGGCCCCTGCCCTGCGTGCCCAGAACGTCGACCCGGCCGCAACCATCGACATGATCGAGGCCAGTTGTAACCGCGGCGGCGGCTCGGCGCCGATGCCGGCCGAGGCCCGCCGGCAGCTCGAGAGCATCGGCAAGATCCTCAATATCGGCTGGATCGGCGAGGGGGCCTCGAAGGACGCAACCATCATCTGCCAGCGCAGCTCCAACTGCCCCCGCGACAAGCATTGCCTCGGCAAGGCGCCACCCAAACTCAAACCGCAGATCGATGAAATTCGCGAGGCGCTCGTCGAGACCGATTGACAGCTATATATTAGAGGTTTATAATATAAAGGCTTTTGGAGATGCCCCGCTACGCATGACAACCCCCGACGTACACGCCTTCCACGACCCCGCGACCTTCACCGTCACCTACGTGGTCAGCGATCCGGCGACGCAGCAGGCCGCGATTATCGACCCGGTGCTCGACTTCGACGCCGCCTCGGGCCGCACTGCGACCGACTCGGCCGACAAGGTCATCGCCTGCGTCGCAGCGCAGCAGCTCGACGTCGCCTGGATTCTCGAAACCCACGTCCACGCCGATCACCTGAGCGGCGCTCCGTATATCCGCGCCAGGCTCGGCGGCAGGACCGCGATAGGCAAACGCGTGGCGGGGGTCCAGGAGACGTTCAAGGGCGTCTTCAATCTCAAGGATCTCGCCACCGACGGCAGCCAGTTCGACCACCGCTTCGAGGACGGCGAGACCTTTCGCATCGGCGGCATCGAGGCGCGCGTCATGGCGACGCCGGGTCATACGCCGGCCTGCGTGACGTACGTGATCGGGGACGCGGCTTTCGTGGGCGACACGCTGTTCATGCCGGACTTCGGCACGGCGAGGACGGATTTCCCCGGCGGCAGTGCGACCGAGCTCTACGATTCGATTCGGAAGATTCTCGCCCTGCCCGGCGACACGCGCCTGTTCATGTGCCATGACTACAAGGCGCCGGGCCGTGAAGAGTTCGCGTGGGAGACCAGCGTTGCCGAACAGCGCGCCCGCAACATCCACGTCAACGACGGAATTACGAAAGACGAATTCGTCAGCATGCGCGAGGAGCGCGACCGCCAACTCGGCATGCCGAAGCTGATCCTGCCCTCGCTGCAGGTCAACCTGCGTGCCGGCAACCTGCCCGAGCCGGAAGACAACGACGTGCGTTACCTCAAGATTCCGCTCGACGCGGTCTGAACTGCACTCCGGCTATCGTGGACCTGCTGCTGGCCTTATCGACCTGTGATGGCGTGTCCTCAGGACCCGCCGCACCTGGACTTACGCCATGACCATTTACAGACTGAGTGAACGCTGCGCGGTCGCCGGGCAGATCCTGCCTGCCGAGGTCGCCGCGCTCGCGGACGAAGGCTTTACCACGATTGTCTGCAACCGGCCCGACGGCGAGGATTTCGGCCAGCCGACCGCGGCCGAGGTGGCGAAGGAATGCGCGTCCCACGACATCGCGTTCCACCACGTTCCGGTGGGCCACGGTGGCTTGTCCACGGACACGGTCGAGCGCTTTCGCGAGGTCGTGACACACAGCAAGGGCCCGGTGCTTGCGTATTGCCGCTCCGGGCAGCGCTCGTCGATCCTGTGGCAGGCGAGCGGCGCGCCCTAGCAAACGAGGGCCCGGATCACAGCCGATCCTTGAGCCCGTAATACAGCATCCCGAGCACCATCCCCGGGTAGCGCAGCAGCGTGCCGCCGGGGAAGGTGTGTGTCGGCAGGCTGGCGAACGCATCGAAACGGCCGCGGACCCCCGCGATCGCCTCGGCAATGATCTTGCCGGCAAACGTGGCGGTTGAAATACCGTGGCCCGAGTAGCCCTGGCCTAGCCAGACATTCGGCGGCAGTTGACCGAGATGCGGCAGGCGATTGACCGTCACCGCCAGCGTCCCGCCCCACGCGTAGTCGATGTTCACGTCTCGCAGCTGCGGGAACATCCTGAGCATGTAGCGCCGGACGAACTTCGCGATGTCCCGCGGAAACCCCGGCCGGTAGTTCTCGCCGCCGCCATAGAGAAGCCGGTGGTCTTCCGACAAACGGAAGTAGTTCACGACGAAACGCGTATCGTGAACGCCGAAGCGGCCGGTAATCAGTTCCCGGGCGCGCTCCTCGCCCAGCGGCTCGGTCGCGATCATGAAATTGTTGATCGGCATGATCTTGCCGGCGGACCGCGGTTCGAGGTCGCCGAGATAGCCGTTGCACGCCAGCACGATATGCGACGCCTTGACGCTGCCCCCGGCCGTGCGCACCAGCGCCGGGTCCGTCGTCGAATAGCCCAGCACACGGGAATTCTCGAAAATGCGCACGCCGGCAGCGGCGGCGGCATTGGCGACGCCGAGCGTGTAGTTGAGCGGATGCATCGTCAGCGCTTCGGGGTCGTACAGTCCTTCCAGGAAGTTGTCGGTCGCGACGTACTCGCGCGTCTCATCGGCAGTCAGGGCACGGCAGAACGGGTACCCGTAGCGCTCCGTCAGGGCGTCGGCGAGTTCCTGCGCCCAGCCGAGATAGCCGCTCTTGTGCACGCCGATCAGCTGTCCCTGCTGCAGGTCGCAGGGTATCGCGTGCTTCTCGACGCGGTCGCGGATCTCCTGCTTGGCCTGCTCTGCGAACTGCCACAACTGCTGCGATCGTTCGAGGCCGAATTGCGCTTCGATTTCCAGCACATCCTTGCGCTGGCCGCTCCCGACCAAGCCGCCGCACCGGCCGGATGCGCCGAAACCGATGCGTTCCGCTTCGAGCAGCACGACGTCGAGACCATTCTCGGCAAGGTTCAGCGCGGCGGACAGGCCCGTGAATCCTGCGCCGATGACGCAGACATCGGCCTGCAGGTTGTCATCCAGCGGCGGGCGGTCGACCAGGCCCTGCGCCGTCGCGACATAGTAGCTGTCGGGGTAGCCCGGTCCGTTAGGATTCATAGTCATGCCAGCACCCCTGGTAGTCCCTGACGGCGATTCTGCCATTTTCGTCCGTGCGAACGTAGTCCGCGCCGAGCGGCGACTTGCCGTGGCCGCCGGGGATGTCCAGGACGTAGGCCGGCTGGCAGATCCCGGAAACGCGCCCTCGCAGGGCCGCCACGATCGAGCGCCCTTCGTCGACGGAGGTGCGCAGATGCCGCGTCCCGTTCGCCCGGTCCGCATGGTGCAGGTAGTACGGCTTGATGCGGTTCTCGGCCATACGCCGCAGCAGCGCCTCGAGCGTGACCGCATCGTCGTTGACACCGCGCAGCAGGACGGACTGGCCGAGCATCGGGATACCCGAATCGACGAGGCGTGCGCAGGCGGCCTCGCCCTGCGCCGTGAATTCGGCTGCATGGTTGCTGTGCAGCACGACGAACAGCGGGGCTGCAGCCCGCAGCACGGCAATCATCTCGTCGTCGATGCGCTCGGGCGCGACCAGCGGCACGCGTGTGTGCACGCGGATGACACGAACGTGAGCGATCGAACGTAATCGTTCGACAATGCCGGCGAGCCGGCGCGGCGAGAGAATCAGCGGGTCGCCGCCCGAGAGGATGACCTCCCAGATCTCGCTGTGCGTGCGGATATAGCCGATCGCCGCTTCGAGCTCGCTCGGCGTCAGCAAGGCATCCTCGTGAACCCCGACGACCTCGCGCCGAAAGCAGAACCGGCAGTACACGGGACAGATCTTCGCCGGCATCAGCAAGACCCGGTCCGGGTAGCGATGCACGATGCCGGGAACAGGCGAGTGCCGGGCATCCCCGATCGGGTCGTCGCGGTCCAGCTCGTGGCGTTCCAGCTCCCGGGCGTCGGGCAGGAACTGCCGCGACACCGGGCCGTCGCGGGCTTCCGCGTCGATCAGTTCCTGCATCAACGGTGTGATCGCAACGGCATAGCGCTCCGCCACGGCTTCGAGTTCGGTCGATTCTTGCTGTTTGCGACGGGCTGCGCGCATATCCCGCTCCGGGGGCCCTGGTACCGCACGCTATGCTACGCCAAAGCGTAGCCGGCGCGCTCGGCAATTCGTGACACAGGTCGGCGCACCCGGTCCCGGTTTTGGATAGCGTTGATATCCGTCCCGGACGAACCGGTGCCTCTTATGTCCAGTCGTATGCTGTCCAGCCTGTTGCTGGCGCTGTGCGCCGGAACTGCCGCGGGTGCGCCCGGGACGACCAATTTCCCACCGACCGTGCCGCTTGGCGACAGCGGTTGGTCTGTCTACCGGCCTCCGCCGCGCGCAGCGGCGGTTCACGACCTCGACTACATGATGAACCGCCTGCGCTGCGACCAGGCCGGCCTGGGGCTTCGCTTCAGCCGTTCCGCCCGGTTCCGCCTGGACCTCACGTTCGCCCCGCTCACGGACCGGTACGACTATATCGGCCCGGTCTACGACATGGACATCGGCGCCACCCGGCTCGTCCTGTCGATCGGTTTCTAAGGCCGGTCGGGGCGCGTATCCTGCGCGCATGCCGAACCATCTCTATTTCGACCTCGACGGGACGCTGACCGATCCTTACGAGGGCATTACGAAGTGCATCCTGTACGCCCTCGACGAACTCGGCTTCCCGCACCCCGACGACGACTACCTGTACAGCTGCATCGGCCCGCCCCTGTGGGACACGTTCCCCGAAATGGTCGGAAAAGACCTCACGAAAAAGGCGGTCGATCTCTACCGCGAGCGCTTCGTCGACGTCGGCTGGCGGGAGAACAAGCCGTACGCGGGAATCCACGCGACGCTCGAGGCCGTGGCAACCGCCGGGCATACCCTGTTTGTCGCCACGGCCAAGCCGCACATGCATGCCGCCCGCATTGTCGAGCATTTCGGCATGGGCGAGTTCTTTCACAATGTCTACGGGAGCGAACTCGACGGCACGCGCGCCACCAAGACCGAGCTCCTGCGATTCGCCATCGAGAGAAACCCGGGCAACGTGCAGCGCATCATGATCGGTGATCGCAAGCACGACCTGGCCGGCGCCCTCGCCAACGACATGACGCCGATCGGCGCTGCCTGGGGATATGGCTCGATTGACGAACTTCGCGCGGCGGGCGCCGCGGCTATCGCGCAGGATCCGGCCGACCTGCTGCGCTGTTTATTCGACATAATGTGACGCAGTTACGGGCGCCGGCGCGCCATCCCGCTAGGATTTCGGGATGACCGCCGACGCATTAATGCAGCTGCTCATTCTCGGCCTGGAAGCCCTGGCCGTCTGCGGCCTGCTGCTGCTGTTCTTCAGCATGCGCGGACGGTTCGGCTACGCGCCCCTGTACGTCACGCTGGGCGCATTCCAGCACCTGCAGACGCTGTTGGCGGCGACACTGTACATCGAGGTGTTTCCCGGCATCGTCGTTACCCCGGGCTCGGCCATACTGTTCACCGGGACGCTGTTCGCCGTGCTGCTCGTCTATATTCGCGAGGACGCAGCGCAAACGCGGTCGCTGATCGTCGGCATCGTTGCCGCCAACGTCACGTTGAGCCTCGTCATCTGGCTGGCGACGTTTCACCTCGGCAGCAGCGTGCAGGTCGACACGGGATTCGCGCTAGATCACCTGCTCCACTGGGACATGCGGGCATTCGTCATCGGCACCGCAACGCTGATAATCGACGTCATCCTGATCATCACGCTTTACGAGTTCTTTTTCAGGCTGTTCCCGCGCCTTCTTTTCGTCAGGATTCTCGCGGCCATGCTGGCCGTCGTGTCCATCGACACGGCGCTCTTTGTGACGGCCATTTTTTACGGTGACGACAACATGCTGGGCATCCTGCTGTCGGGCGTCGTCGGTAAGTCGGCAGTGGCCGTGCTCTACACGGCCCTGTTGACGGCCTACCTGTCGTGGACGCGCGCGCACACTACGCACGGCAAGGTGGTCCACGAACACACCCGCGACATCTTCCACATTCTCAGCTACAAGCAGCGGTTCGAGCTGCTGGAGGAAGAGGTCAAACGGGACGGGCTGACGGGACTCTTCAACCGCCGCTTTTTCGACGAGAACATGCTGCGCGAACTCGAACGTGCCAGGCGGCTTTCGCATGACCTGAACCTGGTCCTGATCGATCTCGATCACTTCAAGTCGATCAACGATGACTACGGGCACCAGGTCGGCGACCAGTACATCCAGACCCTGGCCGACAGCTTGCAGGCGGCGTTTCGTGCAGCCGACATTCCGTGCCGTTACGGGGGCGAGGAGTTCGCGGTGATCATGCCGGACTCGTCGATCGAAGCGGCATCGGCGGCAACGGAACGCCTGCAGGCGCGGTTCACGGCCCTGTGCACCGAACGCGATCTGCCCGGCGCCGCGACCGCGACGTTTACGGCCGGCATCGCGAACTACCCGACCGATGCGGATACCGTGGAAGAGCTGATCGAGCGCGCCGACCGGCGGCTCTACAAGGGCAAGGAGCACGGCCGCAATCGCGTGATGTTCGATACGGTCATCATGAAATCGCTGGCGACGCGCCAGAACTAGCTGAAGAGCAGGTGCCCGCCCGGCAGCGTCGGGCTCGCCGCCGGTCCTAGTTCCGCCCGGGCGGTGTCGCGCTGCGGCGCGCCGGGAACCAGAACGGCTTATCGACCACGGTGGCTCGCGCCATCTCCCGGTTCCAGTGCATCTCGCGCTGGTAGAAGATCTCGACCCACACGGTCTCGCCCGGCTTGCCGTATGGGGTGCGCACCGTGGCGAGCGCGATGTTCTTCTTGCACACCGGCGACCACATCGCCGACGTCACGAAACCGATGTTGCCCCGGTTACGCGCTTCCTTGGCAAAAACGTACGAATGATGTGCGGGCTTGTTGCCTTCGATATCCAGCTTCGCGAGACGCCACGTGTACCCGGAACGCCATTCCTCGGCCAGCGCGCGTCGTCCGTTGAAAACCGGCTTGGTGAAATCCACCAGCCAGCCGAGTCCCAGCTCGAAGGGCGAACGCGAGCGGCCGCTGCGAACGGTCTCGTCAGCGGGCAGGAACTCGTGGTAGACCGCGATGAAACCCGCCTCGATGCGCGCCATTTCGAGGGCATTGGTGCCGATTGCCCTGATGCCATGCAGCTTGCCGGCGTCGAACAGCGCATCCCAGAGTGCCTCCGCCCTGGCCGGGTCCAGCCACAGCTCGTAGCCGAGGTCGCCCGTGAAACCGGTGCGGGAGACCATGAGATCGGTGCCCTTGAAACGCACCTGCATCAGGCTGAAGGGCTTGAGCTCGGCAAGCCCGGCAAGCCCCAGGTTGCTCAGCACGCTGTAGGAGGTCGGTCCCTGGACCGCGAGCGCAGCGACCTCGTCCGTCTCGTGGGTCACGGTCACGTCGAAGCCGATGGTCGCCGCCTGCAGCCATCCGAAGTGCCGCTCCTGCGAGCACAATCGGTACTCGCCCTCGCGCAGGTGAAAAATCGTGCCGTCGTCGACGACCTGCCCTGCGTCATCGCACCATACGGCGTAGGCCACGCGCCCCGGCGCAATCCTGGTCATGTCACGAGTGACCAGGCGATCGAGATACGCGAGAGCATCCGGCCCCGTGATCCGGTACTTGGTCATCGGCGTGAGGTCGAACACGGCCGTCGAGTTGCGAATCGCGAAGTACTCGGTGTCGGCGCAGTACAGTTCATTGGCGGCCGTGTAGCCTTTCCACTGGTGCCACTCGTTGACCGTGTCGAGGGCCTTTTGCCGCGCGTAGAACGGCGACTCGATGCGCCCCTGGTGGACGGGTTCGGATTTCACCGGCCTTTCCCCCTGTTGAGAATAGTGTGCGCCGCATTGCGGCCCGCCGCGCCGCTGACGCCGCCCCCCGGATGCGTGCCGGCACCGCACAGGAACAGGCCATCCAGCGGCATGGCGTACTGGGCGGCACCGCTGACCGGCCTGACGAACAGGAACTGGTCGAGCGCCAGCTCTGCATGGTGCCAGTGCCCGCCGGTGACATGGAACTCGGCCTCGAGGTCGACGGGCGTCAGCAACTCGCTCGCAACGACGCGTTGCTCGAGATCCGGCATGTAACGCGCCAGTGTTTCGATGACGACATCGAACAGCCCCTGCCTGGCGGCCTCCGTCCAGCCGCCCCGCAAAGCGTAAGGCGCGTACTGCACGACGGCCGACATGACGTGCTGGCCCGGCGGCGCCAGCGATTCGTCGTGAACGCTCGGGAAAGCCAGCTCGATCACGGGCGCGCTCGAGTACTCGCCGTACTTCGCCGGGTTGAATGCACGCTCGACATGGTCCTCATCGCCGGCCACGAGGATGCGCGCGCCGTAATCCCGGTCACTGAACCCGTCGATCGACGGCAGCGCATCGAGCGCGAGATGCACTTTCGCGGCATTGCCCTGCGCGCGCAGGTGATGAATCCGCTTGACGAACCGCGTCTCGAAATGCCGGGCGCCGACCAGCCGCATGACCGTGCGTTTCGGATCTGCGTTAGACACCACGGTATAGCTGTGAAAAACCTCGCCGGCCTCGGTCTCGACGCCGGTCACGCGACCGTTGTCGACGACGATGCGGCGCACCGGCGTGCCGGTCCGGATATCCGCGCCAGCGGCGCGGGCGGACTGCGCCAGCATCGCCGGCACCATCCCCATGCCCCCTCTTGGTACCGCGACGCGGCCGCTGTTGCCGGCGAGGCGATGCAGGTACGTCAGCACCGTGTTGGGCGAGCGCGGCCCGAGATGCGTGCCGAGCACGGCGTCGAGACTGATTGCGCCGCGCAGCAGGGGGCTCGCGAAACGTTCGCGGACCTCGTCGTGGATGTTCATCCCGATGAGGCGCAGGAATTCCCGCATGTCGTCGCGGCCGAGGCTACGCACGCTGAGGCCGAGCCGCGCCAGCGCGTACAGGTCACGCCGGCTGCGCGTACCGAGCCGCGGCGGCGGCTTGACCAGGAGCTTGCGCAGGAGCCTGGCAAACCGCGTCATGCGCTTGTGAAAACGCCGGTACTGCCGGGCGTCTTCCGCGGCGACTCCCTCGACCGCGGCGCCGGCGATGCGCACATGTCCGGCATCCTCCGCGAGCGCAATCGTGGGGATATTCTCGGCGGCCAGGGGCGGCGAGATCTTCAGGTCCCGGCAGACCTCGGGCTGCAGCTGGTACAGCAGGTGCGCGCACGCCGATACCGAGAACTCCTCGGCGAACTCGCGCGTCACGGCGGCACCGCCTACCTGGGAGGCGGCCTCGAGGACCAGCACGCGCTTGCCGGCCTGCGCCAGCAGCGCGGCGCACACCAGGCCGTTATGGCCCGCGCCGACCAGGATGGCATCGTAATGCTCAGTCATCGCCGAAGTTCTCGGGCACGGTGTTCGGACGGCGCAGGTCGGCGAGTATCTCGCGTGCCGCGTTGGCGCCCGGCGCGGCCATCACGCCGCCGCCCGGATGCGTACTCGAGCCACACAGGTACAGTGACTCGACCGGCGTCCGGTACTGCGCATAGCCGGGGATCGGCCGATTGAACAGCAGCTGGTCCATGGTCAGCTCGCCGTGGAAGATATTGCCCTCGGTTATGCCGATCTCGTCCTCGATGTCCTGCGGCGTCCGTACCTCGACGTGCAGGATCAGGTCCTTGAAGTCGGGGCTGTAGTTGCCGATCTGGTCGAGCACGGTCTGGCCAAACGCGTCCTTCTCTGCGGTCGTCCAGCGCCGCCCCTCTATCTGGTGGGGACAGTACTGCACGAACACGCTCATGAAGTGCTTGCCCGGCGGCGCCATGGTGGGATCGTTCAGCGTGGGGATCACCATGTCGACGTAAGGGTCCTGCGACCAGGTGCCCGCCTTCCAGTCGTCGTAGGCTCGCTCCATGCGCTCCATCGAGTCGATGAAGTGCATGTCGCTGTGCATCAGCGTGCTGCCCTCGGGCAGCGCCGGGAACGTCGGCAGCCCGTCCAGCGCAATATTCAGCTTGCCCGACGAACCGCGAATCTTGAAGTTCTCGACGCGCCGGTGGAACCTCTCGGGGACGTCGCTGCTGTCCATGCAGTCGAGGAATGTGCGTTTCACGTCCATGGCCGATGCCACCACGCGCGCCTTGAGCTCCTCGCCGTTTTCGAGCGCAACGCCCTGCACCTTGCCGTTCCTGACCAGGATCTTCTCGACGCCGGCTTCCGTGCGCAGCTCGCCGCCGGCCGCCTCGAACGCGCCGGCGATCGCCTGCGACACCGCGCCCATGCCGCCGCGCGCGAACCCCCACGACCCGACGTTCCCGTCGACCTCGCCCATGTAATGATGCAGCAGGACATAGGCGGTTCCCGGCGAATGCACTCCGAGTGCCGTGCCGATGATGCCGCTGCCGGATTTTGCCGCCTTGATGACGTCGGTCTCGAAATACCCGTCGAGGTAATCCGCAACACTCATCGTCCAGAAGCGGATCGTCTCGTACATGCGATCCTCGCCCATCTCCCAGAACTTGCTGCCGATGTGCAGCAGCTCCCGGATATCCCGGGGCCGGAAGGACGTCGGGTCGGGCGCCGTTCGTAACAGGAAGTCGCGGATGAAACGACACTGGCGCATCGTGTCGGCCCGGTAACTCTTGTACATATCGGCATCGTGCCGGGAGAACCGGGCCATCTCACGGTAAGCGACTTCGGGGTCATGGTAGGTCCCGAAATAGTCGCCGTTCTCCATGAACTGCACCGAGCCGCCAAACGGCGTTATCTGCAGTCCGTGCTTGTGCAGCTCGAGAGCCCGGAAGATCTCCGGCCGCAGCAGGCTGCAGACGTATGAGCAGTTGGAATACATCCAGTCCTTGTAGAGATTCCGACTGACGGCGGCGCCGCCGATGTAGTCGTTCTTCTCCACGCAGACGACGTCGAGGCCGGCCTGCGCAAGGAAAGCAGCGGTCGTCAGCCCATTGTGCCCGGCGCCGACGACAATGACGTCATAGGTTCTCATGCCTGTCATTCTGGTGGTCGCTGCAACTCCTGCAGAATCCAGTCGAGGTACACGCCCTGCATGGCCTCCATCGTCGAGAGCGGCCCCGGCTGGTAGAACTTCGAGTGTACTCCCTTTGAATTGTTGACGATGATCTCCGTGTCCGCCTGGGTCGTGACGTCCCAGAGCCAGGTCAACTCCTCGACATCGTAGTCCCTGCCCTCGTGTGCGTCTGCCCTCACCAGCCAGTAGATCTCACAGCGCGAGCGCTCGTGCTCGACCGGGGTGAAGACGTAGGCGACGACGTGGTCCGAGTAAGCGAGCAGGAACGAAAAGGCCCCGAAAGTGAAGTCCGATGCGCCCTGGTCATAGCCGGTGAATTCGCCCAGCAGCGGCGCGACCGGCCGCCCGTCACGGCTGCCGGTCTGGTACTTCCGGAACAACGCGGAACGACTGTAGCCATAACCGGTTTCGCCGGGCCGCGCCCTGGTGTCGATGTAGTCGATCTCGTAATCGCGCACCCCGCACGCGGCCATGCGTTCACGGAGCGCGGTACGCATGCGGGCCCGGCGCTCATAGTTGAGCGTGAGCGTGTGCATGCGTGCGTAGTCGGGATGGGCCGTCGCGCAGTGGTAACACTCCTGGTAATTCTCGATGCAGAGTTTCCAGTTGGCCGGGATGTCATAGGTCTTGTTGGCGGCGACCTTGAGGTTCTCGAAGTCGAACATTGCCAGCGGCGCGGCGAGGTCCCGCCTGCAGCCCGCGAGCGACGGCGGCGTTGCCGAGAAACAAATGAACATGAGCCCGTGGATGACATCGAATGACACGGGCAGCAGGCCGTACCGGGACCTGTCGAAGTCAGCCGGCATATCCCTCGCCGCGGCCAGTCGCCCGTCGAGCTCGTAGGTCCAGCCATGGTAAGGGCAAGCGAAGCGCTGCGCGCGGCCATGGCTTTCGAGGCACACGAGCGAGCCCCGGTGGCGGCAGACATTGGCAAACGCGCGCAGGTGACCGTCCTCGCCGTGCACGACGATGGCCGACTCGCCGGCAACCGCCACGACCTTGAAATCCCCGGGCTCCGGCAATTCCGAAACATGCCCGGCCAGGATCCAGTTGCGGTAGACGATGCGCTCGAGTTCGAGCTCGTAGATGCGCGGATCGGTATAGAACGCCTGCTCCAGGGAATAGCCCGGCCGGTGGCTGCTAATAAGTGCATCGAGTGATGACACGTGACTCCCGTTCGCTCACAAGCCCCGGCGAGAGTAGCAAAATCCCGGCTCACTCGGGATATACTGGCGCCTCGCTGCCTACGCATAACTAGAAATTATTGGGGAAACCATGGCAGATGTCGCTTTTCACGAGCCCCTGACCGGGCACGAGGAGTTCGATGCGCTTGTCGCCAGGTTTGCGAACGAGCCGGACCCGAACAAGGCGGAGTCGATTCGCGAAGGTATCTGGGAGCGCTTCGGCACCGAGGGCGCCGTGTTCATTTCGGACATGGCCAGCTTTTCGAGCACCTCGAGAAAGATCGGGGTACTCCACTTTCTCAAGATGATTCATCGCGCCCGCCAGATCATCGCGCCGATCATCGAGGCCAATCGCGGCGTGCTGCTCAAGTGCGATGCGGACAACTGCTATGCTTTTTTCGAGAAGACCGACGACGCGATCCAGGCGAGCTTCGACGTCAACGCCGCGTTATTCGAAGCAAACGACGCGTTCGGCATCGGCGAACAGATCTACCTGTCGGTGGGGATCGACTATGGCCGCATCCTGCTGGCCGGGGACGTCGACTTCTTCGGCGATCCGGTCAACACCGCCTCCAAGCTCGGTGAAGACCTCGCCGTGCGCGAGGAGGTGCTGGTCACGCGCCGCGCCATCGAGAACTCCAGTTTCAAGATCCCCGAGCTGGCCGAGCGCATGACGGCGCGCATCTCGGAGATCGAAATCCAGTACGTGCGTTTGCCGATGACGGAAATCGCCCGGGATGACTGACGGCAACATCCGGGACACGAGCGACACCCAGGCGCTGCGCCAGATTCTCGAGGTCACGCGCAAGCTGGCGGCGCCGTTCGATCTCGACACGATGCTCGCCGAGGTCGTCGACGCGTCGCGTGACGTCCTGCATGCCGAGCGCGGCACCGTGTTTCTCTACGACGAAGCGCATGACGAGCTCGTGGTGCGGGTCGGCACCGAGCTCGAGCAAATCCGCATCCCTGCCGACAAGGGCATCGTCGGCGAATCGGCACAGACCCGCAAGCTGATCAACGTGCCCGACTGCTACGCCGACCCGCGCTTCAACCGCGATATCGACAGGCAGACCGGGTATCGGTCGCGCTGCATGCTGACGATCCCCCTGATCGGTTACGAGGAGTCGCTGGTCGGCGTGCTGCAAATCCTGAACAAGCACGACGGCGTGTTCGACGCCCGGGACGAGTACGTTGCAGAGGCCCTGGCAGCGCAGGCCGCGGTCGTATTGCACCGGGCCAGGGTGACGGAGCAGATAATCGCCTCCGAGCGGCTCGGCCGCGAAATCTCGGTTGCGCGCGACGTGCAGATGGGCACGCTGCCGAAAGACATGCCGGAGATCGCCGGCTACGAGTTCGGTGGAGCGTTCCTGCCAACCGACCAGACCGGCGGCGACCTGTATGACTTCATCCCGCTCGGCGACAATCGCCTGTTCATGCTTATGGGCGATGCGACCGGCCACGGCATCGGCCCGGCACTGAGCGCGACACAGGTACGCGCGATGCTGCGGGTCGCGCTGCGGCTGCAGTCCACTCTCGACGACGCCTTCACCCACATCAACGACCAGCTCTGCGAGGACCTGCCCGACGACCGCTTCGTTACGGGTTTCTTCGGGCTCCTCGATGCCGCGAGCCACTCGGTGCGATTTCACTCCGGCGGCCAGGGTCCGATCATGCATTACCAGGCGGACATGGGGGAGTTCGACTGGCACCCGGCGACGACGTTCCCGCTCGGCTACATG
>JBFEJR010000048.1:0-17701 GCA_041553075.1 Woeseiaceae bacterium | reverse complement strand
GCGTTCCTGGCGCGGGTGCTGCCGGTGGCGGAGGCGCTGGGCGTGAAGCTCGCCATTCATCCCGACGATCCGCCCCGCGACATGTTCGGGCTGCCGCGCATCGTCTGCACGGCAGCCGACCTCGACGAGCTGTTCAGGAGAGAGCCCAGTCCCGCCAACGGCATGACGCTCTGCGTCGGCACCTACGGCAGCCGCCCGGACAACGATCTGCCCGCCATGGCGTCGCGGTTCGCGGAGCGCATCCACTTCGCGCACCTGCGAGGCGTACGACGCGATGCCGACGAACCACGATCATTCGTGGAGGCCGAGCATCTCGACAGCGACATCGACATGATCGCCGTGATCCGGGCCCTGCTGCGAAACGAGAGCCAGGCCGCGGCCGAGATCTACTTCCGCCCGGACCATGGCCACCAGATGATGGGCGACCTGGAGAAACCCGGAAACCCGGGCTATTCGGCCATCGGCAGGCTCAAGGGCCTCGCGGAACTGCGGGGCGCGATCAAGGCGCTGTCGTCGTAGCCGGGACGCACCTATACAATAGACTCTTCGGCGCCCGGCCAGGGCGCCCCAACTTCTGAAGGCTTTCGAGATGCCCATGAAAATCGTTGCTGCCGTCGACCGCTCCGAGTTCAGCGACAAGGTCGCCAAGATGGTGATTCGTCTTGCACCCCAGAAGAGCAAGCTGCTGCTGATCAACGTGGCACCGCGCGAGCCGGACATGTTCGGGCACCAGCTTCGGCGCAAGGTGATAACGGACCCCGTGCCGGAGGAGTTCCAGGACCGGAAAGAACTGCTCGACAGGCTCTGCCGCGGGTTCAGCAAGCGCGGCATCAAGTGCGAGACGCTCCTGATCCGCGGCGAGCCAGGGCCGACCATTATCCGCGAAGCCGTGCGCTGGGGCGGCCAACTCGTCGTCATGGGGTCTCACGGCCGCGGCAAGCTGCGCCGCACACTGATGGGCAGCGTCACCCAGAGCGTGCTCGACAGCCGCCTCGTGCCCGTGTTGATCATTCCGTTGCCGAGGGACGAGGAGTAATGTCGAAAATGCGGCACCGCCCCGCGGCGATCCTGTGCCTGGCACTGTTGCCGCTCGCCGCGGCGGCCCAGGTGCCGGTGCAGGTCGAAACGGTCTCGAACCGCCCGATCGTCAGCCAGGTCAACGTAACCGGCACGGTGACCTCTCCGCGCAGGGCGGTGCTGAGCACGGCCGTCGCGGGACTCGTCGCCGAGCTGGCGATCGACGAAGGCCACCGAGTCGAGACCGGTGACGCATTGCTCAAGCTGGACGCGGAACTCGCGCAACTTGCGCTCGAGCGCGCGGTCGCCGAGGTACGGCAGCGGGAAATCGCCCTTGCCGATGCCAGGCGACGCTTCACCGAGGCGGAAAAGGTCGGCGCCCAGCGCGGCGTTGCCCGCACGCAGATCGAGTCGCTGCGTGCCGAGGTGAACAGCAACGAGGTGGCGCTCGTGGCGTCGCAGGCGGCTGCCCGTGAGCAGCAGGCCATCCTCGCACGACATACGCTTCGGGCCCCGTTCGCCGGCGTCATCAGTGAGCGGCTCGCCGAGCTGGGAGAGTGGGTGAATCCCGGCGACGGATTGCTCGAGCTGGTGGCAACCGAGAACCTGCGGTTCGACTTTCGTGTCGGACAGGAAAATTTCGCCGTTATCGCCCCGCAGACGCCGGTCGAGATGACGCTCGATGCGTTGCCGGATCGCTCGATCTCGGGGCGCGTCGATGCGATCGTGCCGGTCAAGAGCCCCGGTGCCCGGACTTTCCTGGTCAGGGTCCTGGCTGACAGCCCGGGGGACGCCGATCCGCTCAGGATTACGCCGGGCATGTCGGTGCGCGGCAAGCTCAACATCGACACCGGGCGCAGCGGTATCGCGGTATCGCGGGATGCGATCCTGCGCTTTCCGGACGGGCGCGTGACGGTCTGGGTGGTCGACCCGGGCGGCGATGTGCCCGTCGTTCGCGAGCGCGTGGTGCGCACGGGGTTCGAGTTTGCCGGCGTGGTGGAAGTCACGAGCGGGCTGTTGGCCGATGATCTCGTCGTGGTCCGTGGAAACGAAACCCTGCAGGACGGCCAGGCAGTAACGATCCTGGACGGTCGTCCGTAACCATGTTCGAGGCCTTCGTACGCAACGGCATTCTCATGACAGTGGTGGCGCTGATCGTCTCCGTGCTGGGCGTTCTCGCCGCGATTCGCGTTCCGGTGCAGATGATTCCCGATCTCGAGGTACGCACGGTGTCGATCCAGACATCGTGGCCTGGCGCTACGCCGCAGGACGTCGAAAAGGAAATCCTGATCGAGCAGGAGGAATACCTGCGCACACTGCCCAACCTGCAACGGCTGGAGTCCTCGGCATCCAGCGGCAGGGCGGTTATCGAGCTGGACTTCCCGTTCGGCGTCGACATGACACAGACACTGATCGAGGTGAACAACGCACTCAACCAGGTGCCCTCCTACCCCGAGAACGTCGACGAGCCGCGGGTATTTGCCAACTCGTTCTCGGCGAACTCGTTCATGTATTTCGCCATCTCGCCGCTGCCGGGGAACCCGCGCAATATCGACATGGTCATGATGCGCGACTTCGTCGTGGACAACGTGCGCACGCGCCTGTCCGGGGTGCCCGGCGTATCGCAGGTCAACGTCTCCGGCGGCGCCGAGCGCCAGATCAGGATCCTGGTGGACCCGACACGGCTGGCGGACCGCCAGCTCACGATCCTCGACCTGCGCAATGCGATCCGGGCCCGCAATCGTGACGTATCCGGGGGCGAGCTGGACAGCGGCAAGCGGCGCTATCTCCTCAGGACCATCGGCCGCTTCGATTCGGTCGAATCGCTCAAAGACCTGATCGTCGATCGGCGCGGCGATTCGCTGATTCGCCTGGGCGACGTTGCCGTCGTCGAGCTGGACCATTCCGAGATCCAGGGCTACGCCTACTTCAACGGCGAGCCGATCCTCTTTACCTCGGTCAATCGCGAAGCGGGCTCGAATGTCATCGACATCAAGTACGCGATGCTCGACGCGGTCGAGCAGGTGAACCGCGATGTCCTGCAGCCCAACGGCATGCGCATGCAGTTGATGGCCGAGGACGCCGGCTACGTCGAGGCGTCCATCCGCAACGTCTGGCTCAACCTGTCGCTGGGCGCGCTGTTCGCTACGGCCGTGATGTTCCTGTTCCTCCGGTCGGCGCGGGCCACCGCGGTCGGCGTGCTCGGCATCCCGGTCTGCACGATCGCGGCGTTCATCGGCTTGCTGGCAGCGGGCCGCACGATCAACGTCATTTCCCTGGCCGGCGTCGCCTTCGCGATCGGCATGACGCTCGACAACAGTATCGTCGTCATCGAGAGCATCGAGCTCAAGCGCCGGCAGGGACTGGATCGGTTCCACGCGGCGGTCGAAGGCGTCAGGAGCGTCTGGACGGCCGTGCTGGCCTCGACGCTGACGACCATCCTCGTGTTCCTGCCCATCCTGTTCATCCGCGAAGAAGCGGGCCAGCTTTATTCCGATGTCGCGATTGCCATCTCCGCGTCGATCCTCGCTTCGATGCTGGTCGCCATTACGCTGATTCCGACGGCGAGCGCGCGCTTGTCGTTCGGCACCGAGAATCGCTCGCACAGCATCGATGCATTCGGGGAACGCCTGCTCGCGCGCATCGACGCCCTGATCAACACGCGCAAACGCCGGCGCCTGACGATCGGCATCACGGTCGTCGCGAGCGCCGCCATCATCCTGTTGCTGACCCCGCCGGCCGAGTACCTGCCCGAGGGCGAAGAGCCCAAGACGTTTGCCTCGATGAGTGCGCCGCCCGGCTACAACATCGAGACCATGAAAGAGATCGGCCTCGAAGTGCAGGACCATTTCCTGCAGTTCGTTGGCGATGACCCGCGGCGCTTCGATCGCGGCGAGACCGATGTACCGGCGATCCGGTACCTGAACACGCGCATCTCGGCGGACGGGTTTCGTATCATCTCGGAACCGGTGCGGCACGCGGACATCGACGAGCTGATGGATGCAATTACCGAGCGCTACCGGCAGTACCCGGGAATGCGGGCGTTCGCAGCGCGCGGCTCGATCATCTCCAGCAACGATGGCGGAACGCGCAGCATCAACCTCGACGTTTCCGGGCCGAACCTCGGCGTCATCTACGATGCCGCGCTGGCGACCTACCGCCGGGCGGAAGAGGTCTTCGGCAATCCCCGGATCCAGTCCAGCCCGTCCTCGCTCGCCCTGTCGCAACCGTTGCTCGAGGTGCGGCCGGACTGGGCGCGCGCGGCGGAACTGGGTCTCGCGGCCAGCGAGGTAGGCTACACCGTGGCGGCGCTCACCGACGGCGCCTTTGTCGACGAGTACTTCGAGGCCGATGACAAGATCGACATGTACCTGTACGGCACCTCGGGCGGCCAGGCCGACGTCGACAGTCTCGGGGGAATGCCGATCTATACCCCGCAGGGCAGCATCCTGCCCCTGGATGCCATTGCCACGATCCACGAGACGGTGGACACGAACTCGATCCGCCGCATCAACGGTCAGCGCACGGTGACGCTCAATATCATTCCGCCGCAGGCCATTCCGCTCGAGAGCGGCGTCGAGATCGTGCGCAACGACGTGGTTGCCTATCTCAGAGAAACCGGCGCGTTGCCCGTGAGCGTCAACGTCGACATCTCGGGCGCCAGCGACCAGCTCGACGCCACCAAGGCGGCGCTTGCTGCGAACCTGCCGGTCGCGCTCGTCATTATCTATTTATTGCTGGTGGCGATCTTCAAGCACTGGGGATACCCGTTGCTGATCATGACGACGATTCCGCTCGGCATCGCGGGCGGCATCGTCGGCCTTGCCGTGCTGAATCTCGTGGGCGCCCTGCTGGGGTGGCTGGGACTGGGCGAGCTGCATCAACCGTTCGACATGATCTCGATGTTGGGATTCCTGATCCTGATGGGCACGGTCGTCAACAACCCGATCCTGATTGTCGATCGCGCCATGCAGCACATGAAGGAACAGCAATCCTCGGCGATCGACGCGGTCCGGGATGCGGTCGCGTCGCGCCTGCGGCCCATCGCGATGTCGACGCTGACGACGATCTGCGGGCTCTCGCCGCTGGTGTTCATCCCCGGCGCCGGAACGGAACTGTACCGCGGCGTCGGCGCAATCGTGCTGTTCGGCATTCTCGGCGCGGCGCTCGTGTCGCTCACGATGCTGCCGGCGCTGACGATCGCCGTGCTGGAATGGAACGCAAGAAGAAGAACATCGCTCGCCAGTGCGTCGACCGCCTGAGGCGGCCCGCGCCGTCACCGGTCGTCGGCGCTCGCACCCCTGCTACGGGGTATTCCTGCGAACATCAGGACCCGAGCTGCATTGCATCCCGGGGAATGATCGCGCCGCGGTGCTGGACGACCGTGGCGGCCAGCCGGCTGCCGTGCCGCGCCGCATCTTCGGGACCTCGGCCGCCGAACCGGGCTGCGAGATACCCGGCATTAAACGAGTCGCCCGCGGCGGTCGTGTCGACCACCTCCTCGACGAGCACCGGCGGCACGGGCGTGACCGAGGTAGCGTCGACGACGAGTGAGCCCTTGGCGCCCCGTTTCAGCACGATCTCGTCGTTGCCCCAGGAACGCAGTCGCTCGATGACCTGGTCGTTGGAATCGTCGCCGAACAAGCGCCTTTCGTCGCTGGCCGTGGGGAGCGCAATGTCGGTCAGGCGGTACATCGACTCGAACGCCGCCTGTGCCTTTTGCAGGTCGGGCCACTGCCTGGGGCGATAATTATTGTCGAAGTAGACCTGTCCGCCGCCCTCACGATAAGACGCGAGAAACTCGAACAGCCTGGCCCGGGCTTTTTCGCGGTACAGCGACAGCGTGATCCCCGAGAAATACAGGCTGTCGAAGCGGCCGAGTTGCTCGAACACCCAGGAGCGCCGCTCGTCGTCATTGATCAGCCGCCGCGCCGGCGATTCGACACGCCAGTAGTGGAATGACCGTTCGCCGCTCTCGTCGACGTCGATCCAGTACATCCCGGGCAGGCCGCGTTTCTCGCGGCGGACCAGTTCGCACCCGACCCCGTTCTCCTGCCATTGGCGCACCATCCAGTCGCTCAACGGGTCGTCGCCGAGCAACGTGACGTACTCGACGTCGATTCCTTGCCTCGCGAGATACACGGCGACGTTCAGCGTGTCGCCGCCATAGGCGATCTGCGCATCGATGGTCGGTTTCGCGTAACCGGCCTGCGAGATATGAGGCCGAAGCTCGATCATGCACTCGCCGATAACGGCGATTTTCTTGTTGTTTGCCATAGCGAGACGGTGCGTGGACCCGTGTGCGCCTCATTATTGCGCGTTGGCTGCCGTGTCACCACCGAAATCGCATGGCGCACCGCGAAATCGGCTGCGCCGTCGGTGCTTTGCACCTGTTTGTAACCGCGCCGCTAAGCCGGTACGCGGGGGCGAAATGCGCTAAACTCGAAGCCGTTTACGTTCGGGGGGCACACGATGCGACAACTATTGCTGGCGGCGGCCTGCGTCTGGGCTGTCAGCCCCGCCGCGGCACAGGAAGCGCCCCCGATCCTCGAAGAGATCGTCGTCACGGCGACGAAACGCGAAGCATTACTCTCGGACGTACCCTTATCGGTCGCAGCGATCGACGGCCAGCGGCTGCTCGAGACGAACATCCAGAGCATGCAGGCGCTCAGCAGCTATGTCCCGAACATGAGCATGGCGGAAACCGGCATTGGCAACCACATCGCCATTCGCGGCATCTTCTCGGGCGAGAATCCCGGGTTCGAGCAATCGGTCGGCACTTACGTCGATGGCATCTACCGCGGCCGCGGGCAACAGGCGCGCGGCTTGTTTTTCGACCTGCAGCGCGTCGAGGTCCTGCGCGGCTCGCAGAGCATCCTGTTCGGCAAGAACAACATCGCGGGCGCCCTGAATATCACGACCGCGAGGCCCACCGACGTGGCCGAGGGTTATCTGCAGGCAACGTTTGAACCCGATACCGGCGAGCGGGAGTTCGTCGGCGCCCTGTCGGGCCCGCTGAGCCCGACGCTGAGCGCGCGCCTCGCCGCGCGTTTCCGGTCCCAGGACGGCCACATCGACAACCTGACACTCGCTCGCGACGAACCGCAACGCGATGAGTCCAGTGCCCGCCTGACGCTGGCCTGGGAGGCCCCGAACGACTTCGACGTGCTGTTCAAGGCCGAGGTCGGGCGCTTCGACGTGACGGGTCGCGAGATCGAGATCCTCACAGAGATACCGGCCGCGGGCGGCCCGTTTGTCGACCTTCGCTACGCCGACATCCTGCTGCTATTCGGGCAGGACCCGAGCGTCGCCAACACCACGCAGGATTTCGCGAGATCCGCGAATGGCGATTTCAGCAACAACGACTCCCTGGAACTGGTGCTGTTGATCACCCGCCCCATCGGGGAACTCGAATTCACGGCTATTACCGGGTACTCCGAGTACGAGTTCGACGAGCTGTGCGATTGCGACTTCACGGGCGCCAACGTATTCACCGCGGGTTTCGAGGAGCAGTTCGAGCAGTTCAGCCAGGAACTGCGGCTCACGTCGCCCGCCGGACAGACGCTGTCCTACATCGCCGGCATCTACTTCGAGACCCGCGAGCTGAATTTCTTCGACACGCTGTTCGTCAACGATACGAGCGTGATCGTACCGGTCGTCAATGCCCTGACGATGTCCACCAACGGCCAGTTCATCGGCAACACCGGCACGCCGCGGTACTTTGATGAGGACACCACCAACTGGTCCGTGTTCGGGGAAGCGACGTGGTCGATCTCCGACCGGTTGCGGCTCACCGCGGGCCTGCGGCTGGCGACCGAAGAGAAGTCGGCGACACGCAGCCTGGCCATAACCGACATCAACGGTGCCGCGCTCGAGGAGCCGGCGGCCACGGTCGCACCGCTGCTTTACGCCGGGCTGTTCAATGTCACCAACCATGATATCCAGGGCGACCGCTCCGAGGACCAGGTGATGCCCTCGCTGAGCGTTCAGTACGACTGGCGCGACGACACGATGGGTTACGTGCTGGTCTCGCGCGGCGCCAAGGCGGGCGGCTTCGACGAGCGCTCGAACAACGCACCGGCGAACGGCGGCTCCTTCGAATTCGAGGACGAGGCGGCAACCAATTTCGAGGCGGGTCTGAAGATGCGTTTCGCCGGCGGCGCCGCCGAGCTCAACGCGGCGATCTATCGCACGGAGTTCGAGGACCTGCAGGTCAGCGTGTTCGACGGGGTGCTCGGTTACAACGTCACGAACGCGGGCGAGGCCGTGACCCAGGGCATCGAGCTGGACGCGCGCTGGGCAGTGAACGATCAACTGCTGCTGACCGCGGCGATCGGCACTACCGATTTCGAGTTCCGCGACTATATCGGGCAGTGCTACTTCGGCCAGGTGCCGGACGCGCCGGACGGCGTGAACTGCAACTACCGCGGCCAGAGCAACATCTACGTGGCCGACTGGAACGGTGTCCTCAGCGCCGACTTCGTGCAGCCCGTCGGCGACAATATCGTGTTGCGCCTGGTGGCCGATCTCGCTTTCACCGACGACTACTTCACCACGCCCACGCTGGACCCGGCGCAGGTGCAGAAGGGCTACTCGAAGTTGAACGCGAGACTGTCGGTCGGCGATATAGACCGTCGCTGGGAGGTCGCCCTGGTCGGCAAGAACCTGACCGACAGGACCGTCGTCCCCTACTCTCTCGATACGCCCCTGGCAGGAGCCAGTTTCGGCGCCCCGAGCTACTGGGGATTCGTCGAAGAGCCAAGGACGGTAGGACTGCAAGCCAGCCTGTCCTTCTGACCGCGCCATGGCCGACGTTGACGGGCGCCAGGGGGAGCGCGTGAACAAGGAAGACGGCGAGCAAGCGCCGCGCAAGCGGGGCCTGGTCCGCGAGCTGATCCGCCGCCGCGTCTTCCCGATCGCCATCGCCTACTCGGTCGGCGCATGGGTCATCGTCGAGATCTCGTCGGTCGTGCTGCCCGCGTTCAACTCCCCCGACTGGGCCCTGCAGGGCATCATCCTGCTGGCCCTCGCCGGCTTCCCCGTCGCGGTCATCGTGGCATGGATTTTCGACATTACGCCGGGCGGCATCGTCAAGACGGACGACGTCGATGCGGCGCGTGCCCGCGAAGCCGCCAAGGCGAAGCACCTGCCCGCGGAACGCCGCCAGCTCACGGTCGTGCACGTGCGCATGAAGTGGCTGGCTGGCGCCGCCGCGACTCACGACGCGGAGACCCTGCGTGAAGCATTGGCGGCACTGACCGCACGCGTCAGCGCCGCCGTCGAGTCCTTCCAGGGCAGTGTCTTCCACGTCGGGGCGCAACAGCTTGCCGCCTGCTTCGGCTACCCGACGGCCCTCGAGTACGACGCACAGCATGCGGCCAGGGCGGCGCTGGCCATCGCCGACGCGATCCAGGCATTCAATGACACGGCGGTGGTCGAGGGCTCGCCACGAGCCCAGGCCGGCATCGGCATCGATACCGGGACTGCCGTGATCGAGCGCGAGGGCGAGGGCTTCAGGATCATCGGCAGCCTGGCGGAGCGCGCCGAGTGGCTGGCGAGCGCCGCCGACGACGGCGCCGTTGTCGTCAGCGATGACAGCCACGCGCTGCTCGCCGGCTATTTTTCGCTCGATCGCCTCGAGCCGCAGGCGTCGGCGCTCGGCGGCCCGGAGTCCACCGCCTATCGGCTGCTGGAAGAAGACGATCGACGTTCCCGACTCGAGGCCCGCGGCGGCCTCACGGCACTGGTCGGACGCAAGCCGGAACTGGCGATGCTCGAGCAACGCTGGGCGCAGGCGTGCGACGGGCAGGGCCAGGTCGTGGTCATCGCCGGCGAAAGCGGCGTCGGCAAATCGCGGCTGGCGCACGAACTGAAACACCAGGTGGCTGCCGAACACGACGCCCACATCGCCGAGATCGTCTGCTACGCCGACTATCAGAACAGCGTGCTGAAACCGGTCAGCGACTATCTCAGGCGCCAGGTCGCATCGTCCGCGGCCGGCACGGATACGGCCGGCCAGGTCGCGGCACTCGAGCGGCGCCTCGCCAGTGCCGGGCTGTCCCTGCCGGACGCCATGCCCCTGATGCTCGATCTCCTCGGCATGGAGGCCGACGAGCGCTACCCGGCCCCGCAGCTCGCGCCATCGCTGCAGAAGAGCAAGACCCTGGAGCAATTGCTTGCGCTGTTGCTCGGCCAGCAGGGTGACGAACCGCGTTTGCTGCTGGTCGATGACTACCAGTGGGCCGACGCCAGTTTCCGCGAGCTGATGGAAATGGTGGTGGCGCAGGGTCCGTCGGTCCGTGCACTCATCGTATTCACCACGCGGCCCGAGGGCCTGCCGGACTGGATCAGCCGCAGCCACGTCACGCAGATCAGCGTCTCGCCGCTCACTTCCGCCGAGACCAAGGCGCTGATTACGGCGGTCGGCGAACAGGCGAACCTGCCCGAGACCGTCGTCGAGAAACTGGTCAGCAACTCGCAAGGTAACCCGCTGTTCGCCGAAGAGCTGACGCGCGCCGTGCTCGATATCGAGCCGGGAGCCCCGGCGGCCGGCACCTCGACGGTCAGTGACGACCTGGCAATTCCGCTGACGCTGCAGGAATCGCTGGTCGCCCGGCTCGACCGGCTGAACGTCGATGCACGCACGGTAGTGCGGCTCGCGGCAACCATCGGCCGTGAATTCGACTACGACCTGTCGCAGGCTTTCGCGGAAACGCTCGGGGTCAGTGACTTCGACGAGAACCTCCAGCAACTCGTTGCCGCGGACATCATCTACCAGCGCGGCCTGCCGCCCAACGCCAACTACGCATTCCGACACGTGCTGATCCAGGAGGCCGCCTACCAGTCCATCCTGAAGAGCGAGCGGGCCTCCTATCATCAGCACATCGCCGATTTGCTGCGCGAGCGGTTCGAGTCGCTGTGCGAGAAGCGCCCGGAATTGCTCGCCCGGCACCTGGCACGCGCGGGCCGCATCGAGGAAGCGATTCCGCGGTGGCTCGATGCCGGCCGGCTGGCGGCGCGAAAAGCGGCGCACGTCGAAGCCTGCAGCCTGTTGCGGCACGCGTTGCAGCTACTGGAACAGTTGCCGGAAACGTCGGAGCGCGATGCGCTCGAACTCGAGATCCAGATTTCGCTGGGGCCGGCCCTGATGGCGGTGCACGGCTACTCGGCACAACAGGTTCGGGATGCCTACAGCCGGGCCGAGCAGCTCTCCAACCAGGCTGTGGCGACGCCCGCCATTGCGCCTGTCCTGTTCGGGCTGTGGACGCACCATGTCGTCGCCGGCAACCTGACCCGCGCCATGAGCCTCGGCCAGAGACTCCATTCGATTGCCGAGTCATCGGACAACGAAGATCTCGTCATCGAGTCGCACGTGCTGCTGGGAGTCACCCAGTCCTACATCGGGCCTATGGCCGAATCGCTCGAGCACCTGTCGAAAGCCGCCAGCCTCTACGACGAAGAACGCCATGCCAACCATGCGTTCATTTACGGCCAGGACCCGAAGATGGCGAGCCTGTCCTATGCAGCAATTCCGCACTGGTGGCTGGGCTACACGCTGACCGCGAGCAACTGCGTCGAGGACGGTATCGCTCATGCGCGCAAGATCAACCACCCGCGCAGTCTCGCGTTCGCACTGGCAAACGGTGCACGCACCGAGCTCAAGCGGGGCGACTACCTGCGCTGCATCGAGATCGGCAGCGAGGCCAACCGTGTCTCGGAGAAACACGGTTACCCGGACTTCCGGGCGATGGGGCGCTTTCATCAACTGGCGGGCGAGTGGCGCACCGAGCCCAGCGACAAGACCCTCACGGCATTGCGGGAGACGCTCGACGCACTCGTCGCCGTCGGCAACTCGTTGTCGATGCCTTACTACCACAGCGTGGTCGCCGATATCCTCAGCCTCGACGGCCAGTTCGACGAGGCACTCGCCGCCCTGGCACTCGCCGACCGGCAACTGAAAAAACACGGCCACGATCTCGATGTGGTCGAGGTGCACCGCGTTCGCGGGCTGGTCGAATGGCGCCTGCAACAATCCGGCGGCACCCTCGCCACGGACCCGGGTATCGCGCTGCGGCGCGCGCATGATCTCGCCGTTCGCCAGGGTGCGTGCAGCTGGCGACTGCTCGCGGCCGTGTCGCTCGCCGAGTGGCTCGCAAGCCATGACGGCGCAGAGGAGGCGCGCTCGACACTCGCGGCGGCACTGGAAGCGATGCCCGAGCAGGGCCACCTGCCGGCCTTCAATGATGCCAACGCCATTCTCGATCGTGTATCGTGACCGTTTGCAGATAAGAACAAACACAATAAGCCGGGGGCATAGCGGATGGCGAAAACCAGGGTAGTCATAATCGGCGGCGGCGTTGGCGGCCTGAGCGCAGCGCACGAACTGGTCACGCGGGGGTTCGACGTAGAGGTCTATGAGCTTCATTCCATCCCCGGCGGCAAGGCACGAAGTTACGGCGTCAAGGGCACGGCAGTCGGTGACGAACGGCATGATCTGCCCGCAGAGCACGGGTTTCGCTTTTTCCCCGGCTACTACAAGCACGTCATCGACACGATGGAGCACACGCCCTACTGGGATACCGATGAGCATGTCTCCGACCGCCTGATCAATGTCGACGCCGAAGTCGAGGCGAGCTTCGTCCACAGCCCCATCGTGTTGCCATCGAGCGTGCCACACACGTTTGCGGGCCTGTTTCGGGTCTGGCGGCAACAGCGCGGCAAGCCGAAGATGCCCGTCGGCTTTCGCGAGGGACTCTTCTACATGGGCAAGCTGTGGCAGATCCTCACGAGCTGCCACGAACGGCGGGACGATCAGTACGAGCAGATCCCGTGGTGGGAGTTCATCGAGGCCGAGCGGAAATCGATCGCCTACCAGCGCTATCTCGGCAACATGACGAGAACCCTGGTCGCCGCGAATCCGCACAAGGTCAGTACCCGCACGAACGGCAACAACTGGCTGCAGGTGCTGCAGGGCATGTTTACCGACCACAACGACCGGGTGCTGGACGGGCCGACCAACGAGGTGTGGATCTATCCGTGGCTGAAGTTCCTGCTCGGGCAGGGCGTTCGCTACTACGTCAATGCCGAGGTCACGAACATCCGCACCAACGGCAAGAAAATCACGGGAATCGACATCCGCGAACACGCGGCAGACGAGAAGCTCTGGCACGACCCGGTGCAGATGGCGCGCGTGCTCGACTGCGACCGCTATGGCATCACCGAGTGGGAGGATTCCACGAAGAAGAAGCTCATCGCCAAGGGCGACTACTACGTCTGTGCAGTGCCCGTCGAACGCATGGCCCGGCTGGTCGCCGATGAGAAGGAAGTACGCGGCGTGCCGACCTTCGTGCCGCGCCCGGTTGCCAAGGCCGATCCGGCGCTGACGAAGATCCCGCAACTGAGCTTCAGCGTGCAGTGGATGAACGGTATCCAGTTTTACCTGAAACCCGGCAAAGAAGGCCAGGCGGCGCCGACCATGCCCGGCCATGCAATCTACGTCGATGCGCCGTTTGCACTGACCTCGATCTTCCAGGACCGTTACTGGAAGAACGTCAAGCTCGAGACCTACGGCGACGGCAGCGTCCGCTCGATCCTGTCCGTCGATATCTCCAACTGGTCGGACGGCGTCGGCCGCATCTATGACAAGCCGGCCTTCGCGCTGTCGCGCCAGCAGGTCAAGGACGAGGTCTGGGAGGACATCAAGATCAGTTTGCGCCATGACAGCGAAGCGGCGCTCGACGACGGCAATCTCGTCAACTGGTTCCTCGATTTCGATATCACGCCAGACCCGCGCGAGATCCTGCGCAACAAGGAACCGTTGCTGGTCAACCGGGTGAACACCTGGCGACTGCGGCCGAAAGCCTACACGGCGATCCCGAATCTCTGTATCGCGTCGGACTACGTGCAGACCAACACCGACCTTGCCACTATGGAAGGTGCAAATGAAGCCGCCCGGCGCGCCGTGAATTACATCCTGCAGGAGACCGATTCGCCGGCGTCACCCTGCCGGATCTGGCCGCTCAAGGAGCCGGAGTTCCTGATTCCGTTCCGTGCCTGGGACCGGGGGCGCTACTACGAGGGCAAGGACTGGACGTCGAAGTTCCCCATCACGATGAAGCTGCGGCTGATGTTCAGGCTGCTGCTGATCGGGCTGGGCTTCAAAAAGCCATGAGCGCCATCGTAACCGCCGACGCATTCGACCTGGACCATTACAAGACGGTCGGCGACCAGCCGCTCGACGACATCATGGTCCGGCTCGGCAAGGAGCTGGACGGGTACCGCTCGGTCGCTCGCCTGTTCCCCCTGGTCCACGACCTGGTGCGCATGAGCGAGAAGCAGCTCGCCGACCTGCGCAACAGCGGACTGGTAACGGACGAGCTCATCGAGTTTCTCGCCCGCTACGACCGCCTGCCGGATCGCGACTGGGTGCATCCCGACACGATTCGCGAGGGCGGTGAGTTTTACCGGTCGAACGGCGTGCTGGGCTTTCTCGTGCTCGGCTGCGCGAGCCTGCCGGCCTGCTACTGCTGGGATAACGAGGCGCACGTGCTCGGCTACACCGGCAAGCTGATGAAGTATGGCCGCATTCCGAGACGGCTGCCCGAAACGGCACAGTTCGTGATCGACGTCGCCACCGAGGGCGCGTTCGAGCCGGACGGCACTGCGATCCGTGCCGCGCGCAAGGTGCGCCTGATACACGCGATCATCCGTTACCTGATCGTGCGACCGCTGTCCATGGACATCAGCATCCAGGAAGGCGTGTTGGTGCCCGAACCGGGTTTCGGCAACCATCATCATGGCGACGACTGGCGGCCGGACATGGGCATGCCGATCTCGCAGGAGTTCCTGACCGGCACGCTACTGACTTTCAGCCATGTCGTGCTGGCCGGCCTGCGCAAACTGGGGGTGCGCGCCAGCGAGCATGAGCAACGCGCTTACCTGCATCGCTGGAACGCACTCGGTTACTTCATGGGCATCGACGAGCGGCTGCTCCAGCAACTCGACTCGCCCGACACCGCCGAGGCGATGTTCGAGACGATCATGCAGCGCAACCGGCGCGGTACCGAGCATGCCTACAGCATGCAGGCCGGGCTGCTGGACTACATGCGCAACAACGTCATCTCCCGCGTGCCTGGCGGGCGCCTGCACCCGGTGAAGCATGTGCCCGCGATCATGACCCGCGGCCTGGCCGGCAAGGAGACTTGCCGTGCGGTTTACCTGTACCTCAATGGCTACGAGATAGTGATGTACGTGCCGATCTGGTTTGGCATGAAGCTGGTGGGCCACCTGAACAACCTGCGCATGTTTCACTGGCTGACCCGGCGCATCATCGCCTACGTATCGATGCGCGTTTGGGGGTGGTCGCGTGCTGACCAGGAAGATCAACAGGTCGGCATCGACAGCGGCCAGGTTCGCCCCCGTGGGCGCATCGTCATTCCGTCGTCACTGTTGGAAGGGTGGGGGCTCGCGGCGGAAGATCAGCCGAGCAGTTCCCGGAAATAGTCGTTCAGCATCCGGTCGTCCGGGTCCATGGTGGTGCGAATCCGCCGGAACTCGGCCCACCGCTCGCCGAGGACCTGCTCCACTGCGTCGCGCCGCAAACGCGGACTCTGGTTGAAGAGCGGTATGCCGCCATTGCTTGCCGCGAACTCGTTGAATTCGTCGATGAACCGATCCCACTCCGGACCCCCGGTACCGACCGGGTCGATGGTCATCACGTTGCCGTCGTACGAGTACGACAACAGCGAGTAGCGACACCGCTTGACGCGGTAACCGACCGTCAGCAGGTCCGGCCGGTAGCGGTACTTCCGGTAGTGCTCGCGGCAGAACGCCTGGTACGCCATCAGGATGCGCGGGTAGTCGGCTTCGGGAAACGCGAAGATACTGAAATTGAAATACGCGAATCTCGGGCGATGCTTGTAGTTGGTTGCCTGCTCCGACGGCCGCGTGTTCTTCGCGCGGAGAAAGACGGCCAGCACGAAGCGCGCGACCGCATCGAACATCCTGAGCAATGCGTAACGCAGCCAGGCAAACGGGATTAGCGTCAGGAGTCGCGAGTACAGCGCGACCGCATCGGCGACGCAGAAGTTCCTGAGCGGCCATAGCCAGCGATTGCGACGCCGACTCGGGTCACCCGGGCCACGCAGCTGCACGGTCACGCGCTTCGCGAACGGGAACAGGTACATCATCATCGACCCGTCGCGCTCGAAGAACTGGGGCAACCGCTCGATGAACTCGGTCGTCTTGTAGTTGCGATGGCGGATCGAGATCGGTTCGAGCTTGCGGATCCGGAACGTGACTTCGACGACGATACCGAACAAGCCGTAGCTGGAACGCGCGGCCGCGAACAGTTCCGGGTCGCTATCGTCGATATCGACGACCTCGCCGTCGGGACGCACGAGCTTCATGTGGGACAGGTAGGCGCCGAACTGGCCGTAGATGTCGGGGTACGAGCCGTCCTTCGAATCGCAGCACGCCATGCTGCCGAGCGTGACGTTGCCGACCTGCAGGTCGACATAGAAATTGAGGCCCTTCGCTACCAGCGTTCGCAGCACGTCGAGATAGATCGCGCCGGCCTCCGCTCGCACGTGCGTATCGGTGATCTCGAGGACCCGGTTCATCGCGGTCATTTCCACGAGCGTGCCGCCGTTGGCCTGCGCGCAGCGCGTAGTCGAATGGTAATGTCCGAAGGCCCGCACCGGCGACGGGTAGCCCTCCCTGTCTTGCAGGATCGAACGTACCTCCCCGACCGTGGTGGGCCGCGCGACGGCCGCCGGGTCGGTCACCACGTTGCGGCTCCAGTTGTCGATCCTCGTCGGATGTGCCATTGAATTGACCGCCTGGTTGTTGTTATTCGTCGGTTGCAGCCAGTGTAGAACGATTCGCCCGACCGGACCACCGACGGGCGCGAACGCCACGCCGCCCTATCGGGTACCCGGCGAGAGTGACGCCTTCAATGCCGATTTCTGTGCGGTAAATGCTTGCTTAATGGGCATTAAGCTCTATACTCCAGCACAGCTTGTAAGTGCGCTGTTCACTATGCACTCCATTTCGACGTTCCCGCAGAAGTTTCTTCCGTAGTTCCTCGTCCTGTTTTTCATAAGTAATTGCCTCACTTCCAGCCACACCGGCCCGTGGAAACGGGCTTATATCGCTTAGATCAAACAGGAAACAACTATGTCAACTACTACTGGAACCGTTAAATGGTTTAACGAAGCCAAAGGCTTCGGCTTCATCGAGCAGGAATCCGGCCCCGACGTTTTTGCACACTTCAGTGCAATCCAGGGTGACGGCTTCAAGACGCTGGTCGAAGGCCAGAAGGTCGAATTTACCGTCACACAGGGCCAGAAGGGCCCGCAGGCGGAAAACATCGTAGCTGCGTAAGCACCCTCGATGGATACATCAAAGGGCCCCGGCAACGGGGCCCTTTTTTTTGGCGCGTCCGGGAAGGTCCTTCTCCCGTCTGCTACCGCTGTTTCGACTCGATCGAAAGACATTGGCGGGAGAGGCTGTCGATACTGACCGGCTCGTCGGTCGCCACCTCGACCACGCAGTCTCGCTCAGCGCGATCGAGCGCGTCGGCATGATCCAACTGGTGGCGGAGCACGGCGAGGTCTGCCTCGGACGCATCGCCCCCGGCCTGCTGCCTGCTTTCGATTCGCCGTTGCAGTTCGTCGCGGGACGC
>JBFEJR010000047.1:0-18641 GCA_041553075.1 Woeseiaceae bacterium | reverse complement strand
TGCTGCGTGTCGAGGACCGCCTCGAACAGCAGCTCCTGCGCCTGACCCAGGTACAGGAGCCCGCGCCGGAGTCCGGGGCCCGGGACGGCATGTCCGAGGAGCAGCACGAGGACTTTCGCAAGGTCGCCGAGTCGGTCATGCGCGAGTGCATCATCAACCTCGCGCGGATCAAGGAGACGATCAGCCAGAGCATCGGCGCCGAGGCGCCCTCGACGGGTCTCGACAGCGTGCCGGCGCTGATCGACGGCATCAAGGCGGGCCTGCTGATGCTCGACAAGAGCCGCGCCATGGAAATCGTCGACCGCATCGGGACCCTGGTCACGGCGATCCTGGGTGCGGGCGGGACCTCGCACCTGACACAGAAGGAGACGGACCGGCTGGCCGATGCCATCGTCAGCATCGAGTACTACATGGAGACGGTAAAGGCCGGCCGCAGCGAGCCCTGGTACATGCTCGACAACGCCGAAGGCTGTCTCGCGGTGCTGCGCGACGTCGAACAGCGTCTCAGGCAGATCGAATTCGAAGAACCCGCGACGGCCGCAGCCACGCAAAAACTCGAGTCGCTCGACATCGAGGCGATGGGGCAGGCCGCGCTCAGGGAGGCCGCCGACGCCCAGCCACAGGCCACCGAGGTCATGCCGATGCCGGTGGTTTCGCCAACGGCAGAGCATCTCGATCCCGAATTGCTGGAGTTGTTCATCGAGGAGGCGAAGGAAGAAATCGCCTCGATCAGGCGGCACCTGCCGGCCTGGCTGGATGCCCCCGACGATCTCGAGACGCTGATCACGGTGCGGCGCTCGTTCCACACGCTGAAGGGCAGCGGGCGCATGGTCGGCGCCGAGCGCATTGGCGAATACTGCTGGGCGGTCGAGAACCTGCTCAACCGGCTGATCAACCGGACCCTGAAACGCACGCCGCCCATGGTCGAGTTCATCAAGCAGGCGGCGGCCGCGGTACCGGAACTGGTGGAGCAGCTGGAAGTCGGTACGGAGCCGACGTCCGACATCAGCCTGCTGATCGTCCGGGCCAACGCGTTCACGGAAGGCGACCCCAATGCCGCGGTCCTCGAGGTGGCGCGGCCGGAGGCCGAGGCGACCGTCGAGGAGCAGCCGGCACTCGAGATGGACCCGGTCCTCTACGACGTGTTCTCGAAGGAGACCGCCGGCCATCTCAAGGTCATCGTCGATTATCTCGAAGCCTGCGAAGGCCACGAGCCGCCTTTCGACGTGACGGACAAGCTGTACCGCGCATGTCACACGCTGCACGGCAGCGCGAATATGGCCAACGTCGATCGCGGCGTCGCGGTTGCCGCGGCCCTGAACCGGTTCGTGCGCCGCGTGTACGACCACAAGATCGGTTTCCAGAAGTCGGGCCTCGACGCTCTGCGCGCCGCCGCTCGTGCGATTCATACGATCGTCGGCGATATCAACAACCCGGACCGCCAACGCGCCGACTACAGGGCGCTGATCGAGCACATCAGCAAGCTGACCGACGCGATCCAGACCGAACCGACGGTTGCACCGATCCCGCGGCACGCGGCGCCGGCTGCGCCGCCGCGACGCGAGCCCGAACCGGTCCTGGAGATCGAGAGCGAGGAACCCGAGTATGACGCCGAGATTGCCTCGATCTTCACCGAGGAGTCGGCCGAGCTGCTCGAAGCCGCGGACAAGGCGCTGCTCGAGTGGGTCCGGGAGCGATCGGCGCAGCCGATGGAGGAACTCAAGCGCCACCTGCATACGCTCAAGGGTGGCGCACGCATGGCGGGCATCACGGCAATGGGCAATCTCAGCCACGAGATCGAAGCGCTGCTGATTTCCGTCAACGAGGGCCGGGTCAAGGGTACGCCGGCCGTCGAGGACCTGTTGCAACGCAGTATCGACGAACTGCATCGCATGCGCGACATGGTCATCGCGGGCAAGCCGGTGCGCGCGGCGGCCGGCCTGGAGGAGCGCATCCAGCAGGCCAACGCGGGATTCGAGGTCGCCGACGAGACAGAGGTCGAGGCGCCCGAGGCCGATGCGTCGGTCGAGGAAGCGCCGTCCGCCGAGTTCACGTTCGAGCCCGACGATACGGTCAGCATGGTCATCGTCGATTCGCCGCTGGCCGATGAACTCGCGAGGATCGGCGGCGAGCCAGCGGACCAACCGCCGGCCGACGAGCCGGAACCCGAAGCGGAAGCGGATGCCGAGGCCGACGCCGACGCCGCGCCTGGGCCCGAGCCCGAGCCCGAGCCCGAGACGGAACCCGAGACGGAACCCGAGCCGGAACCCGGGCCGGAACCCGAACCGAAGCCCGAACCGAAACCCGAACCCGCAACGCCGGCCGAAGTCCGGGCGCTGCGTGCGGCGGAGCAACGCCAGGAATTCGCGCGCGTCGATGCCGACCTGCTCGAGGACCTGCTGAATGCGGCCGGCGAGATCAGCATCTATCATTCGCGGCTCAACCAGCAGGTCAGCTCCTTCGACTTCCATGTCGAGGAGCTGGCCGCGACCGTTGCGCGGCTGCGGCAGCAGTTGCGCAAGCTCGAGATCGAGACCGAGGCGCAGATCATGCACAGTCACCAGGAGACGCTGGTGGCGAAGGACTTCGACCCGCTCGAACTCGATCGGTATTCCAATATCCAGCAACTCTCCCGGGCACTGGCCGAGTCGGCCAACGATCTCAGCAGCCTCAAGGACCTGCTCAAGTCGGTCACGAACGAAGCCGAGGGCCTGCTCGTGCAGCAGTCGCGCGTCACGGCCGAATTGCAGGACGGGCTCATGCGCACGCGCATGGTGCCGTTCCAGCAACACGTGCCGCGCCTGACGCGCCTGGTTCGCCAGGTCGCGCAGGAGTCCGGCAAACGCGCGGAACTGGCCGTCGAAGGGGCGTCGGGCGAGCTCGATCGCCAGGTTCTCGACAAGATGCTGCCGCCGTTCGAGCACATGCTGCGCAATGCCGTCGTGCACGGCATCGAGGGCGCGGCCGAGCGCCAGGCGGCGGGCAAGCCCGCGGTCGGGCGGATTACCATTCGCCTGCATCGCGAAGGCGCCGAGATGGTCATCGACGTCGCCGACGACGGCGCGGGGCTCGACGTGGAGGCGATTCGCCGCAAGGCCTACGAACTCGATCTGCTGCAGCCCGAGAGCAAGGTCACCGACGAAGAGATCATGGACCTGATCCTGAAGGCCGGTTTTTCGACGGCCGGCGCGGTAACCCAGGACGCGGGTCGTGGCGTCGGCATGGACGTGGTCGCCAACGAGGTGAAGAAACTCGGCGGTTCACTGCGGATCTCGTCGGTCACGGGCCAGGGCACGAACTTCACGGTACGCCTGCCGTTCACCCTCGCGATTACGCAGGCGCTGATCGTGCGCACGGGCGAAGAGGTCTACGCGCTGCCGCTGCCGTCGGTTGAGGGCGTGGCGCGGATTCCTCGAAGCGAGCTCGAGAACCTGCTGGGCCAGAGTGAGCCGAGCTACCAGTACGGCGAACAGTCCTACAAGTTCCGGCACCTCGGCATGTACCTCGGCGGCCAGGCTGCGAAGCTGCCCTCCGACGAGGCATCCGTCCCGGTCATCCTGGTGCAGGCCGGCGAGTTCTCGGCCGCGCTGCTCGTTGACGAGATGCTCGCGAGCCGGGAAATCGTCGTCAAGTCGGTCGGCCCGCAGCTCGCCGGCATTCGCGGCATCTCGGGAGCCACCATCCTCGGCGACGGACGCATCGTCCTGATCCTGGATATCCACGCCCTGGTGCGCACGGGCGCACCCGTGGTCGAGATCAGGAAAGCGGCCCCGGCCCCGGCCGACGACCGGCCGCTTGCGCTGGTCGTTGACGACTCGATTACGGTACGCCGCGTGACCGAACGCTTCCTGCACCGCAGCGGCCTGCGGGTCGAAACGGCCAAGGACGGTCTCGACGCGATCAGCGTAATGCAGGACCACAAGCCCGATGTCATCCTGCTCGATATCGAGATGCCGCGGATGGACGGGTACGAGTTCGCATCGCATGTGCGCAACGATCCGCGGGTGGCGGACGTGCCGATCATCATGATCACCTCGCGGGTTGGCGACAAGCATCGTGCGCGGGCGATCGAACTCGGGGTCAATGACTACCTTGGCAAGCCATACCAGGATGCGCAGCTCCTCGATGCGATCCGGCGGCAACTCGAAGACAAAGGGATAGAACTGCCGTGAGCAGCGAAAGCCAGGAACTGTACAGCCTGCTGATCCCGCTGGACGAGGATCGGCTGATTGTCCCGCGCGCCTGTGTTGCCGAGGTCGTGCGCTTCACTGCACCCGAGCAGGAGGCAGGAGCGCACGAGTGGATGCTGGGCAAGGTCAACTGGAACGGCCGCGAACTGCCGGTGGTCGCGTTCGAGGGTGCACTCGGCAAGGACAAACCGGTGGCAACGGGGCGCACCCGTATCGTCGTCTTTTATGCCAGTACGGGTCAGCTCAAGTCGGGTTTCTTCGGCATCCTGACGCAGGGGTTCCCGCAGCTCGTGCGCGTGAACGAAGACGTGCTGAAGCTGCACACGACCGACGGCTGGCCGCAGGGCGCCCCGGTGCTGTGCCGCGTGAAGATGATCAACGAGTATCCGCTGATTCCCGACCTCGAAAGGCTCGAGGCTATGCTGGCTCGCGAGTTGCTGCAGGCCTGACGTTTCGCAGGTCCCCCCAGGTTGCCTGCATGACCGCCAGTGCCGCCGCCGCGGCTGTCTCCGTCCGCAGGATGCGCGGACCCAGCGAGACGGCCTCGAATCCCGCGATCTCGGCGTCGTCGTACTCGGTGTGGCTGAAACCGCCTTCGGGTCCGACCAGGATGCAGACCTTGGTTCGCGGCGGCGTTAGCTCCGCCAGCGGCGTGCTCGCGCCGGGCGCCAGGATCAGGTCGACATCGGTGTCGGCCGGCTTGGCACCGAACCACCGGCGGAGCGGGAGCGGCGTGTCGATCAGTGGCAGGCGGGTTCGCCCGGATTGCTCGCACGCACTGACCGCGACCCCCTCCCAGTGTTCCCGTCGCCGGGCGGCGCGCCGGTCATCGAGCTTGACGACCCCGTAGTCGGTCAGAACGGGCGTGATGCGCTTGACCCCGAGTTCCGTCGCCTTCTGCACCACGAAGTCCATGCGCTCGCCGCGCGAGATGCCCTGCACCAGGTGGATCCTGAGCGGCGACTCGGTCGCCGAATCGAGTTCATCGCCGAGCGCGAGCGTCGCCGAGTTTTTCGTCATTGCCTCGATGGTCGCCGCCCATTCGTCCCCGCTGCCGTCGAACACGGTCAGCTCGTCGCCGACGCGCAGGCGCAGGACCCGGCCCAGGTAGCGCGCGCGGTCGCCCTCGAGTACGGCCGCGGGGCCGTTGATCAATTCGCGAGAAACAAATAGCCTCGTCTTCATGGCCCCGAAATCATGCCTCTTCACCGTGGACAAAGCCACCGGGCTGCTGGAGCAGGCGCGGTATTGCGAGAGCCCCAATCACGACGCCCGCCCCGACGGCCGGGATCCCGACCTGCTCGTGGTGCACGGTATCAGCCTGCCGCCCGGACAGTTCGGCGGGCCCGAGGTCGAGGCCCTGTTCACCAACCGCCTGGACTGGGACGCACACCCGTACTTCGCGGAGATTCGCGGTCTCGAGGTCTCGGCGCACCTGTTCATTCGCCGCGACGGCAGCGTGACGCAATTCGTGCCGTTCGGGCGGCGCGCCTGGCACGCGGGCGAGTCCTGTTACCGCGACCGCCGCTGCTGCAACGACTTCTCGATCGGTATCGAGCTCGAGGGCGAAGACCAGACGCCCTACGACGAACGCCAGTACGCCGCGCTCGAGGGCGTGATTCGGGCGATCTGCCGGGCCTACCCCGGGATTACGCCGCGCGAGATCGCGGGTCACTGCGACATCGCGCCGGGTCGCAAGACCGACCCGGGCCCTGCTTTCGACTGGCTCAGATTGTATGATGGGCTCGGACACCAGGAAGGCGCGATATGAACTTAATTGCATTGCTCATCGGGCTCGTCATCGAACGCTTGGCGACGCAACTGTTCCACTGGCGGCGCATGCGCTGGTTGGACCGCATCATCGATTTCGGCTTTCGCCAGGCGAAACGCTTTCCCAACTGGCCGGCGATCGTCGCGGTCGTTGCGCTGGGTGTGCTGCTGGTGCTGCCGGTAGCTGCCATTATCTGGTTCCTCGGCGACACGCTGGCCGGCTTCACCTACCTGTTCCTGGCGATCGTCGTCCTGTTCTTTTCTCTGGGTCCGCGCGACATCGGGGAGGAAGTGGGCGAGTACTGTGCCGCGCTCGAGGCCGACGACGAGACGCAGATTCAGAATGCCGCCAAGGCCATCGTCGAAGACGACGTACCCGCGGACCCGCAGCAGCGGAACCGCTGCGTCGAGGAGGCCGTCTGCGTGCAGGCGAACAACCGGCTGTTCGGCGTGATCTTCTGGTTCATGGTGCTGGGCCCCCTGGCCGCCTGGGCGTACCGTGCCACGGACCTGATACGCCGGCGGGCCGTGTTCACGGCGGCGCGTGACCCCGAGGCCGAGACCGGCGCCACCCGGATTCGCGACGCGGCGGAGATGCTGCATGCCTGGCTGGCCTGGATTCCGGCACGCCTGACGGCGGTCGGTTACGCGGCAGCGGGGCACATGGACGATGCCATCGCGGCGTTGCGTGCGCCCACGGAGGATCGGGAGCTGACCACGTCGGAGCGCAGCGAGCACCTGCTGGCGCGCGTTGGCATGGCGGCACTGGCGCTCCAGGACCGGCCCGACGAGTCGCCGAACGAGCGCGCGATTCGCGGTGCCGAGGCCGCCAATCACCTGGTCTTCAAGCTGTTGCTGATCTGGGGCGTCATCATCGCCGCCATGACGTTGTACGGCTTTACGCAGTGATCCGCCGCCTGGCGGTCGTCTTCCTCGCCGCTTTGCTGTGCGCCTGTCCCGGGAAGGAGGCTGCGCCGCCGGGCGAGGTGCGGGCACCGCGCGTCGTCACGTTCGCGCCGCACCTCGCCGAGATCATGTTCGTCGTCGGCGCGGGAGACCTGCTCGTCGGCGTCAGCGCGTGGTCCGATTTCCCGCGCGAGGTGCTCGCGCTGCCCGAAGTGGGCGATGCATTCTCCGTCGACCAGGAACAGCTGTCGCTGCTGCAGCCCGATCTCGTGCTCGTCTGGGACAGCGGCATGCCCGCGCACACGGTCGATGAGCTGCGCCAGCGCGGCTACCGGGTCGAGTCGATCAGGACGCGCAGCCTCGAGGATGTCGAGAAGGCCATCCTGCGTATCGGCGAGCTGACGAACCACCAGGCCGGCGCCGCCGCGGCATCCCTCGCGTTTGCGCGGACTTTCGACGAGTTGCGCAGCCGCTACCGGGACGCCGCCCCGATCGACGTGTTCTTCCAGGTATCGGCACGGCCGCTGTACACGGTGAACCGCGAGCATTTCATCAGCGAGATTATCTCGGTCTGCGGGGGGCGCAATATCTTCGCGGACCTCGAGGAATTCGCTGCGGCCGTCGATGTCGAGGCCGTCGTCGACCGCGATCCCGACGTCATGCTGGCGGGCGCCAACCTCGGTGACGACGCGTTCGCCGAGTGGGCACGCTGGCCGCATCTCGCGGCTAACCGCTATGCCAACCAGTTCCTGTTGCCGGACGAGACCATCGGGCGGCCGTCGCCGCGCCTGGCGCTGGCGGGACGGTCAGTCTGCCTGGCGCTGGACCGGGCAAGGCGCAACCGGGAGGCACTCAGGTGACGAGGAGCGCCGCCAGGCCAGCACATCACGAGAGACGCGGCTTCAGTGGCGTGCGCGGTTCCACAATACTTCGGCGCCATGCTCCGCGCGGGCGAGTACCCGGGCGATGACGAACAGCAGGTCCGACAGCCGGTTCAGGTAGCGGATCGCTTCGGGCCGCACGGGCTCCGTCGTCGAGAGCGTAAAGACACGGCGTTCAGCGCGCCGCACGATCGTGCGCGCCACGTGGCAGGCCGCGGCCAGCGGTCCCCCGCCCGGGAGAATGAATTCCTCGAGCGTCGGCAGGTCCGCATTGAAGCCGTCGAGGTCGGTCTCGAGCCGGTCGATGAAGTCCTGCGAAATTGCACTGTGGCCCGGAATGCAGAGTTCGCCGCCGAGCTCGAACAGGTCGTGCTGGACCTCCGTCAGGCAGTCACGGACCGCGGGCGGCACCGCGTCGCCGGCGAGCACGACACCGATAGCGCTGTTTGCCTCGTCGACCGTGCCGTAGGCCTCGACGCGCGCCGCATCCTTGGGCGTACGGCTGCCGTCGCCGAGGCCCGTGCTGCCGTCGTCACCCGTGCGCGTGTAGATCTTGCTCAGCCGCTTGCCCATGGCGCGACCTTAGGTAGCGTGCCGGGGCCTGTCAAGAAAGCGGCTTGTTTCCGCCTGGCGATGCCGCCATAGTTTGCAGCGTGGACACCTATGACGACAGCAACGCGTCCGCGTTCCTGAAGGTAGCGCTCGCAGCGGCGCGCAAGGCCGCGGCAATCAGCCGCTCGTATTACGCCGGTAATTTCACGGTGACGACCAAGGAAGACCGCACGCCGGTGACCCAGGCGGACGTCGAGTGCGAGCAGGCCATTCGCGAGATCATCCTCGCGGAGTTTCCGGAGCATGGCTTCTACGGAGAGGAGACCGGGCGCACGCGGGACGATGCCGATTTCCTGTGGCTGGTCGACCCGATCGACGGCACCAAGGGATTCGTGCGCCAGTACCCGTTTTTCTCGACCCAGATCGCATTGATGCACCGCGGCGAGATCATCCTCGGCGTATCGAGCGGCACGATGATGGACGAGCTGGCATGGGCCGAGAAGGGGCAGGGCGCATGGCTGAACGGAGAGCGGCTCGGGGTCAGCCGGCTGGACGACCCGGAGCGCGCCGCCGTGTCGACCGGCAACCTGAAGTCACTGGCCGCAGGGTCCGGGTGGGAGCCGCTCGGCGCGATCGTCGCCAGCGCCGACCGCATTCGCGGTTATGGCGATTTCTACCACTACCACCTGCTCGCGGCGGGCAAGATCGAGGCCGTCATCGAGTCCGACGTCAATATCCTCGACGTTGCCGCGCTGTCGATCATCGTTACCGAGGCGGGCGGCGTGTTCACCAACCTCAATGGCGGTGCCGTCGATCTCGGCATCCGCTCGGTACTGGCGGCTAACCCGCCGCTGCACGACAAGTTCCTGACGTTGCTACGGGGCCACGTCGCCTGAGGCAATAAAGAGGCGCAGGCTGCGCCAGTCCAGCGCTTCCATGCGCGTGGCAAACAATTCCGACAGCCGCTGTTCGTCGAGCACCTGTTGCGTCGGCCCGATGTCCCAGCGGCCATCGCCGTAGAGCAGCAGGCAGCGGTCGGCATAACGCACGGCGAGGTTGACGTCGTGCAGGCTCGCGATCACGGTGGCGCCCTGATCGGCGCGGCTGCGGAACAGGCGCAGGGCATCGAGCTGGTGTTGCGGATCGAGGTGATTCGTCGGCTCGTCCAGGAGGTAGACGTCGGGTTGCTGCGTCAGCACCTGCGCGATGGCGAGCCGCCGCCGTTCGCCGCCCGAGAGCGTCAGCACGTCGCGGCCGGCAAGACCGTCGAGCCCGACGGCTGCGAGCGCCGCCAGCGCAATCGCCGTGTCCGCCGCCGACGCCCACTGGAAGCGGCCGATATGGGGATGACGGCCGATCATTGCCGTATCGAGTACGGTCGCCGGAAAGATGTCGTCGACGTGCTGTGGAAGCAGGGCGAGGCGGCGCGCCGTGTCCCTGCGCGGTGCCGTGGCCATGTCCCGGCCGCCGAGCAACGCCCGTCCGCGGGCTGCCGGGCGCAGGCCGGCGAGGGTATGCAGGGTCAGCGTCTTGCCCGAGCCGTTCTGGCCCAGAATTGCCAGGAGCTCCCCGCGCGCGGCCTCGAACGTCAGTTCCTCGACGAGGGTACGGCCCGCCACCGTGACCCCGAGGTCGCGGCAGCCAAACAGGGGAGTCGCCAGAGCATCCATCGCAAGAGCGTATCCCAGGGCACTTCTGCGCGAAACCCGCTTCAGTCGACCAGGTTGATCTCGCTGGCAGTCAGGCGGCCGATGACCGCGTAGCCGAGATTCTGCGGAATGATGGAATCGTTCTCGGCCAGGGCGATGCGCCCGCCCATGATTTCCGCGAAGCGCTGCGGGTACAGGGGGCGGCGCCCGGGCTCGGCGAGCCCGTCCGGGCCGATCGGGTGGCCGTCCGCCGGGCTGTACTTGTCGGTGGCGCCCAGCGTGTGCAGGAACTCGTGCGCAATGATGACGTTGTTCCTGCCGCGATACCGGCGGCTTGCGAAACCGTTGACGATGCCGACCATCCCTTTTTGCAACCCGACCGAGTTCTCGAGCGTCACGGCGTGACTCGGCCGGTGATAGCGCACGAAGATCTGCACGTCCGGGTCAATGTCATCCTGGTCGTCGGTTACCGTGCCCGACCACCAGCGCATCTTCAGCGACCACCAGATCACGGACAACGCGTTCGGCGATGCCGGCAGGGCCGGGGGCTGTTCCGCGACAGGTTCGCCGAGCTCGATACGCACAGGACGCCGGAGTCCGGGGCGATAGCGGGTCGTTTCACGCTCGAGAAACGCCTCGATACCGGCGAAATCCTCCACCGCGAGGCCGGTGATATAACGCGCGGCCTCGTCGCTGCCATCCGCATTGATCGGGTAGACCTTGACCCACAGGCTGTTGTTCCAGTCCGTGCTGCGGGCCTGGGTCAGCCAGGAACTGACCGACACGACGAACAGGATGAACAGCAGAATCGCGATGCGAATGGCTTTGAACATAGCCGCTACCGTGCCCGAACGGCCGCCGTCACGCCATGCGCCGTTTCTCATTCCTGCCGGGTTGGGCTTGCCAAGAAAAAGCCCCGCGGCGTTAGCGGCGGGGCCAATTTCTCTTTTTTTCAAAAGAGGTAACTGTGAATCTGGTAACCGGAGACAGATGCTTTCTTATTATCGTTGGATCTGGATCTTCTTGTTTTTATAGTTATTATTCTTCTGGCGTCTAAATCCTGTTTCTGACCGGCGTCAAGTACCCGACTACAGTTACACTTCGCTTGGGCAGGGTTTACAAAGCAAGACCTGTGCCAACCGCTCCCGCGGCAGCATTAATTCAAGGATTTAGCATTCGCTCAAAGCGCCGGCTCGGGCATGCGCAGCGCCTCTTTGTAAAGAAAATCGACGAAAAACACCCGGTTTCATCAGCCAGCGATGTAACAGTAGACGCTAATACTCTGATTTGCCTGCGGTAAACGGGCTTCTCGACCGGGCGAACACCGGATATGGGTGATTCGGCGCGCCCTCGAATTATGTTGAATCACGGCCGCGGTGCGGCCGCCAGCCGGGAAATCGGGCTTTTTGTCAAATTATTCGACAGCCGTCGCGGCCCTGGCGCGGTCGATCAGGCCCGCGACACTGAAAAAGCGGCCGTTGCGCACCACGGCGATGACCTTCAGGGCGTCATCGACGGTCGTCAACGGGTCGCCGTCGACCAGGATGAGGTCGGCAACCGCTCCCGTGGCAGCCCGCCCGAGGCGCGGGTCGACGCCGAGCGCCGCCGCCGCATTGACGCCCGCCGCGCGTAGCGCCTGCGCCGGGTCGAGGCCGGCAGCCTGCAGGGCCCGCAATTCGGCATGGGTGCCGATGCCGGCCGGCATGCCGTTGGCGCGGCTGCCGAGCACGATCTCGGTGATGCCGGCCTCGATGGTCGGCCGCTCGGCAAAGCGCCGTGCGACCAGCGCGTTGAATCCGACCAGTCCCGCCGGCCGCGATTGCAGCACGGCGCCAAGTCCCGGTGTCTGGCTGTCCGCGAGGCCGGATACGCCCGCGACGGCCCAGTCGCCGGCTGACAGCAGCCGGGGCCCGGGCAGGTCCTTCCCCGACCAGACGGCATTGAGATGCTCGGCCTGGTCGTGCTCGGCGACGATCGTCGTGACGCCCGCCGCCAGCAGCAGCGGGCCGGTGGCTTCGTCGGTCTTTGCAGGCAGCCGCGCGTACGCGTCGACCAGCCCCGGCATGACAGTCACGTCGCCCATGTCGATGACGATCTGTCCGGGGCGCGCGGCATGCGGCTCGATCGCTCGAACCAGGCCCGCTTCGATGATGATGTCGCGTTCGCGCTGGTAACTGCCGAGCACGCCGTCGAACAGCCGCGCCGCATGGATCACGAGCGACTCCTCCGGCTCATCGATGCGTGGCAGGCTGCGGCGCACGCGCTCGACGGTCGCGTCGGGCCGCGTCGTAATGGCAGCGCGGAACGGCACCGTGCGCGACGACCAGGAGTTGAACAGGCGTTGCCGGATCAGGCCATCGGCCGCGTAGAACATGCGGTGCTTGTCCAGCCAGCTGACGGGCGCCGGGACGTAGTCCTCGCCCGTCATGTAGCCGCGCACCAGCCGCGGCCGCGACAGGATGACCATGTCCAGCGACCAGCCATCGGCGGTTTCGCGCCAGAACATCACGAGGCTGCCGTCCGGCCGCCACGAGGGGCCGGCGAGCCGTTCGGTGCCGCTGACGAGGATCTCTTCGGGGCGGCCGTGTTCGCGGAGCACCAGCGACCACCGGTCCTCGTGACGATGGACGTACACGAGGTCCCGGCCATTGGCGGACCAGGCCGGCTCCAGTTCGTCGCCGTCCCGGCTGCTGAGGCGCCACTCGAGATTCGTCGCCAGGTCGACTTCCCACAGGTCGAAGCCGGTGTCCCGGCGATCCGACGAGAAGACGAGGCGCTCGCCGTCCGGGTGCCAGGCCGGGTACAGGTCGAGCCAGGTGGCGGAGCCCGCCGCCCGTGTCTCCCCGGTGGCGAGCGAGTGGATTCGCAATCCGCGACGATCGTCGGCATTGGCTGCGTAAGCGACGGACCGGCCGTCTGGCGACCGGCGCGGCCGGACGATCCTGCTGTCGTCGGCCGCAATGCGCGTGGCATCGCCGCCGCCGGCCGGTACGAGCCATATCGTGCCCGAGAGATCGATCAGCAGGGACGCGTCGCTGCCCGCGTCGACCGACAGGTTGCCGCCACGCGTGAGGACCTCGTCCGCCAGGCTCGCGGCGGCACACAGAAAGAGGGCGACGGCGGTGATGGCGCTGCGGGTCGTCATGCGTCCGGATTGAACACGCCGCCTTCGCGCCGCGGGTCCGCCGCGACGTCGAAGCCATGCTCGTTGTCGAAGACCGCGGCACCGACGCCGCCGAAATACATGACCCGCTCGGGAAACACCGTGACGGGCAGGTCGAGGTCGGGCAGGTCCAGCCCCGGCTCGGCCTTGAGGTTGACGACCTCTCCGCTGGTGTCCACGTGCACCCGCGGGTGGGCGACGGCATCGCCGAGCGACAGGCCGAGCTGCAGGTAATTGATGAGGAACTGCTGCATTGCCGTGGTGATACGGTCGGCCCCCGGCGAACCGACCGCCAGCACCGCACCGTCGCGGCGGGCCACGCTCGGTGCCATGTTGGACGGCAGCCTCGCTCCCGGCGGCCCGGCATCGAGACCGCGGCGGTTGAGCTCGATCTCACCCAGGCAGTTGTTGAGCCACAGGCCGGTACCGGCCGGCATTTCGCCGGCGCCATAACCCGACGAGGCGGTGATTGCACAGCCGTTGCCGCTGTCGTCGACGACCGAGGTGTGCACGGTCGAAGCCGAACTCCAGCGCGTCAGCAGGCTGCCCTCGCGCGCCGCCGCAACCAGCGCCGCAGCCGCGGGCCCGACGTCGTCGGCCAGGTCCAGGTAACGCTGCCGATAGTCGAGGCAGGCGCGCTGCGCCTGGATGAGCCGCATGAGGGCCGCGGAGTCCCAGTGCCGGATGTCGAGGTCGGCGCAGGCCAGCAACATGGCGCTGAGCATCGCGCCGCCGACGGCCGGTGGCGGGTTCGTGGCGAGCTGCCAGTCGCCGATACGCGTCAGCAGGGGTTCGCGCTCGACGGCACGATAGCTGGCGAGGTCTTCCCTGGTCAGGCTGCCGCCCCGGTCGCGGCAGTGGTCGCTGATGGCGCGCGCGATGTGGCCCTCGTAGAAGACCCGTGCGCCGTCGGTGGCAATGGCATCGAGCGTGTCGGCGAGATGCGGAACGATTACCTTGTCGCCCGCATCGAGCAACGTCCCGTCATCGCGGTGCAGCGCCCGGTGGCCGTCGTCACTGCGGCCGAAAATCGTGTCCCCGGAGTACCCGAGGTAGTAGCGGCAGGCAGCGGACAGCGGAAAGCCGTCCCGGCAGGCGCGGATGGTCGGCTCGAAGATGGCCCGCCACGTGGCGCTGCCGTAATGCTGCCAGGCGTCTTCCATGGCCGCGAGCGTGCCCGGCACCGCGACCGACCCCGCGCCGACGAGGGTTTCGATGCCGCCCCCGTAATCGATGGACATCTCGACCGCGCCTTGCCCGCGCTGCGCTGCGTCGAGGCCCTTGCCCGGTACCGCAACGTTGCCGTCGACGGTGATCGGGTCGTCGCCGGCACTCCAGATGGTGATGAACGCGCTGCCGCCCAGGGCGCAAACCCCGGGTTCGGTGTTGATCGTCACGAGCGCCGCCGCGAGGGCACAGTCGACGGCATTGCCGCCGACGGCAGCCACCTCGATGGCAGCGTCCGCAGCGAGTTGCGACGTGGTTGCGACAGCGACCCTGGACATGGCTTAGTAGTGAATGACGGAGCGGATACTCTTGCCCTCGTGCATCAGGTCGAATGCCCGGTTGATGTCCTCGAGCGGCATCGTGTAGGAAATGAACTCGTCGATCCGGATGTCACCGTGCAGGTACTGGTCGACCATGCCGGGCAGCTGTGAGCGGCCCTTGCAGCCGCCAAAGGCGGTCCCGCGCCAGACGCGCCCGGTGACGAGCTGAAACGGACGCGTCGAGATTTCCTGGCCTGCGCCCGCGACGCCGACGATGACCGACTCACCCCAACCCTTGTGACAGCATTCCAGCGCTGCCCGCATGAGGTCGACGTTGCCGACGCACTCGAAGGAGTAGTCGACACCGCCGCCGGTCAGGTCGACGATCACGTCCTGGATCGGGGCATCGTGATCGTTCGGGTTGACCGTGTCGGTTGCACCGAGCTGGCGCGCCAGCTCGAACTTGTCCTCGTTGATGTCGATGGCGACGATGCGGCCGGCCTTCGCCATGGTCGCACCCTGGATCGCGCTGAGGCCGACGCCGCCCAGTCCGAACACCGCAACCGTCGCGCCGGGTTCGACCTTCGCCGTGTTGATGACGGCCCCGATGCCGGTCGTGATGCCGCAGCCCAGCAGGCAGACCTTCTGAAGCGGCGCTTCCTTGTTGATCTTCGCGACCGCGATCTCGGGCAGGACCGTGTACTCGCTGAATGTCGACGTGCCCATGTAGTGATGGATCGTCTTGCCCCGGCAGGAAAACCGCGACGTGCCGTCCGGCATCAGTCCCTGCCCCTGCGTGGCCCGGATTGCCTGGCACAGGTTGGTCTTGCCGGAGGTGCAGAAACTGCACTCGCCGCATTCCGGCGTGTACAGCGGAATGACGTGGTCGCCGACCTCCACCGACGTCACGCCCGCGCCGATGTCTTCGACGATGGCGCCGCCCTCGTGCCCGAGCACGGCCGGGAAGAGTCCCTCGGGGTCTTCGCCCGACAAGGTGAAGGCATCGGTGTGGCAGACACCCGTGGCGACGTTGCGCAGCAGCACCTCACCGGCCTTCGGGCCCTGCAGGTCGAGCATCTCGATTTCGAGTGGTTGTCCCGCTTCCCAGGCGACCGCAGCACGTGTCTTCATGGTTCACATCCCGTTCATGCTTTTCAGTCCGGATATTCGCACGAATTCACCGGCGGTTCATGTGCTCACGCCTACCCTGAGGCTGCACTGGGACAAACCGGAGGATGCTATGAACAAGTTGATGACTGCAGCACTGATTGCCGGTGGCCTCATGCTGATGAATTCGCCCGAGGCCGCTGCACACTCGCAGGTACGCCATGCGTACCAGCCGCCAATGTACAAGCACGTGCAGGTGCGGCGAGCCGAGCAGATGCCGCACTGGCTGAAACGCCAGAAGGCATTTCGCCACTGGTACCGCCACTCGTCGCTGCGGCGCGATCGCAGGCTGGCGTGGCACCAGCTCTATGAAATCTACCACTGGGAGCGCCGTGTCGGCATGAGCTACCGCCGCAGCGACAGCTACTGGCGGCATTACTACGACCTGCGCTACAGCGAGCGTCATCACGATCGCGACCGCCGCCACAAAGGCCACCGCCGTCACTGATTGCGGCGCGGCCCGATACGCCGGGAAGCCGGCCCGAATGTTCGGGCCGGCTTTTTTTGCTTGTGCGACTCCTGTAAAAGACTCTTCATGGACCTCGAACAACTGCGAAACAATCTCTCGGCCGTTGACCGACGGCTCGTCGAGCTCATAGCCGAGCGCCAGCGGATAGTCAGCGACATCGGCAAGACCAAGCGGACCAGCGGTACCGGCACGCGCGACTACCAGCGCGAGAAGGACGTGCTCGACATGGGGCGGGCCCAGGCCGAGCAACTGGGCGTCGATCCGGATCTCGTCGAGGAGTTGCTGCAACTGCTGATTCTGACCTCGCTCGAGAGCCAGGAACGCGATCGCGTCATGGCCGAGGGCAAAGGAGACGGGCGCCGGGCGCTCGTGATCGGCGGTGCGGGCAAGATGGGACGCTGGTTCGCCGACTTCTTCGTGTCCCAGGGGTTCGCGACCACGATTGCCGACGTCGGCGTCGAGGACGGGCCGAACCGCTTCCGCAACTGGACCGATGCCGGCGTGGACTACGACGTCATCGTGGTCGCCGCGCCGCTCGCCGTTTCGGGGAGGATTCTCGCGCAGCTTGCCGTGCTCAAGCCGACCGGGCTGGTATTCGACATCGGCTCGTTGAAATCGCCGCTGATCGACGGGCTGCAGGAGCTGCGTAATGCCGGCTGTCGCGTCACGTCGCTGCACCCGATGTTCGGCCCTGATACCCGCCTGCTGTCCGGCCGGCACCTGATTTTCTGCGACGTCGGTGACGCCGGCGCGACGGCCGACGCCAAGGAACTGTTCGCGGCGACGATGGTGGAGCAGCTCGAGATGGGACTCGACGACCACGACCGGCTGATCGCTTACGTCCTCGGCTTGTCGCACGCGCTGAACATCGCTTTTTTCACGGCGCTGGCCGAGAGCGGCGAAGCGGCGCCGAAGCTGGCCCGCATGTCGTCAACGACCTTCGACTCGCAGCTGCTCGTGTCCGCGGCCGTGGCGCAGGACAATCCGCACCTGTATTTTGAGATCCAGAACCTGAACAGGTTCGGGCTGGGGCCGCTCGATGCACTGTGCGACGCGGCGCGGCGGATCCGGGAAACGGTCGCGGACGGCGACGAGAGCGCGTTCGTCGATCTCATGGAAAGGGGGCGCGACTATCTCGCAATGAGGGGCTGACGACATGATGTCCAGGGAAGAACTCGAGGCGCAGCTGGAAGCAACCCGGCGCCAACTCGACGAGCTGACGGCGGCGGTGGCGCGCAATGAAGAGAAGATGCGGCGCTCGCAGAATCGCGAGCTGCGGCTGCTGCAGGCCGACACGCTCGATACGCTGATCAACGACCTGACCGATGGTCTGCGCGTCAGCTACGGCGTCGACTACGTGAGTCTCGTGCTGCGCGACGCGGACCACGACGTCCGGCACCTGCTGCTCGCGAACGGCACCCCGCCCGAACGCTTCGCCAACCTGGTCATGGTGGAATCGATGTCGGGACTCGCGCCGCAGTACATCGCCCTGCGGCAGCCGTGGCTCGGCCGATTCGCCGCGTGCGACCACCAGCTTATCTGTCCGGGTGCAGAGGGCGCACAAAGCATCGCGATGATTCCGCTGACGCGCCGCGGCAGGCTGCTGGGCAGCATCAACCTCTGCAGCTCGGACCCGCTGCGCTTCACGCACAACCACGCCAGCGATTTCCTCGCGCACCTCGGCCTGATCGCCTCGTACTGCATCGAGAACACGATCAACCGTGCCCGCCTGCTGCGTAGCGGCTTCACCGACGTGCTGACGGGCTGGAACAACCGCCGCTACCTGGCGGTGCGGCTCGGCGAGGAGCTGGCGCGAGCCCGCCGCGAGCGCACCGGTCTCGTGTGCCTGATGCTGGATATCGATCACTTCAAGCGCGTCAACGACACCTGGGGCCATGCTGCGGGCGACGCCGTGCTCAGGGAGCTGGCCCAGCGCATCGAGTCGCAGGTCAGGGCCAGCGACGTGGCCGCCCGCTACGGGGGCGAGGAATTCGTGGTGCTGTTGCCCGACACCAATGTCGAGGCTGCCGGGAAACTCGCCGAACGCATCCGGCACGAGATCGCCGCCGCGCCGATCGAGCTGCCCTCGGGCGAGTCGGTAACGATCACGGTGTCGATCGGCATTGCCGAGGTGTCGCCGGCGCCCGACGCCCGGGATCTCAAGACGCTCGGCGATTCGCTGATCGCCCGCGCCGACGTGGCGCTGTATGCCGCCAAGTCCGCGGGCCGCGACCGGGTCATGGTCGAGGCGGCATGAGACGTCTCCTGCTCGCCGGGTGTGCCTGCCTCGCTGCCTGCGGCGCGGAGCCGCCACCGCCGCCCGTCGCCGTGCTGGCATCGGAGCATGTCGAGGCGCTGCTGGCCGGGGACTTCGAGGAGTTCACCGCGGCGACCGGCATCCCGGTCA
>JBFEJR010000046.1:0-18912 GCA_041553075.1 Woeseiaceae bacterium | reverse complement strand
TCCGGAAACCCTAATTCGTGACCGGCGTCACAACTGTCGCTCGCCGCCCGGCAGCGGCTGGTCGCGATCGCGACATGTCTCCGACTAATCAGCCGGTACGCACGAGGGCGAGGCTTTGCTCGATGAGTTCAAGGCGCGGGGAGCGGACTGGAAAGGTCGCGTACGCGCTGCGGGTGAACATGGGGGCGTCGGCTACCGCGTGCAGCAAGCCGAGTTCGATGTCCTTGGCCACCATGCGGCGCGGCAGGAAAGCGCTGCCGCCGACGAGATTCAGGTACTCGAGGGCCATCCGCGCATGGGACACGCGGGTCATGGCCTCGGGCGCATCGGGGAACGCACGCCGGTGATCGAGGGCGAACGACAGCCCCCAGTCGACGTACACGTAATTGCCCTCGAGCGCCCGTCCCGCATCCAGTCCCGGCTCGCTCGATACGAGCAGGAATTCGACCGTGCCGATCTCCCGGATCTGCATGATGTCGAGCTGTGCCGGTTCGAGCATGATCCCGACATCGAGGGTACCGTCGATCAACTTGCGCGTAAGAAGGTCCGGCGATTGCGCCTCGGCAATAATCGCCATGTCGGGGTGACTGCGCCGCAGATCGTGCAACCAGCGTTGCAGCAGCACATCCCAGAGGCGATGGCTGCCGCCGATCACGAGCTGCTTATCGGCATCGCTCGCTGATACGTCCTGGCGCGCCACCCGCCAGGACGCGATGATCTTCTCGGCATGACGGACGAGCCGCCCGCCTTCCGGGGTCAGTCGCATCTCCCGCGTGCTGCGCTCGAACAGGCCTGTACCGAGGCGCTCCTCGAGTACCTTCAGGCGGCTGCTTACGGCCGCCTGGGTGATCGACAGCGCTTCCGCGGTGCGGCCGAAGTGCCGGGTGCGGTGCAGCTCGAGGAAAGTCCGCAATAGTTCGAGATCCATCGGGTGTTTATAGATTTTTTTTGTTGTTTTGGCAATTATCTTTAGTTGGATTTATCGTCATGAACTCCGTAACGTGCGCCAACGCAAGGGTTCGCAAGAGGAGCGCCCGTGACAAACGCAGCATCGAACAATCAGCCGAGCTACCTGCAGAGCGTCGCGGCCAAGGCCGCCTACTCACGCGCAACGCGGGATAAACTGGTCGCGTCGCGCGGCAAGCTCGATACGGTTAACGCCGCATTGCGGCGGGCGATCTCGACGGGCCGGCTGCGCAACACCGAGGAACTGGAGAAGGCGCGCGTGGCAATGGAAATCAATTTCAGGGAGGCGGAGCGCCGCCTGGCGCAGCTGCAGAAGGCAGGATTCCGGGACTGGCAGTCGTTTCGCGACGAGGTAGACGATGCCTGGGAAGACCTGTCGCGGTCCATCCAGAATCTCGTCGCGCGATTCGATCACGAGGCACGCGAGGACTAATGACTGACATGAAAGTACCTGTAGCACGATCCACCTGTGCCCTGATCATCGCGGCATGCGTCCTGGCGCAACCCGGCACGGCGCGCGCCGCGGACGACGCGCCCGGTGCCTGGCTGACCGGCTCCGTGACGGGGCGGCTCGGCGATTCGGACGATTCGCAATGGCACTACCAGGTCGATGCGCAGGCGCGGTACTTCGACCTCGGCACCGGCACCAACCAGTGGCTCGTGCGGCCCGCCATCGGCTACGCTCTGAACGATCGCAGCCGGGTATGGGTCGGGTACGCCCGCTATCGCAGCCGCAACAGTGCCGGCATCGTGGCCGACGAGGACCGCTACTGGCAGCAGGTCGACTGGAAGGCCGGCCAGTTCGGCGGCGGCGATTGGTCGCTGCGGCTGCGGCTCGAGCAGCGCGATATCAGTACCGCGCGCGACACGCGGCACGTCGGGCGCCTGATGGCCAGGTACATGCGGCCGCTCGCCGGCGACTCGCCGCGGACGCTGGTATTGTCCGTGGAGCCTTTCTTCGACTTGAATACCACGGACTGGGGCGGTGACACTGGCCTCTCGCAGTACCGGCTGTACGGCGGCCTCGCATGGGGGTTAAGCCCCACGACCACGCTCGAGACAGGCTACATGCAACAACATATCGAGGTGGAATCCGGGATCGACCGCACCAACCACCTCGCAATAATTGGCTTTAAAATGAGATTCAAATGACCAGGCTATCCACTCCTTGCTACGCCATTCTCGTGACCCTGTTGGCAGCGCCCGCGTGCGCCTTGGCCAACCAGCACGACGCTGCGCCGATCAGCGCGGAGCGTCCGGGCTTCAGTTCGTCGCCGGTCGCGCTGGCGCCGTCGCTCTGGCAGCTCGAAACCGGCTACCAGTACACGCGTAGCGACCGTACCGATACCGACGTGCACACGCTGCCGCTCGCACTGTTGCGTTACGGGATGACCGACATGATCGAGCTGCAGATCAGCTGGCCCGGGTACACCCGGGTCGACACCGCGGGCCAGGACTTCGACGGTGCCACCGACGCATCGATCGGCGTCAAGATCGAATTGACCGGGGCCAACGCCGTCGTACCGCTCGCGCTGTATGCCGGCGCCAGCCTGCCCGTCGGCTCGAACCGGTTCTCGAGCGACGACGTCATACCGACGCTGGGGCTCTTCTGGTCCTATGATCCGGGCATCGCGCTGTTCGGCACGGCTTTGCTGGCTTCCGATGACGGTGACCTGTCCCTCGGCAACGCGGTAGGCGTCAGCTTGCCCGTATCCGACGAGACCAGCGCGTTTGTCGAGTACTTCGGCCTGTTCGCCAACGGCAGCGGCGCCGAGCATTACCTGAACGGCGGTTTCGCCTGGCTCGCCAGGAACCACGTCCAACTCGACCTGCATGCCGGTGCCGGGCTCAACAGCCGCGCGGCGGACCTGTTCATCGGCCTCGGCATCGCGTACCGGTTCTGACCCGGTCATGCGTTTCTCACGGCCCGACATCGCAGCGCTGCTGCTGCTCGCTTCACTCCCCGCGCTGGCAGGAGATATCGCCTGGGAGGGCGGCGTCACGGCCGTGTTCCAGGACTCCGACGACAGCCGGGTCGAATCGGAAGCAACCCTGTCGCTCGACCTGTTTGCGAGCCTGCCGCGCGCGTCCGGCGAATGGCTCGTGTACATCGAGGGCAGCACCACGCCGAACGCGGACGGAGTCTCGTCGTTCTACCCCACCGTCAACGGCGACGCGCGTTCCGTGCTCACGCGCAGCGGCAGCGGCTCGATCCAGGTCTCCGAGTTCAATTACACCTTCGCCCTGGCCGAGGGCCGCCGCTCGCTGATGCTGGGCCTGATCGATCCGTCGGCGTGGCTCGATCGCGGCCGGATCGCCAACGACGAGAACGTGCATTTCCTCAACGGCAGCTTCGTCAACAACGCCACCATCGAGTTTCCCGATTACACGCTCGGGGCCGTGTACCGGCGCATCGCGAACGGCGCCGCACCCGAACTGACCTTTATCCTCTCGGGCTCCGACGGCATCCTCGACATGCCGGATCGCAGCTACCAAGGCCTGCTCGACCTGACGGACCAGGGCCGCGGCGTGTTCGCCGGCTTTGGCGCTGCCTGGCTGCAATCGGAGTTTTCGTGGCGGGCCGGCGCCTGGCTGCGCAGCGACGATCACGTGCACGCGCGTGACCCGACGCGCACCGAGATGAATTACGGCGCCTACGGCGTTTTCGGCTGGCTGTCCGGGCCCCATGCCGTCAACGTGCGCGCCGGCATCGCAAATGACAACGTGTCGATTACCAGCGAGTTCGTGGCCGTCGCGTACCAGCACCAGACGCGGTTCGGGCTTGCCGGAGCCGGGCTTGCTCGCACGTTCATCGCCGACGGCTTTCGCGGCGACGGGGTCGACCACGCTTGGGATGCGGAGTTGTTCCTGCGCATCCCCGTTCTCGGCGGGGACGGCCACATCACGCCCTCGCTGCAGTACGTGCGCAACCCGGGCTTCGACGCGTCGGGCGCAGCGGCCAGTTCCAGGGCGCTGGTCGCCGGCCTGCGTTTTCGCTGGTCTTTCGAGCGCTAGCTCAGCCCTCGCTCAGGTAGCCCCAGGTGTGCAGCTTGTCGCGATCCTCGAACCAGCGATCGCCGATGTCGGTGCGGTAGTACATGTTCGGGATCAGGATGTTGCGCACGCGCTGGTAAGCCTGCGCCTGCGCCTGCTTTACCGACGGGCCCATGCCCGTCACGATCAGCACGACGCCGGAACGGCCCGTGATCAGCCACTCGCCGTTGACCTCCCGCACGTCCTCGATATGCACGCCGTCGAGATTCGGCTTGCGGAAGATGATGACCCGGTCCTTCGAGTTCGCGCTGAAGGTCTTGGGATCGTCGTAGGGAAAGGGCGGCACGACGATGCGCAGGCCGATCTGGAATCCCTTGCGCGTCTTGAATCGCGACAGCGTGCCGCTCGCCATGCCGTGCAGGAAGTCACCCATCGGCATGTTGATACCGTCGGCCTGGATGCTGATCGTCGGGTAGCCGAAGCGTGCCGTAAACTCGAGCGGGTAAATGCCCTGCCCGTTGACGATGCAGTTGACGTCGATGTACCCGACATAGCCCTCGTCCGCCAGCTTGTCGCGCAGCTTCGCGAGCGTCGCCTTGAAGATGCGGTTCGGCTCGCTCCAGAACATGCAGGTCCCCATCTCGCCGGTCGCGGGCCCGATGTTGCCGGGGAATAGCGGCTTGTGCTCGAAGTTGATGTTGATCGGCAGCATGAAGTCGTTGCCGTTGAAAAACGCGCCGACGGCGACTTCGACACCGCGCATGCGGCGCTGCAACTGGAACACCTTGACCGTGTCGGCGTAGACGGCCTTGTAGGATTCGAGCACGTGGATCACATCCACGCCATCGTCCTCCTGCCCGACAAACAGCAATCGCTTGATGTTTTGCGCCTCGCCGCTCGGCTTGATGACGTACGCCGAAGGATGTGCGCGCACATGTTCGATCGCTGCGTCAAAGTCGGTGAATTCCTCGAACGGGATGATCGAAACGCCGTGCTTTTTCAGTTCCTGCTGGCCGAACGTGCGATCGTCCTCGAGCCGATCGGTATAGGCCGTGCCGCCGACCACGTGCTTGCCGGCCGCGCGCAGCGCCGCCGCTTTCTCGCCCTGCCCCATGACGTCGTCGAAGACGATCACGTCCGCCCAGTCGACCTGCGCTTCCCAGTCGTCGACCTTGGGCACGAAACCATCGCCGATATCCCGTTCCGATTCGCTCGCGATGTAGTAGCGAACCTCCTTCCCTTCGCGATGCACCTGCCAGGCAATATCGCTGATCAGTGCGTCCAGGGAGACGAACAGGAAGCGGCGGGGCGTCGACGTCATGGCGGTGCGTTCCGGGTCTGCGGCAGAGGCCTTTATCATGGGCAAACCCCACCCGCAGCGCAATACACAGGCGCTCTTCCCTGCGCTCGCCGTTCGTCAGGCGATCACACGGCCGCGGGCGCCCCGGTCGATTCGATGTACTCGTCCACGAGGCGCTCGAGGATGTCGAGCGGCACCGCGCCGTTTTTCAGGACAACGTCGTGAAACTCGCCGAGGTCGAAACGCTCGCCGAGCGCGTTGCGGGCCTTGTCGCGCAGCTCGAGGATCTTGAGCATGCCGACCTTGTAGGCTGTTGCCTGTCCCGGTATGACGATGTAGCGCTCGACTTCCGAGATAACGTCGCTCTCGGCCATGCCGGTGTTCGCGAGCATGTACTCGATCGCTTCCTCACGCGTCCAGCGCTTGTGGTGGATCCCGGTGTCGACGACCAGGCGCACGGCGCGGAACAGTTCGGCCGTCAGGCGGCCGATGTTGTCGGCATTCGTCGGCATCAGGCCCAGCTCCCAGGCCACGCGCTCGGCATACAGCGCCCAGCCCTCCACGTACGCGGTGAACAACCCGAAACGGCGAATCAGCGGTACGCCCTCGAGTTCGAGCGCAATCGCAATCTGGAAGTGATGCCCGGGGATGCCCTCGTGGGCCGCGAGCGTGCGCATGCCGAACTTCGGTGTCGCCTTGATATCGTAGAGATTCGCGTAGAAACGGCCTGGCCGGGTGCCGTCGAGCGACGGCTGCTCGTAGTACGCACCGGGCGCGGTCTTCTCCCGAAACTCCGGTATCCGCACGACCTCGATGCCGGCCCTCGGACGGACGTTGAACGCATCGCCGAGACCGGCATCGATCTCGTCGAGGATCGCCTGGTAGTCGTCGAGGATCTGCTGCCTCCCGGCGTCGCTGTCCTCGTAGTAGAAGTCGGGCCGCGACGAGTATGCGTCCATTGCCTCGGTGTACCCGAGCGACACATCGATGCCTTCCTCGGCGAAGATCTCCAGCATCTCGGCCTGGATGCGCGCCACCTCGGCCAGGCCGAGCTCGTGGATCTCGTCGGCCGAGTAGTCCGTCGTCGTGAAGAGACGCAGTGCCAGGCGATACGCCGCGTCGCCGTTCGGCAGCCGCCAGAAACCGTCGTCCTCGCCGGCCTTTGATTCGAGCTCGGCGAAGTAGTTGATGAACAGGCTGTAGGCCGGGTAGACGTGCTCGCCGATCGACGCCTCGACCCGTGCGAGAATGTCGGCAGCCTGCGCATCGTCGATCTCCTCCGCTTCCGCGAGCTTCTCGGCGAGCGACGTGTACAGGATGTTCTCCTGTGCGGGGGTCGCAACGAAGTCGCGCATCTGCTCGAGCACCCGCTCGATGACGAAACGCGGCGGGATGATCCCGAGATTTTCGCGGATCTTCAGGTCGAGCAGGTACTGCTCGTGCTTGCGCGGCAACTCGCTCATGCGCGACAGGTAGTGCTCGGCATCCTCGACGGAGCGAACCTGGTGGCTCGAGTCCATGAAACTAGGAAATGCGCTCTGGATTCCGGACATCTGGTTCGCCGGGTAGCCGTGGTAGCGAAACGCTTCGGCGTCCTCGAGCATGTTCGTCAGGTACAGGGCGATTTCCTTGGTCAGGCGCTGGTCATCGGTCAGGTCCTCGTCGTCGTAGCGGTGCAGGCCTTCCCCGAAGGCCTTGAGCTCGGCGAACAGCTCGTCCGTTCGATCCGGGTGCACGTCGTCGAGATGCGCGTTGTGCCCGTTGATCCCCATCGACTCGAGGAAGCCCAGCGATGTCAGTGTCTCGGGGTTGCGGAACGCGATCTTCACGAGGGCGCGGTCCATGTACGCCCGGAACATGAACGGCTTGTCCGCGTACCATTCGTGCGCGGCGAACGAGCCCACGGCGACGATGAGAACGAGGACGGTCAGTCCGAACCATTTGAGAATCTTCTTGATCATGAAATCACCTGTTATTGAGTGATGGCTTCGGGACCAGGGTGTCGTCACCCGTCAGCTCCCAGTGCCCGAGCGATATCGGGATGCTGTCGATCGCGTGCAGGCGGTCGAAGAACTCCCGCAGTTCGAATTCCCCGCGCCGTGCTTCGACCTGCTTCGCATAGTCGGCCAGCGTCTTTTCGAGCAGGTACTTGCCCGTGACATAGGCCGTGCCATAGCCGGGCTGCCTGAGGTACAGGTGCTGCTCGAAGATCAGCAGCTCCTGTTCCGTTTTCATCCAGCCGCGGGGCGTCCAGTCCATGTGCACCTTGCCGGCTTCCTCCATGGTCATTTCATTCGCGTGCGCATACAGGGATCCCAGACCGCGTGCCGCCCGCTGCGCAAGCAGTATCCAGACGAGTTCGCGGGATCGCGGGCTGTCATCGTACAGTCCCGCGTGCATCAGCATCTCCTCGACACCGGTCGCCGTGCCCTCGTTGCGGCTGTCGAAGATGTTGTACAGCAGTGCGCCCTGGCGGACCGGGCTCGGGTGGGGCTCGTTGTCCATGCGGGCCAGCTCGAACCAGTGCCAGAAATGGGTAAAGAGCGGCGCGGGATCGAAGTGTGCCGTGATCCAGAAGAAGTGCCGCTGCTCGGCGGGAATGAAGCTGCCCATGTGCGCACGCATCGCCGGTTCCATGTAATCCGCCACCGTGACGATGTTCTTTTCCTCGAGGAAATTCATGATGCGCCGTACGGCCGCGTCGGCCAGCGCCTCGTATTCCGCCGGCGTACCGGCCGCGACCATGGGCGGCAGATCCCGGTTGCGCTGCTCTTCGAGCTTGAGCGATGACCAGGCGCGCGCGAGTTCGCGCTCGAGTAGCCGCACCTCGTCCTCCCAGGTCAGCGGCACGAGGTGCACGTTCTGCTGGTACCAGGTGTAGTTCTCGCGGCCGATCCCGGATGGACCGGTCTTGGACCCGGCCTGGGCCTCGAGCCAGGCCACCAGTTCGTCGGTCGCGGTCCGGGCGTTTCCAATGGCGGTGAGCAACTGCGGCTCGGCCGATCCCTCGACCCGTTCCGCGAGCCGCGCGAGCACGGCGCCCTGTGCGCGGATGTCCCGGATGCCGGTCACCCAGAGATCGCGCGCATTGCCTGTCAGGTTGGCCTGTGCCTGCTTCGCCAGCGGCGCAATCACCCCGAGTTCGCGCGCCAGCCGGCGCTGCTCGGCCGGGCTCAGCGGGAACTCGTAGGTCCACAGTTCCACGAGCGCGTGGTGCACCGGCCCTTCGTGGGCCGGCACGTCGCTGCGATAGGTCCAGACCGTCTTGTAAAAGGCGGGGTCGCGCGCCCACGGCCGCAGCACGTGGCGGTTGAAGTCGTAGCCGTTCATCTCGGCGCGCACGAGGTGCCAGTCGACCTGCTCCGGTATTGGCCAGTCGTCGATATCGAACAGGTCCAGCCGGAGGCGCAGTTCCTGGAACCGGCTGTCGCGCGCTGCGAATTGCGCAGCCGTGTAGTCCGGCGCGCCGTCCAGCAGCGGCGGAGACTCGAACTCCCGCCACTCGGCGAACAGCTCCAGCAGATCCTCGTGGCCCGGTCCGGGCTCCACCTCGGCATGCGCCGATACGGCGACTATCAGGAGCAGCACCAGGCTGCCCGGGCGGCGTTTCAGGATGGACATTTCTCTCCCTCGGGAACGGCTTCGCGCCCGAGTCTACTCGAAACGGCGGTGCCGATTCGAAACCGGGCGGCCATTTCGGGCAGAATACGCCCCCTTGGACGCGACGGACGACGGGCACGGCATGCGAATCGGGAGATTGACAACGGCGCTGGCGGCGGCGCTGGTGCTGCTGGCGGGCTGCGTTACGCCTTTGCCCGGCGACGCCCCTGCCCAGGTCATCGTCCCGGTGCTGTACGCGACGAACCGCAGCCTCCACGACGCACCGGCTGCCGACGACCTGTATACGAGCGGCCGCGGCCCGGTCAGCTTCGGCTCGGCCACCGTGGCGCTGAGCACGCGCAAGGAGGGCGAGTCACCGTTCGCCGACTGGTCGCGCTGGCGCCCGCGCCTCGATGCGCCGCGCCACCGCAACGAGCTGCTTGCCGTGCAACCCCTCGAGGCGCACGACTTCGGCATGCTGCTCGGCGACAACGCCATGCGATCGTCGGCCCGCGCCGTGTTGCTCTACGTCCACGGCTTTCGCCGGGATTTCGATATCGTGGCGATCGAAACGGCGGCGCTCCTTTACGAGACCGGCATCGATGCGGTACCGATGTTCTTCAGCTGGCCTTCCTCGAACTCGGTATTCGGCTACACGGGTGACACGACCAACATGCGGTGGGCGGCCGCCGACCTGAGGGACACGCTGAGATACCTGCTGGATCAACCCGCCGTCAACCGCGTGCACGTCATCGCACACAGCCTCGGCGGCCGCGGGCTGCTCGAAGCGCTCGATGACCTGGTGCGGGACGACGCAGCGCGCCTCGCCAAGCTCGGCGAGATGGTGCTCGCCTCACCCGACGTCGACTCGGACCTGTTCCGGCGCGACTACCTTCCCGTGCTGCGCGAACTCGGTGTGCGGGTCACGCTGTACGCGACGGATAACGATGTGCCGTTGCAGGCCGCGCAGCGTGTCAACCGCTACAAGCGGCTCGGCGATGCCAGGGCCGAGATTTTCATCGACGACGGTGTCGAGACGATCGTCTATTCCGATGTCGTTACGTTTCTCAACAGCCACGATGCGGTGGTCGAGATCGGCGACGTCCAGGCCGATCTGCATTACCTGCTCGGCGAGGGGCTCGGCGCCGGTGAACGCCCCACGCTCGAGGCGGTCGATACAGAACGGGGGCGTTACTGGCGCGCCCAGCCGTATTCGAGTAGGAGACATGATCAGGAAACTCATCAATCAAATCAGTGATGCGATAGCCGCACCCGCGACTTCCGAGGATTCCGCCACCCGGCGTGAGAACGCGATCCGCACGGCGACCGCCGTGCTGATGGTCGACGTCGCGCGCGCCGACTTCGTATTCGAAGACAGCGAATTCGACAGCGTGTTGCGTCTCGCGCAGGCACATTTTCACCTCGCGCCGGAAGACGCCGCGGCGCTCGTCAATGCCGCTGACGAAGAAGCCGAGAACCTGACTTCCCTGCATGACTTCACCCAGCTGCTGCACCGGAACCTCGACGAGCACGAAAAAGCCCGCATCGTCGGCCTGTTGTGGAAGATCGCCTACGCCGACGGCCGGCTCGACAAGTTCGAAGACGCGCTGGTGCTCAAGATCAGCGACCTGCTCCATGTCAGCCGCGGCAAGGTGATGCAGCTCAAGCACGAGGCCCGTAACCACGCCTGATCACGGCATGGAAACGAGAACCAGGTCCTTGAAAAATCAGGGTTTCCGGCCAGACTGGCGAGTTACGGCAAGGCTGCCGCAATATGCAGGGAGGCATTATGAAAAAGTTCCTGGCTTACGCCGCTATCGGTCTTGGGGTCGTGTCCTACAACGTGATGACGCAGGCCGATCGCGACGCGAGCGGCGCGATCGTCTCCGAGGGCAACCTCGACGCTTTCTCGATCCGGCTCGGCGACTGTTTCAACAACACGTCCACGCTCGGCACCGACGAGAGCGGTGAGGTCTCGAGCCTCCCGGGCGTGCCGTGCTCCGACCCGCACGACTACGAGGTCTTCGCGGTCTTCGATGTGGATCTCGAGTCGTTCCCGGGTGACGAAGCCATGAGTGACACGGCCTTCCAGGGATGCCTCGCTCGCTTCCAGGGCTTCGTCGGGCGGGAGTACGAGGAATCGACGCTCGATATCACCGCCATGTACCCGAGCGATCAGAGTTGGAGCATCCAGGACGATCGCGAAGTCGTCTGTGCCGTGTATGACATGAATGCAGGCAAGCTGACCGGCTCTGCGAGGGACACGGCCATCTGACAGCCCGGACCGGCCCGGCGCCGGTCCGCAGTCACCCCGGGCGCGCGGCCGGCCGCTGCGCGCCCGTTCAAACCATTCGGCCGGACGCAGCATCGAAACTGAAACCGGACGCACAGCACAGCCGTGCCCGGTCAGTGCCCCGTATTACACAACAAGAAGGGTTCGATGCTTTTCAATACGCCGCTGTTCTTTGCGTTTTTCGTCGTATTTCTGCTGATTTACGGCGTCATCCTGCTGCAAAAGCGGCCGCGACTGTACTTCATCCTGGTTGCCAGTCTCGTCTTCTACGGCGCCTGGAACTACCGCTTCATCCCGCTGCTCGTCGGCAGTTCGATCATCGATTACTACCTGGCGCTGGCGATTGCCCAGGCGGCGACCCAGCAGCGCAAGAAGCTGTACCTGGCCCTGTCGGTCGGCATGAACCTGGGCATTCTCGGGCTGTTCAAGTACGCCGACTTCGTGCTCGAGTCGGTCGGCGACTTCCTGCTGGTTTTCGGCGTCGAGACCTCCATGCCCGTCCTCGGCTGGGTGCTGCCGGTCGGCATCTCGTTTTACACGTTCCAGAGCCTCAGCTACACGATCGACGTGTACCGCGGCGACATGGCGCCGCGTCGCGGGCTGGTTCATTTCACGACCGCACTTGCGTTTTTCCCGCAGCTGGTGGCCGGCCCGATATTGCGCGCGCGCCAGATCCTGCCGCAGTTTCATGCCTTGCCGATTCCGACATGGGAGGGCGCCCGGCACGGCTTCCTGCTGATCACCTCGGGGCTGGTCAAGAAGACCATCGCCGATTTGCTCGCGATACCGGCCGCCGTACTGTTCGAGGCCGACGGTCCCGTCAGCCTGCTCGAGACCTGGACCGGTGTGCTCGCTTTCGCCGGCCAGATCTATGGCGACTTCGCCGGTTACACCGATATGGCGATCGGCATCGCGCTGCTGATCGGCTTCAAGATTCCCCCGAACTTCAACCTGCCTTACTTCGCGGTATCCCCGGTGGATTTCTGGCGGCGCTGGCACATCTCGCTGTCGAGCTGGCTGCGGGACTACCTGTACATCTCGCTCGGCGGCAAGCACCAGCGCTATCGCAACGTCATGATCACGATGCTGCTGGGCGGGCTCTGGCACGGCGCGGCCTGGACGTTCGTGGCCTGGGGGGCTTTCCACGGCGTCATCATCATGGCCACGCACTTCCTGGGCGGCCTCAAGCTGTTTGCCGGGTTCGTCGCTTCGAACTCGCGCCTCGTGACGATTCTCAAGTGGGCGGTCACGTTCTACCTCGTGCTGGTCGGCTGGGTCCTGTTCCGGGCGACGTCCATCGATTCGGCATTCGACATTATCGTTAACATGCACACGGGCCTGGCCCTGCCGGATCCGGGGCCGGTGTCGATGCGCATTAGCATCGCCGTGGTCGTGGCGCTTGTGTACATGCACCTGCAGGACTGGTTCGTCATTGCGAGGGGTGCGGCGTTCGAGAAGAAGCGCTGGATCTTCTGGCCGGTGCTGATCCTTCTGCAGGGCCTTTGTTTCATGACCGGGGAGCCGAGCGTTGAGTTCATCTATTTCCAGTTCTGACGGTGTGAACACGGCGCGACGCCTGTTCTTCCGGATCTGGCTGACGATCCTCGTGGCCATGGCCATAGCCGTGGTCGGCGTGCGCCTGTTCGCCATGGCCAACGGCGCCGGCTCGCAATCGCTGCTCGGGCGTGTCCTGGAGGCGCAGGAGGCGATACCGCGGATTGCCGCAGAGGAAAACGACCTCGTCCTGTTTTTCGGATCGTCGATGGTCGAAGCCGGGTTTTCACCCCGCGAATTCGATACGTTCGTGGCAGAAGCGGGCGGCCAGACGACCTCGTTCAACTTCGGCTTCGGCGGCCTGAACCCGCTGTTCCAGGACTACGCATCGCGCCGCATCGTCGAACGGTTCACAGCCGAGGAACGGCGCCTGGAACTCGTACTGATCGAGTTCAACCCGTTCCAGGCCACGAAGGCGCGACGCAGGCTCGGCGAGGCCCTCGAAGAGTCCTACGTGGCGATGCTGGCGAGCCCCGGCGAATTGGTCGAGATTGCGCTCGACGATCCGGAAACGGGCATTCGCATGCTGGAGATTCGCTACCTGCGCGACGGCGTATCGGCCGAGATGATCACCACGTTTTTCTGGGGCGAACCGTTTCGGGCGCCGCCACAGCTCGCCGATCCGAATCTCGAGCAGGACGAGGACATCATGGCCCGGCTCGACGAAGTCATCGGGCGGTTGAACCAGAAGTTCGAGGAAGAGTATCCCGACTACGACGGCTCCCAGTGGTATTACCCCTGGCGCGGCGGCGGCACCATCAAGGCGGAACGCTCGGCCGAAACGATCGCGATCGTCGAGGAGTATTACTCGCTGTCCGCGAACGACTACCGCATGGCGGTCGACCGGCAGAGCCGCATCGATACCGCCGACATCGAGGAGCTCGATTTCGACCCGGAACTCGTCGATGCGTTTATTCGCATCGTCAGGAACTTCCAGCAGATCGCCGACCATGTCGAAGTCGTGCTGCTGCCGAAAAACACCGACTGGATCCGGAATCCGCCCGAAGCCCTCGAGCGACAGGCGGCCGTGCTGGCGCGCATCGAGCGGGAGACCGGCGCCAGGGTGCGTGACTTCCAGGTGATCGACGCGGTCAGTAACGACATGTTCTCCGACACGACCCACCTCAACCGCTACCAGGGTGCCGTGGCATTTACCCGCTTTCTTGCCGAGCAGTATGCGCCGCTATTAGATTAGCCTTTACTATATTAGTAAAAAAGAATATATTGTTGGCCGCTACCGCTCACCAGGGAAAACGAGATGGCAAAGATTGTCGTTATGGGCGCCGGAATCGGCGGAATGTCGCAGATTTACGAGCTCCGTAAAGAGCTCGGCAAGGAACACGAACTCGTACTCCTCGGCGACTCCGATTACTTCGAATTCACGCCTTCGAACCCCTGGGTAGCCGTCGGCTGGCGCAAGGGCAAGCAGATCAGGGTCGGCCTGCCCGAGCTGATGAAGAAATACGGCATCGAGTTCAGCGGCGCCGGTGTGCGCCGCTTGCATCCGGACGACAACCGCCTCGAACTCAACGACGGCACGAGCATCGAATACGATTACCTCGTCATCGCCACCGGACCGAAACTGGTTTTCGAGGAAGTCGAAGGCCTGGGCCCGGATGGCGGACACACGCAGTCGGTTTGCAAGACCGGTCATGCCGAAACGGCGCACATCGACTTCGAGGAGCTCGTGAAGGACCCGGGCCCGGTAGTTGTCGGCGCCGCCCCGATGGCGTCGTGTTTCGGTCCTGCTTACGAATACGCCTTTATCCTCGACACCGAACTCAAGAAACGCAAGATTCGCGACAGGGTGCCGATGCATTTCGTGACGCCGGAACCCTACATCGGCCATCTTGGCCTCGACGGCGTCGGCGACACCAAGTCGATGATGGAATCCGAAATGCGGGACCGGCATATCCGCTGGACGACGAATGCGAAGATCACGAAAGTCGAAGACGGCAGGATGTACTTCACCGAAGTCGACGACGACGGCAACGAGAAGAAACAGCATGAACTCGAGTTCAAGCACTCGATGATCCTGCCGGCGTTCAAGGGCGTGGATGCCATCGCCGGCATCGAGGGCCTGTGCAATCCGCGCGATTTCGTCATCATCGACGATTACCAGCGTAACCCCAGATACCAGAACATCTTCGCGGTCGGCGTTTGCGTCGCCATCCCCCCCGTCCACGCAACGCCGGTCGCGACAGGTGCACCGAAGACCGGTTACATGATCGAGTCAATGGTGACCGCCACCACCCACAACCTCGCGAACCTGCTAAGGGGTAAAGAGCCTGACCAGAAAGGCACCTGGAACGCGGTCTGCCTGGCCGATTTCGGCGACAGCGGCGTGGCGTTTGTCGCGATACCGCAGATTCCGCCGCGCAATACCAACTGGGCATCGCAAGGGAAATGGGTCCACGTCGCGAAGGTCGCGTACGAGAAGTATTTCCTGCACAAGGTGCGCGCGGCGAAGACCGAACCGTACTACGAGAAGACGATCATGAAGCTGATCGGCGTGGAGCGCCTGAAGGAATCGGGGTAGGGTTCGGCGGCCGGTTCAATCCGCGGTAGAGCTGGGGGCGGCAACGTCTGCCTCGCCGGGCTTACGCATGCGCCGCAGCAACACGCGAACACCCCAGGCGCAGGACAGCAGGCCCAGCAGGCCGCCTACGTAGAGGTACTTGGTGTCTACCTGGACACCGAGGTAGGTACCGATAACCAGGAGCAGCAGGCCGACGAAGAGCCAGTAGTGCGGCGCGCGTTCGTACATGGAATTCGGTAGATACATCGGTCCTTTCCCTTGTGGCAGTGCCGCCTAGCGGCAGTGTTCATCCTTCTGAGCCCGGGTCTCCGCGATCGTCTTCGCGGCTTCCTCTTTGCTCAGGTACTCACGCTCACCGCTCTCATTCGTCTTGTAGAGACGCGGCGCGTTCACATACGACTCGTAGATTTCGGTCGCGCGCTTGCAGTAGTAGGCTTCGGCCTGCTCGCGCTCGGCGCGCTCCTCGGGCGTTTCGCCCGGGTAGGTTGACCCCGAACCCGACTGGTCCGAGTCGCCTTCGAGGTCGGCGAGCGTGCCCTTCGACACCCACATGAGCTGCACCGCTACCGCGTCCTCGTGGCCGGGCGTATCGCTGTAGTGCACGTCGCCCTGTTCGTCGACCCAGGTGTAGATCGGCGTGTTGGTATCGACGAAATGCGTCCTGCCCTCGGCGTCGACCCACTTCCACACGTCCGCCTGGGCGGCAACGTGGAGGCCGGCCAACAGAACGATTAAGACCAGAAACCTTTTCATAAAACGCTCCTTTCGAAGGCGCAGTATGGTTGGATTTCACGCGGAATCCTTTGACTGAAGTCACAATTCCGGTCGCAGGAAACCACATGCGGCATCGTTGCCGTTTCCGTCCCGTTGCAGACATAAGGCCGTGCACAGGTCACAAATCCGGCGATCGACCGGCGCATTCCTCGCACAAACCTGACCTGCGTCTCATCGCAAAAAGCGCATAACCACTACCATTTCACCGTGGCCGTCGGCTAATGGTGACACCCGGGAATTTCACGCTGGCGGCCGCCCTGTACAGGAATTATGTAATGCGACGCGAAAACGGCTTTACGCTCATCGAGCTCATGATTGCAGTCGGCCTGACCGGCCTGCTGCTGTCGATGGCCGTTCCTGCGCTCGACCTGTTCGTCTCCAACGCCCGCCAGACCGGCGCGATCAACGATTTCGTGTCATCGCTTCACCAGGCCCGCAGTACGGCCGTTACGACAAATACGAGAGTGACGATCTGCCCGAGCGCCAACGGCACGAACTGCCAGGCCGTCGGCTGGAACAGCGGCTGGATCGTGTTCGGCGACCCCGACAGCGATCGCAATGTCGACAACGACGAAACCATTATCGCGACGATGGGACCCTCCGACGGGCTGACCCTGCAGTCGGCCGAGTTCGGTACGTTCATGACCTACCGCCCGAACGGGCGCGTCGTCAATGCCGGCCTCAACGGCAGCGCCGGCGCCATGGTCTTTTGCGACGATCGCGGCGCCCAGTACGCCAAGGTCATGGTCATCGACCTGTCCGGGCGCCCCCGTATAAGCAAGACGCTCGCTGACGGCAGCGACCCGGCGTGTCCGTAGGAGCGGCGCATGATGTCACGGTACTCACATCGCGGTTTCTCCCTGATCGAAATGCTGATCGCCCTGGTCGTATTCAGCGTCGGCCTGCTCGCGATCGCCGGCCTGCAAACGGTATCCAAGCAGGCGAACTTCGAAGCTCTGCAGCGCACGGCCGCGTCGCAGATCGCGTACGGCCTCCTCGAGGACATGCGCGTCAACGGTGACGCGATCAACGTCTACCTCGCTGCCGGCGAGATGGGCGGTGGCGCACGCGGTGCCGAGCCCGCGCCGAATTGCTCGGGCGCGGCGATCTGCAACGCCGCGCAGAAAGCCGCTCACGATCTCTGGTTCTGGGAGCAGGTGCTCGACGGCAACCTCGAAATGAGCGGCAACGCCGGCGGCGGCGGCCTCGTGCTACCGACCCTGTGTATCGCCGGCCCGGTGGGCGGCGGTGCCGGCATGTACACCGTGACGATCGCCTGGCGCGGCACGGCGAACCTCAGCAATGCGAACGCGAGCGCCTGCGGCACGGTCGGCGGCAACTACGGGGCCGAAAACGAGTTCCGCCGCATTATGCAGATCCCGACTTACATCGACCCGAATCTCTGAGCGCCCATGATGACTCCCAGGCACAAACAACGGCAATCCGGCTTCTCCGTCATCGAACTGATGATCGCGATGCTGCTGTCCTTGACGCTCGCGGCGGCCATCATCTCGGTGTTCGTCAACAACAGCTACAGCTTCAACCAGGACGAGAACATCGGGCGCATGCAGGACGATGCCCGGCACGCGCTGCGCGAGATCGCATTCGACCTGAGCATGGCCGGGCACTATGCCGACCTGCATATTCCGGCCACTGTCCAGTATGACGGCAACCTCGCGATCGGCACCGATTGCGGTCCTGCGGGCGAGGTCAACTGGATGTACCGCGCGACCGAGGCCGGCACCGGCAACAACCTGTCGATCCTGGCAATCGACAACGCAACCAACGCGGCGGTCGCGGCTGCGCATTCGTGTTTCGTCGCCGGCGAGCTCGAGGAGGGGACGGACGTCGTTGCGATCAAACGCGTTGCGGGCGCCGCGGCGACGGCGCTGTCAGCGGACGGCGCCTACCTGCGCACCAACGGCACTGTCGGCGTACTGTTCAGCGGCATCGCCCCCACGGCGCCGCCGGTGGCAGTTGCGCCCCCGCGGGCCGACTGGGCGTTTCGCCCGAGCATCTATTACATCCGGCAGTTCGCCAATACGCCGGGCGACAACATCCCGACGCTGTGCCGCAAGGCGCTCAGCGGGCCGGGGCCGGGCATGGTGACCGAGTGCCTCGCGACGGGCATCGAGAACCTGCAGATCGAGTACGGCATCGACACGACGCAAAATGGCCAGCCGAACGTCTACCTGTCCGACCCGACGCTTGCGCAGATGCAGAACGTGGTTGCTGCGCGCATCTTCCTCATCGGCCGGACGACCGAAATCGACACGCGCTACACGAACACCAAGACCTATTCGATCAGCAACACGGCCGACCTGGTGCCGAATGACAGTTTTCACCGGCGGGTGTTCTCGACCAGTGTGGCGATCCAGAACATCCGCACCATGAACATGATGGGTTTTTGATATGAGACACGGAAAATACACACCGCAACACCGGCAGCGCGGCGCGATTCTCGTCATTGCACTGATGTTCCTCGTGGCCATCACGCTGTACACGATTTCGTCGATGCGCTCGAGCAACATCGGCCTGTTCATGGCGCAGAACGAAGAGTCGCGGGTCGCGGCGGCACAGGCCGCACAGGCCCTGGCAGATGCGATTGTCGCGAGTCCGGCTTCGACCCCGGTTGTCGGCACGTCCGGCTACACGGCTTGCACGACGGGAGTGAGCGGCTGTAACCGCAACGACCTGCCTGTCAACGACCCGGTGCTCGCCTACGCGGTCGCCAACGATTACATCCAGGCTCGCGTGGAACGGACCGGCACGGTTTTCCGGCCGCCACCCCGCGTAGTGGAAACCAGCATCGACAAGTTCACCAGTGCGTCGTTCCGCGTAACGACGACGTTTGACCGTGTTGACGAAGGACTTGGCCACGAGCAGATCACC
>JBFEJR010000045.1:0-19347 GCA_041553075.1 Woeseiaceae bacterium | reverse complement strand
TAAGGACCACTTTACGCAACAGCGCCGCGAGCTGCCTGCGCTCGCTCCCAGACAGGCCGCTGAGCGCGTCGTCGGCCGCGGCCAGCCGCAGGCGGATGGCCTCGTCGATCGCGCGGCGGCCCTTCTTCGTCAGCGTCACGTGGACCGCCCGGCGATCCGTTTCGCTTTGCCGCCGGGCGACCAGGCCGCGCGCCTCGAGCCGGTCGATGCGATTGGTCATCGCCCCGGTGCTCAGCCCCGTTGCTCTTGCCAGCGCGGTGGCCGCGAGGGCGAACGGTCGCCCCTGGCGCCGCAGGGCCGACAGCACGTCGTACTCGAACAGCTCGAGTCCGAGCGGCGCCAGGGCCTCGGTGGCCTGCCGCTGGAAGCTCCGGTACAGGCTCATGACCCTGACGACGACGCCGAGACTGGCCGAATCGAGCTCCGGGCGCTCCTCGGACCATTGCTCCAGCATCCGGTCAACAGCGTCCTTATTCATTGTGACCTGCCATATATTTTGATATAAAATTACTTGACATCAAATCATCTTGGTGGATACTTGTCCAAGAGTGAACCTGCATGAGTAACGCCAGTGGCGACTGCTGAGCATGAACTGGACCGCAACGGCATCGGCCACGGCCGCGCGCTCACGGCGCTGCTCGCCGGCCTGCCCCACACGGTCGTCATCGAACAAGGTGACGACACCCTAACATGGGATGTCGCTGCATTTCTCGAGCGGCCCGTGCCCCACTCCATTCGCGGTCGGACCGAGATGCGGCTCCTTTGTCGCATCACGCCGGCCGGCATGTTGCTGGTCGGGCTCAGTGAGGCCGCGGCGTGCGAAATCGTCGCCCGCGGCTACGGCGAGACGGTGGTCGGCGGCGTGCTCCTGCGGGTGCCGACCAGCGATGAAGAACTCGGCGCCTGCCGGGGCTTTATCGAGCAGGCCTACGAATCCCTTTCGATCGGCAATGGCGTGGCGAGGACTTACCTGAAGCCACTGCTGCCGAATTTCTCCCGCACCAGGCTGCAATAGAGGAGCTCTGACAATGCACCCGTCACATATCGAACATGACCACTTTGCGTTTGACGAGGTCGATTCTCTCCGGCGCCGTGCCCGCAACCGGGCCATGGCTCTTGCCCGCGTCAAGGCCCGCAAGAGGCACCTCGGTCCCCGCGACGAAGACGATTTCGACGACGATGACTGGGATGACGCCGATGACGATGACTACAGCGAGGACGAATGGGACAGCTACGACTGACCCGTAACTGACGGCAAAAAAAACGGCGGCGCATCAAGCGCCGCCGTTCGTTTTGGCGTGTGACGTACGAAACGCCTCAGAAGCGATCGAGCGTCATCACCTTGGTCCAGGCATCGACGAAATCGCCGACGAACTTCTGCTCGCCACCGTTCTCGGCATAGACCTCGGCCACTGCGCGCAGTTCGGCATGCGAACCGAACACGAGGTCGACCGGGGTAGCGGTCCACTTCAGCTTTCCGGTTGCACGGTCACGGCCTTCGTAGATGCCCTTGGCGTCCGCGGCCTTCGTCCACTTCGTCGACATGTCGAGCAGGTTGACGAAGAAGTCGTTGGTCAGCGCGCCCGGCTGGTCGGTGAAGACACCGTGCGCGGCCCCCCCGGTGTTGGCGTTGAGCGCCCGCATGCCACCGACCAGCGCCGTCATTTCCGGCACTGTCAGCGTCAGCAGGTCGGCCCGGTCCACGAGGGCATCGGCCGGCGAGCGGGTTGCACCTTCACCGTAGAAATTGCGGAAGCCGTCTGCCCGGGGCTCCAGGACTGCGAACGAAGCCACCTCGGTCATTGCCTGCGTGGCGTCGGTGCGGCCCGGCGTGAACGGGACCTCGACGCTGTGACCGGCGTTCATCGCCGCCTTCTCGACGGCAGCCGCGCCGCCCAGCACGATGACATCGGCCAGGGAAACCTTCTTGTTACCCTTCTGCGCCTTGTTGAAGTCCTGCTGGATGCTCTCGAGCTTTTTCAGGACCTTTGCGAGCTCTTTCGGGTTGTTGGCTTCCCAGTCCTTCTGCGGCGCCAGGCGCACACGGGCGCCATTGGCCCCGCCGCGCATGTCCGACCCGCGGAACGAGGCAGCCGATGCCCAGGCCGTGCGTACGAGCTCGGGAATCGTCAGGCCGGAGTCGAGGATTTTCGCCTTGAGTCCGGCGATATCGCCTGCTCCGATCAGCTCATGGTCGACGGCCGGTACCGGGTCCTGCCAGATCAGCACTTCCTCGGGGATTTCGCTACCGACGTAGCGTGCCCGAGGACCCATGTCGCGATGTGTCAGCTTGAACCACGCCTTGGCAAAGGCCAGCTCGAACTCGGCCGGATTCTCGAGGAAACGCCGCGAGATCTTCTCGTACGCGGGATCGAACCTGAGCGACAGGTCGGTCGTCAGCATGACCGGCGGATTACGCTTACCCTCGACGTGCGCGTCGGGCACGAGATTGCCGGCAGCCTCGTTCTTCGGGATCCACTGCGTTGCGCCGGCAGGGCTCTTGGTCTGCACCCACTCGAACGCGAACAGGTTCTGCAGGTAATTCATGCTCCACTGGGTCGGGGTCGTCGTCCACGCGCCTTCGAGGCCGCTCGTGATCGTGTCCTCGGCATTGCCCTTGCCGCACTTGTTGGTCCAGCCAAAGCCCTGCTCCTCGATGGCCCCGGCACCCGGCTCGGGACCGACGCAGCCTTCAACCTTGCGCGCGCCGTGGACCTTGCCGAAGGTATGACCGCCGGCGATCAGCGCCACGGTCTCTTCGTCGTTCATGGCCATGCGGCCGAAGGTGTCGCGGATATCCTTGGCGGCGAGCACGGGGTCGGGGTTGCCGTTCGGGCCTTCCGGGTTCACGTAGATCAGGCCCATCTGGACCGCGGCGAGGGGCTTCTCGAGCTCCCTCTCGCCCTCGTAGCGCTCATCGGCGAGCCAGGTCTTTTCCGGACCCCAGTAAACCAGGTCGGCCTCCCAGTCGTCTTCGCGACCGCCGGCAAACCCGAACGTCTTGAAGCCCATGTCTTCGAGCGCGACGTTGCCGGCCAGGACCATCAGGTCGGCCCAGGACAGGCTACGGCCGTATTTCTGCTTGATGGGCCACAACAGGCGCCGTGCCTTGTCGAGGTTGGCGTTGTCGGGCCAGCTGTTGAGCGGGTCGAAACGCTGCTGGCCACCGGCAGCACCGCCACGGCCATCGAGCGTGCGATAGGTTCCGGCGCTGTGCCAGGCCATGCGGATGAAGAACGGACCGTAGTGACCCCAGTCGGCCGGCCACCAGTCCTGCGAATCGGTCATCAGCGCCGCGAGATCGGCCTTGACGGCATCGAGGTCGAGCTTCGCAAACGCCTCGGCATAGTCGAAGTCGTCGCCCATCGGGTTTGACTCGGGCGAGTGCAGGCGCAGGGGGCTCAGGTCGACCTGCTCGGGCCACCAGAACTGGTTGGGCTTGGGTTCGCCCATGGCGAATGCCGCGTCCGATGCCACCAGCGGTGTCACCGTTACCGCTAGCGCGGCGAATAAAGCGGTTTTTGTTGTACGCATTGATGAAACTCCTAATTGGAGAAAGAAACAGGGGGCGTAATAATTCATAGTAATCGAATGCTATAGCATCAATCGAACGATTAAATCGATCACAGTAGACGATTGAATCGATCGCGATATGCCGCGCGGCGGGCCGGCTAACGCCATTGCCCGCATGCGGCGACTTTCTGTATTCTGGTCGCGGAATATGCAGCCCTCATGAACCCGACCGGAAACTCTGTTTGCGACCCCGTCCGCGCCCTGCTTGCTGCGCCCGACGCGGCCGTTCTCGCGATCGTCGCGGGCACCAGCGGACCGTCCTACCGGCCCCTGGGCGCGATGATGGCGGTTCTCGGTGACGCCGGACGCGCGGGTTCCCTGTCATCCGGTTGCATCGAGGCCGACATCGCACTGCAGGCCGCGCGCGTGTGCGAGCAAGGCAAACCGGCGGTCGTTCGCTACGGGCAGGGATCGCCCTATGTCGACATTCAGCTTCCATGCGGTGGTGCGCTCGACATTCTGCTCCTACCACGCCCCGACAGGCAAGTGCTGGCGGAACTCGTGCGCCACCACGACGCGCGGCGCGCGCGGACGCTCGTTGTCGACATCGGCACCGGCGCAATGTCGCTGCGTGACACCGGGGCGACGCGCAGCGGCGGCGGCACCCTGAGCGTCCTCATCGAGCCCGAGATCCTGTTTCACGTTTTCGGCAAGGGGCCCGAGGCGAGCACGTTCGCGGCCCTGGTGCACGCGGCCGGTTTCCCGGGGGTGCTGCTCTCGCCCGACGACGAGACGCTCGCGGCCGGCGCCGCGGCCGGCTGCGCGACCGAGCACCTCGCGCGGCCCGCGTACCCGAAGAGCCTCGGCGCCGACGAGCGCACGGCGGTCGTATTGTTCTTTCACGACCACGACTGGGAGCCGCCAATTCTCGAACAGGCACTCGCAACGCCGGCCTTCTACATCGGCGCGCAGGGCAGCCTGCGGGCTCGCGACACCCGCCTGCAGGCGCTCGCGTCGCTGCACCTCCCGGCCGCGAGCCTGAGCCGCCTGCACGGCCCGGTCGGGCTGGTCCCGTCCGCACGCGACGCCCGCACCCTCGCCGTCTCGGTGCTCGCCGAGGTGTTGGCGAAAGCCATGCCGGACCCGCGATGACGACGGCCGGCATCCTCCTTGCCGCCGGACCCTCGCAACGCTTCGGCTCCGACGACAAGCTGCTCGCGGTGTACCGGGGCCGGCCGCTGGTCACGCATGCCGCAGAAGCACTGCGAGGAGCCGGTTGCGATTTCCTGGTTGCCGTGGTCGGCCGGCCCGAGGTGGCAGCCGAACTCGGGGAATTTCGCCCGGTGTACCCGGCGCACGGTGAGCCCATGCAGGCGCTCAGCCTGCGGACCGGGATCGCCGCGGCGCGCACGCTCGGCGTCGATCGCGCGGTCATCGTGCTCGGCGATATGCCCGGCGTGACGGCGGCGCTGATACGTCGCGTCGTGGACCGCTGCGCGGATGATACGCCGTCTGCGTCGCACGACGGTACACGCATCGCGCCGCCGGCCTGTTTCCCGGCCAGCCTGTTCGAGGCACTGATGACGATCGATGGCGACCAGGGCGCCCGCACGCTGCTGCGGGGCCTGCCCGCCGCAGCACTCGTGCGCACCGATCCAGAGCAGCTCCGGGACATCGACACGCCGGGCGATCTGCCGGCCTGAGGCACACCGGGTCGCCCGGGCTTCGCCTACGGACAGTACAGGTTTGTCGTCACCTGCACACCTGGCTTAGTTGCCTGGAACGCCACCAGCTCGTCACACGATACGGCCGTATCGTTGAGAACCAGACTCTCGAGGTCCGGCATTGTGGCAAGCGTATCCAGCTCGACAAACGGGTTCTGGCTCAAGTCAAGATGACGGACTCTGCCGACGTCCGTCAGGAATTCGATGCTGTCCAGTCGAGCGGCCACCATTGAGAGCGCGTTCACATTGCGGTTTAGCGTGACGGCGGCCTCGTCGAGCAACCACGGCTTGAAGAGATGCAGGTCCGTCAAGCTCGGCAGGTCCTGGAAAACGCTGTAACTGTTCTTGAAGTCTCCCCTGCTATCGCCGTAGTCGTATGTGTAACTGAACGCATTGAGCAAGTGCAATTCGCGCAGTGAACTCAATGTGGCAGGAAACGCAAGTGTCTCAGACTCAATGGTGGAGTCGGCAATCCAGAGAACCTCGAGACCCGACAGCCCCTGGAGCAACGAGACGTCGCCTCGCGCGAACCCACCGAGGTAGAGTTCGCGCAGGTTATTGAGTGCGCCGATAACCGTCAGGTCATCTGAACTCAGGCCGTAGTACCTCGTAATGCCAAGAACTTCGAGATTTGGCATCCCCTGAAGGAATCCCAGGCTATGGCCGTCGAAACCCTCGTACCAGAACTGCCTGAGATTCACCAGGCTGGACAGCAGGGTTTCGATCGCGGTGTCGTCGAACGCCCCGAAAAAGCGGTTGTACGACAAAACCAGGTGTTCCAGGTTGGGGAGATGCTGAATGCCGCTGGCGTCGTCCAGGCTGTTGCTAGCGATATTGAGCAGTCGCAGGCTTCTCATACCCGATAGAAACCCCAGCCCCGTGTTTCTCAATTCGAGCTGCGCCTCGAGGTAAAGCTCTTCGAGGCCCGATAAACGGCCGAGCGGGGAAAAGTCATAGATGGGCGGGGCGTGCAGGCTCGTCACACTCAGGTCCAGGTGCCTCAGGTTGACCAGGGTGGTGATGGGCGACAGGTCGCTGAATCTCGTGGGTATGATGACGAGGCGTTGCAGCGACGTCATGTCTCGCATCGATTCCAGCGAACGCAGGTCAGATTCGTAAAGCTCGATCGTGCGCAATCGACCGAGGCCCCTCAAGGGGGACAGATCACTTATCCTTCCGCGGGACAGATTTGCCGAACCCTCGACGATGATTTCTTCGAGATTCGGGAACTCCTGCACGCCTTCGAGACTGGCGACACCGCCGCCGCTATGGTCCTGGTAACAGACGATGCTCCGAACATCGGAGGCGCCTCGCCATCCATTCTCAATCGCCAGGGACTCCAGGCAATCCCGTAGTGCGTCGTCGGTGACACTGCCCGGCACGGCGAAACCCGAATATCCCCTTCCGTTGCCCGATTCACCGCCACCACCGCCACAGCTCGATAGAAGAACTGAAAGACACAAGCACACCAACCTGAAATACATGTTCGTCAACTGGTCCTGATTATGGTAACTGCCTTTGCCAAGCATTCCGGCTCGCATCATAGCAGTCGCGCGGACGCCTGCGAACTCAAAAGAAGACGACGTGATCGACCAGGAAGCGGCCGTCCTGTTCGACGAGAACGAGTTCGGCTACGAACTCATCGTCGGTCTTGGTGCAAGACTGCTTCCAACCGACTGCAAACGACTGCTTCCGCCGAAATATGGTCACGAATGATGGTCGGTGGCTGTGGACGCTGCCATCAGGTTGTCCAAGATCGGGTCGACAACGGCGAGAATTTCTTCGTCGCTCTGCGTGGCAAGTTCCATGTTTACTCGGCGACCCTCCCGGTTCAATCGGTCGCGAGCTGCTCCCCGATCGGCAGGCGGTAGATGCGCTTGCCGGTCGCGGCGAACAGCGCGTTGGCCAGCGCGGGCGCCAGTGGCGGCACGCCGGGCTCGCCGACACCGGTTGGCGCTTCCTGCGACGCTACGATGTGGACCTCGACGCGCGGCATCTCCGTGAAGCGCAGCGACGGGTAGTTGTCGAAATTCGACTGCTGCACCTCGCCGCCGTCGAGCGTGATTTCCTCGCGCAACGCGGCCGACAGGCCAAAGGCAATGCCGCCCTCCATCTGCGCCCGCACGATGTCGGGATTGACGGCAATGCCGCAGTCGACGGCACAGACGACCCGGTCGACGGAGAAGCTTCCGTCATCGCTCACACTGACCTCGACGACCTCGGCGACAAAGGAATTGAAGGACTCGTGCACGGCGATACCGCGTCCGCGCCCCGCGCCGAGGGGTTTGCCCCAGCCGGCTTTTTCGGCGGCCAGTTCGAGCACCGCAAGATGCCGGGGATGCGCCTGCAGCAGCGACCGCCGCAACTCGAACGGATCCTTGCCCGCCGCGTGCGCGAGTTCGTCGAAGAACACCTCGGTCACGTAGCCGTTCTGCGTATGGCCGACCGACCGGTACCAGAGCGTCGGTACGCCGTTCTCCGCCATGTGCAGGTTGACCTCGAGATTGGGAATCGCGTACGGCAGCCCCCGCGCGCCCTCGAGCGAGGTCGGGTCGATATCGCCCTCCATCATGCCCGCCATCGAGGTCCCCTTGATGAAGGACTGGATGACGGCGTCGTGACGCCAGGCGCTGATGTTGCCGGCGTCGTCCACGGCACCTTCGAGCACGTGGAAACTCATCGGCCGGTAGCGGCCGCCCTGCATGTCGTCCTCCCGCGTCCAGTGCAGCTTGACCGGTGCCCGGCCGCCGATCGCCTGCGCAACCATGACGGCTTCGGCCACGTAGTCGCTGTCGGGCACGGCACGTCGCCCGAAGCTGCCGCCGGCGAACAGGGTGTGGATCGTCACCTGTCCGGGGTCCAGCCCGAGGATGCCGGCGGCCGTGTACTGGTCGCCGGTCTGCATCTGGCAGCCGGTCCAGATCTCGCAGGCATCGGGGCGCACCTCGACGACGCAGTCGAGCGGCTCCATCGCCGCGTGCGCGAGAAACGGCAGGTGGTATTCGCGCCGGACGACCGTACCGGCCGACTGCAATGCGCCCGCCGCATCTCCGTCGCTGCGGGCAACCATGCCTTCCTGCGACGCCAGCGCTTCGTACGCGGCAAACAGCTCGTCGCTGCCGCGCGTCTCGGCGTTGCTGAAGTCCCACTCTATGGCCAGCGCGTCACGCCCCTTGAGCGCGGAGAACACGCTGTCCGCGACGACTGCGACGCCACGCGGGATTTCGACGACATCGCTGACGCCGGGGACCGCGAGCGCGTCCGCCGGGTCGAACGACTTCACCGTGGCGCCGAACTTCGGCGGGTGGGCGACCACGGCCATGACCATGCCGGGACGCTGCACGTCGATCGTGTATTGCGCCGTGCCGTCGGTCTTCGCCGCCGAATCCAGGCGGGGCACACGCGTGCCGATGAGCCGGAAATCGGCGGGGTCCTTGAGTAGCGGTTCCGCGGGCGGTTCGATGGCCGCGGCAGCCATCGCAAGGTCGCCGAATGTCGCCTCGTTGCCGGACGCCGCATGCCGGATCCTGCCGCGCTCGATCGTGATCTCGGACGCCGCCACGTCCCAGCGGTCCGCCGCGGCCGATACGAGCATCGCGCGAGCGCCGGCGGCAGCCTGGCGCAGCTGCATCCAGGAGTTTGCGATGGACGTGGAACCGCCCGTGCCCTGGATGCCGAAGAACAGGTTCTGGTAAACGGCCGTATCGGCCGGCGCGAACTCCCAGCCCATCTGCGACCAGTCGGCATCGAGCTCCTCGGCGACAATCGTCGGCAACCCGGTCGTGACGCCCTGCCCCTTGTCGAGATGCTTGACGATGACGGTTACCGTGTTGTCACTGCCGATGCGGATGAACGGCCCCATCTCGGCGATGCCCCCGGCACCTGCCGCCACCCCGGAATCGCCAGGGCGTGAGCAGCCGATGATGAAACCCGCGCCGGCCAGGCCGACCACCTGCAGGAAGCTGCGCCTGCTGAGGGGGGCGCCGGAAACTGCGTGCAGTGCGTCGCTTCGTTTTGCCATGTCAGCTCTCCAGTAGTTCCGCGGCACGATGAATGGCGGCCCGAATGCGCTGGTAGGTGCCGCAGCGGCAGAGGTTCCTGTCCATGGCAGCGTCGATCTCGGCATCCGAGGGCGATGGATTCTCGGCCAGCAGCGCCACGGCAGCCAGGATCTGGCCGGACTGGCAGTAGCCGCACTGGACGACGTCGAGTTCGCGCCAGGCTCGCTGCACGGATGCGACCGCCGCGCCGGCGAGGCCCTCGATCGTCGTGACCTCGCGATCGCGCACCCGCGACAGCTCCAGCGTGCAGGAGCGCCTGAGACGGCCATCGACGAGTACCGAACAGGCCCCGCAAGCCGACACGCCACAACCGAACTTGGTGCCCGTCAGGCCGAGGTCCTCGCGCACGACCCACAAAAGCGGTTTGTCGTCCGGGGCTTCGACTGCGTGGACCTTGCCGTTGACCCTGATCTCCCTCGCCATCACGCGCTCCTCGCGGCCTCGCCGCCCGTTGACTATGCCGTACGATATCAGAATCGCGAGGCCGCGGTGTCGCGGCCATGCCCGCCCGCGGAATACCGAAATTGGCCTCGGCGATCCACCGGCGTAAGCTGATGCCGGAGAATCCTGCCGCCGCATCGGAGACTGCGATGAGCGAAGTGACGCTGAGAATCAACGGGTCCGACCATACGGTCGACGTGCCGCCCGACATGCCCCTGTTGTGGGCCCTGCGCGATATCCTGAACCTGACCGGCACCAAGTACGGCTGCGGCATCGGTACCTGCGGCACCTGCACGGTGCTGATGAACGGCCTGCCGATGCGCTCCTGCGTGCTGCCCGCGAGCAGCGCGGTCGGCGCCGACATCACGACCATCGAGGGACTGGATGCGACCGGCAGCCACCCGGTGCAGCGGGCCTGGAACGACGAAGACGTACCGCAGTGCGGCTACTGCCAGGGCGGACAGATCCTCACGGCCAGCGCGCTGCTGGCGCGCAACCCCGACCCGGACGACGCCGACATCGACAACGCCATGTCGGCAGTCCTGTGCCGCTGCGGCACTTACCCGCGCATCCGCAAGGCCATCAAGCGGGCGGTTAGCTATGCCAGCGACCAGGGAGACGAGAAATGAATCCGCGCCCCGACAGCAACAACCTCGACCGACGCACCTTCCTCAAGGTCTCGCTGCTCGCCTCGGGCGCCCTGCTGGTCGGCGTGGGACGCGGCGCGGCGGCGGCCCAACCGGCCGACGGCCGCTGGGTCCCGAACCTGTACGTCCGCATCGATATGGACGGCACGGTCACGATCGTCAGCAAGAATCCCGAAGCGGGACAGGGGGTCAAGACGGCGTTTCCGATGGTGGTCGCCGAGTGCCTCAACGTGAACTGGAAACAGGTCGTGGTGGAGCAGGCGCCCCTCGACGACCGCTACGGTCGCCAGGTCGTCGGCGGCAGCCGCGGAACGCCCGATGGCTGGGACGACCTGCGCATCGCCGGCACGGCGGCCTGTCACCTGCTGACACAGGCCGCGGCGCAGGAGTGGGGTGTCGCGGCGGCAGAGTGCGACGCAGAGGATGGCCGCATTCTGCACCGCGCCAGCGGTCGCGCCATGCCCTACGAGCAGCTGCTCCGGGCGGCTGCAGAGCTGCCGGCGCCGGACGTCGCCGACCTGAAGCTCAAGAGCCGGCCGGAGGACTTCAAGCTGCTCGGCACCTTCGTGCCCGGGGTGGACAACGCGAAAATCGTCACCGGGCAGCCGCTGTTCGGTTGCGACATCCGGCTCGAGGGCATGCTCTACGCCGTGTTCGAGAAGTGCCCGACCTTCGGCGGCACGGTGCGCAGCGCCAACGTCGAGCGGATTCGTAATCTGCCGGGCGTCACGCATGCCTTTGTCGTCGACGGCACCGACGATAGCCGCGGTCTGCTCAGCGGCGTAGCCATCGTGGCAGAGACCTGGTGGGCTGCTCATTCGGCGCGCCGCCAGCTACAGGTCGATTGGGACACGACGCACGCGGATTCGAGCGCCGGCTACGACAAGGAAGCGGCCGCACTGGCTGGGCAGGAAGGGGAAACGCTGCGCCACGACGGCAATGTCGAAAAAGCCTTCGACAAGGCAAGCACCATCGTCGCCGCATCCTACTATTACCCATTCGTGTCGCACGCCAACCTCGAGCCACAGAATTGCACGGCCGTCCTGCACGATTCGGGCAAACTGGAGCTGTGGGCCCCGACCCAGAACCCGAAGTCCGGCAGGGAGCTGATCGCCCGCACGCTCGGCATCGCCGAGGACCGCATACACGTGAACCTGGCGCGTATCGGGGGCGGCTTCGGCCGGCGGCTCGTCAACGACTTCATGGTCGAGTGCGCCTGGATCGCGCGCGTTGTCGGCAAGCCCGTGCAGCTGCAGTGGAGCCGCGAGGACGACATGCGCCACGACTTCTATCGACCGGCCGCGTGGCACCATTTCAAGGCCGGCCTCGACGGCAGCGGCCGAATGGCGGCGTTCGATCACCATTTCGTCACGTTCGGCAAGGACGGCCGCACGGTGTCGGGTGCCGGGCTTTCGCCCGGACACTACCCGGCGGGCCTCGTTCCGAACTTTCGGCTGCGGCAGTCGCTCGTCGAGACCAACGTACCGACCGGCCCATGGCGTTCCCCGGGGCACTCTGCCTACTGCTGGGCTTACCAGAGCTTCTTCGACGAGGTCGCGCTGGCCGCCGGCCGCGACCAGCTCGAATTCCGGCTCGATCTCCTGTCACGCTCCTACGGCGAGCCGCCGCTGGATCTCGAACGCACCAGCGGCACGCTTGCACTGGCCGCCGAAAAAGCCGGCTGGGGCAAGCGCAAGCTCGGAGCGGGTCGCGGACTCGGCATGGCGTTCCACTTCGATCACGGCGGCTTCGTCTCGCACGTGGCGGAAGTCAGCGCAGACGGGCACGACGTCCGGGTCGAAAAGGTGTACTCGGGTATCGACGTGGGACCGGTTATCAATCTCAGCGGGGCGAAAAACCAGGTCGAGGGCGCCGTGGTCGACGCGCTAAGTACCGCGCGGCTGGAAATTACGTTCGCGAACGGTGCGGCGCAGCAGAGCAATTTCAGCGACTACGAGCTGCTGCGCATCGGCCAGGCGCCCGAGATCGAGTGCCACTTTATCCAGAGCGACAATTCGCCCTCCGGCCTCGGTGAGCCGCCGTTCGCGGCCGCGACGCCGGCCATCGCCAACGCGATTTTCGCTGCGACCGGGAAGCGCATCCGGGCGTTGCCGTTCAGCCGCAGCGGGATCGCGATCTAGCGCTCCCCTGCGAGGCGCCGGGCGGGCAAATTTCCCCTTGCTTCCGCAGGGTGTTGCTCTATAATTTGAGGCGCCTGTAAGTGCGCTTTTCACTATGCACTCCATTGCGACGTTCCATCAGAAGTTTCTTCCGTTGTTCCTCGTCCTGTTTTTCATTAGTAATGGCATCACTTCCAGCAGCCCCGGCCCTGGCTTATGGGCTTTTATTACTTTGATTAAATAGGAAAACACCATGTCTGTTACACAAGGCACTGTAAAGTGGTTCAACGAAGCCAAGGGTTTCGGTTTTATCGAGCAGGAATCCGGCCCCGACGTATTCGCGCACTTCAGCGCGATCCAGGGCGACGGCTTCAAAACACTGACTGAAGGCCAGAAGGTCGAGTTCACCGTCACGCAGGGCAAGAAAGGCCCGCAGGCGGAGAACATCGTACCGCTCTGACAAGCTAAGCCAGAACATGAAAGGGCCCCGCAACGGGGCCCTTTTTTTTGCGTTTCCCGTTGCCGGGCGCGCGCTATTCCAGTCCAATCAGCTGGTACGGCCCATTCCATCGATACGACCGGCCGCCCAACTCGAGTTCGTGATGCTTCGTGCGAGATGCGTCTTTCCTCGCCAGGAAAAACAGGCACGTTGACCCTGTGACGTCCTCGATCGAGACGACCGTGTAAGTCCCGTCGTTGCGCAGCACCTCGATCCTGGCGATGTTGCTGTTCGAGTCGACCGCGAGTTCGGATACCGGGCTGTATCCACCATGCGACTCGATGACCGATGCAAAGACCGTGTTGCCGGTCGCTTTCCTGCGGATCATCAGCGCCGCATCGCGCCGCAGGTTGAACTCGGGATCGCTGGCGCCGATCCGCGTGAACAACAGCTCATCCGACGCGTCAGTCGCGGTGGTCAGCGTGAAGAACCTGCCGTACTCCAGCCACGACAGACTGGCGTTGTCCGATTCGGGTTGTCCCCTGCCTTCGACATACAAGTGCTGGTACCCGTTGGCAGCGCCCAGGGGCTGCAATGATCCAGGCCACTCGTACTCGAAGTCAGCGTCTATTACCTGCCCCATGAAATAGAACGGCAAGTCATACTGGCTTGCGGCAGCGGACTCGATATTGAAGATATCCAGCACGAAGGGTCTATCGAAACTGGGCCTCTTGATGACAGCCAGCGTGCGCGTCATCACGGTGCCGGGGTAGGCATTCGTTTCAGTCGCGCTCACGGGGCGCGCTGCGCGCGTCCAAATGGCTGACGCAATTTGCCGAACTGGAGTTCTCATCGTCATCCAGACACACCAAATGAAAAAGGGCCCCCGTTGGGGACCCTTTGTCATTTGGCGCGCCCGGAGAGATTCGAACTCCCGACCGCCTGGTTCGTAGCCAGGTACTCTATCCAGCTGAGCTACGGGCGCATTGTCTGGTTGCGTGGGCTGGCCCTCGCAGGGCCGCACATCTTACTGATATGCCCTTGTTAGGTAAAGCCGAAACCGGATAAATATCACGCGATTACGCCGCGTTCCGCGCTAGTATCTCTGTTTTCGCTTCCCGGGGCCGGTTCGCCGCTCAGCATGACGACGCAAGTCTTTCATAACCCGCAGATTCGCAAGGTATTTATTGTCAGCGGGGGCCGTACCGCCACCACCTTGTTCGGGCATCGCCTGGCCGCTGCGTTTCCCGGTATCTACTCGGTGCACGAGCCGGACCGCATCGATGCGGTCCAGCGCGGCGCCGCCGGCACCATCGCTGCCCTGGCCGGCCAGGGGGCCTGGCGGATGGGCGTTCTCAAGGGGCTCGGCTTGGCAGGGACCCGCAACCTGAGCCTGAAGCGTGCACGCGGGGCCATCGACCGGGGCGCCGCGCTCGACTGGTTCATTGCCGATCGCCGCCACCTGGGCACGATCGACTGTGAGACCTACGTCGAGGCCAACTACCAGCTGTTCGGTGTCGTACCGGACCTGCTCACCCTGCCAGACAGCCGGGCGATCCTGTTGTTGCGCAGTCCGATTACCTGGATCCAGTCCTGGCTCAGGAAGAAGTGGTATTCGCAGCAGGACTGGCTGACGCGGCTCGATCTCCTCGGCATGAAACGCATTACACCGAAGAACGTCGGTGTTGCCGACGCTCGCTGGGACGGGTTCACGCGCGTCGAGAAGCTGGCCTGGGTATGGGGTTATCTCGCCGACAGCTTCGCCCGGCTGCAGGCGGCGCATCCGGACCAGGTCACGACGTATCGTTTCGAGGACCTGACGACACGATCGCCCGAAACCGCGGCCACCCGGTCGGCGTTTCTCGAAATACTCCTCGGCCGGAAGCCGGGCGATGACGAGCTCGGCAGATATGACAATCTAATCGGCCACAGGGATAATGCCACCGTCGGCGAAGGTCCCGATGTCACTTTGCCAGGCTGGTTTATCGAACAATACGGGGAACTGCTGGCGCACTTCGATTATGGCTGACCGCACCTTTCCCGCACTGAAGATCCTGCGAATTGCGCTCTCCATCCTCGCCGTACCGCTGCTGGCCTGGGTCGTCTTCGCGAACTGGGACAAGTTCGCCGTCATCGCCGACACACCGGTCACCACGTTTTTCTGGATTGCCGTGGTCACGTTCGTCTCGCTGGTTGCGAACAGCTTGCGCCTGAAGATCGCGGCCGCACTGTTCGGCGCCAGGCTGACGCCAATCGAAGCGTTCAGCGTCGGATCGTCGAACGCTTTCTTCAACATCGTCACGCCCATGAAAGGCGGCATCGCGGTCAAGGGCATGTACCTTCACGAGGTCCACGAAATGTCCTGGCCGGGCTACGCGGGATCGCTGCTGTTCACGCAGTTGCTGGCCTCCACGTTGTCGATGACGCTGGCGCTGATCGTACTTGCCGCGTTCGACGTCGTTCCCGTGGGCGTCATCGCCGCCGCGGGCATACTGCTCGCGGCTGTCGCCTGGCTGGCCTGGCGCAAGCGTGGCTGGCTCGAAACTCGCTTGCTGCGCAGCCAGTATCTCGACGGCGCAACCGACCGCCTCGCCAACATCGCGCGGGAGCGGCCTGCGCTGCTGCTGTTCGCCGCGGCGCACGCCGTGTTCCTGCTGTGCATCACGACGCGCCTGTTCCTGGTGTTCTCGGTGTTCGTCCCCGACGTCGAGTTCTGGCAGGTGCTGCTCATTCAATCCGTGCTGACGGGCGCGCTGTTCGTCAGCCTGACGCCGGGCAATATCGGCGTCCAGGAAGGACTCGTTGCCGTGGCCGGCACCTTCCTTGCCATCGAACCCGCGAGCGCCGTGCTGGCGTCGCTGTCGGAGCGCGCGTTCGTGTTGCTGACCGTGCTGCCGATCGGCGGCCTGTGTTCCATCTCCGTAATGAGGCGTATTCGTGACGCGGCTCGTCCTTAGGTTCGACGTCGATACGCCGCGCTGCGTGCGCGCCGGCATGCGCGAACTCAATCGCCTCTCAGACCGGTTCCAGGTGCCGTTCGTGTTCTTCGTCAATTTCGGGCGTGCCGTGGATCTCGGCGCCCGGCGCAACAAGCGCCGCGATGCGGCAGCCGCCGCGGCCAGGAAACTGGGCACGCTGCAAAAACAGACCATGATCGACGTAGCCGAGCTGTTCGTCCGTAATCCGAGGCTCGTCGACATCGGAGCGCCGCAGCTCAGGGCCGCGGCGGCGCTCGGGTCCGAGATCGGCGTGCACGGCGGCAGCAACCACGGCACCTGGCAGTGGACTTATCCCGACTGGGACGAGGCACGCATCGTTCGCGAGGTCGACTGGAGCACGGCGACTTGCCGTGGCCTCCTTGGCCACGATCCGGTCGGTTTCTCCTCGCCTGGCTGGGTATCCGACGAACGCCTCGCACCGGTACTCGCACGGGCCGGTTACCGCTACATGGCCGACCTGCACGGCACGGGCGCACACGACGGCGACGGCGCCATCACCCACTTCGCCACGGCACTGACCGGCGAGCCCGGCGGGGTCGGTTATTTCGAATCCTGCACGGCGCGCGGGCTGTCGAAGCGCGACATGCTCGCGGAGATCGAGACCGTCGTCGCCGACAACCCGCAGCCCGTCGTGTTGTACGACCATCCCTGCTTCGCGGGCCAGCGCGGCCGGCCGTTGCTCGAGACGCTGCTCGAGCACGCGCGGGCGCGGGGCTGGCAGTTTGTGACGCTGGCTGAGACGATCGCCTCGCATGACTGACGATCCCGTAATTATCGTGGGGGCACCCCGCTCGGGCACCTCGTTGCTGCAGAAGTTGCTGCGCGAGTGTCCGGGGCATGCCGCCGTGCCGCGCGAAGCCCAGCACATCTGGGGCCCGCACGTGCACCCGGCGCGGTCGGACTGGGAGGGAGAAACCGTGCCCCCGGACGCGCTTGCCGATGCCCGGCTCATCGAATCCATCCGGGAGGCGTTCGCGAGAGACCGCGTCCCGGCGGCCACCTGGCGGCGCATGGAATCCAGGGGTCTCGGCAGCAGCAAGCTGTTGCGGCGCATTGCGCGGCTGTTTCCGCGCCAGGCCGTGCAGGCACTGATCCGTGGCGGACGATCGCAGGATGCCGGACGCCTGGTCGAGAAATCCGTGCATGCCGGCCTGTGGCTGCCGCTCGTCGATGCCGTGTTTCCCGAGGCGCGCTACCTGCACATCGTGCGCGATCCGCGCAGGTCGATTCCGTCGATCATGACTGGCTGGCTGGAGCCGAGCCGCTTCGTCGCCTTCGAGGTGCCCGAGACGCTCGAGATCGAAGGCGCCGCCAGCAATACGCACGAATGGTGTTTCCCGCTGCCCGTCGGCTGGCGTGGCTATCGCGGGGCCAGCCTGCAGGACGTGGCCACGTTCCAGTGGACGGCGATCAACGAGGCGATCCTCGGGTACTTTGCGCCGCCGGAACGCGCCGCTCGCTGCCACGTGGTGCGGCTCGAGGAACTGATCGCCACACCCGGGAACACCCTGCGGGCCATTCGCCGCCACGCGAACATTGCCGACCACGACTACTTCGACGCGTACGAGAAAGGTCTGCCCGTGATCAACAAGGGCAAGGCGACTGCCATGACGGTCGATGTCGACGAGCGGCGCCTGTGGGAACGGGTGTCCGCGGTGGCGAACACGCTGGGCTACTCGGGGGAAGAATAAGGTGGCGGAGAGAGAGGGATTCGAACCCTCGAAGGGCTTTTAACCCTTACTCCCTTAGCAGGGGAGCGCTTTCGACCACTCAGCCATCTCTCCGTGAAAGGTACCCGCAGCGGCGCGCGGCGGGCCATGATACTCAGAGGGTATCCTCAGGTAAACCCCGCAGCGCTCAGCCGCCGGGCTCTTGCGGATCGCCGCTTGCCGCGCCTTTTTCTTTTTGGATCCGCTCGTAAATTTCTTCCCGGTGCACGGCCACGTCCTTGGGTGCATTGATCCCTATCCGGACCTGGTTTCCCTTGACCCCCAGAACGGTGATCGTAATGTCGCTCCCGATCATTACTGTCTCACCAGCACGTCGCGTCAGAATCAGCATGACATCCTACTCCTGCCTGGCAGGGTTCCACCCCTGCTCTTTTTTGCGCGTGGTACATCCTAAACGCTTGTTATTTTAGCTGATTCTGGTAACGGATGCGCGTATTGCTGCGATGATTCGACAAATGGAGCGTCAGGAGATGCTCTGCCGGACCCAGTCGGCGACCGAGGCCAGCGCCTCGTCGAGCCGGGACGCGTCGGTACCGCCGGCCTGCGCGAAATCGGGTCGGCCGCCGCCCTTGCCGCCCACCTGCTCGGCCACGGGCTTGATCAGGTCGCCGGCACGGATCCGGTCCGTGTTGTTCCTGGTGACGCCGGCCGCGAGCCGCACCTTGCCGTCCTCGACCGAACCGAGCACGACGACGCCACTCTGCAGCTTGTCCTTGAAGCGATCGACGGCATCGCGCAGCGTCTTCGCGTCGGCGCCATCCATGCGCGTCGCGAGCACCTTGATACCGTCCACGACCTCGACCGCGGCAGCGTGGTCGGTCGCCTGGCCCGTGACCAGCGCCTGCTTGGCCGCGGCCAGTTCCTTCTCGAGATCCTTGGTGCGCTGCAGCAGCTGGTCCACGCGTTCCGCGGCCTGGTCCGGCGTCGTGCGCAGCCTGGCGGCGAGATCGCCCAGCGCCTGCTGGTTGGCGTCGATCCAGTCGATGGCGCCCCGGCCGGTCACGGCCTCGATGCGCCGCACGCCCGAGGCGACGCCGCCTTCGTGCGTGATCTTGAAGACGCCGATATCGCCCGTCCGGTCGACGTGCGTGCCGCCGCAGAGTTCCACCGAGAAGTCGCCTAGGCGCAGCACACGTACCTTGTCGCCGTATTTCTCGCCGAACAACGCCATCGCGCCCGCGGCAATCGCGTCGTCGTAGCCCATGTGCTCGGTCCGTGCCGCCGTGTTGCCGCGAATCTCGGCGTTCACGATGTCCTCGATTGCCTTGAGCTGTTCCGGCGTGACGGGCTCGTAGTGCGAGAAGTCGAAACGCAGGCGGTCGGGCGCGACCAGCGAGCCCTTCTGCGTGACATGCTCGCCCAGCACCCGGCGCAGGGCGGCATGCATCAGGTGCGTCGCCGAGTGATTGAGGCGGATGGCCTGGCGGCGCTCTTCATCGACGACGGCTTCCAGCACATCGCCGACCGCGAGGGCGCCCTGCTCGACGGCGCCGAAATGCACGTTGGCCTCGCCGCTTTTTTGCGTATCGTCGACGCGGAACAGCTTGCCGTCCTCGACCAGGATGCCCGTGTCCCCGATCTGGCCGCCGGACTCGGCGTAGAAGGGCGTCGAGGCGAGCACGACCGCGCCCTCCTCGCCCGTATCCAGGCGGTCGACGCTGGCGCCGTCACGG
>JBFEJR010000044.1:0-19408 GCA_041553075.1 Woeseiaceae bacterium | reverse complement strand
GTGGTTACAGTTCGTCGAAGAACAGCTGTCAACTGGAGACGCGGAGGGCCATGGTCCAGATGTAGGGTCTATGGAATGGCGCTCAGTTGTCGAGTTCAAACTAGGGGTTCGGGGTGACCCGGCGACCCCTCCGCGAGAGACGGACGAATGGTGCTTGTATATCGACGAGAAGATTTCCAAGTTCGATACGTAGCCCAACTGCTTCAACAAACGGAGGCCAAGATCCATGACCAACACAACGGCAAATCCCTGCGGTAATTCCGCGCCGCAGCAAACTCGTCTTTGCATCCGCCATGGCGGGCAGGCCATTAAAGGGCTTGTATTGACTCTGCTACTGTTATTGTCACCGGTTAGTAGTATTAGCTTCGCGGCAGACACCAGCATCGACACCGATCACGTGCTGGTCACCATTATCCTCAAACACCAGCAGGACAAGAGCCTGGCCGAGTTGCAGGAAATACAGGACCGGAATCAATTCTGGCAGACCTTTCCTCCCGAAGGCATGGTGATCGAATCCTGGTATGTGGCCATGGGGTTAGGGCAAGTCATCACTTTGAGGGTGGCGCCCAAGGATCTGAGAACCTTGAATCTGGCGGTTGAGAAATCAGCCTGGGGATCATTTGACACCGAGTTTTACCCCACCTATGAATTCAAAGACATCGCGAAACAGATAAAGGAATCGAAGTCCGCGAAATAGTCTGTGCGATGCATATTGGAGGACAATGAACATGGCACATTACAAACTCACCTACTTCGACGTCGATGGAGGCCGCGGCGAACCCGTTCGCATCGCCCTGCACGCTGCGGGCATCGATTTCGAGGACGTGCGGGTCTCGTTTCCGGAATTCATGGAGATGCGGGGTAACCTGCGGTTCCACTGCCTGCCGGTGCTCCAGATCGACGGCATCGAGGTCACCCAGAGCAACGCCATGTGTCGCTACGTGGGCCGACTGTCGGGCCTTTACCCGGAGAATGCGCTGCAGGCGCTCTATTGCGACGAGGCCCTCGGTGCCGTCGAAGACGTGTTGCACCAGGTCGTGCATACGTTCGGGCTGCAGGACGAAGAGCTCAGGATCGCGCGCGAGAAGCTCGTCGATGGCTGGTTGTCGATCTACCTCAAGGGGCTCAACGAGATGCTCGATCGCGGCGGCGACTACTTCGCCGATAAGCGCCTCACGGTAGCCGACCTCAAGGTCTTCGGCCTGACGCGCTGGCTGATGTCCGGTGACCTCGACCACGTCCCGAAGGACATGGTGCAGCGGCTCGCGCCGCGCCTCGTCGAACATGAAGGGCGCGTTTCGAGCGACCCGGTCGTTACGGGTTATTATGAGGCCAGGAAAGCGCAGGCCTGATTCAGGCCGGGAGAGACAATGAACTGGGACCTGGCGGATTTTCTCGTGGCGTTTGTCCTGCTGGGCGGCGTGACGCTCGCGTTCGTCCTGGTGGCACGATCGACCGGAAACAGGGCGTTCCGCGCCGCCACGGGGGTTGCGCTCGCAGCCGCGCTGCTGCTCGTATGGATCAACGGCGCGGTTGGCATCATCGGCAGTGAGAACAACGACGCCAACCTGATGTACGCGGGCGTGCTCGCGGTCGGTCTCGCCGGTGCGCTGCTCGCGCGCTTCAAACCGCTCGGCATGGCGAATGCCATGTACGCGACCGCGCTGGCCCAGGTCATGGTGGCGGCCGTGGCGCTGCTCGGGAACCTGGGCGCCGACGGCGCGGCATGGCCGCGGGACGTCATCTTCTCGACCCTGTTCTTCGCAGGGCTCTGGCTGGTATCGGGGCGCCTGTTCAACAAGGCGGTGCCGGCATGACCGACTTCGACATCAGCTGGCCCCAGATCGTCTTCAACCTCGTGCATCTCCTGACGGCCGGGGTGCTCGCACTGCCGATCGCCTGGGACCGCGAAAAAGAAAGCCGCGGCGTCGGCCTGCGCACGTTCCCGCTGGTGGCCGTGGCAGCGTGCGGCTACACGCTCGTGGGAGTCTCCGTGCTCGATTCCACTGATGCCGAGGCGCGGGTGTTGCAGGGCATCATCACGGGCATCGGGTTCATCGGCGGCGGGGCCATCCTCAAGAGCAAAGGCAATGTCATGGGCACGGCCACGGCTGCGAGCATCTGGAATACCGGCCTGATCGGGATGGCGGTCGCTTTCAGTCGCTACGAGATCGCGATCGTCATGGCCTTGATCAACTTCATTACGCTACGGTACGTGCGCCGTCTGAAGGTCGACGACTGACCGGCATCACGACCGTGAAGGTTACCCCATCCTCCACGTTGTCCGCGCTGATGGAGCCGCCGTGGCCTTCGGCTATGAGCTTCGCCACGTACAGTCCCAGCCCAAGATGCCGCGAGTCCTTGCCGCTGCGCACCGAGACCATCGAGTCGAAGAGCTGCGAACGCATGCGTTCCGGCAGCGGCGGCCCGGGGTTGGTGACCGCGACCCGGAGCTCGCTGCCGTCGCCCGTTAGCGCGATTCGGATGGTAGCGCCGTCGGCACTGAAATCGACGGCATTGTCGACGAGCTTGTCGAGCATCTGGATGAGCAGTTCCGGCGAACCCATCGCCCACGTGTCCTCCGCCCTTGCCGTGAACTCGAACGTACGGGCCGCATAGACGTCGCGGTACGCCGCGGTCGCGGACTCGAGGACGGCCCGCAAGTCGAAACGCTCGGGCTCCACGTTCTTCATCAATTCCTCGACGCGACTGGCTTCACTCATCGCGTTGAGGATGTTGCGCAATCGGTCGGCGCCCTCGCGCGCCCGCGCCGTATAGCCGCGCGACGTGTCGCTGAGCGGCTCGTGCTCGAGGTTCTCGAGCGACGACGTCACGATGGCCAGCGGCGTCCGCAGTTCGTGCGACAGCTTCGACGCGAGGGTCCTCAGGTACTCGTTGTAGTCGCCGAGCTGCTGCAGGACCCAGGAAAAGCTCCGTGACAGGTCGCCGATCTCGTCCTCGGCCAGTGCGCTCGGCAGGGAGCGGTGGAGCGCTTCCGTCTCGAGCGCGCGCTCGGCCGCGACGGACAGCGCGCGAATCCGCCGTGACAGCCAGGTCGCGTAGCCGAGCAGCACGCCGGCAACGACGAGCGTCGTCACCAGGGTCACGTAGATCAGCCGGGCAAGCCCCTCGTTGGTCAGGCTGAGGATGGCGTCGGTGCCCTGCTGCAGGACGACCGCGCCGATGACGCGGTCTCCCGCCCTGACCGGCGCCGCCACCGCGACGACCGCGCGGCCGGTCTCGGTGCTGCGAAACCACGCGCCGGTCTCGCGTCCCTCGAGGGCGGCCGTGACGTAGGGCTGGCGCTCGCGTCCCAGCGGGTCGGGCTCGGCGAGCGTGGCCTCGTCACCTTGCTCGAGCAGCACATCGTAGATTCGCTGGACGAGCCGCGACCCTTCCCTGTCCGCGTTGCCGGAGCCGAGCGTTCCGGCCATCGCGACGCGCCAGCCGTCGGCGTCGGTGAGCAGCAGGCGCATGTCGGCCTGCACCAGCGACGCCGCGACACCCGCGAGGTCGGGCACCTCCTGCCGCACCGGACCGGGAAAGCGACCCACGAACGTGCTGCTCTGGGTGCCCGCGACCGCCGGGTCGGACGTGTTGATGACCGAGACGCCGAGATGCGTGCCCAGCAGCCCGCCAGGAATGCGTGCCTCGACACGATAGCCGCCCGCGAAGTCCTGCCAGTACGCGGTGATCACGGCTTCGGGCGCGAACCCGTACGCCGTCTGCCGATAGCTCAGTATCTGTCCGGGCGCCTCGGCCGCGAACGAAATCGCTTCCTGCAGGTAGGGCGGACTGCTGCTGGCCAGCACCACGCGATCGGCATGGCGCGACGCCCCGCCGGGGACGATCGAGCGGGGCGTCGCGTACACGACGTTCCGGTCCGTGACCTCGACATAAAGATAGACCGCCTGTTCGTGCACGCCGAGCGCAAAGCGGATCGGGCCGTCGGCACCACGCAGCGAGCGCAGCGCGTTGATCGACCAGTCGTCGAAGTAACCGTCGATCTTCGGTGCCTGTGCGAGCTTGTCGACGTACAGCTGATCGTCGACCGGGAACGCCGGGTCGCGCACCGGGAACTCCTCGCGGTATTGCGCCAGGGAGTTCGCGACCGCACGCGCGGTGCCCGCGAGCATCTGCTGCTGGCCGTCGCGCAGCGCGATCTCGGTCTCGCGGATGAACTCGCAGCCGGCCCACGGCAGCATCAGGGTCAGCAGGCTGACGAGAAGCAGCTGGCGCCTGAGGTTCATGTGTCGCTAATCGCTCAGCCAGCGATAGCCCATGCCATAGACAGTCTCGATCGCATCGAAGTCCGGATCGACGGCGTGGAACTTGCGGCGAATGCGCTTGACGTGCGAGGTGATCGTGTTGTCGTCGAGAACCGCCTGCGCGGCATCCATGAGCTGCTGCCGGTTCTTGACGTGGCCCGGGTAGCGGGCCAGCGCGTGCACGAGCCAGAACTCGGTCAGCGTGAGTCCCACCGGCTGTTCCCGCCAGTGAATCGTCATGCGTTCGGTATCGATCGTCAGGTCGCCGCGACGGATGCGCGCCTCTTTTCCTTCCGGCTTCTGCAGGGCGTCGAGGCGGCGGAACAGTGCGGCAATGCGCGCCATCAGGTGCGGCAGGCTGATGTCCTTGGTCAGGTAATCGTCGGCGCCGAGCCGCAGGCCGGACACCGCGTCGAACTCGCTGTCGCGCGCGGTCAGGAAGATGATCGGCAGGTCCGATGAGCGCGCCCGCAGTTCGCGGCACAGCTCGAAGCCGCCCTCGACATCGTCCTCCAGGTTGATGTCGATGACGACCAGGTCCGGGAGCCGGCTCTCGAAGGCATCGAGCGCGGGCTGGCGCGCCGCGTAATCGTCCACTACGTAACCTTCGCGGCGAAAGGCCGCGGCATAGTTCTCGCGGATTGCCGCCTCGTCTTCGACGATCGCTATTCGTTTGGCCACTCTGACTCCTCGTTCAGGCGTCACAATTTGCCACATTACGCCCTCGCATTGCCATGACGCAGGCCCTGTCGCGGCGCATTCCTTCGCTTCAATGAAGATCCAACCAAGGGAGGCCCGCAATGCAATACGAAAAAAACGACGTTCGCTCCTGGCTCTGGGTGCTGGCCCTGCTGGTCCTGCTGCAGGCCTGGCCCGCCGCCGCGCAGGACCTGGTGCCGGACCAGGCCCGGGCCGGCAGCCTGCTCTGGAAGATGGAGCAGGGCTACTCGACCGCAACCACGATCAATACCGCGGTCGACATCCGGGTCAGCGGACTGGTTGCGCGCGTGTCGGTCCGCCAGGAGTTTCGTAACGAGGGCAGCGCGTGGACCGAGGGAATCTACGTGTTCCCGCTGCCCGACAGGGCGGCCGTCGATCGCATGCGGCTGCACATCGGAGAGCGTTTCATCGAGGGAGAGATTCGTGAAAAGGAACAGGCACGCAAAGAATACGAACAGGCCCGGCGCGACGGCAGGAAAGCCAGCCTCGTCCAGCAGCGCCGTGCCAACCTGTTTACGACACAGGTGGCAAACGTCGCGCCGGGTGAGCTCGTGGTCGTCGAGATCGAATACCTGGAAGACCTTCGCTACGAGGATGGCCGCTTCTCGCTGCGTTTCCCGATGACCCTGACGCCGCGTTACATATCCGGATCGTCGCTGCCCGACCGCACCGGGAACGGCTGGGCGCCCGACACCGACCGGGTGCCGGACGCCTCGACCATCACGCCGCCGCAGGTGACCGCGTCCGGCAATCACCGCATTGCGCTGACGGTTAACATCAATGCCGGCATGCCGCTCGAGATCATCGCGAGCCGCTACCACCCGGTCACGGTCACCGAGAATAACGGCCGCTACGACGTCGCGTTGAGCAACGCAGGAACGCGCATGGACCACGATTTCGAGCTGACCTGGCAACCGGTGCCGGCGGCCCGGCCAAGGGCCATGGCGTTCACCGAGACCATCGACGGCAAGCCCTATCACCTGCTCATGGTGATGCCGCCCGACCGGGAACGCGCGCCGCCCGGGCGCATGCCGCGCGAGACCATCTTCATCGTCGATACCTCGGGATCGATGCACGGCGTGTCGATCTCGCAGGCCAGGCGCGCCGTCCAGCTCGCGATCGAGGCACTCGAGCCCGGCGACCTGTTCAACGTCATCGAGTTCGATAGCCATACGAGTGCCCTGTATCCGGACAGCAGGCCGGCATCGGCGACGAACATCGCCAGCGCGCTGCGCTTCGTCGCGGCCCTGCGGGCCGAGGGCGGAACCGAGATGCGCCCGGCCCTCGAACTGGCGCTCGCGTCACGGCCGCGGGAATCGCACCTGCGGCAGATCGTGTTCATTACCGACGGCAGCGTCGGCTACGAAGACGAGATGTTCTCGATGATCGAGCAACGGCTCGGCAGCGCCCGCCTGTTCACGGTCGGGATCGGCTCGGCGCCCAATAGCTGGTTCATGCGCAAGGCCGCCGAGGCCGGGCGCGGCTCCTATACGTTCATCAGTGCCCTGCACGAAGTCGAGGAAAAGATGGACGGCCTGTTTCGCAAGCTGGAGAGCCCGCAGGTCACCGACATCGACGTGCAGTGGCCGAGCGGCGTCATCGTCGATGCCTACCCGACGATCGTTCCGGATCTCTATCTCGGCGAACCCGTGACCGTCAGGGCGCGCGCATCAAACGCGTTCCGCCCTGGCGACGTCGTGCGCATCAGCGGCAACTCGGCTGCGGGCGCCTGGTCGACGGAGCTGCCTCTCGAGGCCCCCGCGGCCAGCGCCGGCGTTGCGGCCCTGTGGGCGCGCGCCCGTATCGGCGAGCTCATGGACGAGGAGCGGCGCGGCGGCGATGCGGCGTCCCTGCGTGCCGGCATTCTCGAGACCGCGCTGGCCCATCATCTCGTGAGCAAGTACACGAGCCTGATTGCCGTCGACAAGACCCCGGTTCGCCCGGCCGGCGACCCGCTGGCGAGCGAGCAGGTGCCGAACCTGCTGCCCTACGGCCAGGGCACCAATGCGATCTTCGGCTTCCCGGCGACCGCGACCTGGGCTCCGGCCCAGCGCGTCATGGGCGCCGCCTGGCTCGTATCGGCCTGGCTCCTGTACGTCATGATTCGCACGACGAGGCCACGCAGACATGCGCGGCGTCGGTAAGCGCGGGCGCTGGGCCGTGGCCGCATTGCTCGCACTGGGTTTCTGGCAGCTCGGCCAGGGCGCCTATATCCCGGCCAAGGCCTGGCTCGCGCAGGAACTGATGCAGCGCGCCTGGCTGCGCGTGACCGCGGGCCGGGACCGCGCGGCGCCATGGCCGTGGGCGGATACCTGGCCGGTGGCACGCCTCTCGATGCCGGCGCGCGGTGTCGACCTGATCGTGCTCGCGGGGGATTCGGGCCGCACGCTCGCGTTCGGTCCCGGCCACCTAGGCGCGAGCGCGCTGCCGGGGGAAACCGGCAACGCGATCATCGCCGGTCACCGCGACACCCACTTCGCGTTTCTGCGCAAGGTCGAGCCCGGCGAGCGCCTCGGCATCGAAACGATCGGCGGCGCCCGCTACGAATACGAAGTCCTCGACACCGCGATTGTCGATTCACGCACGGGCAGCCTCGTCCTCGATACCGACCTGTCGATGCTGACTCTCGTGACCTGCTACCCGTTCGACGCGCTCGAGCCCGGCGGGCCGTTGCGTTACGTCGTCACGGCAGAGCGACTGCCCTGATCAGAAGATCTCGAACAGGCCCGCCGCCCCCTGGCCGGCGCCGACGCACATCGTGACGACGCCGTAGCGGGCGCCGCGTCGCCGGCCTTCGAGCAGCAGGTGCCCGGCGCAGCGCGCCCCGGTCATGCCGTAAGGGTGGCCGATCGAGATGGCCCCGCCGTTCACGTTGAGCTTATCGGGGTCGATGCCGAGCTGATCGCGGCAATACACGGCCTGCGCAGCAAAGGCCTCGTTGAGCTCCCACAAGTCGATGTCGTCGATCGTGAGGCCGTGGCGCTCGAGCAGGCGTGGCACGGCGAACACGGGGCCGATACCCATTTCGTCGGGCTCGCATCCGTGCACGGCAAAGCCGCGAAACGCACCGAGCGGCTCGAGCCCACGCCTCTCCGCTTCCTTGCCGTCCATGACGATGCAGGCGCTGGCGCCGTCGGAGAACTGGCTCGCGTTGCCGGCCGTTACGTACTTGCCTTGCTTTACCTGCTGGCCGTCCTTGAACACGGGCTGCAGGGATGCGAGCCCTTCGAGCGTCGTGTCCGGGCGGTTACAGTCATCGCGTTCGGCGGCCACCTGTTCGAACGACTCTTCTTTCGTTTCCTTGTCGACCTTCTTCCAGGTCACTTCGAGCCCCACGATCTCCGCATCGTAGCGCCCGGCCTCCTGGGCCGCGGCCGTCCGCTGCTGGCTCAGCAGGGCGAACTCGTCCTGGCTCTCGCGGCTGACCTGGTAGCGGTCGGCCACGATCTCCGCCGTCTCGATCATCGTCATCCACAGTGCGGGCATGCGTTTGAACAGGGCTTTCTCGGTCGCGTTGGACGTGTTGGCGGAACCGCCGAACTGCACCAGCGAGATGGACTCGACACCGCCCGCGGCCATGATCGGCACGCGCTCGCCGAGCACCCGCCCGGCGGCGATGGCGATGGCCTGCAGGCCGGACGAACAGTAGCGGTTGACGGTCGCGCCGGCCGTGGTGGCCGGGCAGCCTGCGGCCATCGCGGCATTGCGGCCGATATTGAATCCCGTGGCGCCCTCGGGATAGGCGCAGCCGAGAACGACATCCTCGACCTCGCCCGGTTCGACACCCGCGCGCTCGATCGCATGCTTCAGGGCATGGCCGGCAAGCGTGATGCCGTGCGTGTTGTTGAACAGACCGCGTACGGACTTGGACATCGGCGTGCGCGCGGTGGAAATGATGACGGCCTCGGCCATGCTAGTTCTCCTGCAGTCGTTCGGCGGGGGGCGAACATGGTACCGCAACCCGGCCTTGTGTTTGCGCGCCAATACCTGTATTCGTCGCGCATGCAGAAGCACAGTGCAAGGCTGACCCAGGGATCCGTGGGCCGTCACCTGGTCAACATGGCTTTGCCGATGCTGCTCGGAATAACGACGATGATGGCGCAGGCGTTTATCGATACGTGGTTCCTCGGGCAGGTCGGCGACCGCGAACTGGCCGCCTACAGCTTCGGCTTTCCAATCCTGATGATCGTTACCAGCATCGCCATCGGCCTGGGTGCGGGCACCTCGTCGGTCGTGGCCCGCGCCATCGGCAGCGACGACCATGGGCGTGCCCGTCGATTGTCGACCGACAGCCTGATCCTGTCGTTGCTGATCGCGCTGGTGTGTGCCGTCGTTGGCGTGTTGACCATCGACCCGCTGTTCGCTGCGCTCGGTGCGCCGGCCGACATGATGCCGATGATCCGGCCGTTCATGATCATCCTGTATGCCGCCGTGCCGTTCATCATGCTGGGCATGGTCGGTACCGCGAGCATGCGTGCGACCGGGGACACGCTGCTGCCGGGCAAGCTCATGATCGGGGCGGCGATCCTCAACGTCGTGCTCGACCCGATCTTCATCTTCGGTTTCGGCCCGGTTCCGGCACTCGGCCTCAACGGCGCAGCAATTGCCGGGCTGCTGTCACGCGGCGCGTTCTTCGTCGTCGGTACCTGGTACCTGCGCTACCGGCTCGACCTCGTGACGTTCGGCCGGCCCGACCCGCTCGAGCTGCGGCAGTCCTGGCGAGACGTGCTGCATGTCGGGCTGCCCGCGGCCGGCACCAACGTCATCGTGCCGATGGGACTGGCGCTGGTGACGGCGATGATCGCGGACTACGGGCCCAAAGCCGTTGCCGGCTTCGGCGTTGCCAGCCGGATCGAGGCGCTCGTGCTGGTGCCGTACTACGCGCTGTCGGCAATCATCGGCCCGTTCGTGGGGCAGAACCTGTCCGCGCTGCGGGAAGAGCGCATCCAGCAGTCGCTGCGGCTGTGCGCGGTCTTTTGTATCGCCAGCGGGCTCGTGATCGCCGCGCTGCTGGCACTGGCGTCGGGCTTCCTGCCCAGGCTGTTCAGCGATAGCCCCGAGGTCATCGAAGTCACGCGGCAGTTCCTGTGGATCGCGCCGCTCGGTTACGGCACCTACGGCATCGTCATGTACGTCAATGCCGCGTTCAACGGGCTCGGCAAACCACTGCCGGGTGTCGCGGTCAGCGTCATGCGCATCCTGGTCCTGTACATTCCGCTGGCGCTGCTCGGCAAGGCCCTGTTCGGTATTCCCGGCATCTTCGCCGCCTACGCGCTCGCCAACCTGCTATCGGGCGCAATCGGCTACGCCTGGGCGCGGAGCGTCGTGCGGCGCCTGTTCGAGCCGGCCGGGGCGCTAGGCACGTAGCGCCCGCCGGTAGCCGATGTGCATGCCGATGCCGCGGCTCGCCAGGAACGCCATCAGCGCGAACCACAGTCCGTGGTTGCCGAAAGCCTGCGCCAGGTACCAGGCAGGCAGAAAAACGCCGAACGCGGAGAACAGCATGATATTGCGCATTTCGCGTGCGCGCGTCATGCCGACGTAAACGCCGTCGTACAGGAAACACCAGACCGAAATCAGTGGCGATGCGATCAGCCACGGCAGGTAGGTCATCGCGGTCTCGCGAACCTCGGGCAGGTCGGTCAGCAGCCCGACGATCGCCCGGCCGCCGAGCGCATAAACAAGGGTAAACCCCATCGCAAAGATCAGCGACCAGCGCAGCGTCAGGCGGACCGTATGCTGCAGCGCCGTGTCGTCCTTCTGGCCGACCGCCTTGCCGACCATCGCCTCGGCCGCGTGCGCAAAGCCGTCGAGCCCCAGCGACGTCAGGTTCTGGAAATTTATCAGCACCGCGTTGGCGGCGAGGATGGCCGGGCCGAGCCGGGCGCCCTGCGCCGTGATGAATGCGAAGGTGAACATCAGCGCGATGGTACGCACGAACAGGTTGGCGTTGACCGCAAAAAACGCCCGGTAGGCGGACAGCCGCGTGAACTGCCCGAGCGGCCAGCTGCCTGTGCGCCGGCGCAGTTCCCGCACCGCGAAAGCGAGCGCGACCGCGAGCGCGACGTACTCCGCGATCACCGAGGCGAGGGCGACGCCCTCGATCTTCATGCCCAAGCCGACCACGAACAGCAGGTCGAGCACGATGTTGGTGATGTTGATCGTCAGGAACACGAGCAGCGGGACGCGCGCATTCTGCAGGCCGAGGAACCAGCCGATCAGCACGTAGTTGGCCAGCGTCCCCGGGGCGCTCCAGATGCGAATCGAGAAATAGGTGCCGGCGTGGCCCTGGGTGACCGCGTCGCCTCCCAGTACCAGCAGCGCAATGTGCGCAATCGGCCCCTGCAACAGCAGCAGGAGCAGCGCGATGGCCAGGCTGACGATCAGGGCCTGCCCGAGCGAAACGCGCAGGCCGTCGTAGTCCTCTGCGCCGTAACTCTGGGCGGCAATACCCGTGGTTCCCATGCGCAGGAAGTTCATGCCGATGTACAGGAACGTGAAGATCGTGGCGCCGATCGCGACGGCGCCGAGATACACCGGGCTCTCGAGGTGTCCCATGACACCCGTGTCGACCATGCCGAGCAGCGGCGCCGAGATATTGGACAGGATCATGGGCGCGGCAATGCGCCACATGTCGCGGTCGGTCGGCAGGCGCTGGCTGTTCAAGCCCGCGTCAGCCGAATGCGTTGACGCCTGTCAGTTCCTTGCCGACAACGAGCTGGTGCACCGTCTCGGTGCCTTCGTAGGTGATCACGCTCTCGAGGTTCAGCATGTGGCGGATCGGCACGTACTCTGCGCTGATGCCGGAGCCGCCGAGGATGTCGCGGGCGTCGCGGGCAATGTCGAGAGCGGCCCGGCAGTTGTTCCACTTGGCGAGCGACACCTGCGTCGGTTTGAGTTGGCCCTTGTCCTTGAGCCGCCCGAGCCGCAGCGACAGCAACTGCGCCGTCGTGATCTGCCGCGCCATGTCCGCGAGGCGAATCTGGATCGTCTGCGTATGCGAGATCGGCTTGCCGAACAGGATCCGGTCCTGTGCGTAATTGAGGGCTTCCTTGAGGCAGGCCTGCGCCGCACCGATGACGCCCCAGGTAATGCCGTAGCGAGCCTGCGTCAGGCAGCTCAGTGGACCCTTGAGCGTCGAGGTGCCCGGCAGCACGTTCGCCTGCGGGACCCGCACGTTGTCGAGGAACAGTGCGCCGGTTACCGACGCGCGCAGCGAGAACTTGTTCTCGATCTCCTGTGCCTCGTAACCGGGCATGCCCTGTTCGACGATGAAGCCCTTGACGCCCTCGTCGGTCATGGCCCAGACGATGGCCGCGTCGGCGATCGTGGCATTCGTAATCCACATTTTCGAGCCATTGATGATCCAGTCGTCGCCGTCGCGTTTCGCATGCGTTTTCATGTTGCCCGGGTCGGAGCCGCCCTGCGGCTCGGTCAGGCCGAAACAGCCGATCGCTTCGCCGCGGGCCATCGCGGGCAGCCAGCGGTCCTTCTGCTCATCCGAGCCGTAGGCGTGAATCGGGAACATGACGAGGCTGGACTGGACCGACACGAAGCTGCGCAGCCCCGAGTCGCCGCGCTCGAGCTCCTGGCAAATGAGACCGTAGCTGACGCTGTTCATCCCGGCGCAGTCGTAGCCCTCGATCGAGCTTCCGAGCAGGCCCAGCTCGGCGACTTCGCCGATCAGGTGGCGCGGGAATTCGTGTTTCTCGAACGCCTCGCGCATCAGCGGGATGACGCGGTCGTCGACAAACCGGCCGACGGTGTCCTGGACCATCGTTTCTTCTTCGCTCAGCTCGGAGCGGATATCGAACAGGTCGAGCGGATCGAGTGCGGATTTGCTCACTGCGGGTATTCCTGGAATCGGGTTGAGGGGCACAGATTCTAGAGCAAGTCCGCGCCTGCGGCACGACGTATAAGTACGGATCAGTAAGGAACCCGAAAGTGCCGGTAGAGCACGGACAGCAGCCAGACCGGGCCGATCATGACCAGCTGGAAGTCCTGGACGATGGCCCCCAGGCCGCCCTGACCGCGGCGGCCCAGTCCCAGCCCCGTGGTTCCCGCGACCAGCAGCGCGACCGACACGCCGAGCTGGGGATAGGCCGACCCGGCCAGCCAGGCGTGAATGGCGGCGAGCCCGAGAAGGAACGGGAGCATGCCGATTGCCAGCGAGAGTGAGATAATGAAGTAGTAGATCGCGGTCGCCATGAGGAAGGCACTGCCCCAATTGAGCAGTGGGGAAATTTCCTGGAATTCCATGGGCACCGGGAGATACCAGAGTACGCCGATCGTGCCGAGGACGATCATCGGTACGGCGGCCCAGTAAACGACCGGGTTGGCCAGGTCTTCGTGATTCCGCGCGTAGCGCTCGAGCCAGCTGTCGATTTCGGACATGCATCACAGTTTACGCGGTTTCTGCGATTTGCCTGAACATAAGTCTGTCAATTAAGTCTGTGTTCAGGTAACTAGCACCTATAATCCACCCGATATTTCGCAAGCACCCAAGGAATGACCATGATCAACCGATCCAAGACACTTATTCTCACGCTGACGACAGCCGTAGTGCTGGTCAGTGGCTGCACCACGCTCGACCCCTATACGCGCGAGGAACAGACCAGCAAGGCCACCAAGGGCGCCTTGATCGGTGCCGGTATCGGCGCCGTCGTTGGCCTGATCTCGGGCGACGATGCCGTCGAGCGCCGCCAGCGGGCGCTGATCGGCGCCGGCGTCGGCGCGTTGGCCGGCGGCGCGGTGGGCGCATACCAGGACAGGCAGGAAGCCGCACTGCGTGCCGAACTCGAGGGTACGGGCGTCAGCGTTACGCGCATCGGCGACAACATCACGCTGAACATGCCGGGTAACATCACCTTTGCGACCGACAGCTCGGACCTGAGCCCCGCGTTCTTCGACGTGCTGAACTCGGTTGGCAAGGTACTCAACGAGTTCGGCAAGACCGTCGTAGAGGTTGCCGGCCATACCGACAGCACGGGTTCGGAGCAGTACAACCAGTCACTGTCGGAGCGCCGCGCAGCGTCGGTATCGAAGTACCTGCAGAGCCAGGGCATCATGTCGCAGCGCCTGATCACGGTCGGCATGGGCGAGCTTCGCCCGGTTGCGGACAATGGCACGCCGGAAGGCCGCCAGGCTAACCGACGCGTCGAGATCACGATGGTGCCGGTGACGGCGAGCTAGCATCGGTTTTACGAAGCGCGACGACGGCGAGTGGATCGAAGCCACGGGCTTCGTCCGCCGCCTCTTGCCCGACGACAACGATGCGTCGCGGCACCAGCGCTTCATTATCGAAGTGGGCAATCGGCAGACCCTGCTGATTGCCCACAATCTCGATCTGGCCGACCGGGTCCCCGTCGGCATGGGCGATCGCGTGTACGTGCGCGGCCTGTACGAGTGGAATGATCTTGGCGGTCTCGTGCACTGGACGCACGAGGACCCGCAGGAAATCGAAGACGGCGGCTGGGTGCGCTACCGGCGCAAGGTCTACTCGTAGCCGCCGACTACCCGATAGGATCGGGCAAAAAAAAAGGCCGCCCTGGGGCGGCCTTTTACGATCGTGTGAATGTCGCTTACACGGCCATCGCGTTGCGCATCTTCTTGATGGCATTGGCTTCGAGCTGGCGAATGCGCTCTGCCGAGACGCCGTATTCGTCGGCGAGTTCGTGCAGCGTCTTCTTCGCGTCCGTCAGCCAGCGCGCCTCGATGATGTGGCGTGAGCGATCGTCGAGGATTTTCATCGCCGCGGCCATGCGCGTCGTTGCATCGTCATTGAAATCCTCGGCCTCGACCTGCCGGGCGGGATCGGAATCCGGGGCGGGCAGGTAAGCTGCCGGCGTGAAATTGTGGTCATCGTCCGCATCGGGCGCCGGGTCGAAGATCGCGTCGCGCGAGTGCAGGCGCTTCTCCATCTCGGTGACTTCCTTTTCGGTGACGCCGAGATCCGCCGCGACGGCTTTCGTTTCGTCGGCCGACAGCCACGCGAGCGACTTCTTGGCCTTGCGCAGGTTGAAGAACAGCTTGCGCTGCGCCTTGGTGGTCGCGACCTTGACGATGCGCCAGTTCTTCAGCACGAACTCGTGAATCTCGGCGCGGATCCAGTGGACCGCGAACGACACGAGGCGCACATCGTATGCGGGATCGAAGCGCTTGACGGCCTTCATGAGACCGACGTTGCCTTCCTGGATCAGGTCATTCAACGGCAGGCCGTAGCCCGTGTAGCCCTTCGCGATGTGGACGACGAATCGCAGATGCGCCATGACGAGATCGCGCGCCGCGTCGAGGTCGTTCTCCTCGCGGAAACGCACGGCAAGCGCCTGCTCGTCTTCCTTCGACAGAACAGGGATCGCACCGACTGCCTGGATATAGGCATCGAGACTGCCTACCGGGCCGGCCAGGGCGATTTCATGGTTGCGTGTTGCCAAAGCGGTTGTCATCTACTACCTCCGTGGTGGGAAGCCAATTTTAGCACTCGCGATATTAGAGTGCTAACAAGTATTGCAAGTTCCCGCGAGCATTCTGGAATATTGATATAAAAATCCGCTATTTACGGGCCGCATTATGTTCAATGGACCGGGGCTCGCCCGGCTTGCCGGGCCACTTGCGCATCCAGTGCGGTGACGGGGGGTTAGCGGGGCTCGATGCGCCGCATGTGGCGGGCCGCCGTGAACCACGAGCCAAACAAGCCCAGCACGACCCCGATCCCGACGATGCCGCCGGCTTCCGCGAGGCTCATCGATGCGAGGGCGATATTGCTCTGGTAGAGGCCGGCGAGGCGCGCCACGGGGCCCTCGAGCAGGAACAGCCCGTACCAGACCAGCGCAAGGGCCAGCGAGCCCCCGAACAGCCCGTACCAGAAGCCGGTCCACAGGAACGGCCGGCGCACGAACGCATTGCTGGCGCCTATCAGCTTGGTTACCTCGATCTCGTCCCGGCGATTCTCGATGTCGAGGCGAATCGTGTTGCCGATGATCACGACGATGGCAATGCCGAGCAGGGCCGCCCCGATCGCGATGGCCTGGCGCACGATGTCGAGGATCGCGTGAAAACGCTGCACCCACTCGGTATCGACCTGGACATGCTCGGCTTCGGGCAGGTTGGAAATCTCTTCCTGCAGCAGCACCATCGAGGCGCTCGTGTTGCCGGCCCCGGGTCGCACGACGAGCGTGTGCGGCAGCGGGTTGTCCGGCAGCTGGTCGAGCGCCGCACCGAAGCCGGACTGTTCCCGGAAGTCACGCAGGGCCGCCGCCGCGCTGATGAACTTCACCGATTCGACGTCGGCGCGCTGCTCGATGAGTCGCGCGAGACCCTCGGCTTCGCTCTCCGACAGCCCTTGCTCCAGGAACACCGAGAAGTCGAGGGCGTTGTCCCAGCCGCCGCTGATTGCCTGGGCGTTCTTGACGACCACGTTGATGGCGGCCGGCAGCGCCAGCGTGACGGCGATCACCAGTACGATCATCAGGCTCGAAAACGGGTGGCGCGCCAGCCGGCCGAGCGCACCCAGCGCGGTGCTGACATGCCGCGTGAACCAGATCGACACGGGGCCCGCCGAGCGCACCGGCGCGACCGCGTCGGCATTGCGGGTCACAGCCATGGGTCGTCCTCCGGGGGCTCGTCCTGCAGGCGACCGTCCTCGAGCGCGATGCGGCGGCAGCCCAGCCGGTCGATCAGCGCGATGTCGTGACTCGCGATCAACAGGGTGACGCCGACCTCGTTGAAGCGGCGAAAAATGCGCATGACTTCGAGCGACAGGTCCGGATCGAGATTGCCCGTGGGCTCATCTGCGATCAGCAGCTTGGGGCGGGTCACGATCGCGCGGGCGATGCCGACGCGCTGCTGCTCGCCGGCCGACAGCGTCTCCGGCCGCTGGCGCTCCTTGTGCAGCAGCCCCACCTGGTCGAGCGCTGCACGCACGCGTCGTCCGGCATCGCGATGGCCGACGCCGGCAATGATCAGCGGCAGCGCGACGTTGTCGAACACCGGGCGGTCGTAGAGCAGCTTGTGATCCTGGAACACCATGCCGATCTGGCGGCGGTACTTCGGAATCCGGCGCCGCCGCACGCGCCGCGTGTTCTGGCCGTCGACGATGACCTGGCCGCTGGTCGGCCGCTCGATCAGCGCAATGAGCCGCAGCAGGGTGCTCTTGCCCGCACCCGAATGCCCGGTCACGAACACCATTTCACCCTTGTCGATCTCGAGGCTGAGATCCGACAGCGCTTCCTGGCCCCCGGGGTATCGCTTGGTGACGCTTTCGAGTTGAATCATCAGGTCGCCGGTTCAGCCCTGGTTGCCCGACGCCAGCAGGGCGTCGACGAAGTCGCCGGCGGAAAACGGCTGCATGTCCTCGGCCGCCTCGCCGATACCGATGAAGCGCACCGGCACGCCGATACGGTTCGCAATGGCAAGAAGAATGCCACCCTTTGCGCTACCGTCCAACTTCGTCACCGTAATGCCCGTCAGGCCGAGCGCCTCGTGGAACTTCTCGGCCTGCACCAGCGCGTTCTGTCCCTGGCTCGCGTCGAGGACCAGCATGATCTCGTGCGGTGCGGACGCGTCGCGCCGACTGATCACGCGCTTGACCTTGGCCAGCTCGTCCATGAGGCCGGCCTGGCTCTGCAGCCGCCCGGCCGTGTCGGCGAGCAGGATGTCGATGTCGCGCGCACGTGCCGCCTCCATGGCGTCGAAGATTACGGCCGCGGGATCCGCTCCCGCGTGCTGCGAGATGACCGGCACGTCGTTGCGATCGCCCCAGGCCTGCAGCTGCTCGACGGCCGCGGCCCGGAACGTGTCGCCCGCCGCCAGCATGACGGAGTAGCCCTCGTCCCGGAAGCGGCGCGCCAGTTTGCCGATCGTGGTGGTCTTGCCGGCGCCGTTGACGCCGACCATCAGGATGACGAAGGGTCCCTCGGGCCTGTCGATGACGAGCGGTTTCTCGACCGGCTCGAGTATCTCGCACAGGGACTTGTGCAGGCCGCGTTGCAAGGCCTCCACATCTTTGAGTTCCTTGCGGGCCAGGCTCTTCTGCAGGTCCGCGATGATGCGCTCGGTCGTATCGACGCCGACGTCCGCCATGACGAGCAGGCTCTCCAGTTCCTCGAGCGTGTCCTCGTCGATCTTGCCGCCTGGCGCGAGCTTGGCGAGGTCGTAGGTCAGCCAGCTGTCGCCGCGATTGAGCCGCGCGCGCAGGCGCTTGACGAATCCTGCTTTCTTCCCGGGCTTTTCCTTTTTCCCAAACATAGGTTTACGATTCTTCAAACGAGAGGTGCTGCCGCAATGGCCAGACGCAAACAAAAAGCCACGTCCCAGGCGGGACGGCTGCGTATTGTAGCCGGAATCTGGCGCAGCCGCCTTTTGGAGATCGCCGACGTCGAGGGTCTGCGGCCGACCGCGGAACGCGTGCGGGAAACGCTGTTCAACTGGCTGGCGCCCGGCCTTCCGGGTGCGCGCTGCCTCGACCTGTTTGCGGGTACCGGGGCGCTCGGGCTCGAGGCGCTGTCGCGTGGCGCGGCCAGCGTCGTGTTCGTCGAGCGCCACCCGATCGCGGCCCGCCAGCTGCGCAAGAACATCGACACCTTGCAGGCGCACGGTGCGGAACTCGTGGAGCGGGATGCGCTGGAGTACCTGCGCAACGCCCGCGAGGCGCCGTTCGACATCGTCTTCCTCGACCCGCCGTTCGCTGCGGACATGCTGGACGAAACGTGTAGACTGTTGGCCGAGAACAACGCGCTTGCCGCAGGGGGCCTCGTGTACCTCGAGATGGATCGCTCGCAAGACGAGCCTCAACTCCCGGCCGGCTGGCGGATTCTGAGGAACAAGAGCGCGGGCAACGTTCATTACCTGCTGGTCCGCGCGCAGGGGGAGGACTAGATGGGAATATCGGCAATGTACCCGGGCACTTTCGATCCGATAACGCTCGGGCACGAGGACCTGGTCCGGCGAGCGGCACGCCTGTTCGAAACCGTCGTCGTTTCCATCGCCCGCGATACCGGCGGCAAAGTCCCGATGTTCACGTACGAGGAGCGCGTTGCGATGGCCGAGGACGCGCTCGCGGAATACGAGAATGTCGAGGTGCGCGGTTACTCGGGCCTGACCGTGGAGCATGCGCGCCGCAACGGACACCAGGTCATCATCCGCGGCCTGCGAGCCGTCTCCGACTTCGAGTACGAGTTCCAGCTCGCCAACATGAACCGCGCGCTGACCGAGGAAGTCGAGACCGTGTTCCTGACGCCGACGGACAAGTACACCTATATCTCGTCAACGCTGGTGCGCGAAGTCGCTTCGCTTGGCGGCGATGTGTCGGAGTTCGTGTCGCCCAAGGTCAAGCAGGCGCTCGACGGGCGTACGGCCTAGGTCTGGCAGGTCTTGCAGTAATAGGTCGTCCGCTGGCCCTGGACGATGGCCCTGATCGGGGT
>JBFEJR010000043.1:0-21385 GCA_041553075.1 Woeseiaceae bacterium | reverse complement strand
AGTCGCTTCGCTTGGCGGCGATGTGTCGGAGTTCGTGTCGCCCAAGGTCAAGCAGGCGCTCGACGGGCGTACGGCCTAGGTCTGGCAGGTCTTGCAGTAATAGGTCGTCCGCTGGCCCTGGACGATGGCCCTGATCGGGGTATCGCAATGCCGGCAGGGCAGGCCGCCACGGTCATAGACGTCGAGTTGCTGGCGAAAATACCCCGGCTCGCCGTCACCGCCATAGAAGTCCCTGAGCGTCGTGCCGCCCGCCTCGATCGAGCGTGCCAGCACGTCGCGAATCGCGTCCGCCAGCGCCGCGTAGCGATGCCGCGCAATGCGGCCCGCGGCGCGCCGCGGATTAATGCCGGCCAGGTACAGTGACTCGCTCGCGTAGATATTGCCGACACCCACGACGATCCGGGCGTTCATGATGAACTGCTTGACGCTGACCTTGCGACCGCGGGACGTCCGCCACAGGTAATCGCCGTCGAACGCATCCCCGAGCGGCTCCGGGCCGAGCCGGGCGAGCAGCGGATGAGTGAGTGGCCGCTTGCTGAAAAAGAAGCAGCCGAAGCGCCGCGGATCGCGAAAGCGCAGCATCTTGCCCGAGTCGAGTTCGATGTCGAAATGATCGTGTACGCCGGCCGGGGTATCCCGGTCGACGATGAACACGCTGCCCGTCATGCCGAGGTGCACGACGGCGGTGCCGTTATCGGTGTTGATCAGGAGGTACTTGGCGCGGCGCCCGACCGAGTCGATGGTGCGGCCGCAAAGACGCGTTTCGATGCCGCGTGGCACGGGCCAGCGCAGGCGGCGGTCGCGAATGGTTACGCCGGTGATCGCCTGGTCGACGAGCCACGGCTCGATGCCGCGCCGGCTGGTTTCTACTTCGGGCAGTTCGGGCAAGGTTGCCGTTACTTGATCTTCGATTCCTTGTAGATCACGTGCTTGCGAATCGTCGGATCGTACTTCTTCGTCTCCAGCTTTTCGGGATGGAGCTTCTTGTTCTTGGTAGCCGTGTAGAAGTGCCCGGTGCCTGCGCTCGAGACCAGCTTGATCTTGTCGCGATTTCCTTTAGCCATAACGTAATTCCTCCGGCGATCAGACGTGCGTGCCGGCAGCGCGCAGGTCGGCGACGACCTTCTCGATACCGTGCTTGTCGATGATCCGCATGCCCTTGTGGGAAATGCGCAGGCGCACCCAGCGCTGCTCCGATTCGAGCCAGAAACGCTTGTTCTGCAGGTTCGGCAGAAAGCGACGACGGGTTCTGTTATTTGCGTGGGAAACGTTATTGCCGCTCATCGGGCGCTTCCCGGTCACTTGACAAACCTTGGACATGACCTTAAGTCTCTGATTTTATTACAGGTTGCCCGCGACGGGCGGGCAGAGAGCGAGACTTTATACCAGCCAATCCCCGGTAATACAAGCGCCTGCTAGAGCATTCCGCGTGCGGCGAGCGAGGTCGCAGGACCGTCCCCGATGATCAGGTGGTCGAGGAGGCGTATGTCGACCAGCTCGAGCGCCGCCTTGAGGCGTTTCGTGATGCGTTCGTCGGCCTGGCTGGGCTCGGCGACGCCGCTCGGGTGATTGTGGGCCAGGATGAGGGCGGCCGCATTGATGGCGAGCGCCTCCTTGACGACTTCGCGCGGGTAGACGCTGGTCCCGTCGATTGTGCCGCGAAACAGCTCGTCGAAGCGCAGGACCCGGTGCCGGTTGTCGAGGAACAGGCAGCAGAATACCTCGTGACCGAGGTGGCGCAGCCGCGCCGCGAGAAACCGCTCGGTATCCGACGGACTGCGAATCGCCGCACCGCAGGGCAGCGACTCCTCGTAATAGCGCCGCGCGAGTTCGGGCAGCGCCCTGACGGCTTCGAGCTTCGCATCGCCGACGCCGCGGCAGGCCAGGATCTCGTCGGCCTGCGCGTGCAGCAACCGGCGCAGGCTGCCGAACCGGCCGAGCAGCCGGGCGGCGGCCCGCGCACCCAGAATCGCGGCCAGTACGCGGGTATCGCTCCAGTCCCTGGGCGCATCGTCATCCATGCCAGCGATGCTGGCGTGCAGGGCACGGCGATACAACGAGACAATCTAACGGGAATTGCCGCTTTCGGGGCCGACGCGCTAAGCTCGCAGCCATGAACATCGTTCTCGGCATCACGGGCGGCATCGCGGCCTACAAGGCGCCCGACCTGGTGCGGCGCCTCAAGGAACGCGGGGCCGACGTCCAGATCGTGATGACGGCGTCGGCCGCCGAGTTCGTCACGGATACGGCGCTGCAGGCCGTGTCGGGCCGGCCGGTACGCTCGAATCTCTGGGACAAGGAGGCGGAGCGCGCCATGAGCCATATCGAGCTCGCGCGCTGGGCCGACGTCATCCTGATCGCACCGGCGACGGCCGAGATGATGGCGCGCATCGTCAGCGGCGGGGCACCGGACCTGCTGACGACGATCTGCCTCGCATCCGAAGCGCCGCTGGCCATCGCGCCGGCCATGAACCACGTCATGTGGAACAACCCGGCCACGCAGGCGAATCGCCGGGTGCTCGAAGAGCGCGGCGTGCACATCCTCGGCCCCGACATCGGTTCGCAAGCCTGCGGGGAGACCGGCGCCGGCCGCATGCTCGAGCCTGCGGCCATTGCCGCGGCCGTGTTCGACCTCGGCGTCAGCCGGGGCGAGGGCCTGCTGGCGGGCAGGAAAGTGGTCGTCACGGCCGGCCCGACGCGCGAGCCGATCGACCCGGTTCGCTACATCTCGAACAGGAGCTCGGGGAAGATGGGTTACGCGATGGCGCGGGCGGCGCTTGCCCAGGACGCCCGGGTCATCCTCGTCAGCGGTCCCGTCGACCTGCCCGATCCGCCCGGTGTCGAAGTGCGCCGGGTGACGACCGCCGCGGAGATGTACGCGGCCACCCACGACGTCGTGGCGGATGCCGATATTTTCATCGCTGCCGCCGCGGTGGCCGATTACCGGCCTGCCACCTGCAGCGAGCAGAAGATCAAGAAGACCGAGGAGCAGATGCGCATCGATCTCGTGCGCTGCCCCGATATCCTTGCGAGCGTGGCGGCGCGCGACGCGGCGCCGTTCACCGTCGGCTTTGCGGCGGAGACGGAGAACGTCGACGACTATGCACGCAAGAAGCTGGAGGCGAAGAACCTCGACATGATCATCGCGAACCAGGTCGGCGCGGAGCTGGGCTTCGATACGGACGACAACGCCGCGAGCGTCTTCTGGCCCGGCGGCGCACAGCGCTTCCCCCGGACCGGGAAAAGCGCGCTCGCCAACGAGCTGATTGAACTCGTCGCCGCGCGATTCCATGCGGCGCGCAGCGCCGATACGCAGCCACGCCTGACCGTGATCTCAACGACCGACTGAAGGACACAGCACTTGCGATCCATCGAACTCAAGATCCTCGACCCGCGCGTCGGGGATACGATCCCGTTACCGCACTACGCGACCGGCGGTTCGGCCGGGCTCGACATGCGGGCCTGTATCGACGAACCGCTGACCGTGGCGCCCGGTGATACGGTGCTCGTGCCGACGGGCCTCGCGATCCACGTGGCCGATCCCGGCCTGGCGGCGGTCCTGCTGCCGCGCTCGGGCCTCGGGCACAAGCACGGGCTGGTCCTCGGCAACCTGACCGGCCTGATCGACTCGGACTACCAGGGCCAGGTCTTCATCTCGTGCTGGAACCGGGGCAAGGCCAGCTACGAGGTACAGCCGGGCGAGCGCATCGCGCAGATGGTGTTCGTCCCGGTGGAACAGGTGGAGTTCAGGGTCGTCGATGAATTCGACGCCAGCGACAGGGGCGCCGGCGGTTTCGGGCACTCAGGAACCGGCTGACGCGGCCTTCTCGGGTTCGTTGAGCCCCTTGAGTTCCTTGAAGCGCTCGATGTCGTTGTTGAAACGCTCGATGATCTCGCGCTCGTCATCCTCGTACTTCTGCAGGTTGCCGATGTGACGCGCGATGGTTTCCTTGGTCTTGCGCAGGTCGTCGGCAAGATCCTCGCCGATCATCGGCGCAGCGGAGTCCTCGCTGTACGGCTGGAACTTCGCTGCATCCTTGCGCAGGCCGTCGAGGCGGCGCTGGAGATTCCTGAGGTACAGTTCCGTGACGCGCGCCTGCGCCTGGAACAGCTCCACGCGGCGATCACGGTGCATGACGATTTCTTCGACCGAGAGATAGGTAGCGAGTAAGGCCTGGTCGGCGCGTTGCTTGAGCTTCTCGGCGACGGCGCGCTCGTTCGCGAGGCGCTCCTGCTCCAGCTGCTCCTCGGTCTTCTTGCCTTCAAGTTCCTCCACGGCCACGCCCTGGTCGTTGAGGCGCTCCTTCGGGAGGTCCGCGTACTCCGCGGGGATACTGTCGCCGAAGTGAACCTGTCCGTCGTCGTCGGTCCACTTGTAGACTTGCTTCTCGGCCGCCACTGCAGGGCTGCCAAGAACAGCGAGTAAACTGATGATGATGAGTTTTCGCATCGCTCGACTATGCCAGTAAATCAGGTGCCGTGCCGGGACTGGTTCTCGTTATCGCAGCTTAGTCGGAATCACGCCAAGAGTAAAATCGCGCGTGTTCGCTGAGAATTCAACAACTTATGAAATGACGCCGTACTGCTTGCGGTAGGCGAGCACGGGCTCCAGGTAGCGCTCGTATTCGCTCGATTCCTCGAGGATGTCGATCAGGTCGTCGAGCTGGACGATGCTGATCACGGGGATCCCGAGACTCTGCTTCAGTTCCTGGACAGCCGAGTACGGCCCCTTGCCGCGTTCCTGGCGGTCGAGGGAAATGACGAGCCCGGCGATTTCGGCGCCCGCGGCCGCGATGATCTGGTAGGCCTCGCGCACGGCCGTGCCGGCCGTGATCACGTCGTCCACGATCAGGACGCGCCCCGACAGCGGGGCGCCGACGACGCTGCCGCCCTCGCCATGCGCCTTGGCTTCCTTGCGATTGAACGCATAGGGAACGTCGATATCGTGGTGCTCGGCGAGCGCCGCCGCCGCGAGCGTCGCCAGCGGGATGCCTTTGTAGGCGGGCCCGAACAGCATGTCGAAGCGCACGTCCGCCTCGGCGATTGCGGCGGCGTAATAGCGGCCGAGCTTGGCCGCCGCGTAACCGGTGTTGAACAACCCGGCGTTGAAGAAATACGGACTGATGCGCCCCGACTTCAGTGTGAACTCGCCGAAGCGAAGGACACCGAGCTCGAGCGCCAGTTCGATGAATTCCCGTTTGTAGCCACGCATCCGATACGTCTTCTGTATGATTGCCGCTTCGCAGCGGAGTATGACACAGGAGACCTTGCTTGTTTCGCGTTATCAGCCTCAATGCGAACGGCATTCGAGCAGCTGCCCGCAAGGGATTTTTCGAATGGATGGCGTCCCAGGACGCGGACGTCGTCTGCATCCAGGAAACCAAGGCGCAGGAGCACCAGCTCGCGGACGGCGTGTTCTGCCCGGAGGGTTATCACTGCTTCTACGAGGATGCGGAGAAGAAGGGTTATTCCGGAACTGCGATCTACACGCGGCACGCGCCGCGGCGAGTGGTGCGGGGCTTCGGCGACCCGGAGTTCGACAGCGAGGGTCGTTATCTCGAGGTACAGCTCGGCGGGCTCAGCGTCGCGTCACTGTATCTGCCGTCGGGTTCGTCCAGCGAGGAACGCCAAGACGCGAAGTACCGCTGCATGGATTCGTTTACCGAGCACCTGCACCGGCTGCAGCGCAAGCGCTCCGAGTACATCATCTGCGGGGACTGGAACATCGTCCACAAGGAAATCGACATCCGGAACTGGAAGCAGAACCAGAAGAACTCGGGGTGCCTGCCCGAGGAACGCGCCTGGCTCGACAAGGTATTCGGCGAGTACCGCTGGGTCGACGCGTTCCGCACGCTCGAGCAGGAGCCGGATCAATACACGTGGTGGTCCAATCGCGGCCGCGCCTGGGACAACAACGTCGGCTGGCGCATCGACTACCAGGTGGTGACGCCCGGGCTCGCCGACAAGGTGACACGCACCGAGATCTACCGCGAGCAGCGCTTCTCCGACCATGCGCCGCTGATCATGGATTATGACTGGGCGCATGGCGGCTGACGGGCCGGCAGATCGTTCGCGCCGGGAGACCCTCAAGGAGGCGATTCTCAACCGGCGCATGCTGATCTGCGTGTTCACGGGATTCACCTCGGGACTGCCGCTGTACCTCCTGATCCAGCTCGTGCCCGCGTGGCTGCGCGCCGAGGGCGTCGGCCTCGCGGAGATCGGTTTCTTCGCCCTGGTCATGTTCCCGTACACCTGGAAGTTCCTGTGGTCCCCGGTCATGGACCGGTTCACGCTGCCGTTCCTGGGGCATCGCCGCGGCTGGATGCTCGTGACGCAGCTCCTGCTGCTGGTTTCCATCGCGGCCCTCGGCTTCATCGAGCCCGCGCTCAACATCTGGACCGTCGCCTACCTGTCGGCCGCCGTAGCGTTCTTCAGCGCCAGCCAGGACATCGTGCTGGACGCCTACCGGCGCGAGCTGCTTCCGGACATCGAGCTCGGTCTCGGCAATGCGATTCACGTGCAGACTTACCGGCTGGCCGGGCTGGTCCCCGGCTCGCTGGCGCTGATCCTGTCCGATCACCTGCCATGGCACACCGTGTTCATGGTCGTTGCGCTGTTCATGCTCGTCGGCATCGTGCTCACGCTCGTCGTGAAGGAGGCGATCGCCGAGCCGACGCCGCCGCGATCCATGCGCGATGCCGTGGTCGAGCCGTTTCGCGAATTCCTCGAACGCAACGGCATCGGCGCGGCGTTGCTGATTCTCGTTTTCCTGTTTCTCTACAAGCTCGGCGACAACATGGCGACGGCCCTGCAGACGCCGTTCTTCATCGACCTGGGATTCAGCCGCACGGAAATCGGCTCGGTGGCCAAGTTCGCGGCGCTGTTTGCAAGTATTTTCGGCGGCCTGTTCGGCGGCATCGTCATGATCCGGCTCGGCATCAATCGGGCGCTGTGGGTCTTCGGCGTCGTGCAGGTCGTCAGCATTCTCGGTTTTGCGTTGCTCTCCGTCGTCGGGAACAACCTGTGGATGCTCGGTGCGGCCAATGCGTTCGAGTACCTCGGCGTCGGTCTCGGCACCGCGGCGTTCACGGCGTTCATCGCCCGCACCACCAACCCGGCGTTTGCTGCCACCCAGTTCGCGTTGTTCACGGCCTTCACGGCCGTGCCGCGTACGCTCGCCAATGCCGTGACCGGCATTATCGTCGAGCGCATGGGCTGGACCAGCTTCTTCCTCCTGTGCACGGTGCTCGCGGTGCCGGGCATGTTGCTGCTGCTGAAAGTGGCGCCGTGGAACGAGGAGGGGTCATGACGACGGCAGAGGTCGCCGTCGGGCGCCTCGACGAGCTTGCCGATCCCGGCTGCCGGGAGTTCTCGATCGGTACAGGCGACTGGCCGTTTAGCGGCTTCGTCGTGCGCAAGGGCAACGACGTGTACGCGTACCAGAACGTCTGCGTCCACGTGGGGCACCCGCTCAACTGGTCACCCGACAGGTTCCTCACGAGGGACGGCAGCGCGCTGATCTGCGCGTCGCACGGTGCGACGTACGAAATAGAAACCGGCTACTGTTACGCGGGCCCCGGCAACGGGCGCACGCTGCGCAGGGTCGACGTCGAGGTCCGTGACGGGGTGATCTACGTCACCGGCCCCGACAGCATGTAAGCGCCGCGTCGCTCGTCAGATATCGTCGAGGAACGCGAGCGGATCCTGGTAGCCGGTCGCCGGTTCGCTCTCGCTGGCGTCGCCCAGGTCCTCCGGATCCATGTCGAGCGATCCCGAGATATCCTCGGGCGGACTGATTTCTGCCAGCAGCAGGTTGGGCCAGCGCTCGATCTCGACTTCGTCGATCGTACCGTCGAACTGCTGAATCTCTACGGTCTGGCCGGTCTCGTCGATCGCGACCACTTCGAACAGCGTGCCATTGGGTCGGCGAAACCACTGTCCGATCGCGGGGTATTGGACTGTCATTGTCGTTCGCCTCTTTCTTGTTCCTCTCTATTGTACTTATAGATGAAGCCGAGAGGAGCGCAAGCAACTATCGGATTTTACATAGTCTCTCGAGGCACCAGTCGGTGATGCGGTGGCCCTTTTTCAGGCCGCGCCGCTCGAACTTCGTCTGCGGCCGGTCCAGCGGCGCGTCGCCGTCGTGCTCGCGGCGCTCGATGCAGCGAAACAGCCCCGTGCCCGCGATGACCTCGTCGATGTGCTCGGCGTAGCCGGCCCAGTCGGTGGCGACGTGCAGCCGGCCCCCGCTGCGCAGCTTTTCGGCCACGAGCCGCAGAAAATCGTCCTGGACGATGCGGCGCTTGTGGTGCCGTTTTTTCGGCCACGGATCGGGAAAGTAGAGATTCAGCCGGTCCAGCGACGCCGCCGGCACCTGGTTGGCGAGCACCTCGACCGCATCGTGGGCAATCACGCGCAGGTTCCCGATCCCGGCGGCGCGTGCCTTGAGGAGGCAGTGGCCGATGCCGGGCTCGTGCACCTCGACGCCGAGAAAGTCCATCTCCGGGTGATCGGTCGCCTGCTCGACCAGCGTCTCGCCGTTGCCGAAGCCGATCTCGAGCGCCACCGGCGCCGTGCGCCCGAATACCTCGGCAAACGACAGCGGATGCGGCGCGTAATCGATGCCGTAGATGGGCCACAGCTCGACGAGCGCGCGCTTCTGGGAGTCCGTCAGGCGCCCGGCGCGGCGAACGAAGCTGCGAATGGTCCTTTTTTGCGTGGGTCCGGGTTGCACCGCGATCTCGACCGGCGGAAAAGAGGCATGGTATTGGAAAGTTGTGTGCTACAACAGTAAGCTGGTTCGGTCTCAATCGAGATGTATAGGGGGAAAATCATGCATCTGATACGCAAGTTGACTGCGCTCTGCGCAGGGGGGTTCGCGGCGGCTGCCGTAACGGTCACGCTGGCGGTTCCCGGCACCGCGTCGGCACAGGAGGGAAGCGCCGGCGCCTTTCTCGAGGAAATAGTCACCACGGCGCGCAAGCGCAGTTCGGCCGAGGCCGTGCAGGACGTTCCCGTGGCCGTGAGCGCCTTCGGCGCGCAGCAGATCGAGGCCATGTTCGTCAGGAAGATCGAGGACATTAGCTACCTGATGCCGAACGTGCAGCTCGAATCGGTCGGCACCTTCCCGGGCGTCCAGAATTTCTCGATTCGCGGCCAGGGCATCAACAGCTCGATTCCGTCGGTCGACCCGACCGTCGGGGTGTTTGTCGACGGTGTCTACATGGGAACGACCTACGGTGTCGTCATCGACACGTTCGACCTGGAGTCGGTTGAGGTACTGCGCGGGCCGCAGGGGCTGCTTTTCGGCCGCAACGTAACCGGTGGGGCCGTGGTGCTGCGCAACGCGCGGCCGAGCGGCGAGTTCGGATTGCGGATGCGCGTGGGCGGCACCGACGAGAGCCAGTCGAGCATCGCCCTGGCGATCGAAGGGCCGATGGTCGAAGGATTGCTCGCCGCGAAACTGGCCTTCCTGTACGACGACGACAACGGCTACTTCAAGTCCGTCAACCAGTCGTCGGCCTCGACCCCGGCGCCGCATCCTCTGCAGCCGTTCTACATTAACCCGGCAGACGGCAGCGACGTCGGCTCCATGGAGACCATGCTGCTGCGCCCGTCCTTCATGTGGACGCCCAACGACAGGCAGGACTGGACCGTGCTGTTCGAACTCGGCAAGTCGAAAGGCGACGGCGCGGCCTGGAGTAACGTCACGGCGCAGCGTGCAGGCGCGCTCGAGGAATTCGCGACGCTGTCCGACGAAACCGGGTTCACGGAAATCGACTGGATCCAGATGACGCTCGAGACCAACTTCCACGAAGTCGCCGGCGGTACGGTCACCAACATTCTCGGCTGGCGCGGTGTCAGCGCCGATTCCGCAGCCGATATCGACGGTACCGACCTGCCGATATTTGCCGCCCCGGGCTATACCGAGCAGTCCCAGGTCAGCAACGAGCTGCGCTGGTCCGGGTCTTTCAACGACAACTGGGACGCGACGCTGGGCGTCTACTATTTCGACCAGGAGATCGAGTACCGCGAAGGCCGCTACATCTGGTTGCCGCCGCCAATCGGGCCGTCTCCGTTCGGGGTCAACCTGCAGGCCGCCCTCGGCGGTGACATGGACGCCAGCAATTTCGGCGTCTTCTGGTCCAACGATTTCTACATCGGCGATGCCTGGACCCTGACGGCCGGGGTGCGCTACACCGACGAGAGCAAGTCGGCGAGCATCATCATCGGCGGCTGCGCGGACAACGATACGTTCGACTGCCAGTTCGACGACCTGGAAGGCGACTGGGACAACATCACGCCCAAGCTCGGCGCGATGTACGAGTTCAACGACAACACGCGGGTGTATGGCTTCTGGTCGAAAGGCTACCGCTCCGGCGGCTTCAACTTCCGCAACGCGCGTCCCGACGTGATTCCGCCAGGGCCGACCCGGGAGGAGGAGAACAACACGCTCGAAGTGGGTCTCAAGACCGAGTTTGCGAATGGCCGCGCGCGGCTCAACATCGCGGCCTTCCAGAACGAGGTCAAGGACATGCAGCGCGAGCTGAACATTCCGGACCCGCTGGTCATCGTGCTGCAGGCGACCATCACCGCCGGCGACGTGACCCTCAAGGGCATCGAAGCGGATTTCGTCGCGCTGCTGACCGATAACTTTTCGATCAACCTGTCATACGGCTGGCAGGACGGCGAATACGACAGCCTCAATCCGTTCGTGCCGGCCTTCGAGGCGGCGCTGCGGCAGGCGGGCGTCTACGGGCCGGATGACGTGCTGATCGGCCCGGACCTGCCGCGCCTGGCCCCGACTAACTACAGCGTCGGTTTCTCGTGGGATATCCCCGTGGGTACCGGGCTCGTCAACGTCGCCGCCAACCACAGCTTCCGCGAAGGCCATCCTTACAACGACTCCAACACCGAGTTGTTCGAGGATCAGGCGCGCACGAATGCCAGCATCAACTGGTTCTCGGGCGACAATCGCTGGGGCGTCTCGCTGTACGGCAAGAACCTCGGCGACGAGGCGAACTGGGGCAACCTGACGAATATCGCGGGGCTGTGGACGGCCGGCCCGATGAAGAAGGGACGGCTGCTCGGTCTCGAGGTCAACTATCGCTACGAGTAGTCAGAAAACACGACGGGGCTGGCCTTATCGGGCCAGCGCCCGTCGATACCCTCGTAGTACTCGCGGATGTACGCCATGTCGGCGTCCACGTCGCCGGTGAGATCCATCCTTTCGCCGATGCCGATGCGCCGGCGACCGAAATCGAGCAGTCCCAGGTACACCGGCACGCCGGCGCCGGTCGCGATGCGATAGAAGCCGGTTTTCCACCCGGCCTTTCGCTGACGCGTGCCTTCGGGCGCCAGCCCGAAGTAAAAACTCTCCTCGGTTTCGAACATGCGGATCGCCGCCTGCACGGCCGATCCGGCCTTGCTGCGATCGAGGTCGATGCCGCCAAGGCCGCGGAGGAGATTGCCGAGCGGAAACCAGAACAGCGAGTGCTTGGCGAAGAAGTGCACGTCGATATCGAAGGCGACCTTGTAAACCAGCGCCCAGTAGCCATCCCAGTTCGATGTATGCGGAGCCGCGATGAAGACGGCCTTGGGGACATCGGGAGCGCCGCCGACGATCGTCCAGCCACCTCGCTTGAGAAGCCAGCGTGCCAGTCCCTGCCACATCATCGGTCACCGGATGGCGCGCGACGCACGTCAGGCGCGCCGGTTTTGTCGATGCTTGCGAAATACCACGCGTGTTGCAGCTTGCCGATGGTGCCGATGATAAAGACGGCGTGCACAAACCAGTCCCGGTCGCCGAAAGCAATCAGGAACGGTAGCAGCATGCAATACACGGTCATACCGAAACGGCCGAACTGGAAGTGCGGTCCGCGCAGCCAGGGCCACTTGAGCACGGCCGACCACAGGTAGACCTGGATGACCAGCAGCAACGGCAGGTAGGGCAGCCAGTACTTCTCGAAGAAGCCGGGGATCAGCATCCAGATCCAGACGAGCGTCATGATCGAGAACAGGACATCGGCGTTGCCGTCGAGATCCGCATCGCTTTTCGGCGGCGCCGCGCGCCGCCCGAAGTAGCCGTCGGCGAGGTCGGTCAGCGCGGCCACAATATAGGTGCCGAACACCCACCAGCGCAGGTCGTACCAGGCCAGTACGGTAATCGGAACGATGCTGACGACGCGCGACCAGGTCAGCGCATCGGCAACGGTTCTCGCGGTAGCCTTGTCCATCGTCCGGTCATTGTCTCATGGCCGCGCCAGGTACGCCGACGCCGCGCCGCCCCCCAGCAGCAGCCAGCCCGGCCAGGTAACCGCACCGAGCGTCAGGACGAGCGCGCCCGATACGATGCAGGTCGCCGCCGCCGCCAGCCAGTAACGCTGCCGGCGCTGCGCGTCGAGCTGCTCCCGGATGTCGCGGAGTTCGGGTGACTGCAGGTTGAAACGGATGCGGCCCTCAGCGGCCTGTTCCCCGAGGTGATGCAGGATGGCCGGCAATTCGCGCAACGCGTCCCTGAACTGCGGCAGGTTCTCGCGGACGTCACGCAACATCGCGCGGCCGCCGACCTGCTCGTCCATCCAGCGCCTGAGAACCGGGTGCGCGGTTTTCCACAGGTCGAGCTGGGGATAGAGCTGGCGGCCGAGGCCCTCGATATTGAAGAGCGTCTTGTGCAGCAGGATCATCTGCGGCTGGATTTCGACGTCGAAGCGCTGGGCCACGCGGAACAGCCGCATCAGCACCTGCGCGAAGGAGATCTCGGACAGGGGTTTGTTGAAAATCGGCTCGCAGACTGTGCGGACGGCGGTCTCGAGTTTGTCGACGCGCGTTCCGGGTGGAACCCAGCCCGAGTCGATGTGCAGCTTCGCAATGCGGAAGTAGTCGCGATCGAAGAACGCGAGGAAGTTCTCCGCCAGGTAGCGCTGGTCCTCGGGACTCAGCGTGCCGACGATGCCGAAGTCGACCGCCGCGTATTTCGGCCTTTCCGGGTCCGCGTGCATCACGAAGATGTTGCCCGGGTGCATGTCGGCGTGAAAGAAATTGTGGCGGAACACCTGGGTAAAGAAGATCTCGACGCCGTTCTCGGCAAGCACCCGGATATTGGTGCCGGCTTCGTGCAGCGCCGCCATGTCGCTTATCGGCGTGCCGTAGATGCGTTCCTGGACCAGGACCTCGGGCCGGCAGTAATCCCAGTACACCTCGGGAACGTACAGCATGTCCGAGTCCCCGAAGTTGCGCTTGAGCTGGGCCGCGTTTCCTGCCTCGCGCATCAGGTCGAGCTCGTCGAGGATCGTGTGCTCGTATTCGTCGACGACCTCGATCGGCTTCAGTCGCCTGCCGTGTTCCCAGTAGCGCGCCGCGAGGCTCGCCACCATGCGCAATACGTGCAGGTCGCGATCGATCTGGTCCTTGACGCCGGGCCGCAGCACCTTGACGACGACCTCGGTCCCGGACTTGAGCTTGGCCGAGTGGACCTGGGCAATCGAGGCCGCGGCGAGCGGCTCGTCATCGAAGCGCTCGAACACCTCGCCGACGGGCCGGCCGTAAGCCGTCTCGACGATGGCCTTTGCCTGCGCGGCGGGAAACGGCGGCACCGCGTCCTGCAGCCTGGCCAGTTCGTCCGCGATGTCGGGGGGCAACAGGTCGCGGCGCGTCGATATCGCCTGGCCGAACTTGACGAAGATCGGGCCGAGCTCTTCGAGCGCCAGGCGGATGCGTTCGCCCCGCGGCGCAGTCCGGTCGCGGCGGCCGGGGGCAAGATAGAACAGGAAACGCAACGGCCGCCAGAGATGCGCTTCCTTGATGATGTCGTCGAGCCCGTATTTGACCAGCACGCGCTGGATGGCGAGCATGCGGAACACCGCGCGGCGGCGGGCCATGTCAGTCCTCCCCCTGCAGGCGGTCGATGCGCGCGGCGAGGCGCTCGACGTCGTCCCGCAGCGTGTTGACCTCGGTAGCAAAGCGCTCGGCCTCGTACCGGCTCGGGACGTCGCGGCTCTCCTCCTGGAGGTATTCGCGAAGGTTGGTCTCCATGGTCTCGCGGGCCGCCCGGCCCCAGCCGCGAATGCCGCGCGTAATCTCGCCGAGGCGGTGCGCGGCGACATCGCCGACCAGGCCGGCCAGCTCCTCTTCGAGGTCGGGCCGGGCCACGGCGAGCAGGCGCTGGAAGCGCTCGGCCTTGTGGGCGTCCCCCGTCAGTTCGAGCGAGCCGTCGCGCAGGGCCTCGAGCCCGCTCTCGCCGCTCATCCGGGCGAGCGTCAGCAACGAGCCGCTGATCAGCACATCGGGTTCGCCGTCGTAATCCGTCGCGAGCGTGAGTTCGCCGTCCTCGATGACGAACCAGGTTGCCAGGGCGGTATTGCGCACCCGCACGGCGACGACGACGCCGTCGAGCTTGTCGCAGAGTTCCCGGGCACGCGTGGTTTCCCGGATGTTCCGGTTGAGGATGCCCGCGACGGGACGCAGCGCAGCTTCGAGCGGGTTCATCGCGGTCAGATCCGGTAGCCGATATGCAGGGCGACGATGCCGCCGGCGAGGTTGTGAAAGCGGCAGCGTTCGAAACCCGCGGCCTCCATCATCTCGACCAGCGTTTCCTGGTCGGGATGGACGCGAATCGATTCGGCAAGGTACTGGTAGCTGCCCTCGTCTTTCGCGATGAGCTTGCCGAGTGCCGGCAGCACCTTGAACGAGTACAGGTCATAGGCCGGCTTGATGATCGCGGCGGGCGTCGAGAATTCCAGGATCAGCACCTTGCCGCCCGGTTTGAGCGTCCGGCACATGGAGCGCAGGGCCGCCTCTTTGTCGGTCACGTTGCGCAGGCCGAAGGCGATCGAAATGCAGTCGAACGTCGCGTCGGCAAACGGCAGGTTCTGCGCATCGACCTGGGTAAGCGACACGTTGCCGGCCACGCCGGCGTCGACCAGGCGCCGGCGTCCCTGCTCGAGCATGGCGAGGTTGATGTCGGCGAGGATCACGCGGCCATCGGCGCCCACTTTCCGCGCAAACGCCCTGGCGAGGTCGCCCGTGCCGCCGGCGAGGTCGAGCACGACGTCCCCGGGCCGCACCGCGGCCTGGTCGATCGTGTAGCGTTTCCAGAGGCGGTGCAGGCCTGCCGACATCAGGTCGTTCATGAGGTCGTACCGGCTCGCGACCGAGTCGAATACGCCGCGGACGAGATCCGCCTTCTCTTCGGCCGCAACCTTGCGGTAGCCGAAATGCGTGGTGTTGTCGGAGTTCTTCTCGGCCATAGGTATTGTTCTCACCCGGGAGGCGAGCATACCGGAAATACGGCCGAAATACGGAAATACGGTGCCAGTCACCCTATTTCCACGGTGCTGCGCCGAGCAGCCGAATTCCCCGCAGGAAATAGGGTGACTGGCACCGTATTTCCGTATTTCACGGTATTTCGGTCGGATCAGAGGATGTAGCGGCTGAGGTCCTCGTCCTTCGAGAGCTCGGCGAGGTGGTCGTCGACGTATGCGTTGTCGATCGTGAGTGCCGTGCCGCTCTTGTCCGAGGCCTCGAAGGAGATCGTCTCGAGCAGGCGCTCCATGACCGTGTGCAGGCGCCGGGCGCCGATGTTCTCGGTGTTCTCGTTGACCTGGTACGCGACCTCGGCGATGCGGCGCACGCCGCTGTCGGCGAATGCGAGCGTGACCTCCTCGGTTTCGAGCAGGGCCGCATACTGGGCCGTCAGGGACGCGTCCGGTTCGGTCAGGATGCGCACGAAGTCTTCGGTCGTCAGCGACTTGAGCTCGACGCGGATCGGAAAACGGCCCTGCAGCTCGGGAATCAGGTCCGACGGCTTGGCCACGTTGAACGCGCCCGACGCGATGAACAGTATGTGGTCCGTCCTGACCATGCCGTACTTGGTGTTGACGGTCGAGCCCTCGACCAGCGGCAGCAGGTCGCGCTGCACGCCCTCGCGGGACACGTCGGCGCCCTGGGTGTCGGTCCGGCGGGCCACCTTGTCGATTTCGTCGAGGAACACGATGCCGTGTTGCTCGACGGCCTCGAGCGCCTTGGCCTTGAGTTCCTCGTCGTCGACGAGCTTCGCGGCCTCTTCGTCGGTGAGCTGGCGCAGCGCGTCCCGCACCTTGAGCTTGCGGGTCTGCGTGCGGTTGCCCCCCAGGTTCGCAAACATGCCCTGCAGCTGGCTCGTCATTTCCTCCATGCCTGGCGGGGCCATGATCTCGACGCCGACCGGCATGGCCTGGACGTCGACTTCGATCTCCTTGTCGTCGAGCTTGCCCTCGCGCAGCATCTTGCGAAACTTCTGCCGCGTATCCGAATCGCCGCCCGACGATTCGGCAGCCTCGCCCGCGAACCCGGCCGTGCGCGCGGGCCGTGGGAGCAGCGCATCGAGGATCCGCTCCTCCGCCGCATCCTCGGCACGGTAGCGCACCTTGGACATCTCCTCTTCACGCGTCATCTTGACCGCGACGTCCATGAGGTCGCGCACGATACTGTCGACCTCCCGACCGACATAGCCGACCTCGGTGAACTTGGTCGCCTCGACCTTGATGAACGGCGCCTTGGCCAGGCGTGCCAGGCGGCGTGAAATCTCGGTCTTGCCGACCCCGGTCGGCCCGATCATCAGGATGTTCTTGGGCGTGATCTCGCTGCGCAGCGGCTCGCCGACCTGGACCCGGCGCCAGCGATTGCGCAGCGCGATCGCGACCGCGCGCTTGGCCTCGTCCTGCCCGATGATGTGTTTGTCCAGCTCCTGGACGATCTCGCGTGGGGTCATTTGGGACATGATCAGAGTTCTTCGATGACGATGTTCTGGTTCGTGTAAACACAGATGTCGCCGGCAATGCGCAGTGCCTTCTCGGCGATCTCGCGTGCTTCGAGGTCGGTGTTCTCCATCAGGGCCTGGGCCGCGGCCTGCGCGTAAGGGCCGCCCGAGCCGATGGCCATCAGGTCGTTCTCGGGTTCGATCACGTCGCCGTTACCCGAAATCACGAACGAGCTTTCCTTGTCGGCGACGCACAGCAGCGCCTCGAGGCGCCGCAGGCGGCGGTCGGTGCGCCAGTCCTTGGCCAGCTCGATGGCGGCGCGCGTCAGGTTGCCGTATTGCTCGAGCTTGGCCTCGAACAGCTCGAACAGCGTAAACGCATCGGCGGTACCGCCGGCAAAACCGGCGATCACGCGGCCCCCGGCCAACGGCCGCACCTTGCGGGCGTTGCCTTTCATGATCGTGTCGCCGAGGCTGACCTGGCCGTCGCCGGCGATGGCAACCTTGCCATTGCGACGGACCGAGACGATCGTCGTCCCTCGAAATTGTTCCATAGCGGCTTTCCTACGACTTGTTCTTGCGGCGGGCGCGTGGGTGTGTCTGGTCGTAAATCTGGGCGAGATGCTGGAAATCAAGGTGGGTGTACACCTGGGTGGTCGAAATATTCGCGTGCCCGAGCAGCTCCTGGACACCGCGCAGGTCATGGCTCGACTCCAGCAGGTGCGTGGCAAACGAATGCCGGAACAGGTGCGGGTACACGTTGGCGTCGATGCCCTGGTGCCGGGCCCAGTGTTTCACCCGGGCCTGCACGGCACGCGGGCTGATGCGCCCGCCCCGGTTGCTGACGAACAGCGCGCGCTCCCCGGCGGCCGCCAGCCCGGTGCGCGCGGCGCTCCACTGGCGCAGGGCGCGCAGCGCATGGCGCCCGACCGGTACGATCCGGTCCTTGTTGCCCTTGCCCGTCACGCGCACCGTGGCATCGGCCATGTCGACGTTGCCGACATCGAGATCGACGAGTTCGGCTAGCCGCAGGCCCGAGGAATACAGCAATTCGAGCATCGCCCGGTCGCGCTCCACCAGCGGACCGCTGCCCGGAATGTCGAGCAGCCGCGCCATGCGATCGGCGTCGAGATTGCCGGGAAGGCGCTTTTGCGATTTCGGCGCCGAGACCCCGGTTACCGGGTTCTTGCGAACGGCCTTCTCCCGCACCAGGTAGCGGAAGAAGCTGCGCGCCGCGGACAGGCGACGCTGGATGCTGCGGCCGCTCAGGCCCTTGCGAAAGCAGGCGGCAGAGAACGCGCGGAGGTGCTCACTGTCTGTGCCCGGCCAGTCGGCTACGCCGGCCTGGTCCAGAAACGCGGCGAGCGCGTCGAGGTCGCGCCGGTAGTTCTTGCGGGTCAGGGGGGACAGGCGGCGCTCGATTTCGAGATGCCGGATGAATCGGTCGAGCCAGCCGGCATCATCCATGCGCACAGCCTTTAATAGCGCCTGAGCGATCCCGCCACGAGGTCGCCGAGCCGCGTCAGGAAATCGATGCTCATTCCCGGGTGGAATCGATCGCTGTCGATGCTGCCGACGGCGAGAAAGCCGATCTCCGCGCCTTCGCCGAGGGGCACGAGCGCCGCGGAGCCGATGTCGTCGGCGTCCTGGTGGAACAGGAAGTCGCGCTGCGAATCGCGCATCCGTCCGCAACGCGCGCTGGAGCCTTCGAGGAACGTGCCGAACGGCTTGAGCGCCTCGTCGTCGCGCCGCAGGACGCGGAAGAAGCGGCTGGCGCCGATGTCCTCGAACGCGTCGGGATCGCCGAACAGGACGAGTACCGCCTGGTCCGCCCGGAACCCGGCCCGGAGCGCCTCCTCGACCGCGGCAATGGTCGTGCCGAGGTCGCCGGCCGCGAGCAGCTGCAGGGTCAGCTCGTGGATCTTCGCCGCCAGCACGTCATTCTCGCGGGCGACGTCGATCAGTTCCCTGAGCTGGCGCTCGAGCTTCAGTTCCTTCTGCCGCAGGACCGACACCTGGCGTTCGACCAGGGAGACGGCGCCGCCGCTGGCGTGCGGCAGGTTCAGTGCGCTGAGCAGTGTCGAGTGGCGTTCGAAAAAGTCCGGGTGAGCCGCCAGGTAGTCGTGAACGGCCTGCTCGGAGAGCCGCTCTTCGACGAATTCGGCTTTGCGTTGGGTGCTCATATCTCGATGAATCCTTCGGACATATATTCTGCGTTTCCCGTGAGCCACACCGGCTCCGAACCTCCGTGCCAGCTTACCATGACTTGTCCGCCAGGCAGGCGCACGCTGACGTCCGCATCGAGCAGCCCGCGGCGCTGCGCGGTGACGACCGCGGCACATGCCCCGGTGCCGCACGCCGCGGTCTCCCCGACGCCGCGTTCGAAGACGCGCAGGTCGAGGCTGTCCCGGCCCGTGACGCACATGAAACCGACGTTGGCTTTCTCGGGGAAGCGCGGGTGGTTTTCGAGCAGCGGGCCGAGCCGCTCGACCGGGGCCGCACTGACGTCGTCGACCTGCAGCACGCAGTGCGGATTGCCCATCGAGACGACGGCCGCATCGTAGACGACGCCCTCGACTTCGAGGCTGTAGCTGTCCTGCTCCCGCTGTGCGGCGAACGGCACGCGCGCCGGGTCGAACACGGGCGCGCCCATGCTGACCGTGACCAGCCCGTCGTCATCGACCCGGGCTTCGACCGGGCCGGACGGGCTCGCCAGCGTGAAGGACCGGGGATGGCCGTTCTCGTCCGCCAGCACCGCCGCGACGCAGCGCAAGCCGTTGCCGCACTGCCCGACCTCGGAGCCGTCCGCGTTGAACACGCGATAGGCCGCGGCGCAGGCGGGATCGTCGCTGCCCGTTATCCACATCAGCGAATCGAAACCGGGCCCGCTGTCGTCGGCAGCCAGTCTTCGCAGCTGCTCCGGGGACGGCACGGCAGCACCGCCCCGGCGCTGGTCGACGACGAGTATCCGGTTACCGGTGCCGTGCATTTTGGTGTAAGCGAGGTTCATGGACTTTTTCGGTTGGCGGCTGTAGTTTACATAAACCAGCAAGAAACAAACGATAACCAATCTAACAACATTGCCCCGGAGAGGTGTCATGCGGCACATAATGGTTATGAATGCGAAGGGTGGTTGCGGCAAGAGCACCCTCGCCACGAATATCGCTTCCTACTTTGCAAACGAGGGCGCCGTAGTCGCGCTGGCTGACTACGACCCGCAGCGCTCGAGCCTCGACTGGCTGGACCGCCGGCCCGCGGATCGCCCCGAAATCATTGGTGTTGCCGCGTTCGACGGCGGCCTGCGCCGGGTGCCGCGGACGGCCGATTTCGTGGTCATCGATGCGCCGGCACGCACCCATGCGAAGGAACTCAGCGACCTCGTTCGCCATGCCGAGACCATCGTCGTGCCGGTGCTGCCCTCGACGATCGACATGCAGGCCACGACGACGTTTCTCGAAGAGCTCAGGAAGGTTGCCAAGATCGAGCGCAAACAGGCGAAGTTCGGCCTGGTTGCCAACCGCGTGCGCGACAATACGCTGATTTTCGACGATCTCGACGAGTACCTGACCCGGGCGAGAGCGCCGTATGTCGCGGCGCTGCGCGAGGCGCAGAACTACGTGCGTGCGTATACCCGCGGCCTCGGCATTTTCGAGCTGCCCGAGTACCTCGCGTGGCCCGACTGGGACGAATGGGAGCCGCTCACCGCGTGGCTCCGGAGCAAGCGGTCGCAGCCGTGATATTGCCCGCACGGCGGGCTCCTACAGGCTGTCGCTGATCCCCCGTTCCGGGGTTCGCGGCGTTACGCCGAGCACCTCGCGCATCTTCCGCGTGTCCACGCGGCGTGACGCCCCGAGAAAAGCAAGGCGCATCGGCGAAAACTCCCGCTCGGCCTGTTCCCGGCCGATCGTGCGCGGTGCCGCCAGACCGGCCTGCCGGGCCACTTCACCGGCGAACCATGTCGCGCTGCGGTGGTCGCCGTCGCCCACGTTGTAGATCCCGGCAGGGGTATCCGCCGCCAGCGCCGCCAGGCAGCAGCTGACCAGGTCATCGACATGTATCCGGTTGCCCGGGCTGGCGTCCTCCTCGTCGAGACAGGCCTCGCCCGCGCGAATGCGTTCGATGCCGAGGCGGCCTGGCCCGTAGATTCCCGGCACGCGCAGGATCACGAGGTCGCCGTCGTGCTCGCGTGCCCAGGCCGTGAGCCGCTGCTCGGCCGCGACGCGCGGCCGGGACAGGCGGTTGTCGGGGTTGACCGGGGTCGCTTCGGTCACGACGGCGCCGCGGCAGTCGCCGTAGACGCCGGTCGTGCTGATGTAGACGAAGCGCGCCGGGGCGTGCGGCAGGGCCGCCAGGAAGCGCCCCAGCCGGCTGTCGTCCGCGTCGTCGGGCGGGCACGTGTAGAGCACGGCATAGCGCGCGGGCAGCGGCGCGTCCAGTGTCGCAAGCGAGTCGAAATCGACGATCTCGAACGGGCGCTCGGTGGCGAGCGGCGAGCGGTTCAGTCCGAGCGCGTCGGCGGCGGGCAGCTGCGCCAGCACGCGACGGCCCGTGTACCCGGTGCCCGCGACGACCGTGAACACTAGGCCTTGTCGAGGTGCGGGATCGCCGGCAGCGGCTCGGCCGCCACCATGCCGAGGCCGTCACGGT
>JBFEJR010000042.1:0-22549 GCA_041553075.1 Woeseiaceae bacterium | reverse complement strand
CTGCTGGGCCTCGGCCTCGCGACGCGGCGGCTCGGCCTGTCGGAGGCGCCGGAATTCGTTACGCTGGGCCTCCTCAAGACGATCGCGATTTTCGTGTGGCTGAACGCGCTCGGCGGCCTGAACACGCTCGCTGTCGACGCGCTGCGCCGCACGTCGCGCAGCAAGCTCGTGGAGAGCGGCATGCTGTCGCTGCTCCACAACATCATGAAAATCGTCCTGGTCGCGGTTGCCATCTACTTCGTGTTCCTCGCCTGGAACATCGACGTAACCGCGTGGCTGGCGTCCGCCGGCATCGTCGGCCTCGCGCTCAGTTTTGCCGCGAAAGACACCTTGTCGAACCTGTTCGCCGGCGTCTCGATCATCATGGACGCTCCATACAAGACCGGCGATTTCATCATCCTGGATTCGGGACAGCGTGGCGTGGTTACCGAGATCGGCTTGCGCAGTACGCGGATCCTGACGCGTGACGACATCGAGATAACCGTGCCGAACGGGATCATCGGCAACAGCACCATCGTCAATGAAGCCGGCGGCCCCTCGGTCCCGCACCGCATTCGCGTGGGCGTCGGCGTCGCGTACGGCAGCGACGTAGACCACGTTCTGGAGACCCTCGAGCAGGTCGCAACCGGCAATGCGGAAATTCTCGAGGAACCGGCGCCGCGCGCGCGTTTTCGCCGGTTCGGCGATTCGAGCCTCGACTTCGAGGTAATGGGTTGGATTGCCGACCCGGCCGACCGGGGCCGCGTCCAGCACGAGATCAACTGCGGAATCTACAAGGCATTCCTCGAGGAGAAAATCGAGATTCCGTTCCCGCAGCGCGACCTCCACGTCCGGACCATGCCGGCCACCGGCGACTAGGGACCGTCCTCACCTTCATTGCGACGGCGAAGTTCGTCGCGGATATCCTGCAGGTCGGCCGGGGAATCGTCGTCGGCCGGCATTGTCTCGGCTAGCGGCGCGTTGCTGCCGACGCCGGGTAACGCTTCGACCTGGGAGACGCCAGGCGATTCACTCTCCGTCGCCTCGGGGACCACGGCCAGCGGCACGTTGCCCTCGTCCACCGCGACTGCCTGCTCATCATCCGCCGGCGGCAGCACGCCGAATTGTGCGAGGTACTCGGCTTCCCGGCGACGCCGGGCTTCTTCCTCGGCGCGACGCCGTGCCTCGGCCTGGGCCTGCTGGGTCCGGCGCAGCGCGCGCCGCTTGGCTTCCGAACGCGCCTCGAGTTCGGCCCGCCGGACTTCCTCTTCCTTCGCCTCGATGCGCGCCACGGCGGCGCGGGCATTCATGCACTCCGGGTCGTAACGCGACTCCGTTCGATTGCGAGAGCAGCGCACCATCGCGGCTTCGAGCAGCATCGGGTTCTCGACGAACTGGGTGACCGACCGGGGCGGCGGTTCTTCCTCGGCACAGGCGGCCACGAGGGCTGCTGCCATCAGCAATGGTGTCAGGCACCTTTTCATTCGCGTCAAACCGTCAGAAAAAATTGATTAATTGGTAGAAAATTCAGTTAACTGCAGGATCGATCATAGCAAAGATGTCAAATTCGCCGGCTGGTCGCAGTTCGCAGTTTTCGCATGTGGCGCGGGGCTTTCACGGTATAGTGCCGGCTGACCAAAGACGGATTGATCGCTTTGTCCGGACCGAACCAGTTCTCACTGCTGCGCGAACGGCGCTTCGCCCCGTTTTTCGTCACGCAGTTCCTCGGCGCGCTCAACGACAACATCTTTCGCAACGGGCTCGTGATCCTGATCACGTTCCAGGGCGTCCTCGTGCTCGGCATGAACCATTCCGAGCTGGCCAACGTCGCTGCGGGTCTGTTCATCCTGCCCTACTTCCTGTTCTCGGCCACGGCCGGGCAGCTCGCGGACAAGTACGAAAAATCGATGCTGATCCGGCGCATCAAGCTGTTCGAGATCGGGCTGATGGTATTCGCAGGCGCGGCCCTCGTGACAGAAAGCTTCGCGCTGCTGTTGTGCGTGCTGTTCCTGATGGGCCTGCAGTCGACGATGTTCGGGCCGGTAAAGTACGCGTACCTGCCACAGCAACTGGCCGATAACGAACTGGTCGGCGGTAACGCACTGGTCGAGTCCGGCACCTACATCGCGATCATTCTCGGCCTGATTGCAGGAGGCCTCGCGGTCGGCAACGAGGTTGCCAATGCCCTTGCCATCGAGAAGCGGACGTTGCTCGGCGCCTGCCTGGTGACGGTCGCGGTATGCGGTTACCTCGTGAGTCGCCAGGTGCCGACGACGCCGGCGGTCGATCCCGGCCTGCGCATCAACTGGAATGCGTGGCGGGAAACCTGGCGCATCGTGCAATATGCGCGCGAGGAGCGCAGCGTCTTCCTGTCGATCCTCGGCATTTCGTGGTTCTGGTTTTTCGGATCCGCGATGACCATCCAGATCCCCGCGTACACGCTCGACATTCTCAACGGCAGCGAAGAGATAACGACCTTCCTGCTCGCCGCGTTTGCGGTCGGCGTCGGCATCGGCTCGCTGCTGTGCGAGCGCCTGTCCCGCCATCGCATCGAGCTCGGCCTCGTCCCCTTCGGTGCGATCGGGCTCAGCGTTTTCACCCTGGACCTGTATCTCGCGCAGCCGCAGATAGCCGTCGGGCCGGCCGGTTCCATCGCCGGATTCCTGACGCGTCCCGGGGGGCTTCGTATCTGGTTCGATCTCGCCATGATCGGTGCGTTCGCCGGTGTATACAGCGTGCCGCTGTATGCGCTCATCCAGAAGCGCTCCAATCGGCAGCACCTGTCCCGCATCATCGCGGCCAACAACATCATCAATTCGCTGCTCATAGTCGCGGCTGCGATCATGTCGATGGTGCTGCTCAACGCGGGCATGTCGATTCCCGAGCTGTTTCTCGTGATCGCCGGCCTGAATGCGCTGGTCGCAATCTATATCTTCTCCCTGTTGCCCGAGTTCCTGATGCGGTTCCTCGCCTGGCTGATCGTGAGCCTCGTGTTCCGCTTGCGGCCCGTCGGCCTCGAAAAAATACCCGCGAAAGGTCCGGCGGTCGTCGTCTGCAACCACGTCAGCTACCTGGACCCGATCATCCTCGCGGGCTCTATTCAGCGGCCGATGCGCTTTGTCATGTGGTACCGCATCTTCCAGATTCCGCTGCTGAATTTCATTTTCCGGACCATGAAAGCGATCCCGATCGCAGGCGCGCGCGAGGACGTCGCGATCATGCACGACGCATTCGAAAAAGTGGATGCCGAACTCGCGGCCGGGAACATCGTCTGTATCTTTCCCGAAGGCGGGATCACCCTGGACGGCGAAATCGCTCGTTTTCGTCCCGGCATAGAGAAAATCATCGCGCGTCGGCCGGTGCCCGTGGTACCGGTGGCGCTGGGACGAATGTGGGGCAGCTGGTTCAGCCGGCGTCCCGACGGTGGCCTGCGCAAACTGCCGAGACGCCTGTTTGCCCGCGTCCCGGTTAACGTCGGGGAGCCGGTCGCGCCCGGCGCAGTGACCGCCGCGAAGCTCGAGCTGCTGGTGCGCACCTTGCGCGGGGACCAGCGCTAATCCGGCGCGGCCTCGGGCGGCTGCATACCGAGCCGCTGCTTCCAGGTGGCGAGCAGGTCGCTGCGGTTGCCGAACAGGCCGGGGTGCGTCGAGCCCGGGAACGCCACCTCGACCAGCTCGATCGTGTCGCTGCGCGCCGCGGGCAGGTAGGCGCGATTCGCCGTCTCCCCGGAACCGAACACGATGCCGGCGCCGCGCAGCGGCTTCGACGCGAGCATGCTGTCACCCCAGTGCAGACCTTCGGCCGAGAGACTTGCGCGGTGCACCCAGCGTGCGGTCCGAATCAGTACGCGCGAATTGCTGCGCCCGAAGACAACTTCCTGCACCGGGCCAGGCAGCTGCAGGGTCCGTTCGCCGAGACTACCCTCGGCGAGTATGAACAGCCTGGCGAGGCCCTGGTCGTCCACGATAACGAGGTAGTTGCCACGCGGCGATCCTGCCAGCGTGCGCAGCGGCCGCTCGCCGCGCCAGAGTTGCTGCATCGACCAGGTGCCGTCGGCTGCGCGCAGGAACTGGCGCAGTACGCCGTCCTCGCTGCCGATGAACAGGCGATCGTTGGCAGCGAACGCGTGGCTCGTCTGCGCCTCGCCGAATTCGAACTCGGCCAGCACGGCCCCGTCATCGACAGCGAGCAACGACAGTGCACGGTGCCTGAGCACGGCCAGGATCCTGCTGTCCGGGGAGAATGCCAGCACCGCGTCCGCGTTGTCTTCGAAGCGCATGGTCCACGCGCGCGGCTTACCGTCCGCTGTGTCCCACACCCGGATACTGCCATCGGCCGCCGCGCTCGCGACCAGGTTCCCGGTCACATCGACGGCCAGCCGCGCTACCCGCGTGGTGTGGCCGAAATAACTCAACTCACCGGTGAGCGCCTCGACATCACCCGCCCGCGTACCGGCGGGAACGATGTGCACGTGCCCCCTGCTGTCGCCAATGACGACGCGCTGCGCGCCGGGCAGCGCAGCAACCACCCGGTCACCCGACGGCAGCCAGTACGGGTCGTCACTCGCCGCGTCATCGCTGCCGGCGGCCGCCGGCGCCTGCGCCGCACGCCAGAATCGCGATACCCCCTGCGGGCCGCCCGAGAAGACCACGTTTTCGTCCGCGCTGAACGCCAGGATCGAGGCGGCCTCTGACGACCCGCGCAGGCCGATCGGAGGCCCCGCGAGCCGCCCGTCCCGGGTGCTGTAAACCTGGTAGCCGGACGCGGCCCGGCCTGCCAGGGCGCTCGCACCGGACGGTGAGAAGACGATCTGCCATGCGCCGTCGCCGAATTCGGCGAACAGCGGGTTCTGCGGCCGGGCAATATTCCAGAGCGACAGGCCCGCCCGGCCATGGACGACACCGAGCGCCTCACCCCCCGGAGCCAGACGGACCTGGCTCGGCTGCACCGGCAGGTCGATCTGTGCAAGCAACTGGCCGCTCGCGAAATCCCAGACGCGCACCGCGCGGTCGAAGTCCGCGACCGCGACGCGGCTGCCGGTCGCATCGAGGGCGACGAGCGCCGGGGTGCCCGCCACGCTGAGCGTCGCGATGACGGCTTGCTGCTCGAGCGACCAGAGCTCGAGGCGCGTATCGGCATCGCCGTGACGTTCGACGAACAGGTGCGCACCATCCGCTGTCAGGCTCGCCCCGCTGCTGGCGGCGCCGACGGGCAGGGTCGCGACGCGGTCGCCGGTTGCGGAATCCCAGACGCTGAGGCTGTCCCGGGTGGCGGTGACCAGGTGACGCGCGCCCTCGGCGACGCCGACCAGTTTCTCGTTCTCGTTGACGGCGACCACGCGCACGGGCTCCGCAAACGCGAGATCCCAGATCCGCGCGCTGTCGCTTTGCATGGCGCGCGCCACGGCATATCGGCCGCCCGGCCCGAACCAGACGTTGTCGGTCTCGCGTTCCAGCGGGTCCGGGATGTTCAGACCTCGCTGGAAATCCTCGACGGCTCCCTGGGCATTCAGCGAGAGATTCCAGCCGACCAGCTGGCCCGCCATACCCAGGGCCTCGTCACGGATGCTGATCGACCAGGTACCCGAGAGCGATTCCCCCAGAAGATCGCGCAGCTGCGCCGCCGGAATGCGAATGTCCTCGTTGCTCGAGGCGCGCTCGCGGCCGGTTTCTATTTCCACGGCGCGGCCCGAGGGCGCGATGACCTTGATGCGCAGGTCGTCGAGTCGCGCGTGACTGAGTGTCAGCGTCAGGCCGATGCGATTGACGGTGCCTCCCCGGTCGACGACGACGCGGCGCACCAGCGGCACCACCTCGAGCGCCGTGATCGACCAGCCCTCCCGTTGCTGTAGCTCCTGCGTTGCGTAGGACCACTGCGAAATGCGCGCCCCGTCGGCAAGGGTCAGCAGCAGGTTGGACGGATCGAATACGGTCGTCGTCGCCGGCTGCGGCGGCAGGCTGGCGAGGAGCAGTGGGTAGTCATCCGCGATGAGGCCAGCGGCCCGCTGCCTGCGGTGAGGCGTCGCCAGGACCAGTGACTCGAGCGTCGCCACGAGCGCCACGTCGCGGCGTTCGTCCCGCGATGCCGCGCTTGCCTGGCGGTCCCAGAAAGACGCCAGCAAGGACTCCGGCAGACGTCCGGCATCGGGCAAGGCACGCGCCAGCTCGGCAACCGCGCCGATCTCTTCGACGTCGGCGGCAAGCTCGGCCCGCTGCTCGACGAACCGGCGGAACAAGCTGTTGGCCGTGTCCGAATGACCGGGGAAAGAGCGCAGGTTCTCATACGCCGACCGGGCGGCCTCCAGCTCGATTGAAGGCGACGCCAACACGTTCATGTAGGGGCGCGGCAGCCACTGCGTGTACCAGAGCGGGGCCAGCAGAAACAGCAGCAGCACGCCCGTCACAACCAGGGGCACGCGGAGCCTTATCGGCAGGTGTTCGTTCGCCCAGCGCGCCGTGAACACGGCCTCGTACAGCCGGTTACGAACGCACAGGTGGCCGTCGTGATCGATTACGACGAGCCCGATGGCCAGCAGGCGACGCTGCAATGGGCAGCCGAGATCGGCAGACACCTCGATGCCCTTGCGAATGCGCCCGTACAGGGTCAGCAACGCCTCGAGCTGTTTCTCGTGTTTGACGACGACCCGGTGGATATGCCCCATGTGGGGCTCGCTGTGAAGCGCGGCGCGCCCGGCCAGCTGGGTGGTCGCGACATGATCGACGTGGGCTGCGACGTCATCCGTGATCTCGTCGCGAGCGACCTGCCGAGCCAGCTTCTGGCTCAGGTAAGGCTGGCCGCGGGTCCAGTAGTAGATCCGGTCCAGCGCCTTGGCCGCGTCGCCCGGCTCGAGATTCAACTCCGTCTCGAACAGGTCGAGCTGCTCACGCGAGAAGTCGTCGAGAACGACCGGCTGCGTCACGCTGAATGGCGACATCTCCGGTTCGGCGATCAGGCTTACCGGGTCGCACTCACCGAGCAGTACGAAAGTAAGGCGCATGAAATCCGGATCGGTCGTGCGTGCATTGTGAGCCGCCCGGATGCTCGCCAGGAGATGATCGGCGAACGGCAGGTCTTCGATACACTGGATTTCGTCGACGAAGATGATGATGCGTTCACTGACGAACTGCAGCACGATCTCGGAATAGAACTCGAGCAGCCGCTGCCGGTTGCTCAGGATCGACCGATCGTGCCACCAGCTTTGCAGGTCGTAGCGAATGCGCAACTGTCGCAGCAGGCGGTAAGCCACGTTGTAATACCAGCGGCCGGGATCGTTGCCGCCGTCCCGGTCGCCGATCTGGGCGAGGTCCAGAACGCCGATCTTGCAGCCGATGGCTTCGAGACGGGCCGCGGTCGCCGCGATCAGGCTGGTCTTGCCACTGCGATCCGGCGCCAGCACGTGGGCATAGCTTCCGGCGAGCACCGTGTCGTACAGCAGGTCGTCGGCTTTGCGCTTGACGTAACCCGCGCGAACCGCGTGCAGCGGCGTCCCGACGCTGAAGAATTCGCCGGTCGACTCGGTACGATCCTGCTCGGCGGACTCGTTTTGCTTGCTCGACTCTTCGCTCATGCGCTGCCTGGTATGCGACGGCCGCCTATTTTCGCACTATTCTTGGTGAAATGGACGATGAAACGATCCTGAAACGTGACCTGTTCGGCGAAGTTGCACTCCGGACAGCCGGCGGGGAGGCCGCCATTATCCGCGATGCCCGCGCGGCGCGCTGGTGGATTCGCTGGCTGGCGCGTCGGCTGCTCCTGCGCGAGGCGCGCACGCTGGCGGTTCTCGAGGGCCTCGACGGCGTCCCGCGGCTCCTGTCGCAGGACCGGGACCGGCTCGTGCGCAGCTTTCTCGAGGGCGAACCGCTGTACCGCGCGAAACCCTCCGACGCCGCCTGGTTTCGCGCCGCTGCACGGCTGCTGCGCCGGGTGCACCGGGCGGGCGTATGCCACAACGACCTGGCCAAGGAACCGAACCTGCTCGTGCGCGAGAACACGCTGCCCGGCATCATCGACTTCCAGCTGGCCTGGCACAGCCCGCGCCGCTCGCGGCTGTTCCGCGTGGCTGCCTACGAGGACATCCGGCATCTGCTCAAGCACAAGCGGACCTACCGTCCGGACCTGCTGACCGCGCGAGAGCGCCGTATTCTCGCCAACCCCTCCCCCGTATCCCGACTCTGGATGGCTACCGTGAAACCCGTGTACCTGTTCGTTACGCGGCGACTGCTCGGCTGGGCGGACCGCGAAGGAGCGGCAGACCGCAGTTCCCGGCAATAATGCGAACCCCGGCAGATTCGGTATACTCGCGCACCGGAACGACACCGCCTGCAGGACCCGAGACGTGGACTATTGCCACCAGCACAACCTGGTCGACCCCGATGTCGCCGGCCGCGACAAGAACTTCGGCATCCGCGTGACGCTGCCGGCGAACGACACGCTGCGCAAGGTGCTCGGCGACGACTGGGAGCGCGTTCACTGGTACGCCAGCGCAGCGGAACGCGACGCGGCCTTCGAGTCCATGGCGGCCCGCCACGGGTACTACCGCAAGACGGACAACCCGACCCAGGTGCTCGAGAAGATCTCGCGCTGATCAGCGCGGCGGCGCCCCGACGAACAGGTAGAAATTGCTGCGGTTGTTCTCGGCGAAACCGGCGGCCAGGAAGACGGGGCCGAGAAACGTGTCGAAACCCGCAAACACGCTGCCGCTGAGCAGCGCGGACGAGAAGCTGATCGCCGACCGCTCCTGCCAGACATTGCCGGCCTCGAGCGACAGCCCGAGGTAGATCGGCGTATCGAGCAGACCCGTCGCTTCCCCGACCCGGCGATAGAAAACCAGCCGCGCGAGGGCCGCGTGCGGACCGCTGATTTCTCCTCGCTCGAGCCCGGACAGGCGCCGGAAACCACCCAGCGTGAAATAGTCCTGCACGGCTCCGTCCGATTCGAGCGTGGTCGCGTAGCTGAGCGCCAGTTGCATCGCACTCTTGCCGCGGCTGAACGCCGCCGTTACTTCCCCGGAGACCGTGTCGAACTCGGCATCGGCACCGAGCCCGGTGCGCGACAGCGTCCAGGCGACGTCGGCCAGCACCCCGCGCCGCGGGAAGAACGCATCGTCGAACGTATCGATGCGCAGGCGCGCGATGGCGCCGCCCGAGTCGAAGTCGAAATCGTCGATGCCCGGGTCGCCGATCCTGACGTCGCCCGACCCTGTGCCGCGGAACACGCCGAGCCGCAGCTCCCCGTTGCCGCCAAGCTCGCGCCCGACGTCGAGCCCGATATTCGCCTCGGTCAGGCGGTAACGCGCAATCGACCGGTCGGCAGCGAACGCGTTCAGGTTGGACTGGGCAATGGCTACGCGCGGCGCGACGAACACGTGGGAATTGAAACTCAGCGGCTGGTAGAACTCGGACATCACCCGGGGCTCCGTCCCCAGCGACAGGTCGTTGCGCCACTCCGCACCGAGCTCATTGAGCCCGAGCCGCGTCATGCGCACTCCGACGTTGAATGCCGTGGATCCCTCGAGATCGTCTTCCAGGGCGAGGCCGAACCTCAGGAGGTTGGGCCCCCAGCTCTTGTTGCGCGCCCGGTAAACGACCCCGGTCTGTCCGTCTTCCTCGACCAGCCGGTAACTGACTTTCTCATAGAACTGCAGGCCGTAGAGCCTGTCGGCGTTGTGCGCGAGGATCGCATGATCGATGGGGTCGCCCGCGGACACGGTCAGCTTCGACTCGAGCACGTCCGGCGCGAGGACGCCGTCGTGCACCACGCGCACGAAAGCGAGGTGTGACGCAGGCGGGACCGGCCGGGTCCGGCTGGCAAGGTAGGTGTCCCACGCAGCCGGGTCGAGCGCGAGCGCCGCCAGCTTGTCCGCCTGGGCGCGCGCCGCGTCTGCGCCGGGAACGATCGTCGCCGAGATGTTGGCGAAATCCGTGGATGCGAACGTGCCGAGGTCCGGCCGGATCAGGACATCGTCCTCGGCCAGGCGATCGATTTGCCGCAGCGTTTCCTTGCGGATCAGGATCGTGAGCATCTGCTCGGTGATCGTGAGTGCCGAATCGAGGTCCTTGGCGGCGTAGAGCGGAAACTCGACGTCGACGGCGATGATGACGTCCACGCCCATCTGCTGCATGACCTCGACCGGCAGGTTGCCGACGATGCCGCCGTCCACGAGCAGCCTGCCGTCGACGCGCACGGGAGCGAAGACGGCCGGCACCGACATGCTGGCCCGGATGGAGGTCGCAAGATCCCCCCGGCCCATGACCCAGGTTTCTCCCCGCTCGATGTCCGAGGCAATCGCGCGAAACGGGATCGGCAATTCGTCAAAGTCGTCGATGTGCGATACGCCCAGCGTCAGCTCGCGCAGCAGCAGGTCGAGTTTCTGGCCCTGGATGGCGCCCTTGGGCAATAGCAGCCGGGTCCCGGCGAGACCCAGTTCGAGATCGATCGGCGCTTCCCGCTCGTCCTGTTTGCGGCGGAAGCTCAGGTTGTCGCGATCCGGCTCGTCCGACAACGCGGCGGCCCAGTCCAGCGAGCCGACGAGTGTCTCGAGCTCGGCTGCCGTCATGCCCGTGGCGTACAGCCCGCCGAGAATCGCGCCCATGCTGGTTCCGGCGATCGCATCGACGGGGATGCGCATCCGTTCCAGCTCCTTGAGGACACCGATATGAGCCGCGCCGCGCGCGCCGCCGCCACCCAGTACCAGTCCCACGCGCGGCCTCGAGGCTGCGGCTGATTCCTCATCGACGCTTTCCGCTGCCGGCACCGGCAGGGCCAGCGCACACAGCAGTGCCATCGACAGCCAGCGCCACCGCTTCGAACTCTTCATCCCGTCACTCCACTCGCAGCGACCCGGCATACTCGATCAGGTCGTGTAGCCGCTGCGCCTCGGTCTGCGGGTCCCAGGCGGACTCCGTCGCGGCCAGCGCCGCGATGTCCCTGTACAGGTCCCTGCCCTGGTCGGCATCGAAACCGATCATCATGCGTCGAAAGACGATGTCCTCGAGAGAATGGGCGAATTCCTCCCGGATCGCAAAGGGCACTTCGGCCGCCAGTACCCTGCCCTCCCGATCGAGACATCGGGCCAGGTCCGGGTTGCCGGCGCACAAAGCGGCGAGCCCGGCGGCACGGCCGCCGTAAATCGCGAGCACGCGCGCGACGCCCGCCGCGGACAGGATGCCCACTCCCTCGAGGGCGCTGCGGGCGCGGTCGATGCCCCATGCCCCGGGCAGGTCCGTGTCGCGCGTCCGGCAGGGCGGTAACCTGCGGCCCAGGACCTTGCCGATCCTGTCCACGGTTTGCTCGGCGAGGTTGCGGTAGGTCGTCAGCTTGCCGCCGACGATCGACAGCAAGCCGCGGGCAACGTCGCTGTTCTGCTTGATGATGTGGCGGCGCGTGATCGCCGATTCGGGTCCCTTCTCCTGGTACGGCAACGGCCGCACGCCGGCATACGCATAGTGAATATCCCCGCGCGTCAGTCCGGCCCCCGGAAATACCCGGTTCGTTTCTCCCAGCAGGTAGTCGATTTCGGGATCGCTGGCCCGGATGCTGTCGAGATCGCCGTCGTAGCGGATATCGGTCGTGCCGATCAGGTATTGCCCGTTCCACGGGATGATGAAAAACGGGCGGCCATCGGATTTCGCCTCGACGTAAAAGGCATCGCTCGGGCCGCCGGCAAACGCCCCGACGATGATGTGGCTGCCCTTGGTGCCCCCGATCAGGCGGCCGGTCGGGGTCGCGGCCGTCGCGAGGACGCGGTCGACCCAGGGTCCGGCCGCGTTGACCACCGTCTGCACCTGTACCTCGACCTCGGCGCCCTGCGCATCGCGATAAACCAGTCCCCGAACCGCGCCCGACTCGACCCGAATACCCGTTACTTCGCTGTGCGTGCGCACCTCGGCGCCGGCCGATCTCGCCGCCAGCAGGTTCTCGAGGACCAGGCGCTCGGCGAACGTCACCTGTGCATCGTAATAACGGGCCGCTGCGCGGAGCCCCTCGGACGCCAGGCCCGGCTCGGCGTCACGAATCGCGGCGGCGGACAGCATCTGGTGCGACGGCACGGTCTTGCGCCAGGACAGCAGGTCGTAGAGCAGCATGCCAAGGCGGATCAGCAGCGGACCGCGACGCGCATCCCGGTAAATCGGAATACAGATTCGCAACGGCTCCACCAGGTGGGGGGCCGTGAGCCGCAGGTAGCGGCGCTCGTGCAGCGACTCGTAGACCAGCGGGATCTCGCCGTACTCGAGGTAGCGCAACCCCCCGTGAATCAGGCGACTCGATATCGCCGAGCAACCGCTGCACATGTCGTTCTTGTCGAGCACGATGACGCGCAGCCCGCGCAGCGCCGCATCGCGCGCAATGCCGGCGCCGTTGATGCCGGCACCGACCACCGCGACATCGAATGTCGGCTCGCCGGCCATCGTCAGGGCCGTACCTGGCCGGAGCCGCGCACGATGTACTTGTAACTGGTCAGCTGGTCCGCACCAACGGGCCCCCGCGCATGGATGCGGCCGGTCGCGATCCCGATTTCGGCACCGAATCCGAATTCGCCGCCATCGGCGAATTGTGTCGACGCATTCTGCAGCACGATCGACGAATCGACCTCCCGGAAAAAGCGCGCCGCCGCGTCCGGGTCCTCGGTAATGATGCTCTCCGTGTGACCCGAACCGTAACGGCGGATGTGCTCGATGGCCTGCCCGATATCGTCGACGACTCGCACCGCGATGATCGCGTCGAGATACTCGGCCGGCCAGTCCTCCTCGGTCGCCGGAACGGCGCCCTCGCACAATGCGCAGACTCGTGCATCGCCGCGGATCTCGCAGCCCGCATCGCGCAGCGCATTACAGACCAGCGGAACCAGCGAGTCGGCAACAGCGCGGTCGACCAGCAGCGTCTCGGCCGCGCCGCAGATCCCGGTGCGCCGCATCTTGGCATTCACCGTGACGTCGCGTGCCATGGCGGCATCGGCCGCGGCGTGCACGTAAACATGGCAGATGCCTTCGAGATGCCCGATGACGGGCACGCGGGCCTCGTCCTGGACGCGGCGAATCAGGTTCTTGCCGCCGCGCGGCACGACAACGTCGACCCACTCCGCCATCGATGACAGCAGGAAGCCTACCGCCGCGCGGTCCGTCGTCGGCACCATCTGCACGGCCCCGGCAGGCAGCCCCGCGGCCTCCAGGCCCTCGCGGAGACATGCGTAGATGGCGTTGCTCGAATGAAAACTCTCGGACCCGCCGCGCAGGATGACCGCGTTACCCGACTTGATGCACAGTGCCGCCGCATCCGCCGTGACGTTCGGCCGGCTCTCGTAGATGATGCCGATCACGCCGAGCGGCACGCTGACACGCTGCAGCCGCAACCCGTTGGGGCGCTCCCATTCCGCCAGCACGCGGCCGAGCGGATCGTGCAGGCCGACAATCGTCTCGAGGCCGGTGGCCATGGCCTCGATGCGATCGTTATCGAGCAGCAGGCGATCCAGCATGGCGCCGCCGAGACCGCGCTTCCTGGCCGCCGCCATGTCGTTCTCGTTGGCGGAGAGAATGCGATCACGCTGCGCCCGCAGGGACCGGGCCGCGGCTTCCAGCGCGGCGTTGCGCTCGCGGTCTCCCGTCGCCGCCAGCTGCGTGGCCGCGGCGCGCGCCGCCCGGCCGAGCCCCCGCATGGTAGCGGCGATGTCGTCGCGCGGGTCAGTTGTCATGATCGAATAGCACCAGTTCGTCCCGGTGAACGACGACCGACCGGCCGCGATACCCGAGCTTGTCCTCTATCGCATCCGACTGGCATCCCGCGATGCGGCCGGCTTCCTCGTCCGAGTATTCTGCCAGTCCGCGACCCAGTTCGGTGCCGTCCGGTCCGCTGATACTGACGACGTCGCCGCGCCGAAAGTTGCCGCTGACCGTTACGACCCCGACCGGCAACAGGCTGTTCCCGGTGCGCAGCGCCGCCGCCGCCCCGGCGTCGACCGAGATCTCGCCACGCACTTCCAGCGCGCCGGCCAGCCACTGCTGGCGTGCCGCTGCAGGCGTACCCTCGGCCCGGAACACCGTGCATCGGGCTCCGGCCGCGAGCGCGCGCAGCGGGTGCTCGATCTGGCCGCTGGCGATGATCGTCGAGCAGCCCGCATGGGTGGCGATGCGCGCGGCCTGCACCTTGGTCGCCATGCCGCCGCTCCCGATATCCGAACGGGTTTCACCGGCCATGGCATAGACCTCCCCGGTAATGCGCCTGACTTCGGGGACATGCTCCGCCGCGGGGTCGTTGCCCGGATCGGCGGTGTAGAAGCCATCGACGTCGGACAAGAGGATCAGCGCGTCCGCCATCACGAGCTGCGCCACGCGTGCCGCCAGCCGGTCATTGTCGCCGTAGCGAATCTCGTCGGTGGCGACCGTGTCGTTCTCGTTGATGATCGGGATCATTCCGTGTTCCAGGAGGCGCCCGAGTGTACCGCGTGCGTTGAGGAAGCGGCGCCGGTTCTCGGTGTCCTCGGGGGTCAACAGGACCTGGGCCGCGCCGATCCCGTGCACGCCCAGCACGTCCTGGTAGGCGTGCACGAGCTGCACCTGGCCCGCCGCGGCAGCGGCCTGCAGGTCCTCGAGCCGCGCGCGCCGCTTGCTGATGCCGAGGATCTTGCTGCCTATCGCGATTGCGCCGGAGGACACGATCAGCAGTTCGTGCCGGTCTTGCCGCAGCGCCCCGAGATCCTCGGCCAGCGTCGCGAGCCACGCCCGGTCGAGTTTTCCCGCGTCGTCGACGAGCAGGGACGAGCCCACCTTGACGACGATCCGCCGGTAGTCGCTGAGCGCCAGGTCGGACATGTCAGCCGGCGAGCAGATGCTGCCGGTCGAACGATGTCAGCGTGACCTCACCTTTCGAAACGGCAACCGTGCCGCTGCGGGCGACGGCGGATATCTCGCCGACCTCCGCCACGCCTGCCACGAATTCGTCGACCAGGGCAACCGGCCCGGTGAGCTGCATCGTGCAGCTATTGGCGTCCTCGTCGAGCATCTCGGCATCGAACTTCCCGGCCACGGTCAGTGCCTTGGCGAGTCCCCCGGCTCCGAGTTTCACCTTGACGATCGCGAGTTCCCGCTCGAAATGTTCGCCAAGTGTCATGTCGTGGATGTTGACCACGTCGACGAGTTTGGCGAGCTGGGCGTTGAGCTGCGCGATAGCCGCGTCGGAGCCCGATACCACGAGCGTGACGCGCGATACGCGGGGATCGTACGTCGGTGCAACATTCAGCGTTTCGATGTTGTAGCCGCGCGTGGAAAACATGCCGGTGAGCCGGGTAAGGGCGCCGACCTCGTTCTGCAGTAGCACTGAGATTGCGTGTCGCATGAGGATTACAGTTGAAACTTTTTCTGCTGTCGCGAGGCTCGATGTTGGCCCAGATTATTGCGTATTGCAATGGACCCTGAATTAGTAAACACTCGAAATAAATCCGGTACTTAACGACTTTTTTTATTCTCATGAACGATCAGGCCAACACTGCACGGCAGGTGCAGCATCCGCTGGCGGGAACAACGCTATCCGGTGCGGACACCGTGGTACAGGTGCTGGCTGACGAAGGTGTCGATACGATCTTCGGCTACTCGGGCGGCGCAATACTGCCGATCTACGATGCCGTGTTCCGCTACAACGATCGTCACACGCAGCCCGACGCCAGTCCCGCAATGCAGCTGGTCGTGCCGGCCAACGAGCAGGGTGCCGGCTTCATGGCCGCGGGCTATGCCCGCGCCAGCGGCAAGGTGGGCGTCGTCATGGTCACCTCGGGGCCCGGCGCCACCAACACCGTCACGCCGGTCCGTGACAGCATGGCCGATTCGGTACCGCTGGTCGTCATCTGCGGGCAGGTGCCTACGGCCGCGATCGGGACGGACGCGTTCCAGGAGGCACCGGTTGCCGCGATCATGGGCGCGGTCGCCAAGCACGTATTTCTCGTGACCGATGCAGAGCAGCTCGAGGAAACCGTGCGCAGCGCGTTCGAGCTCGCGCGCACCGGGCGGCCCGGACCGGTTGTAGTCGACATACCGAAAGACGTACAGAACTGGGAAGGCACGTTCCGGGGAAGCGGTACCCTGCCCCTGCACGGCTATCGCCGCCGGCTGGCGAAAGTCGAGGCCAACAACCTGGGCGACAACGCCTGTGAGCGTTTTTTCACGATGCTGTCGGAATCCGAGCGCCCCCTGATTTACGCCGGCGGCGGTGTTATCAACGCGAACGCTACCAAGCCGATGCGCCGGTTCGCCAACGAATACGGTATTCCCGTGACCACGACGCTGATGGCACTGGGCGCCAGCGACACCACCCACCCGCTGGCGCTGCACATGCTCGGCATGCACGGGGTCGCATCGGCCAATTACGCCGTCGAGGACTGCGACTTCTTGATTACCGTCGGCGCACGCTTCGACGACCGGGTCGCGGGCAACCCGGGGCAATTTGCGCCGCGCGCCAAGAACATCGCGCACTTCGACGTCGACTTCGCCGAGATCGGCAAGGTCAAACGGGTCAACTGGCATCATGTCGGGATTCTCGATCGCGACCTGACAGACCTGCTCGACTACGGCAGGCGCATCGGGTTCGGTAAGGATTTCAGCCGCTGGCACGACGAAATCGCTCACCTGAAACAGGAGTACTGCCTCAACTACGATCGCGAGTCGGAGCTCATTCAACCGTACGCGGTCATCGAGGAGATCAACAAGCACACCAAGGGCGAGGCCATCATTACGACCGGCGTCGGCCAGCACCAGATGTGGGCGGCGCAGTACTTCGATTTTCGCGGGCCGCGACTGTGGCTGACCTCGGGCAGCATGGGCACGATGGGCTTCGGCCTGCCGGCCGCCATCGGCGCCCAGTTCGCCGAGCCTGGCCGGGTGGTCATCGACATCGACGGTGACGGCAGCATTCGCATGAACATCGGCGAACTGGAAACCGCGACGACCTACAACCTGCCGATCAAGGTCGTCGTGCTCAACAACTTCGGCGACGGCATGGTGCGCCAGTGGCAACACCTGTATTTCGAGGGCCGCATGTCGGGCAGCGACAAGTCGCTGCATCTGAAAGACTTCGTCAAGGCCGCCGAAGCCGACGGCTTCAGGTTTGCGCGCCGGCTCGACGACCGGGCCGACCTGCCCGGCGTCATTCGCGAGTTCATGGAGTTCGACGGCCCGGCGTTTCTCGAAGTCATCATCGATCGCGACGCCGGAGTCTACCCGATGGTCGGCCCGGGACTCAGCTACGACAACATGATTACGGGCGATTGGATCAAGAGCCGCGAACGACCTGTCCATGATACGCTCGACCCGAGCGAGATGTTCTAGACAAGGGTCGCTTTCATGGCCAAGTTGACGGGGTTGAGCACGAGAACGCTGAGCGGCTACGCGGTGACCCTGCTCGAGTATCCCCGTTGGCTGATCGACCGCGATGTCGACTTCACCGGGTGCCACCTGCAGGGGCGGTACGAAGGCGACGACGAAACCTGCGCGGCCTGCGGCTTCGGCAGTGCCTGTCGCTGGCTGAGCCTGAATCGTGACGTACCGACGGTCGCCACCCCGCTCGAAAAACTGCTCGAGGCGCTGCAGACCGCCGCCGACTACGTGCGTTCCGAGCATGCCGATGCGCTGGCACACGACCGGCATTGCGATTGCGACATCTGCGAGTGGTTGCGCGAGGCCAGCGGCTTCCTGCGCTCCCACCGGCAACGCGCGTAACGGGCTGGTGTGACCGTCGTCACGGCATTTTCGCGATAATCAGCTAAGCTCGGAGCTGGCAACTCTATTGAGTTCACGAGGAGTCGCACGATGAAAAAACATTCTCTCGGCCTGCTGGCCGTGGCAGTCCTGGCAAGTGCCTGCGGCGGAGGCAGCAGCGGGTTCGGCGGCGCCGAACCGGTTTCCGATTCCTTCGGGATCGACTCCGGCAATGGCGTTGCCGCGACGCGGCATTCCTATGAAGCCGCGATCGCCAGCGGCGGCTTCGCCGAGTTCGGCGGGCCCGCGGGCGTGTCGTCGGCGCCTGTTGACGGCTACGCGGTCGCGCGCCAGGCCCTGACGCCCGAAGACCTCGCGCTCGACGTCATCAGCCTGATTCCGTTCGGGCCGGTCGTCGAGCCCTGCCTCGGAGGCACCGGCACCGTGTCACTGTCCGGCGATATTGCCTCGCCCGACACGCTGACGGCTGGCGACTTTTTTCACGTCGAGTATGAAGTCTGCGACGACGGCCAGGGCGAGGTGATCGACGGCATCATCGATCTGACCGTCACCGATTTCTCGGGCGACCTGTTCCTCGGCACGTACCTCGTCGCGATGGACGCCGTGGTCGATACGCTCACGGTGTCGACCGCTACGGATGAACTGACAGCCGATGGCGACGCCTCGATCGCTCTGGACACGTCGTTGCTCCCGTTTGTCGCCACCAGCGTATCGGGCTCCAGGATGACCCAGTCGTCGAATGCCGGCACCGAGATCCTGACCAACTTCCAGTCGGAACAGACGCTCGACGGCAACCAGGAACCTGCCCCGTACACGATGGGTGCATCCGGTGTACTGGACAGCTCGCTGCTCCCCGGATCCGTGACCTACCGCACGGAAACCGAGTTCAGCGGTTTCGTACCGGGCTATCCGGACGAAGGCACCCTGCTCGTCCAGGGCGACAGTTCCACGGCCCGGCTCGTGGTGGTCGATGAGAACAACGTGCGCGTCGACATCGACAGCAACGGGGACGGCACGGTGGACCACACCTTCGACCTGACCTGGGACGAGTTCCTGAACCCCGGTACCTAGCGGCGCAGGCCGGGTTGCCTGGCTGCGGGCCGTGGCCCGGATCCGGCAATGTGGCCGCTTCCAATGGTATTATGTGAACTGGCTCAAGGACTTTCGGGCGAATATTCGCCAGATTACCCGTTCACTCACCGTGTGCAGATACCATGCTCGTCACACCGCGCCGCGACAACCTGAACAAGATTGTCATCCTGAACCCCAAGGGAGGATGCGGTAAATCCACGCTCGCCACCAACCTGGCGGCCTGCTACGCGCAGGAAGGCCCGACGCCGGCGATCATGGACTACGACCCGCAGGGATCGACAATGGCCTGGCTCGAGCGGCGTTCGAGCGACCTGCCGCGTATCCACGGCATCGCGGCCTACAAGAAATCGATGCAGGCGACGCGTAGCTGGCAGCTCCGCGTACCGAACGAAACCAGGAACCTGCTCATCGATTCGCCGGCCAGCATCAACCATGACGACCTGCGGGAGCTGACGCGCGACTCCACCAGCATCCTCGTACCGGTCTTGCCGTCATCGATGGACATTCATGCTGCGTCGCGGTGTATCGCGGACTTGCTCCTCGTCGCCAAGGTCGATCGCCGCGATCGCAAACTCGCGGTCGTCGCCAATCGCACGCGCAAGAACACCAGGAGTTTCGGCAAGCTCATGCGGTTTCTCGATTCGCTCGGCATCCCGATCATCGCCGTGCTGCGCGACAGCCAGAATTTCGTGCATGCGGCCGAGCAGGGGCTCGGCCTGTGTGAAATGCAGCCGTCGCGAGTGCGGCAGGATATTGACGAGATACGCAAGATCATGACCTGGCTGAATGCCTGGCCGGAGCGCCGCCGCGACCCCGCTGCAAGCCGCTCGCTCAACCAGGAACCGAGACTCGGGCCGTCTGTCCTGCGTCGCGCGCAGTTCGGTTCAGCCTGATTCGCCGCGCTGCACCTCGGCGTACAGTTCCCGGTCGACATTGCCGCCACTGATTACGACGACCGTGGTCTTCCCGGCCGCGGTTGTCCTGCCTGACAGTATTGCCGCGAGTGCCACGGCCCCGCCGGGCTCCACGACCATCTTCAGGTACTGGAACGCGAAGCGCATCGCTTCGCGGACCTCGGCATCGCTGACAGCGAGCCCGGCCCCGAGCAGGCGGCGATTGATCTCGAACGTCAGTTTGCCCGGCGTATGCGCCTGCAACGCATCGCAGATCGACCGGGCGCCTGCGGCCACACGCTCGCGCCTGCCCGACGCCAGGGACCGCGCGGTATCGTCGAACGCTTCGGGTTCCACGGTGCGCACGACGGCATCGGGGAACAGGTGCTTGAGCGCCGTGGCAGTGCCCGCGATCAGGCCTCCACCGCCGCAACACACGAGCACCTCGTCGGGCGGGGTGCCGAGCGCTTCGCAATCGCGGGCAATCTCGAGCCCCACGGTTCCCTGCCCTGCGATGATGCGGGCGTGATCGTAGGACGGCACGACGACTGCGCCACGCTGCGCCGCAAGGTCGCGCGCGATCGTTTCACGATCGCCCGTATAGCGATCATAGGTAATGACCTCACCGCCAAGACGCCGGGTGTTTTCCAGCTTCGCACGCGGCGCGTCCTCGGGCATCACGATGGCCGTGCGGATGCCGAGCATCGACCCGGCTGCGGCGACGCCCTGCGCATGATTACCCGACGAAAACGCGACTACGCCGCGCGCGGCCTCCTCCGAATCGAGTTGGCTGAGGAAATTGTAGGCACCACGGATTTTGAAGGAACCCGTTACTTGCAGGCATTCGGGCTTTACCAACACCGTTCCGCCGGCAATCTCGTCGAGCGCGTGGCAGCGCACGAGCGGCGTGCGCACGGCGATTCCGTCCAGGCGCGCGGCCGCCGCCTCGATGTCAGCAAAGCCGATCACTACAGGGTGGCCTCCGCCAGGCGGTCGATCTTCGCCGCGCAGATGAAATCGTTGTCGGACAAGCCGTCGATTGCGTGGGTCGTGTAGCTGACGTGGCAGCGCCCGTACTCTATCGTCAGCACCGGGTGGTGCCCTTCAGCGATAGCGATCCAGGCCACGGCATTCGCGAAACCCAGCGTGTGGCTATAGGCCTTGAAGCGGAAGTCGCGCGAGATGCGCAGCCCATCGTCACTCAGCCGCCAGTCGCCGTGCAAAGCCTGCAGCAATTCCCTGCACTGCTCGAGATCCAGCGGCTGGACGCCGCCTTCACAGGGCTGGCAACGGCGTGCGGATAGATCGTCTGTCATATCGTATTTCTCATTCCCGGGAAGCGAACCTTAGCAAAAAAAAGCCGGCCCCGAAGGGCCGGCAAGGCGGAGACTCGGATGAGTCACAGGGAAGCCTAGTTGGATGCCAGTGACGGCGATTCGTCGAGGAAGAGCTTGACGCTGACCCGCCGCTCCAGGGCATAACTGTCGGGAGAGTCGTCCGTCGCAGCAGATTCTCCATGAGCCTGCATGTTGATGCGGTCGGGATGCACGCCGGCGGCCACGAACTGGTCGCGAATGAACTGCACGCGGCGCTGCGACAGCGACAGGTTGTAGTCGGTGGCGCCGCGCTCGTCCGCGAACCCGTCAAGCTGGATGCGGATATCCTGCATCTTCGAGAGGGTCGTGGCGAGCTGTGCCAGGCGACCACTCGTGGTATCGGCGAGCACCGCCTCATCGGTCCGGAACAGTACGTCCATCTCGATACCGGCCTGCATCAGGTCGATCAGCTCCGGTCGCGACAGGTCCTGCAAACGCTCCACCTCGCTGCCCAGGGCATCGGATTCGCGCTCGAGCCGCGCCACCTGCGACTGCGAGACGTCGACGGAGTCTTGCAGGCCCGCGATGCGGTGGTTCTTGCGATCGATCGTTTCCCCTACCTTGGCGCCGATCGCGGCGCCGATGATAAAGCCGACGGGACCGCCGGCGACCGCACCGATGACGGCACCGGAGCCGGTGCCGATTGTCTCGTTCTTCGCGGATTTCTGTGCGGCCAGGCCCGGCGCCGCGACCAGCAGCGACAGCGCTGCGAGGATGGCGATAACTGAATTACGCATGTCAATGAACTCCTGTGTGCTTCTGGGCCCCAGCGGCCCGCTTCGGAGTCAATTACACGACCGCAAAGGGCGCGCGATACGGCAGTCCGGTGCGCGAGTGGCGATAAATTATGGCGAATAGTGGCGCCCGGCCTGCGGCGCGACAGTGATAGGCTTGGGGCTCATGAAGGCGATTACCTATGCGCGCTACGGACCGGCGTCGGTGCTGCGACTCGAGAACGTCGATACGCCCGTGCCGGGCCGCGATGAAGTCCTGGTCCGGGTTCGGGCAGCGGAGGTGACGAAGTCCGACATCGAGATGCGCCGCTTCCGCTTCGCCGTCAAGTGGTTCTGGCTACCCATGCGCATTGCGTTCGGCGTCAGGCGACCGAGGCGGCCGATACTCGGCGGCTACTTTGCCGGCGAGGTAGCCGCCGTCGGGGCGAACGTCACCAGGTTCTCGGTGGGCGACCGGGTGTACGGTGCGACCCGGCTCCGTTTCGGTGCGTACGCGGAGTACCTCGCCCTGCCGGAGACCTACACGATCGCTCCCATGCCGCGAAACATGACGTTCGCGGAGGCGGCGGCCGTACCGCTTGGCGGGCTCAATGCGCTGCACTTCATGCGGCTTGCCGGCATTGCGCCCGGCGAGTCGGTGGCCATCAACGGCGCGGGCGGCAGCATCGGCGCACAGGCGATCCAGATCGCCAAGACGATGGGGGCGACGGTTACCGCGGTCGACGCCGGCGCCAAGGAGGAGTTCATCCGGCGCATGGGCGCGGCTCACTTCATAG
>JBFEJR010000041.1:0-22667 GCA_041553075.1 Woeseiaceae bacterium | reverse complement strand
GCGGCGCGGTGACGCCTACAAACGCGTCAATGACGCCGCGGTGAAACTGGGCCGCAGGCAACTGATGGAGCTCTTCGAACACAAGTTCCGCGACTCGGTATCGGCCGGGGATATCGAGATCGGTTTCCCGGGCGAAATCATTCACAAGGCGCTCACGCTGCCGACTTGCGACCTCTCCGAGATGCCCTCGGCACTCGCGTCGCAGAAGCTCGAGGAGATGCTGCAGATCCGCAACATGTCGCGTAACTCGGGATCGACCACGATGGTGGCGCGCCTCACGCATGCGCGGCTCTACGGCACGGATGATCCTTACGTCGATCGCTCGCCCGAAGACATCATGATCGAACTCAGCGATATCCGGCAGAAGTACCGGCACGAGGACAACAACTTCCTGTTCAACGAGCGCGCCGCGGAGCTGCAACTCGTCATCTACAACCAGGGCGAGGAGCAGATCAACGACGCATCGCTGTCCCTGGCCCTGCCGAACCACACGGACTTCTATGTCGCGGACGTGCTGCCGAAACGAATCGTCAACGGGCGCGTGGTCGACCGCTCGCCCGACGAGATAGCGAGCTACCCGGCCGTGACGCTGCGCGACGATTCGATCCAGGTAAGCTACGCGATCGGCGACATCCCCGCGGGTTCACCCGTGAACGCTTTCGCAGTTCCGCTGCGCGTCTGTGCCGGCAAGGACCTCGTCGGCATACGCTTCGGCATACGCTATGCGCTGCATGGCCAGAATCTGCGGGCGCCCGCGATCGGGCAGCTCAAGCTCCGCTTCCGCTAGCCCTGCCACTTCTCGACGCGCGGCGCCGTGTAGCGTTCGAACCGCCGCACCAGCGCGGCAGGATCCGCATCGACGAGCAGCATGTCGCGATTCTCGCGGCGCAGGAATCCTTCCTCCCGGGCGTGGTCGAGGTAGGCGACCAGGTGATCGAAGTACCCGTCGGTATTGAGCAGGCCGCAGGGTTTGTCGTGGAACCGGAGCTGCCCCCAGGTCACGACCTCGATGATCTCCTCGAGCGTGCCGAAACCGCCCGGCATGGCGATGAACCCGTCCGACAGTGCCGCCATCATGGTCTTGCGGGCATGCATCGACTTGACGACGTGCAGTTCCGTCAGGCCCGGGTGCGCGATCTCTTTCTCCACCAGCATCTGCGGAATGACGCCGTGGACCTTGCCGCCCCGCTCGAGGACGGCATTGGCGATCACCCCCATGATGCCCTTGTCGGCCCCGCCGTACACGAGCTCGAGGTCGTGGCGGACCAGCACATCCGCAAGTGCCCGCGCCGCGTCCGCGTACAACGGCCGTCCGCCGGGACTCGAACCGCAGTAAACGCATATTCTCTGCATTGGTCAGGCGGAGAGCGGCGGCGCCTTCACGCGGTGCACGATCGCCGCGATCTCGGGGCGATGCCGCTCGAGTTCCTCGGGTGTCAGGGCGTCCAGTTCATGCGGGAACACCAGCCATGCGTCGGTCTCACGCAGGAAATAGTGCGGCTTTAAGTTGGTCTCGTTACGTGATGGCTTGAACCAGGGCACGGCGACACGAATGTCCTCGGGCGTGTTACCACGGGCGCGCCCGTGCAGCTCGTCGATAACCGCCTTGATCGTATTGCCCGTATCGAAGACGTCGTCGACGATCAGTACCCGGTCGTCGAAGCAGATTTTCTTGATGATGTAGTTGAGGCCGTGAATGGCGACCGCACTGCGCTGGTCCACGCCCGTGTACGACGAGGTGCGGATGGCGATGTGGTCCGCTTCGATGCCGCAGTAGTGCAAGGTCTCCTGGACGGCCATGCCGACGGGCGTGCCGCCCCGCCAGATGGCAATGATCATCGTCGGTTCGAACCCGCTCTCGAGAATCCGGATACCGAGCTCGATCGAATCCTCGAGCAGGTCCTGGGCGGATAGTACGGTTTTGTCCATTGTTATTCTCTTGAATGCGGACCGTGGTGCAGCCGTATAATGGCGGTTTCATTCCAACGCTGCAAACGTCGAGTACAACGCCAATGAACGAACGCTTCGTCGGAGCCGACGACCTCCTCAGGGACTCGTTCCAGCTGGCCGCCAATATCTTCGAGGCGGGCTTCAGGCCGGATTTCCTCGTCGGGCTGTGGCGCGGCGGCAGCGCGGTGGGTATTGCCGTCCAGGAGGGACTCGATTATTTCGGCGTCGCAACCGACCATATCGCGATTCGTACGTCCTATTCCGGGGCGCGCGGCTACACCCAGATGATCAGCAACGGCGAGAACATCCGCGTGCATGGCCTGCAGTACCTCCTGGAGAACCTGTGCGCCCACCATTCGATGCTGATCGTGGACGACGTCTACAGCACGGGCTCCAGCGTCAATGCGGTCATCACCCAGCTGGCACACAAGACGCGGCGCAACCTGCCGCACGATATTCGCATTGCGACCGTCTGGTACCGGCCTTCGGAGAAGACGCTGCGCACGCCCGACTACTTCGTTCACGAGACCAGCGACTGGCTCGTCCTGCCGTACGAATTGTCGGGATTCTCGATCGACGAGCTGCGCAGGAACCGCCCGGAGATGGCCAGCCTCATCGAACGCCTCGCGCCGTATGCGAAGAGTGACGACGACCTGCCGGTCGGATGATCGATGACCGCAATCTGCTGAGACTGCTGTTCGACGCCGCGGTCGCCGCGGCCAGCCCGGCCGCCTGCGTTCCCCTGTGGCTCGAGGACAAGCCGCGCGGCCGCGTGATCGTCGTCGGTGCGGGCAAGGCGGCGGCGAGCATGGCCGCCATCGTCGAGCAACAGTGGGGGCCTCCTCTGACCGGCCTCGTCATCGTCCCGGACGGCCATGCGGCCGCCTGCGACTTCATCGACGTCGTCGAGGCCGCGCACCCGGTTCCCGATGCCCGGGGCGTCGCGGCCACGCGCCGCATCCTGGAGATGGTGTCCGGACTGGGCGCCGGGGATACGGTGGTGTGCCTGCTGTCGGGCGGCGGCTCGGCGCTGCTGTGCGCGCCGGCACCCGGCATCTCCCTCGAGGAAAAGCAGGCGCGCACGTCGGCGCTGCTGAAAAGCGGGGCGCCCATTCACGAGATCAACGCGGTGCGGCGCTCGCTGTCGGCCGTCAAGGGCGGCAAACTGGCGGCCGCCTGCGCCCCGGCAAACGTGATCACGCTGATCATCTCCGACGTACCGGGCAACGATCCGTCGGTCGTTGCGTCGGGTCCGACGCTCGTCGATGCGGCCAGCGCCCGCGATGCGGATGTGCGTATCCTCGCAACCAGTGACGATGCCCTGCAGGCGGCGGCCCTGCGGGCGCTCGACCTCGACGTCACGCCCTACCTGCTTGGCGATCTCGCCGGCGATGCGCGCGAACTGGCCGGGGAACACGCCCAACTCGCGGTGGCGATCGCGGCGGGCGAAGGACCGGTCGAGCCGCCCTGCGTCGTGCTGTCGGGCGGCGAAACCACGGTCCGCGTAACGGGCGGCGGGCGCGGCGGGCGCAACGGTGAGTACGGCCTGGCGCTCGCGCTCGCCCTCGACGGGCACGCCGGCATCGCGGCCATCGCCTGCGACACGGACGGCATCGACGGCAGCGGCGACAACGCCGGCTGCATCGTGTTGCCAGATTCGCTGGCGCGCTTTACCGGGGATGTCGGAAAAATATGCGCAGAAAACGACAGCTACGCCTTTTTCGCGGCGCTCGGTGACCTCATAATTACCGGGCCAACACGCACCAACGTCAATGATTTTCGGGCGATACTGATTCGCTGACCCGGGAGAACCACCATGCAGGACCTGCCTCACCATTACGTCGTCGCTGCCAGTGCCGCAGGCGCAGGCAACATCATCGTCTCGGCCGACGGCCTGCCCGACATCGAGACGGCAGGGCCGCCGCAATTCGGCGGGCCCGGGGGCATCTGGTCGCCGGAAGAACTGCTCGTCGCTGCCGTCGCCGATTGCTTCATCCTGTCGTTCCGCGCGATTGCCCGAACCGCGAGGCTCGAGTGGTCCGCCCTCCGCTGCGAGGTCGACGGCGAGCTCGACAAGATCGGCAAGTTCACCCAGTTCACGGGCTTCAAGGTGCATGCAACGCTGACGATTCCCGATGCCAGTGACCGCCAGAAGGCGGGCGTGATCCTCGAGAAGGCGGACAAGTACTGCCTCGTGTCCAATTCGATGAAGGCCGAATCGGAGCTCACCACCGAGGTCAATGTCGAGGCCTGACGGCTCGGCAGTGCGCTGCGGTACGGCAACAGGCGGCGCAGGGCGCCGCCGCGTGGCCGCGCACATCCATGCTACAGTCGGCGCGTCTCAACGCATCGGACGCCAGGCATGACATGAACATCTTCGGGGAACTCAAGCGCAGGAACGTCATGCGCGTCGCGGGCGTCTATATCGTCGTCGGCTGGATTCTGGTGCAGGTGGCCACGGCGCTCGAAGAATCCATCGGCCTGCCCGACTGGTTCGACGGCCTGATCGTTGCGCTGTTGCTCATCGGCCTGCCCATTGCGCTGATTTTCGCCTGGGCCTTCGAGATGACACCTGACGGCGTCGTCAGGACGGAGGCCGTACCCGAAGGCCAGAGCATCACGAACGAGACCGGGCGCAAGCTCGACTACGCGCTCGCCCTCGCCATCGTCGCGCTGGTGATCGTGATCGTGTGGCAGCAATCCACCGCGCCCGGCACCTCGGTACCGGCCGCAGAGGCGACGGTCCAGGACGACGGCGGCGCGGCGGCCGGCCCGGCGGAGGCTTCCGTCGCCGTGCTCCCGTTTGCCGACATGTCACCGGCGGGCGACCAGGAGTATTTTTCCGACGGCCTGACCGAGGAAATCCTCAACCTGCTGGTACGCGCGGATGATATCAAGGTCGTCTCGCGGACTTCCTCGTTCCAGTTCAAGGGCACCAATCTCGGCATCCCCGAGATCGCGGCGGAACTCGACGTGCGCCACATCGTCGAGGGCAGTGTCCGCAAGTCGGGCGATACCGTGCGCGTTACGGCGCAGCTGATCGATACGGTTACCGACCGGCATCTGTGGTCGAACACCTATGACCGCCCGCTGACCGCGGAGAACCTGTTCGAGATCCAGGATGACGTGGCCAACTCGATCTTCGACGCGCTCGGTGAGGAGCTCGGACTGCTCCGCAACATCAATCTGCGTGCCAAGCGCACCACCGACGACGTCGATGCCTACGCGTTGTTCCTGCGTGCCCGCTCGCTATACGATCAGCGCATCGACCTCGACGTCGTTGATGAACTGCTGGGCCAGGCCGTCACGATCGACCCGGAATTCTCCGCCGCATGGGCCCACAGGGCGGCGACGCAGTTCCTGCTGCACGACTACGGTTACTCGGATGTGCCGCTGCCGGAACTGCACCGCCGCGGCCTGGACTACGCCGACACGGCGCTCGCGCTGGATCCCGACACCGCCACGGCAATCGCGGCGATCGCCAATATTCACGGAAAACAGGCCGCGCTGGGTATGGGCAACCGTGACTGGAGCGACATCCTTGCCGCCTACACGCGCGCCCTCGAAATCGACCCGCGCAATCCCTCGGCGCTCAACTGGCGCGGCCTTGCGCGGGACCTGGTAGGCGACGTCGACGGCGCGATGGCCGACTTTGCGCGCTGCGTCGAGGTCGACCAGTATTACGTGCCGTGCAGGGAGAACCTGCTCTGGTTTCTCGCGGATACCGGCCAGGACGAGGAAGCCCTGCGCCTCTTCCGCGAGTCACTGGACGTCGGCGCCGCAAAGTCGATCTACACGCACCTCGGCCTGCTTGCCCGGAACGGCGAGGAACTCATGTTCAAAGCCGTGACCAATGACGAGAAGGCACTGCGCGGCTGGCGCCGCCATGACGAGCTCTACGCGGCCTACCTGGATCCCGACCGCGACTACCCCGAACTGCTCGCCTCGCTCACCGATTTTTTCGCGGCGCACCCGGGCCGCGACCCGATCTTCAAGGACACGCTGTTGATGTCACTGGGCGGCCCCGTGTCCGATCTGTACGGCGTCTGGACCGACTCGGGCCGCAAGCTGCGGCACACCGAGGAATTCAGGGCACTGGTGCGACGGTCCGGCATCGTCGATTACTGGAAAGCGAAGGGCTTTCCGGCGGCCTGCCGCTCGGACGGCGAAGACGACTTCCGGTGTGACTAGACCCGGCGGCCGTTGACGTAGGTGGCCGCGATATTGCGATCGTCGGCGAGCGTCATCAGCGCAAATAACTTTTCTTCCACCGTGTCGGCGGCAGCCGTGCGGCGGGCCGTCAGGTTGGAGCCCGCGTAGTCGAGCACCACGAAGTCGGCTTCCTTGCCCGGCGCGAAATTGCCGAGCCTGTCCTCGAGGTAAAGCGCCTCGGCCGCGCCCAGGGTTGCGAGGTACAACGCCCGCATCGCGGGCAGCGCATGTTCCTGCAGGTGCAGGACCTTGTACGCCTCGCTCGCCGTCCTGAGGAGCGACAGGCTCGTACCGCCACCGACGTCCGTACCGAGCCCGCAACGGATCCCCGCGGCACGCATCGCCGCAAGCCGGAACAGGCCACTGCCGAGAAACAGGTTCGACGTGGGGCAAAACGCCGCGGCGCCGCCTTTGCGCGCCATGCAGTCGCGGTCGGCCGCGTCCATGTGCAGGCAATGCGCGAACACGGCACGCTCGCGCAGCAACCCGAAGCGATCGTAGACGTCGAGATAGCTGCGGCTGTCGGGGAATAGCCGGGCAATCTCCTCGACCTCGTCCATGTTCTCCGCCAGGTGCGTGTGGACCCACACGTCGGGGTACTCGCGGGCGAGGCGCCCCGCCGCCGCGAGCTGGTCGGCGGACGAGGTCAGCGCGAAACGCGGCGTGATGGCGTAGCCGAGCCGCCCCTGGCCGTGCCAGCGCTCGATCAGCGCCTTGCTGTCGGCGTACCCGGAGTCTGCCGTGTCCCGGAGTTCCTCCGGGCAATTGCTGTCCATCAGGACCTTGCCCGCGATCAGCCGCATGCCGCGCGCCGCGGCGGCTTCGAACAGGGCATCGGCGGAATGCGCGTGCACGGTGCAGAAGACGAGCGCCGTCGTCGTGCCGTTGCGCAGCAACTCGTCGATAAACACACCGGCCACCTCGCGCGCATGCCCGGGGTCGGCGAAGCGGGCCTCGGCCGGGTACGCGTAGCGATTCAGCCAGTCCAGTAGCTGCGCCCCGAACGAGCCGATGATGTCGAGCTGCGGAAAATGCACGTGGCAATCGATGAAGCCCGGCGTGATGAGCTTGCCGCGAAGGTCCGTCACCGTGACGTCGGCCGGCAACGCGCCGAGCGCCTGCGCGGCCGGCGCGGCGGCGACGATCCTGCCGTCAGCGACTGTCAGGACACCGTCGTCGAGGTACTCCCAGGCCGCCGGGTTCGATTCCTCGCCGGGGTCGGCCAGGCAGTGCAGCAGCGCGCCGCGATACGCCTTCATCAGGCGCGCTCCAGGATCACGACCTCGGCCAGTTCATGTTCCTCGCAGTTGGACCCGGGTCCGCGGCGATCCACGACCAGGAATTCCTGGCCGGTCTCGAACGCGATCAGCGGCATGTGCCAGGTGCCGCGGTGGTAGTTGATGCCCTGGCGGCCGTTCGTGACGAACGCGCGCAGCTCGTCCGCGTTGACGGCCTCCCCGGGCGGCGCCACGACGATGACCATGCGGCATGGCGCCAGGGGCACGAACGCCTGGCTGCCCAGCGGGTGCCGCTCCACCTTGTCGACACGCAGCGGCAGCGCGGTCGGCGCGCGGCAGCGCGTGACGCTGATCGCCACCTCGCCGCCGCCGAGATCGACGTCGCAGAGGTCGTCGTAGCGCTCGAATCTCGCATCGTTCATGGCACGCGCCTCGCGCGCCGCTTCGATGACATCGCCGTAGGGCGCGAAACGTTCCCGCGTCAGCGGTACCGGCACCAGCGTGATGCCGACTCGTTCAGCCATGCACCTGTCCGAACAGGCGCACGCGGCTGATACCGCCGTCCGGGTAGATCGAGACGCGCACGTGGCTGACGACGCCGATGTCCTCGAGCGCGTCGTCGAAGTAATGCTGCTGGTCCATCTTGAGCTTCGACTCCCGCAGCAGTGTCCGCCACTCGGGCGAGCTGTTGGAGACATCGTCGTCGTGCGCGAACATCGCCGCCTCCAGCGACACCCGGTCCGGGTAGTTTCCCTTGAAGTGCGCCGTGTCGATCTCGGCGCGCTCGATCTGCGCCGGCCGCCCCAGCGCGATGATCACCCAGTCGTTACCGGGGCCGCGTCGCCTGGCCGTCTCCCAGCCGTCGCCCATGTTCAGGCCGCGACCCGGCGCCAGCAGGTTGTGCACGCTGCCGTAGTGCTGATCGCTGCACGCCAGCGGCCGCCCGCCGTGTTCGATGGCCGCCAGGTCGACGTAGCCGTCCACGCCCGTGAAGTCGGGCCGGACTTCGCCAAAGATGCGCAAGCGGGCGACGCCGCCGTCGGGATAGATGTGCAGGCGCACGTGCGTGAAGGTCGTGTCGTTGCGCACGTCCAGGTAGTGTTGACTGTTGCCCGCGATCGGCGTCTTCGGCACCAGCTCTACCCAACCTGCGTCGGGAACGTCCTCGATGCTGACGCAGCCCTCGAGCGACACGTGCGGCGGGTAGTTACCCGTAAAGTGGCTGGTATCGACATTGAAGCCGTGAATGATGCCGGGCACGCCCAGCCGGATGATACAGGCGTCGTGGCCCGGCTCACGCTTGCGGCGGCTCTCCCAGCCGTCCATCCATTTGCCGTGATCGTCGTACTTGTCCGCAATGAACACCGGGTCGGCCGGATCGATGAGCCGTTCTTTCGCGCCGAAAAACTCGTCACTCGCCCAAGTCACGCGGGAACCGAGGCGCGGTTGTTCGAGCCGCACCCATTTCTCGAACGATTGAGTCAATTGCCGGCCTCCATCGCTTCGAGCCGCAGGCGCGCGATCGTGTGGATCTCCTGCAGCGCGGTCTCGAACTCGAGGTCGGACTCGTTCTGCAGGCGGCGGCTGAAGGCCTCGAGGATTTCCTCGCGCGTCTTGCCGCGCACGGCCATCACGAAAGGGAACCCGAACTTCTGCTTGTACGCCTCGTTGAGCGCCTGGAACTTCTCGTACTCCACCTTGCTGCAGCGATCGAGCCCGGCGCTCGCCTGCTCGGCATTCGAATCCGCGGTCAGCTCCCCGGCGACCCGGGCTTTGCCGGCGAGGTCGGGATGCGCCCGGATCAGGGCCAGCTGCCGTTCGTGGTCCGCGTTGTCCACGCAATCGGCCATTAACTCGGCCAGGACAGCCGGGTCATCGATCCCCCTGGCGACCGCCGCAACCTGCTCGGCGACCCACGGCGAGTGCTCGTACACACTGCCGAAGCGGGAGATGAAGTCATGCTTGTCCACTGGCGCCTCCGGGCGGATGTCGTGTTCGCCAATGCTTCGCGATATCGAGCCGGGTTGCAAGCCACACGCCCTCCTGTTTCGCGACATAATCGAGAAACTTCGCCACGGCCGCCGTCCTGCCGGGACGACCCGCCAGGCGGCAGTGCAGGCCCACCGACATCATGCGCCCGCCTTCCGCGTGCAGGGTCCTGAACGTGTCCTTGAGGTAGCGATAGAACTGCTTGCCCGTATGGAATCCTTGCGCCGTGGCGAAGCGCATGTCATTGGCATCGAGCGTATACGGCACCATGAGCTGCGGCGTGTCCGGGGACCGGTCCCAGTAGGGCAAGTCGTCGGCGTACGAGTCGGCGTTGTAGAGAAAGCCGCCCTCGGCGGCGACCAGCCGGTGCGTGTTGGGGCTGCATCGCCCCAGGTACCATCCCAGCGGCCGCTCCCCGGTGACGCGCGTGTGGATCTCGATTGCCTGCTGCAGGTGCGCCCGCTCGGTCTCGACATCGACCTGCTGGTAGTCGATCCAGCGATAACCGTGGGTGGCGATCTCCCAGCCGGCCTCGCGCATCGCGGCGACCGCGTCGGGATTGCGCTCCAGGGCCATGGCCACGCCGAAGACCGTGACGGGTACCTGCCGCTCCGTGAACAGGCGGTGCAGGCGCCAGAACCCGGCGCGCGACCCGTACTCGTACAGCGACTCCATGTTCATGTGCCTTTGCCCCGCGACCGGCTGCGCACCGATGATCTCCGAGAGAAAGGCCTCGGAGGCTGCGTCGCCATGCAGCACGCAATTCTCGCCGCCCTCTTCGTAGTTGATCACGAACTGCACTGCCGTGCGTGCGCGCTGCGGCCAGTTCGCGGCGGGCGGGGACGCACCGTAGCCTCGCAGGTCGCGCGGGTAATCGCTCATGGTTGCTCTCCGAGGCCGTGGTACCAGGCCGCAATCAGCTGCCGCTCGTCGTCGGTCATCTGCGTCAGGTTGCCGATCGGCATGATGCGGGTAACAACGGTTTGCTGGTAGATGCGCTCCGCGGCCGCAACGATCTGCTGGTCATTGTCGAGCTCGAGGCCGAGCGGCGCTGCCGGAAACGCGGGGTGGCTCGGCGCGGACGAATGGCAGGCACGACAGCGCGTCTCGATGACGGGCCGCACGTCGGCAAGGCTCGCGCCGCCGTCCTGTCCCGCGGGTGCGCGCGGCGCGATGGCGACCGCGATCGCCGCGAGCAGCACGACCGCCGCGACGGCCGGCACGGGCGACGCCGCGCCCTGGTGGCGGGCAACGAAATAGACGCGAATCAGCGCACCGGCCAGCGAGATGCCGATCAGTATGAGCCAGTTGAATTCGTGCCCGTATGCCATCGCGTAGTGATTGCTGGTCATCACGAACAGCACGGGCAGCGTAAAGTAGGTGTTGTGCACCGAGCGCTTCTTGGCCTCGATACCGGGGGCGGGATCCGGCGCCTCGCCGCGCTCGGCCGCGGCGACCATTTTCTTTTGCCCCGGAATAATGACGAAGAACACGTTGGCCACCATGATCGTGCCCAGGACCGCACCGAAGTGCAGGTACGCGCCGCGCCCGCTGAAAAGCTGGCACAGGCCCCACGCCAACGCACTGCACGCGAGCAACAGGACGAGCCCGAACACGCGAACGTCCCTGGCCAGCGGTGACTTGCACAGGAGGTCGTAGACCACCCAGCCGCCGGCGATGAAGCCGATCGCGAGCAGCACGGCCACGGTCGGCGACAGGTCCGCGACTGCCGGGTCCACGAGGTAGATCGCGGCGCCGTACCAGTACATCAGCGCCGTCAGGAAGATCCCCGACAGCCAGGTCGTATAGGCCTCCCACTTGAACCAGTGCAGCGGACTCGGGATGACACGCGGTGCGACGCGGTACTTCTGTGCATGGTAGAAGCCGCCGCCGTGCACGGACCAGACCTCCCCTCCCACGCCCTTCTCGTCGGCGGCGGGATCCCCGGGCGGCCGCAGGTGGTCGTCCAGCCAGATGAAATAAAAGGACGCACCGATCCACGCGATCCCGGCGACGACATGCAGCCACCGCAGCAGCAGGTTGAGCCAGTCGACCAGGTACGCGTCCATGCTAGCCCCCGATCGGGTAGACGTTGCCGGCATAGCCGGTGGCGGTTGCCGCAGCCGCCCGGTCGCGCAGCGCGAGCACTTCCGCCGCGACCGAAACGGCAATCTCCGCGGGCTTCTTTCCCGTGATGCCGTCCACGCCGATCGGGCACACCAGGGTGTCGATGACGGACTCCGGCAGACCCTGTTGCCGATAGCGCTTCTCGAAGCGCCGCCGCTTGGTACGCGAGCCGATCAGGCCGCAGTAGCGCGCGTCTTCGCGGCGCAGAATCCGGTCGCAGATGTCGAAATCGAGGGCGTGACTGTGGGTCATCACGAGGTAGTAACTGCCGGGCGGCATCGCCGCAACCTCGAGGGCCGGGTCGTCGGCCTCGATGGGCCTCACGTTGGCGGGAATCGCCCGGAAGATGCCGCGGCGGCTGTCGACCCAGCGAATGTTGCAGTCGAGGCGCGCCAGCGCCGCAACGACGGCGCTGCCGACGTGTCCGGCTCCGAATACGGCGATGTTGAGGTCCGGCGCGACGACCGGCTCAAAAAACGCCTGCACGTCGCGGCACGCTTCGCGGCGGCCCTCGAGCAGCCGCCTGGCGGCTGCGACCATGCCGTCGTCGGGCGTGCCGGGACCGAAGACGTCGCGCGCCGTGACAACGAGTTTTGCCGGCGCCGTCGTCGAGATTCGCGTAGCGATGACCGCGGGTTCGCGCTGCCCGTGCAGCGCTGCGAGATCCCGCAGCCAGTCCGGCAGGGCTCCCGCGACGGGCTCGAACAGGATTTCCACGACGCCGCCGCAGCACTGGCCCATCGAGGAACCCAGCGGGAAGCTGCGCAGTGCCATACCCTCCTCCCCGAGCATGCCCGCCGCGATGCGGGTCGCCTGGTATTCGAGCTGACCGCCGCCGATGGTGCCGATCGTGGCGTTCGAGGTGACGATCATCTTGGCGCCGATTTCACGGGGAGCGGAGCCGCGAATCCCGGCAACCGTCACGAGGACCGCGGCCTCGCCGGCCGCGCCGAGGTCGCACAGGTCGCTGATCCACTCATTCACGACGGGTACCGCGCAAGGCATGCAGGATGTTCTCCGGCGTGGCCGGCGCCTGCAGGTCGGGCAGCGCCGTCCCGCTGCCCGCCACCGCATCGCGAATCGCAAGGAAAGCCGACAGGGCCAGCATCAGCGGCGGCTCTCCGACCGCCTTGGAGCGATAGATGGTCTTCTCGCGATTCGCCATGTCGGTGACCAGCGTGGCGCGGAAGTCGGGGGCCAGGTCCGAGCACGTCGGGATCTTGTAGGTTGACGGGGCATGCGTGCCGAGCGCCCCGTCGCCGTTCCACCACAGCTCTTCCGAGGTCAGCCAGCCGACGCCCTGTACGTAGCCGCCCTCGACCTGGCCGAGATCGACGGCGGGATTCAGGGAGTCGCCGCAATCGTGCAGGATATCCACCCGCAGGACCCGGGCCTCGCCCGTGAGGGTATCGACGACCACCTCGGTAACCGCGGCGCCGTAAGCGAAGTAGTAAAACGGGCGGCCGCTGAACGTTGCGCGATCGTAGTGGATCTTGGGCGTTCGGTAATAGCCCGTCGCGGACAGGGAGATGCGCTCCATCCACGCGGCCTGTACGAGTTCCTCGAAATCCAGGATACGCTCCGCGATGTACACCTTGTTGGCGCGGAAGTCGACCTCGGCCTCGGACACGGCATAGTGCCTGGCCGCGAACGCCGTGAGGCGCTTGCGAATCCTGGCTGCCGCCTTCTGCGCCGCCTTGCCGTTCATGTCGGAGCCGCTGGACGCGGCCGTTGCCGAGGCATTCGGAACCTTGCTGGTATCGGCCGCGGTGGTCCGCACCCGGTCGATGCCGATGCCGAACTCGTCGGCGACCACCTGCTCGACCTTGACGTACAGTCCCTGGCCCATCTCGGTGCCGCCGTGATTGAGCTGCACGGTGCCGTCGCGATACACGTGAACCAGCGCGCCGGCCTGGTTGAGGATCGTCGAGGTGAACGAGATGCCGAACTTGACCGGCGTGATCGCGATTCCCTTGCGCAGCACCTTGCTCCGCTCGTTGAAGCGCCGCAGCTCCGCGCGCCGCTGTTCGTAGCCGCTGCTTGCGAGCAGGCGGTCGAACAACTCGTCGAGGATATTGTCGTCCACGACCTGGCCGTACTGCGTCGTATTGCGCTCGTCCCGGTCATAGAAGTTGCGCCGCCTCACCGTGAGCGGGTCGAGATCCAGCGTCCGCGCTATATCGTCGATGACGTACTCGATCGCGAACATGCCCTGCGGCCCGCCGAAGCCGCGGAACGCCGTGTTCGACACCGTGTTGGTCTTGCAGCGGTGCGACACGATGCGGACGTTCTCGAGGAAATAGGCGTTGTCGCAGTGGAACATCGTGCGGTCGTTGACCGGGCCCGACAGGTCGGCTGACATGCCGCAGCGTGACGCGAATTCGAAGTCGATGCCGAGAATCCGGCCCTCGCCGTCGAAGCCGACGTCGTAATCGATGACGAAGTCGTGCCGCTTGCCGGTCATGATCATGTCGTCGTCCCGGTCCAGCCGCAGCTTGCACGGGCGGCCGGTCTTGTCGGCCGCCACGGCGGCGATGACGCCAATCAGGGCGGCCTGGCTCTCCTTGCCGCCGAACGCACCCCCCATGCGCCGGCAGATCACGACGATGTCCTTGGCCGCGCGCCTGGTCGCATGGGCGATCATGCGCTGCACCTCGTCCGGGTGCTGCGTCGAGCTGTAGACCAGCAGGCCGCCGTCTTCCTGCGGCAGCGCCATCGCGATGTGGCCCTCGAGGTAGAACTGGTCCTGGCCGCCGAGGAACACCTGCCGCCGCACGCGGTGCGGCGCGGCCTCGAGGGCCGCATCGGGGTCGCCGCGCACCAGCGTTTCGGTGGGCAGCACGAAAGACCGCTTCCGGACGGCCGTCAGGGGGTCGAGGATCGCCTCGAGCTCGTCGTAGTCGAGCCGCGCGCGGCGTGCCGCCCTGCGGGCGGCGCCTACCGTCGTTGCCGCGACGACGAACACCGGCTGCCCGACGTACTGCACGAGCCCGTCCGCAAGGACCGGATCGTCCTTGACGATCGAGCCGTAGTTATTGTCGCCGACGATGTCGGCGGCCGTGCAGACGTCGACGACGCCGTCGGTCGCCAGCACCGGCTCGAGATCGACGTCGACCAGCCGCGCGTGCGCAACCGCGCTCATACCGACGGCAAGATGCAGCAGGTCCCGCGGCTCGGGCAGGTCGTCCGTGTAGGCGGCCGTGCCCGCCACGTGCAGGTGCGCGCTGTCATGCGGCAGCCCCTGGCCGACGGCGTTAGCGGCCATAGGTGTACACCGTCTCGGGCGCTTCGCCCGTGCTCTCGAGATAGAAGCGGCGCAGCAGGTTCTGCGTCGCGAACAGGCGCATGTCGGCGGTGGCGCGCATGTCGCTGATCGGCTGGAAATCCTGTGCCAGCGCCTCGCAGGCGCTTTCCACGACGGCCGTCGTCCAGGCGCCCGCGGAGTTGACCGCCGCCTCGCACCGGGCGGCCCGGCGGACCGTCTTCGCGAGCCCGCCGCAGGCCATGCGGAAATCCGTGACCGTGTCGCCCCGGCGTTCCAGCCGGTAGGCCGTGCAGACCGCGGAGATGTCCTGGTCGAAACGCTTCGACCATTTGTGACTGGCGACGACGATCGCCTTGTCCACGAGCGGGATTCGGATGCGCGCGACGAATTCACCCGGCTGCAGGTCGTTGACCTGGTAGTCGTGGTAGAACGCGTCGAGATCGATAGCGCGTTCGTCCTCGCCCTTGCGCAACACCAGCGTCGCGCCGAGCACCATGAGTGCCGGCATCGAATCGCCGATCGGGGAGCCGTTCGCGACGTTGCCGCCGAGCGTGCCGGCATTGCGGATAGGTGGCGACGCGAACCGGCAAAAGAGCTCGTCGAGACCCGGGTAGTGCGCGGCAATCGCCGGAAAAGCCCGGGCCAGCGGCACGGCCCCACCGATCTCGAGATGCGTGTCGGTCGCCGCGAGTTCGAGCAACTCGCGCACCCGCCCCGTATAGATGACGGTGTCGAGTTCGCGGTACTGCTTCGTGACCCACAGGCCGACGTCGGTACCGCCCGCGAGGATCGTGGCATCCGGGTACTGCTCGCAAGTCCTGGCGAACGAACGGATGTCGGCCGGGGCAAAGAAGCGGCGGCCCTCGTGTTCGATTGCCAGGTCGCCCTTGCGGGCCACGGCTTGCAGCAAGTCATGATGGACCGGCGGCTGGCGATCCTCGCCGTAGCCGTACATCGACCCGGCCGCCGCGATGATCGGACGGTAGCCGGTACAGCGGCACAGGTTGCCGGCCAGTGCGTCGTCGATTTCCCGGCGCGTCGGCGCCGCGTTGTCGTGATACAGGGCGAACATCGACATGACGAAACCGGGCGTGCAGAAGCCGCATTGCGAGCCGTGGTTTTCGACCATCGCCCGCTGCACCGGGTGCAGGCCGCCGTCGGCACGCCGCAGCCCTTCGACCGTGAACAGTTCCTTGCCGTCGATGGTCGGCAGGAACTGGATGCAGGAATTGACCGTGCGCAGCACCGCGTCCCCGCTCTCGCTGTCGACCTCCGCGACCACGACCGTGCAGGCCCCGCAGTCGCCTTCGGCACACCCTTCCTTGGTTCCGGTCAGACGAAGATCCTCCCGCAGGTACTGCAGTACCGTGCGGGTCGGGTCGGTCACCGCCGTCTCGACGACGTTGCCATTGAGCACGAAACGTATCGTCGTGGCCGCCATGCCGCCTAGCTGCCCCGGTAGGTCGAGTAAGACCACGGCGACGCGAGCAGCGGCACGTGGTAGTTCTCATCGTGACGAACGGCAAAGCGGATGACGACCGTGTCGAGAAACGCCGGCTCGGCAAGCGGGACGCCAAGGCGGCGGAAGTAATCGCCGATCGCGAACTCGAGTTCGTACACGCCGCTGGTCACGGCCTCGCCCTCGAGCAGGGGTTGCGGCGTGCGCCCGTCCGCATTGGTCGTGGCGCTGGCGACGAGCTCCCGCTCCCGGCCCACGGCGAACAGGCGCACCTCGACGTTCGCTGCAGGCCCGCCGTGCACCGTATCGAGGATGTGTGTTGTAAGACGTCCCATGTACCCCCCGTGCAAGTCCTTGTGCGCCCGATTATACAAGGTGCACCTGTTGAATGAGGGCGATGCCCGATCCGGTGGCCTCGCTCCCCGATCGGCCGGCGCGGTTCAGTTGCGCGTTGCGGGGGCCGACTGTGCCAGGATCTCGTCGCGGCGCTCGGCCAGGCTGCGCAGCCGCCTGGCCGGAAGAACGTCTGACAGGTTTTCGGCCAGCACCTCGTCGCTCAGCGACTCGAGCGCCTGGCGCCAGCCGGCACTGAACTCGAGCGGCACACCCTCGAGGTGCCGCGGCCGCCCGGGCCGGGTGGCGAACGCATCGTCGTGCTCGACCAGCATCAGCGCCCAGTCCCCCATGTCGTAGAGCATGCGTTGCCGCGTACGACCTTCGTTGTAGACCAGCACGTCGAACACGTACATGGCCATGAGCTGCTGGCCGAGTGGACACGTCGCGCCGTACCCGCGGCCCTCCGCCGCGCGCCGCTCCTCGTTCATGACCCTGGGCGGATAGAACTGCACCGACCCGTCCCTGCCGTCGACTTCGCGCCGCACACTGACGGGCACCATGTCGAGCTGCATCAGGCGATCCAGGCGGTAGGCGGCAACGTCGGGGTAGAAACCGCGGCTCTGGCGCTTGTTGAAAAGTGCCGTGACCACCTGGTCGTTGTCGCGGATCTCGACGAGCGTCCTGCCGGTCTGCGGATCCCTGGTCGTGGACACGACCTCGCCGGACTGCAGCAGCCGTTCCAGTTCGTCGGCCGACAGGGTGTGCGGCCGCGTGCCGACACTGCGCGGGTGCGGCACGGGGGCGTAGGGCTCGCCGCCGGCCTGGTTGTATACGACGACGTCATCGCCGGTCAGCACCAGCGCGTTGCCGCTGCCCTTGTAATAGAAGTTGAGCATGCCCGTATCGACTTCGATAAGGCGTCCGTCGAATCGCTGCAGCACCTTGCGCCCGGGCGTCGGCGTATGCCCGACAACGACGCGCTCGGCGTCGATAGCGGCAAGCACGGCATCGATACGGTGCTTCTCGATGACGCCGCCACAGGCAACGTTGGAGCGATACCACAGCGGCCCGTCGGTGGAAATCAGGCTGGCCTCGTCGAGCGCCTGGACCGTCTTCAGTGCGTCGCGCACCGCAGGCGAGTCCTGCACCGAGGGCAGGTAGTTCTTGACGATCCCGAGGTAGTCGTACTGGCTGTCGGTCGGCAGCAGGATTTCCGCTTCCATCAACGTATGCACGGCCCCGACATAGGCCTCGAGCTCATCCTGCAGCGCGGTATTGACGCCGTCGAGCCCGTAGTCGGCAACCAGCGGCGACAGGCCGCCGTGCACGAAGGCCGTGCCGTTGATCACGGCAATGATCGGCTTCTGCAGCAGCCAGCGACCGTACTTGCCATCGGGCCCGAACGCCTTGCGCAAGGCAAAGAAGCCGGGCGGAAAGGTGCTGTCGAAGCGCTTCCTGAGCGCCGCCTCGTCACGCGGCGGCGGCTGGCGCCGGACGTAGGCCTGGAACCAGCGGTTGCGTTGTTCCGGCGTTTCGTCGGCCGCGAACGCCGCGTACTCTTCCTTGCTGACGTAGCGCATGTCACCGATCATGTTCATCGACTCGTGGTTACCGATGAGCACGTGGACGGCTCCGCCCGCAGCGCGCGCCTCGTCTTCGAGGCGCATCAGCAGGTCCATGGCGTCGCGGGAACGCGGGCCGCGGTCGAGTATGTCGCCAACGATGACGAGATGCGTCGTATCCCCGACCCACGCGAGGTCCGCATCGAGAATGCCGACGTTTTGCAGGGTCTCGACCATGGCCAGGTAGGCGCCGTGAATGTCGGAGATGGCGACAATTCGTTCTGCCCCGTCAACGCGCCACTCGTCCGCCGGCGCAGGTGAGGCCGCTACGAGGAGCAGGCTGAAATAGAGGGTGATGATCGCGCGCAGCAACAGAGGTGTCCGGTGAAATGCGGGCCGTCCAGTTTAGTGACTATGCTAGACTTTGACCACCGGGACGGGGAATAAAACCAAGAAGATGAGACAGCCACTCCTGTTGTTTTTCGGGCTAATCCTGGCCTGCACATGGGCGGCGGCCGCCGCGCAGGACAACGGGGTTGCGCCGCTGTTCAGCGGCGACGAGATCGTCGACGTCACGATAACCGCACCGTTCGATGAGATCATGCAGTCCCGCTCGCTCGAAGACGAGTTACAGGGCACGTTGGCCTATCGCGACGCGCAGACGGGCCAGGACGTGACGCTCGATATCGGCATCCGCGCGCGCGGCAAGTTCCGGCGCCAGAAAGAAGTGTGCGCCTTCGCTCCGTTGCGCCTGAACTTTCGCAAGACCAAGGGCACGCTGTTTGCCCAATCCGACAAGATGAAGCTCGTCACGCATTGCCGCTCCCGCTCGGGCAAGTACGAGCAGGCCGTCGTCAAGGAGTTCATCGCCTATCGCATCCTCAACACCCTGACCGACTGGAGCTTTCGCGCCCGCCTGCTCAGAGCCCGTTACGTCGAGAGCACCTCGGGCAAGGAGATTGCCAGCACCTACGCGGTCCTGATCGAGCACGACAAGCAGCTCGCGCGACGTATCGGGATGAAAGTCGACGACTCCGCGTCGACCACGGTGGAGGCGCTCGATGCCCGGCATACCAATCTCGTCTCGGTGTTCCAGTACCTGATCGGCAACACGGATTTCTCGCCCATCAAGGGGGCACCGGGCCAGCCCTGCTGCCATAACTTCGTGCTGCTGAAAAACGACGACACGCAGATTTCGGTGCCCTACGATTTCGACGTCACGGGGTTCGTGGCGCCGCCCCACGCCGTGCCGAATCCTCGCTTTCGCCTTTCCAGCGTAAAGCAGCGGCTGTATCGCGGCCGCTGCACCAACAACGAGCACCTGGATGCGACGTTCGATAGTTTCCGGGACAACCGGCAGGCGATCGAGCGCCTGGTCTCGGACCAGCCGGCACTGAGCAACGGTGAGCGCAAGCGAACGCTGCGCTACATCAACGACTTCTACAAAACCATCGATTCACCGCGCCAGGTCAACTACCGCTTCCTGGAGGCGTGTCTGGGGAGTTGACCGGCACGCCGATCCAGTCCGACAGGATCTTGGCGAGCCGCGGATGGATGTAGTAGCCGACCGAGCTGTGCGGGTTCGACTTTCCATACCGTACAGCCAGGTTGAAGATCCGGTAGTCGTGCACGGCGCTGACGCGTTTCTGCACCATCATCTTCTTGAAGTCGTCGGCGAGCGTATTGTCGTGGCAGGTGTAGTCGTCCTCGGCAGCCAGGTTGTGCCAGGAGATGACGTTGCTTGGAAAACGGCTGTCTTCCCGTTCCCCGGCACCGAGCAGGCGCTTCTGGATCACGGTGTCACCCAGCGGCGAGCCCATCGTTATCCACTGCTCGACCTTGTGGCTGCCGTATTCCGGATAGGTCGCCGTGTCGTTGGACAGTTCCCACAACACGTCGTAGGCGACGACGCTGCCGGTGCCGTGCGTGACGAGCATGATCCTGTCGCCCCGGTCCATGAGCCTGCACAGCTTCTCGCGCAGGCGGCTGCGCATCTTCTCCGCGAACGCCGCGTCCTCGAAGTAGGCCGCGACGTCTTTCGAGATCTTGCCGATGACGGGCATCCGGAAACCGACGGCGCCGAGCAGCGGCGCCCCGATGTCCATGAAGAACTCCGGCAGGGCCGACTTGCCGGGGAGCTGGTCGTAGAGCCGGATGCCGAATTTCTTGCGGGGCGTGATCTGGGTCAGCGCCTGCAGGGCATTGCGCCGATCACCGATGTCGAGGTCCTCGTCATAGGTCCGGCCATGCTCCTCGAGTACCTGCGCGTTGAGATCACCGAACCAGGCAAGGTCGATGCTCATCTCGTCGAAACACGGCAGGCAATCGGGATAGTCCCGCTCCAGCCCGGCGCGTATTGCGGCCGTTGCGATATCCAGATACGTCTCGGCGGCGGGTTTGAAATCGCGGCCATGGACAAGGAGCAGGCTGCGCTTGTCGTCCTCAGTCATGCAACATTCCTAGTATTGGTCCTCGCCGGCATCGCGCCGCGTCAACATGGTCAGGAACGGACCCGACAGGGTCTTGCCGTATTCGAGCTTCCAGATTACCAGCGTCGCCATCGCGAAAGTAAAGGAGATCACGGCCGCGATCCCCAGTGCCCCGATGCCCGAGCCGAGCCCGAGCCCGATCGCGACGAAAATGTACATGGCATCCGACGGCTGGTTCAGCGTGAACCGAAAGCGCACGGCAGCGACGACGCCGGCCAGGCTGAACGCGAGCGCCAGGCTGTTGACGACGATCATCGCGATCCCGGTCACGACGACGGGCAGGATCATGATGGTCTGCAGGAACGACTGGTCGATGCGCCGCGCGCGGCTCGTGATGAAGTAGACCCAGGAAATCGGCACCGTGAGAATCAAGGCGCCGATCGAGCCGAGCAGCAGGCGCAGGGGGCCGGATGCCGACAGCAGGTTGCGTTCCACCATGGTGTACACGGGTTCGAACGATTCCATGTTGGCGCTGGCCAGGGCACTGATCCCGCCGATCGGCACGTACTCCGCCAGGGCCGGGAAGCGCCGGAGCAGCCACCAGGTGAGCGCGATCCAGAACCCGTAGTAAAGCAGGATCAGGCTGAGGGGGATCATCAGGCTGGCCGATCGTCGCATTACTCATCCCCCGCTACTCGGGTTTCCCCGCTTGCCTCGGAAAGATACCGACTCGCGCGCGCAATGACCATATCAATTATGATGCAGCCGACGTGGATGCGGTTGCACGAGTTTGTGTATGATCGCCGACGCCGGCCGCCCGGCCGCCAACCCTTTTCGCGAAAGAGTTCTTGATGTCAACGAAAGTCCAGCTCCTCGGTATCAGTAATGCCATCGTCGATGTGCTGGCGCACGTCGACCACGAGTTCCTCGAGCGCATCGGCGCGGAGCCCGGCTCGATGACGCTGATCGACAAGGAACGCGCCCGGGACATTTACAACATGATGGGACCGGCCACCGAAATGTCGGGCGGGTCGGTGGCCAACACGGTCGCGGGATTTGCCAACCTCGGTGGCTCGGCCGCCTACATCGGCAAGGTCCGCAACGACCAGCTCGGCCGGATTTTCAATCACGACATGCGCTCGCTCGGCGTCGATATCCGGCTGCCGCGGGCCGAGGACGGCGCACCGACCGCACGCAGTCACGTACTGATTACCGCCGACGGGCAACGCACGATGCAGACCTACCTCGGCGCCTGTACCGAGCTCGGGCTGCGCGATATCAGCACGGAGACGATCGGCGCCCCCCAGGCGATGCTGCTCGAAGGCTACGTGTGGGACATCGCCGAAGGCCCGGCTCTGGCTCGCAAGGCGGTCGACATTGCGCAGGCGAACGGCACCCGGGTTGCACTGTCTTTGTCCGATTCGTTCTGCGTCGAGCGCCACCGCGACTCTTTCGAGGAATTCGTTCGCGATGGCGTCGACATCGTCGTCGCCGACGAGGAAGAGGTAATGGCGCTGGTCGGTGCTTCGAACTTCGACGACACGATGCTGGCACTTGCCGACTACGACAACCTGTTCGCGATGACGCGCTCCGAGAAAGGCTCGGTTATCGTTCATGGCGACGAGACCGTCGTCCAGGAGGCCATGCCCGTGGCGACCGTCGTCGACACGACCGGCGCCGGCGACGCCTACAGTGCCGGGTTCCTGTACGGCTGGGTGAACGGCCGCTCGCTGGCCGATTGCGCGCGTTACGGCACGCTCTGCGCCACGCGCGTCATTCAGCAGCTCGGGGCCCGGATCGAGCCGGGCCTGCTCGACGGTTTCGACCCGGCCGTCACGACCCGATCGGGTGCCAGGTCGTCTTGACCTCCTGGGTATCGCGAATCAGGTAAGGATGCTGGGCAGCGTCCTTCGACCAGTCCACGCGCGCGCGCCCGACCACCCGCTTGACGTTCTCCGCCGCCAGCTCCTGGATGCTCGCGGCCACTTTGCGGCTACCGTCACACCACACGATCGCGTTGACGTCCATGTGCGAGGCGAAGTGCTCGGTAAGTTCGGACCGTAAACCCGTCAACAGGTTGACGACACCGCCCGGCACATC
>JBFEJR010000040.1:0-22690 GCA_041553075.1 Woeseiaceae bacterium | reverse complement strand
TGGGCTTGAGAAATCCGGGTACTTCTACCAACGCGGTAAGGATACGACACGACTAGAAGCGTTCGTTGACGCGGCCTTTGCGTTCGCGTTGACGCTGCTGGTAATTTCTTTCGACGCGGTTCCAAAGAGTTTCGATGAGCTCATGGTTGCGCTGCGTGCCGTGCCGGCATTTCTATTCGGCTTTTGCGTCCTGGCAATGTTCTGGATCGCACATCGCAACTGGTCCATGCGGTTCGGGCTTGACACCACGTTCGCGACCCTCGTCAGCCTGGCATTGATCTTCGTTTTGCTCGTCTATGTCTATCCGCTGCGCGCGATGGCAACGGCAGCCATAAGTGCCCTGACCAATGGGTGGCTGCCAACCGAGTTCTACATCGACAGCGTCGGCAAAGCTCGTGGCCTGTTCGCCATCTATGGCATTGGCTTTTTCGTATCGAATCTGTGCCTGGTGTCTCTGAATCTGCATGCGCTGCGGCGGGCCAACAGCCTGGCGCTGACGCCCGAGGAACAACTCCTCACCAGGTACGAGATCCTGGCGTGGTCGATTGTCGGCAGCTCTGGCCTCGTCTCACTGATACTCGCGGTGATGCTGCCCGACCGGCTTGTCGGCCTTGCCGGGTGGATCTACATGGGGCTTGCTGTAGTAATGCCGGCGTTTGGCATCTTCACATCGCGCCAGTTCGCGGCCCGGTTTCCTGACGCCAGTACGGGTTAGAATTGCAGGCCTGCCATTGGCCGTATCGATTGGTTCAAGAACCAACCCGAAGCGGCCGATGTTCGTTGAGATCGAGGGATATGCGTGCCCGCAACATTCCCCGGGGCCCTGCGCATCAGGCCTTGCGGCCGCGGCGCACCCCCTGCAGCGCGGCGCTGACGAGATCGAGCGGAATACTGAAGCGAATCCTGCGCAGAAGCGCCTTGCGAACAAGGCGCTTCGAGTTGCGGTGAGCTCGCGCGTCGAGGTCCCGGAAACGCTGCGCCAGCGTGGCGGCACGCGGCATGAGCTGTGCGGGATCGACGAGTTCATCAAAGAACCCGGCGCGCTCGGCGGCTGGCGGATCGAAATACTCGGCCAGTGTCACCGCACGCTGGAAGTCCGCCGGGCGCAGGCGATGCCGCAACATCGCCGCCGCAACCCGCGGCATGGTCATGCCGATCGCGACCTCGTTGGCCGCTATCTTGAAATCGCCGCGACTGCCGACGATGTAATCGGCGGCCAGCATCAGGAATACGCCCATCGCCATCGAATGGCCGTTGCAAGCGGCGATGACGGGATGCGGATAGGCGAGCACCCGGGCGGGCAGGCCGTAGCCGCGGCGCAACATGCCGATGGCCTGCGCGCCGCCGCGATTCATCACCTTGAGATCGAAGCCAGCCGAGAACACCTCGTCGCGGCCCGTCAGGATCACCGTTGCGCGATCGGCCTCCGCCCGGTCGAATGCCGCGTAGATCTCGGCCAGGACCGCCGGCGCGAGGGCGTTACGCTTGCCGTCGTCGATGCGAATCGTCGCGATGCCGTCGTCCAGGCCGTAGTGCACGAATTCCATGAACAAAGTCTACCAATGTACCGCCACCCCTGTCCCGGCACGAGTCGGGCCGCACTGGCATGCCTCGACTGCGTGCTAGAATCCGGCACCGGAGGCGGCCAGATTGCGAGAGAGCCGAAAACACGCTGCGGCGACTTTCCGTCGCGCTATCGCGCGCAGCAATGAACTACACGGCGAATACCTGGGCGATCCCGGCGGGTTCGTTTCGTACGACCGTTTTACGCGCTGGCAATTCGGCTACATGCTGCCGTTCTTCGGCGACCTGCTGGAGCCCGCGGGATATGCCGAGGCGGTCGACTTCGTCGTCAGCGACCTGTGCGGCGTGGGCGTCAGCGAACGCGACCGCGATATCGAGCGCGCTGCGCCGGTAATTGTCCGGTCGTTACCGACGCAGGCGCTGCAGACGGCCGCGGCCGCGGTGGAACTGAATGCCGGCGCCCTCCAGGTCAATCTCGCCATCTGGCGCGCCCTGCTAATCGACGGCGAGTTGCCGGCGAACATCACCGAGCAGGACTACTGCAACGCCTGTCGCGGTGTGAGTTCCTACGAGGAATGTGTCGGGCTGGTCAACCTGGCCGTCGAGCTCGGCGAATCCCTGAAGACGCTGGTACGCGTGCCGCTGATCGGCGGCTTGCTGCGCACGATGAGAATGCCGGCACATGCCGCCGGATTCGGCGCGCTGCAGGAGTTCCTGGAGAACGGTTTCGTGACCTTTCGGCGCATCTCGGACATCGACCGGTTTCTCGAACTGCTGGGCCGGCGCCTGGTCGACGTGTTCGAGCGGATCTACCGGTCGGCCGATGCCGTGTCGCCCGGCGTTCAATAGCCGACAATACGGACCACGGCATAGGCGAAGTACGCGGCCAGCAGCATCGCGCCGGTCGTGCGCCCGAGTTTCGCGCGGCCGAACAGGAAGATGGGGATCAGCACCGCCGCGAGTACCCAGGACATGATCAGGTCCTGCACGCCGCCCTTGGGAATCGCTACCGGGCCGGCCAGCGCACTGGCCGGCAACACGATCAGGGAATTGAAGACGTTCGACCCGAGGATGTTGCCGAGCGCGAGATCCGATTCCTTGCGCAGTGCGGCCATGACCGATGTGATCAGTTCCGGCAAGCTGGTACCGACAGCGACGACGAACAGGCCGATGATGGTCGTCGACACGCCGAGGTGAGTGGCAAACGAGACGCTGTAGCGCACGGTCATTTCGCCACCGACGAACAGCAGCATGAAGCCGATCGCGATGTAAGCCCAGTAGAAGCGGCTGACGGGCTCGGTCACGACGAGCGGATTGTCGTTCAGCTCCGTCAGCAGGATGTCTTTCTTGCGGGTCAGCAAGACGTCCTGAACCGCGATGTAGACGAAGATCGCGAACAGCAGGATCAGCACGACGGCATCCGAGATCCCGATGCGCGCCGCGCCGCCCTCGAGAAGGTTGTCGAGCGCCATCACCGTCATGATCGTCGTTACGAGCAGCAACAGCGGCACTTCCCGGCGAATCACCGCGCCCTGTATCTCGATCTGTTGCAGGAGCGCGGCTATCCCGAGCACCAGCGCGAGGTTGCTGATGTTGGAGCCGACGACATTACCGAACGCGAGCGCGGTTTCCCCGCGCAGGCCGCCGACGATGTTGACGACCAGCTCCGGCGCGCTGGTACCGAATCCGACGATCGTGAGACCGACGATCATCGGCGAGACGCCCAGCCGCGCGGCGAGCTGCGACGCGCCGCCGACGAGGGCCGTACCGCCCAGGATCAGCAGGACGAGCCCGGCTACGATGCCGGAAAAAGTCAGCATGGTCCTATTCTAAGGTCGGACGGACCCCGGGCGCACCCGGTTTTACGGGGCGCTGTCCCCGAACGGCCCGTTCGGCAGCGACGGCGATAGCCAGAATGCCGCCCACACGTTCTCGTCACGAACGTAATACACCGTGTCGTCGTGGAGATACGCGCGGCTGCGTTCGACCCATTCCCGCCGGTCGGGAGCGGCTGGCGGCGGCTCGATTGCCCCGGCGCTGTGGAGCGCGGCCATTGACGGCATGTCCTTGTCGAGAATCTCGAACAGGTACAGTGCCGATCCGAGGAACTCCCAGCTACCGTCCTCGGCGAAAACCTGCGCCGGGATCGCAAAACGATCGACCCCGCCGACATCGGACTGGTAGGTAAAGGCGTGGCGATCGTAGAGTGCCTCGCTGTAGGAGCCGCGCCCGCCGATGACGGCGCTGCCGCGCGACAGCGGCTGCGCAAGGTCCGAGACGTCGAACAGCTCGAGCTTGATCCCGCCCTCGGCGCTGCGGCCGAGGCCGAGCAACAGGTCGTCACTGACCGGGTGCAGGAAGTCCGAGAAACCCGTGACCTCGAGTTCGCCCGCGATAAAGGGATCGGCCGGGTCGGACAGATCGAGCGTATACAGAGGGTCGATCTGCTCGAAGGTGACCGCGTAGGCGACCTCGCCCAGAAAACGCACGCCGTACAGCGCCTCGTTCGGTTTGCCGATCTCCGCGGGCCTCGCGTTGTTGGGCAGCGTCGAGACGACCTCGAGCTCCGGTGCGCTGCTCGATTCCCGCAGGATATAGAGATGATGATCGACGAAGTCGTCGCTGCCCCAGTCGAACTGCGAGGCGAGGAGGCGCAGGTCGCCGTTGTGCTCGCTCATGCGGAAGTCCGCCTGGCCGCCGCGCCATACCACGCCCTCGACGTCGGCCGACCCGCGATAGCTGACCGCCGTGCCAGCCAGGGCAAACTTGTGGATGCGCGTGACGTCGATCGCCGCTGACGTGCTGGACCTGAACTGGGTGAAGTACAGCGCGTTTTCGGACACGTACACGCCATAGGCGTCTTCGCTGTAACAAGTCGCCGTGAAGTTGCCGGGATCGTCGAGCGGGATCGCGATGATCGTGGTAACGACCGCGTACGGCTCCTTGCCGCTAGTCGTCACGTAGCAGCGCTCGGGATCGACCAGCGTCTGCGAGGCGCCGCCGATCGCGATCTTCGGCAACAGGTCGTCGAGCGTAACGTTCGCCAACAGCGCTTCGTTCTCTGCCTGCTGCTCGGGCGTCTGCACGTAGTAGTGCAAGCCGTCGATCCACGGCGTGTAGCGGCTCACGAGATAGACCGTGTTGCCGATGCGGCGGCTGTCGACGAAAACGCCGTCGATCGTCGCCTCGACCTCGAGCACTGGATTCGACTTGTCGCTCGTGTCGTAGAGCCTGAATCCCAGGGTCTCGGGCGCCCAGATCGCGATGTCGCTCCACAACTCGCCGTAGTGCCCGTAGAGCGACTGCCCCGTGAGTGCAAACAGCCGCTCCGCATCGACGTACATGCCCTGCACCGAAACGCCGTCTTCGAGCGGGATCCGGCTGACGACCGACGCCTCGGCATTGGCCGGGTCGGTCGCGAGTATCCGGATCGAGCGCTCGGGCTCGGGACGGGAATCGTCGGCGGACGTCCCGGCGTTTGCGAGAAGGAAGCAGCAGTGGAAGTACCGTCTTGGCGCCACGTACAGGTGCGAGCCGTCGTAACGGACGGCGTCGAGCTCGTCGACGTTGAGTTCCTGGGTGTAGGTACCGGTGAAGTTGCCACCGCCCGCTGCGACAGCCGCATCAGCAGCCGCGAGCTGCTCGGCACTCGCCATCACCGTGAGCCCGTCCTTGATGGAGGCCTCGAACGCCGCGACGTCCGTAACCGGGCTCAACAGGCCCTGCACGGGTGGCGGATTCTGCGTGCCGGTCGCCGGCGACGAACCTGATCCACAGCTCGCCAGCGCCAGCATGACGAACCCGGAAACAACTGCGGTGAGTGCTCTCATCACCTGAACTCCCCTGTTGCACATGCTCACAGCGTATACCGATTGGACCGCACGGTGTAAAGGGAGGCGTCGCGAGATTATGTAACGGCCGGGATCTTTCCCGAGCCTCGTGCGCCGCAGCGGCCGTCGGCCTGCGCGGCGCCGGGACCCGCTACTCTTTCTTCAGCCAGTTGCCGTCGGCGTCCTGGTAGTAATGGCCGCGTGCGGTTCTCTGTACGGCGAGTTCGTAGAAGCGGTTGCTGACCTGGGCGAGCGTCGTGTTGGTTTTCTCAGCCGTGCGTTCGAACTCCGCTGTACGTTTGGCATTGACCTCATCGATCAACGCGCGCACTTCGCTGCTGACCGGCTGCTGCACGGCCGCGAGGTAACCCGTCCTGGCTTCGCCGACGAGGCCTCGGTCCTTGGCTTCGCCGATATCGAGCGCGTACGCGAAATGAAACGCGAAGATCAGCAGGATTGCGGTAAGCGTTCTTTTCATAGCGGCCACCTCAGAATACGTCGCTGTCTGCGGAGAACAGGCTCTCGAGTTCCTTGTCCACCTGGATTCGAATGTTGTGTTCGATCTTGACGTTAAGGTTGATTTCGATGGGCTCTTTCGGCGCGGCAACCTGCACGGTCGGTGTGCAGGCGCTTGCGAAGCCCGCCAGGAGCAAGAGTGTCAATAATCTGTTCATAGCTACCCTCTTACCGCACCGGTGTCATTTTGCGGCCTTGCGCTCAAGTATATCCTCAATCGACCGGACCGCCTGCAAACTCTTCAGCAACTGCGGGATATTGTCATCGACAGTCAGGTTCAGAATGATCGGCTGGGTCGGATCCCGGTCGGGGTTGATGCCCTTCAGGCGCATCCCGAGCGTCAGGTCGCCGGCCTCAGTGTAGTTCACCCGTGCCGTCAGCGACTCGTACACGAAGTTCGACAGCGCGCCCGTGACCATCGACAACTGCGGGTTCGCGCCGGCCGCCGGGGCGCTGCCCCGGTAGCGAATGACGCCACCCGGCGGGTCGCTGGCGAGCAGGCCACTGTCGACCCGGACGGCGGTCCCTGTGAGCGCTACTGGCAACATTCCGGAGACGGTTCCCGTGATTTTCAACTTTTCGAATTGTGCGAGATCCACCATGAATTGCAGCTGAACGCCGTTCAGGTGGAGCTGCAGGTCAGTGCGTTCGGCCCCGGCCGAGTAAGTGAAGGGATCGACGGCAAACTGCCCGCCGAGCGCGGCTCCGGTCAGGGCATCCACCCGGGCCGCGAGGTTTGCCGGGTCGAGGGACACTTGGGCCGCGACATCGGTTATCGGCAAGCCCACATCGATAAGGTCGATCGTGAGGGAGGCCGGGCGGATTGAAAGGTCCGTCCCGGAGTCGATGTCCACCTCGAGGGTCGTTGCCAGCCCTGCCATGCCGATGTCGTTGTAGATGCCGGCCAGTCCCTCGATCCGCTGTGTCGAGCGGCCGCGAAACCCGGTAGCGGTAGGCGTTGTCGTCCAATCGAGTTCGCCGGCGAAAGACCAGGTCCCGGCAATCGCGTCCCAGGGCTGCGACCAGCCGACGACGCGCTGCGACAGCTTGCGACGGCCAAAATCGATCATGCCGTCGCGCAGCCGTGCCCTGCCCGTGGCGCGCGCCAAGTCATGCTCGAGTTCGACGTTCGCGGCCAGCGATCGCACTTTGTCGAACACGCGCAACGACGACCGAAGCGCATCGCCGGCGATGTCGATCCTGCCCTCTGCGCCGGGTACGGCGAGCTCCAGGTCCTTGTACCGCAGTCGTCCGCTGCCCGGCGTCGTGCGGAACTGCGCCGTGAACGACGCCAGCCCGTCAGCCGTTTCGAGGTTGCTGAGCGCGACGTCCAGGGTCGCCAGCAGGTCCTTTGCGGGGCGCAATTCGTCCACGTTAACCCGAACTTCCCGGACCGCGGCCGACCAGCCGTGTTCCGTCACCGCGATGGTCGCATCCGACGTGGTGGTGACCCTGACGGCTTTCGCGGGCATGCCACCCCATACGCCCGGGCCGGCACTGGCCGTGGCGCGCAGCCTGCATTCCGTGCCCGCGCGGCACTGGACGTCGCTAAGCGTCGTGGCAAGTCGCGTGCCGTCCTCGAGACGCACCGTGCCGCTCACCTGCGCGGCGTCGACAGTCCAGGCGAGGCTCGGATACTCCAGCACGAGATCGAATCGCATGTCGCGCTCGAGTGCTATGCCGATGCGCGCGCCATCCTCGCTGCGCAAACTCATCGAGGACCCTTTCGGGAGCGTCGGCTGGAGCCTGGCTACGGGGTTGTTCTCGTCGTGGAATTCGACGGCGATCGCTCCGGCGATCCTCGCGTCCATGCCCTGCACGGCGGCCGGCACCCACTCCAGGGACCGCAGCAGCGGCTCGAGGAGCACCAGCTCGACATGAAGATCGCCGTCGGCACGGAGCTGGTTGTCGCCGTCGGTAACGGCGAGATTGCCGAGCAGCGCCTGCGTGCCGGCCCCGTCGGCCGCCGCGATGCGGACCTGGTGGCCGATGTCGGACGAGCGCCTCGCGGCCACGTCCAGGGCGAGTCCCCCGATCTCGGCCGCGAACGACTGGTCCGGGCCCGATGTTGTCCAGCTGATGCCCGACAACTCCGGCACCCCCTGAATCGCCATCCGCTGCACGCGCACGTTGGTGTTCGGTAGTGTCTCGGGCAGCAGCAGGGCAGTGCGTGCGAGGTCCGCATACGATGTGTCCTGCGGCTGCCCGTCCGGCCAGCTCATTTCCAGGCGCTCGATCGTGACGTTGCGCGCACCGCCACCCTTGATATTCAGTGGGAAATACAGGCCGGCAAGGTCGTAGCGTGTGCCGGTCGGCGTCTCGAGTTCGATGGCAGCCAGCTCGATATGGTCCACGCCGAGGGTGCGCACCGAGATGCTTCTGACGACAAAATCCGTGTCCCGCAGCACCCGGTTGGCGATCTCGAGGGCTATGGCGTCGCGCCGAGACTGCACGACCATGGCGACGATCACCACGAGCAGCAGGATCAACACAACCCACTTCAGGTACTTCACGTCCGCGGTGCTCCAGGTCTCGCGCTCGGCAGCCTCGGCCAATGTAGCCTAATTTCGGGTCTTTCGCCCGGCATGAGCGTTGCGTAGACTTGCGCGCCATCCCCTTGTTCGCGAGCGAGTCCGTGCTGTCATTGCGCCGTCATTTCGACCGGCAGACCCTGTCCGAGTTGTTGCGCCTCGCGCTGCCGATGGTCGTATCGCAGGGCACCTTCGCCGTGATGATCTTCACGGACCGCTACTTCATGTCGCAGATCGATCCGGCGCACATGGCCGCCGCGCTCGGCGGCGGCGTGGCGTCGTTTTTCTCGTTCTGTTTTTTCGTCGGCCTGTTTTCCTACGCGAACGCCCTGGCGGCGCAGTACCTCGGCGCGGGCGAACGGGAGAAATGCCCGAAAGTCGTAACCCAGGGCCTGGTCATGACGGTCATGAGCGCGCCGTTTCTCACGCTCATTACGTTTCTCGTGGCCGGCATCTTCGAAACCATGGAGCATACGCCGGCGCAGGTCGAACTGGAGCGCACCTATTACCTGATCCTGATGTCGGGCGTGCTCGTCACGCTCGCCAAGGTCTGCCTGTCGTCCTACTTCGCCGGCATCGGGCGGACCCACGTGGTGATGATCTGCGACGTGTTCGGCCTGGTCGTCAACGTGCCGCTCTGCTACGCGATGGTGTTCGGGAAGTTCGGCTTCCCGGCGCTCGGCATCGTCGGCGCCGGCATCTCCACGGTCGCTGCGACGGTCCTCGCGTTCGCCTTGTTTGTCGCTTTCTATTTCGCCAGGGAACACCGCGAGGCATTCGGCGTGATGCGCTCGTTTGCACTCGATCTCAAGATCCTGCGGCGTTACTGGCGCCTCGGGTTCCCGTCGGGACTGGAAATGTTCCTGAACGTCGCGGCGTTCAACCTGTTCCTGCTCATGTTCCAGTCGTACGGCGTCGCCCAGGGCGCGGCCGCTGCCATCGTGTTCAACTGGGACATTCTCTCCTTCATCCCCATGATCGGCCTGCACGTGGCCGTCATCAGCCTGATCGGCCGGTTCGTCGGCGCGCGGGACCTGGCCCGCGCCAGCCAGGTCATCGCGGCCGCATTTGCACTCGCCCTCACCTACTCGGCGATCCTGGCAATCATCTACACGGCATTCCGCTACCCGCTGGTGGAAGTATTTGCACCGCCCGCCGGCGACTTCACGGCCATCCGCGAACTCGCGGCGTTCATGATGATCGGCCTGTGCAGCTACGTGATGGCCGACGCCATCCTGCTCGTATCGAGCGGCGTGCTGCGCGGCGCCGGGGACACGCGCTGGCTGATGATCGCGTCGGTATCGCTGCACTGGGCGATGCTCGTGGCCCAGTTCTTCATCATTCGCGTTTTCGAGCTCAGCCCCAAGGTGTCCTGGCTGGCGTTCGTCCTGATGATCCTGGCCATTGCCGTGGTCTACGCACTGCGGCTCGCCGGGGGGCGCTGGCGGGACCCCGCGGCACTCGAACGCGTCATGGCGGAGTAGCGCGGCGCTCCCCGCTTTGAACCCCTACTCCGCGGGCATGCGCGCGGCATCCGGCAGCCGCTTCAGCTTGCGTGCCTGCGCCACCCAGTCGTCGCGCGAGATGCGCCCCTTGAACACGTCCAGCTGCTCGTCGACGGCCTCGACGTCCCTCGGCGACCACGACGCGATCTGCCAGTAGTAGTAGATACCGTTCTTGTTCAGCAGCTGCTCGAGCTTGGGCCCGATGCCGGAGATCCGCTTGAGGTCGTCTTTCTTGCCGTAGATGGGGGAACCCAGGAGGCGCGGCTTGTCGGCCTTGGCCCGGTCCGGTTCGGCTCTCGGCGCTGCCGGGGGCGGCGTCGCGAGCCGCTGGCCGAGCCGGCTGAGCTCGGTTTCGACCTTGTGCAGGCGGCTGTCGACCGGCGCCAGGTCGACCTGCGGCAATCCGCTGATTTCCCTGCGAATGGTGTTCAGCTCGCTGTGGACGGGCTGCAGGTCGACGGCCTGCTGCGGTTGCGGTGCAGGGATCGCGTCGAGGCGCTGCCACAACCGCTCCCAGTTTGCCTCGTCGGTCCGCCCGGATGCCTTCTGCAGGTCTGCGTACGATTCGGTTACGTCGACGATGCGGCGTCGCGACCACCAGTGGCCCAGTATGAAGCCGAGCATGGCGGCCAGCAGAAACAGGAGTGTGTACTTGGCAAGCAGATAGATCATTGTCTTTCCCTCGTATCCCGATCGCGCACGGTGCTGCGATGCGGACGTTATTCGAATTCGTCGATGGAGATGGCGATGCGTCGGTTCCTGGCGCGGCCTTCGGCCGTGGCGTTGTCGGCGATGGGGCGCGACTCGCCGTAACCGACCGCGCGCATGCGCGAGCTGTCGACGCCGAGCACCGCGAGTGCGTCGCGTACCGCCGTCGCCCGGGCCAGGCTCAGTGCCTCGTTCATGTCGGCATCGCCCTGGCTGTCCGTGTGCCCCTCGATGGTCAGGTTGCCCGAACACCCGTTGGCGAGAGCCGCGAGGCGTTGCAGCAACGCGACACTGGCCGTGTCGATCTCCGCGCTGGCAGTGCGGAACCGGACAGTCGCACCCGACAGCGTGTCCTGGAATGCATCGTTGCAGGCCTGCCGGGCCGCAGGCGGTGCCTCCCGCACCGGCTCCGACTCGAGTTCCTGCACGTCGAAGCGGCCGAGAAACCCGGCGTCCTCGGCCGAGTCAACTTCGCTGCGCGCCGCGACGATGTCGCCCGCCTTTGCGATACCGGAAACGTACAGGCGTCCGCCCGACCAGCTCGCCTGGCCGCTGACCAGGTGCTTGACGACCGCGACGGCACGGTCTGCCGCCCTGGCGTAATGCGGACCGGCGGCCTCGTCGGAGATGCGCAGCTCGTTCTGCACCTGCTCGAAGTGTTCATGTGCGAGCACGTCGATGCGCTCGCGCTCGGCGGCACTCGGTACCTCGCCCCGCAGTATCAATGTGTCGACACCACGCAGGAACTGGAAGCGGTGGTCGCGCGGGGCAACCTCGACGGGCGCTGGTTCCAGCAGGTCCTGCTCGAGCGACACCGACGCCGGGCAGGTCAGGTCTCCGGCCCACGTCGTGCAGGTGCTGTTCGCGGCGAGCGCCTCGAGCAGCGCCTCGGCCGGGCCGCCGGCAACAATCCGCCCCGTAACGCCCTGTCCGTCGGCTGCGAGTTCCGTGACATCGACGCCGGCATTTTCGAGCGTCTCGCTGACGCTGTCGCCGACCTGCCGTTCAATGGCGGGCGCGGTCACCAGGGCACCGAACAGGTACAGGACCAGGAGGCCCGCGATCGGCAACAGGCCCCAGGGCCACCAGGCGCGCGGTGTCTCCGTGCGGCGCCAGTAGCGTCGCGTCGTTCGCGTCGACGTGGTTGAGCTCGAGTGAGCGTTTCCTGCCATGTTCCCGACTCCGGTTTAGTGGTTGTGCCGGCCAGATTCTAACGGCTGGGCCCGGCAGGTGCGTCCCTGGATTGGTTCGGCACATAGCCCGCTATTGTAAGAACGATTCGCCCCGGGTCGTGGCAACGACACAAATGTTCACAGTCGCATCGGCACCCGCCAGCGTCGCCAACTGGTAGAATGAGCGGCTGGAGCCTGCGACTGCGCGGTGCTCGACGTCGCCGAAACCTGGTACGAACCAACAACAAGCAGGAGTCCCAATGCAAAAGACAGCGTTGCAGTATTTCGATCGCGCGATGACCCGGTTGCGCGATCTCGGATTGGTCCCCGGCGAGAGCGAGGAAGCGCCCGTCATCGCCCTGTTGAACCGCCTCACCGAGCTCGACGAGGCAAGCGTCACCGCGATCGCGCGAACGTTGAGCCAGGCCTCGCTGTTCAACGAGGTCGTACGCGAGCAGGTCAGCTCGATGAAACTCGGCGAACGTTACGAAGAGATCACCGAGGCGTTCAACTCGATCCGCGACGACGCCAAGAAGATGGTCGAACAGGTCGAGGACGGCAAGATCGACACCTTCGAGCGCATCAGCAACATCTGGATGAAGGCCACGCGCGGAGACATCGCGCATCGCTTCGACGAAATCAAGGAAACCTATCTCGAGGTCGCCGCCGACTCGAAGGAACAGATCGAGCGCGAACTCATGATTCTCGAGGCCTACCAGGATTTCCGCGGCGCCCTGAAAAGCTCCGAGGTGCTGTCGCTCGACATACTGAAGAAAGCCGAGGCGCACTGGGAGGCGGCCAAAACGGATCTCGCCACGGCTAACGATGCCGTCGCCGCCTACGAAGGCGACGACATGGCGCAACGGGCGACGCTCGAACTGGCTCGGGACGAGAAGGTCCGCGCGCTGCAGTTCGACGAGGATCGCTACCAGGTGGCGAAAGACCTGGCCGACAACCTGACCATCGGCTACAACACGTCCGAGTTCATCATGGCGCGCCTCATGCAGACGACCAGCGCCAAGGAACGTGTCTACAAGCAGTCCATTATGTTCTTTGGCACCAACGAAACCGTACTCACGGCGCTGTCGGCGTCGTTTACGGGAATGTTTGGACTGCACGAGAGCACCAAGTCCCTCGAAGCGATGAAAGAAGGCGTGTCCAAGAGCCTCGAAGACCTGGCCGATATCGGCGGCAAGGTGCAGGAGGCCGCGGTACGCGCGGGCTACGGCCCGACGATCCGCGCGGAGGCGGTCGCGAAACTCGTCGACTCGGTAGTCAATTTCCAGGCGCGCTCGCGCGAGATCATCGCGGAGATGCGCGTGCTGGCAACCAGGAACGCCGAGGAAATACGGGAGTCGGTCGAAGACGGCAAGCAACGGCTCGCGAAGCTGATCCAGGAAGGCGGCACGCTGCCGCAGCCGACCGGGGTCTGAGCCGGGAGCGCCGCGCGTGGGCCGGGCATTGGCGCCGGGAAGCCGGGAGACGCCGCTCGAAGACCTCATGGTCGCGATGGACGTGGTGGACACGATTCGCCACCGTCGGCTCGTGGTCGAGCGGGAACTCGACGCCGCTGGCCGGCGGCAGCGCCTTGTCGAGCGGCTGCGCGAGATTTATACGGCACAGGGCATCGAGGTGTCCGACGCAGCGCTCGAAGCGGGCGTGGACGCGCTCGAGGAAGAACGGTTTGCCTACTCACCGACGCCGCGTAACGCGTCGGCGTTCCTGGCGCGCCTGTACGTTCGCCGCCGGCGGTGGCTGAAGCCCGTCGTCGGCATTGCCGCGCTTGCACTCCTGATCGCCGTGGCCTGGTACGTGACGGTCGCGGCGCCGCAGCGGCGCTTCGAGGCAGCATTGCCGGCGCAGATCGAGACGACGCACGCCCGCATCATCGGCGGGTCGCAGAGCGCTGAGGCCACGCTCGCGGCCAACGAGCTGCTGGCTCGCGCGCAGCGCGACCTGCGGGCCCGGGACTTCGCCGCGGCGGAAGCCGCGCACGGCGAACTCGAGGCCTTGTTGCGGGAGCTGGAACTCGCCTACGAGATCCGCATCGTGTCGCGGCCCAATGAGCTCTCGGGCGTATGGCGCGTACCCGATGTCAATCTCGACGCGCGCAACTACTACCTGATCGTGGAGGCCGTGGACGGTAGCGGCGATGTCCTGCGGCGCCGGGTGCGCAACGAGGAAGACGGCCGCTTTTACGAGGTTCGCAAGTGGGGCGTACGGGTAGACGAGGCGACGTTCGAGGCCGTGGCTGCCGACAAGCGTGACGACGGGATCATCGAGGACTACGTGCTCGGGGCCAAGGCAGCGGGCAAGCTCGAACCCGACTACCGCGTGCCGACGACCGGCGCGACGATTACGGACTGGTGATGCTGACCGGGCGAGACACATTGCGGCGCATGGACACGACCCTGCAGGGTGCACGGCGCGGTCTCGAGAGTCTCGAACCGGAACTCCAGGCCACTTCGCGCCGCCTGACCGAAAACAAGTTGCAACAGGCGCGTGCGATCGATCGCATGGCGCGCATCCGGCTCGACGCGGCGCGGGGCGGCGAGGTCGTCCAACATCTCGAGGCAGCGACTCACGAAGCAACACGGATCCTGGCAACCCGCGACACCGCGATGGCCGAAGCCAACGAGCGAGTGCAGGACGCACGCAAGTCGCTCGACGAACTCGAGCAACGCAGGGAAACGCTGCACGACGACGTCGACGCGGCGGCGCGCACGCTCGCCGAACGCGAAGCCGGGGTACAGCGCGGCCTCGAGAAAAACGAGGCGTTCAACGCGCAGCTCGAACGGGCGCGGGAGGCGGATGCGATCGCGGTCAGCGCCCTCGAGAAAGCCGAACTCGCGGCAACCGACAGCCGCCGCAAGGGCGAGGCGTTCGAGAGCGACGAGCTGTTCATGTACCTGTGGGGCCGCGGCTACGGCACCTCGGCTTACTCAGCCAACCCGCTGGCCAGGCTGCTCGACGGCTGGGTGGCGGGACTGTGCCGGTACGACGGTGCACGCGCAAACTACTGGATGCTGCTCGAGATTCCGAAGCGCCTCGCAGAACACGCCGCGCATGCCCGCGACGCCGCGGACGCGGAACTCGATGCGTTGCAGGATATCGAGGAGCAGGCGGCCCGCGAGGGCGGCGTGCCCGAGGCACGCAGCGCACTCGAAGCCATCGAGGCGCGCCAGGACGATCTCGACGCGCAGATTGGCGCAGCCGAGAACGCCCTCGCCGAACGACAGGCCGAGCAGAACCGGTACACCAACGGCCAGGACGACTACCTGCTGAGTGCGATCCGGGTGATATCCGCGGCACTGGAGCACCGGGATGTCAGCGAGCTGTCGCTGATCGCGCGGGGCACGATGACGGCCGAGGACGATGCCCTCGTCGGCGACATTCGACACCTGAGGCGGGAATTCGACGAGCTCGAGGACGAGTTACAGGAACACCGTGAGCTGCAGCAACAGCGACTGGCGCGCATTCGGGAGCTCGAGCAGGTCCGCCGCGAGTTCAAGAAAAACCGCTTTGACGACCTGCATTCGCGCTTCGACAAGAGCGACACGATCGAGCGCATGATCGGCGAGGTCATCGCCGGCGCATTGCGCGGCGGCGCGTTGTGGAACGTGCTGCGACGGTACCAGCGCTACGTTGACGCCGCCGGCGAATGGCCGGACTTCGGCAGCGGCGGCATCCTGCGTCCGGACAACCGGCCCCGGCGCAAGAAGCGCCGGCGGCCGCCGAGCTGGCACTGGCCCGGGCCCTCGAACCGGCGCGGCAAAGGGGGCTTCAAGGTTCCACGCAGCAGCGGCCGGCGCAGCCGGAGCCGGGGCGGCTTCCGCACTGGCGGCGGCTTCTAGTTTGGCGCGTTCATCGCGGTGCATGTACGGCCGCGAGTCGCGCTAGAATGAGCCCATGACTGAATTACTTGAAAGCCTGACCATCTTCCTCCCGTTGCTCGGCACGATCGCAGGTGTCGTCGTCGCGCTCATCTCGATCAACTGGTTCCTGCAGCGTCGCTGGCGCGACGATCCGGACGCGCAGTTCCGGTTCCAGCTCATCATGCTGGCCCTGACGTTTGCCGGCCTGCTCACGATCATTGTCGCGCTGCCGATCAACGATGCGCTGCGCGGCCAGTTGCTCAGCCTGATCGGCATCCTGCTCAGTGCCGCCATCGCGCTGTCGTCGACCACGTTTATCGGCAATATCATGGCCGGCATCATGCTCAAGGCCGTAAGGAACGCGCGGCCCGGCGACTTCATCACGGTGGCCGACCTGACCGGGCGCATCACCGAGATGGACCTCCTGCACACGGAGATCCAGACGGAATTCCGGGACCTGGTCACGGTACCTAACCTCTACATGGTCACGCAGCCGCTCAAGGTGGTGCGCGCCTCGGGAACGATAATCCAGGGAGAGGTGTCGCTCGGCTATGACGTTCCGCACACCCGCGCGACCGAGATTCTCTGTGACGCGGCTGAAAAGTCGGGCCTCAAGGACGGCTTCGTGCAGGTGCGCGAACTCGGCGACTTCTCGGTGACGTACCGCGTCGCGGGCCTGCTCGAGGATGTCACGAGCCTGATCTCTGCGCGGTCGCGCCTGCGTGCCGCCATGCTCGACGCGCTGCACGAGGCCAACGTCGAGATCGTTTCCCCGAACTTCATGAACACGCGGGCGCTCGACAAGGGCGAGCGGTTCATACCGATTCCGTCGCGCAAGACCGTGACCCAGGTGCAGGCACAGCCCGAACAGGTCGTGTTCGACAAGGCCGAGGAAGCCGCCTCCGTCGAGCGGGTTCGCGTGGCGATCGAGCAGGCGACGGCCGAACTCAAGGCGCTCGATGAAAAAGACGCCGAGGCCGATCCCGCCGAGCGCACCGCGCTCGAGGAGAAGAAGGCCCGCCTCGTCGAGCAGCTCAAGTCCGGCGAAGAGGCCATCAAGGCGCGCGAGCTTGCCGAGAAAGACGCGGGCAGCAAGACGGCATAAACGAAATTGCGCCCTGGCGCATCTTATACAGGTACTCGGGGATTTCGTGGGGGGTTCGTGCGTTCGTATGAGCTGAAACTGGTGCTGATGCTGTTCGCGGCGGGCTGGCCTCTGCCCACGGCGGCCGCCATACCGCTGCTGCCGAGCACGAGCGCGGAGATCGTCGTCGACGGCGTGATGGACGAGGCTGCCTGGGCCGACGCCGTGGCCATCCCGGTCGATGTCGAAACGCGGCCGGGCGAGAACACCGAGGCGCCGGTCAAGACGGTCGCATACCTGGTCGAGAACGGTCAGAGCCTGTACGTCGCGTTCGATGCCAGGGATCCCGAGCCGCACAAGATCCGGGCGTTTCTGCGCGACCGGGATTCCGCATGGAACGACGATTTCGTCGGCATCGTCATCGACACCTATGGCGACGAGCGGCGGGCCTTCGAGTTCTTCGTCAATCCGCTCGGCGTGCAGATGGACCTGACCAATGACGACGTCAACAAGAACGAAGACGACTCCTGGGACGCAATCTGGGATTCCGCGGGCACGATCGGCGCCGACGGCTACATCGTCGAAATCGAGATTCCGCTGAACCAGCTGCGCTTTCCACTCGTCGACGACAAGCAGACCTGGGGAATCGACCTGCTGCGGTTCTATCCGCGCGACCATCGTTACCGCCTGTCGAACAACCCCCAGGATCGCAGCCTCAATTGCTACCTGTGCCAGTTGCAGAAACTCGAGGGCCTCGAGGGCGTAAAGCCCGGCCGGGACGTGGAGATCGTGCCCACGCTGACCGCGTCGCAGGCCAGTTCCACGGCAGACCCCGGGAACGATCCGTTGCAATCCGGTGATACCGACGCGGACCTCGGTGTGAGCATTCGCTGGGGTATAACGCCGGACCTCACGGCCAATCTCGCCATCAATCCCGATTTCTCACAAGTCGAGGCGGACGCGGCCCAGCTCGACGCGAACAACCAGTTCGCCCTGTTCTTCCCCGAGAAACGGCCGTTCTTCCTCGAGGGTGCCGATTATTTCAGTACCCCCGTCCAGGCCGTGTTTACCCGCACCGTGGCGGATCCGTCGGTCGGCGCCAAGCTCACGGGCAAGCGGGGCAGCAATACGTTCGGCGTGTTCGTGGCGCAGGACGAGAAAACCAACCTGATATTCCCGGGCGCCACCGGATCCAGCGCGGAGTCGCTGGCCGAAGACAATACGGCGTTCGTCGGGCGCTACTCGCGCAGCTTCGGCGATGCCTCGACCGTGGGCGCACTCGTAACGGCGCGCTCGGGCGATAACTACCACAACACGATCGGCGGCCTGGACCTGCGTTGGAAAATAAGCGATCAGCACAGCGTGCAGGCGCAGTATCTCCGGTCCGACACCGACTACCCGGATGCCGTGGCCATCGACTTCGACCAGCCGCTGGGCAGTTTCGACGGGGACGCCGCCCATCTCGGCTACGACTACGACTCGCGCAACTGGTTTGCCTACCTGCGCCACAATGCACGCAGCCGCGGGTTCAGGGCCGATTCCGGTTTCGTGCCCCAGGTCGACATATCCCAGCAGGTGATCGGCTTGGGCCGGGTCTGGCACGGTGACGAGAACACCTGGTACACCCAGCTCAGGCTGTCGGGCGACTGGGACATCGCGCACGACGACGACGGCCGCCTCCTGGAAAAGGAGAGCGAGGCCTACATCAACATCGACGGCCCGCTGCAATCCTACATCCGATTCGGCGGGCTGACCCGCGACAAGCTGTTCGATGGCGTGCTGTTCGAAGAAAACAAGCTCAGCCTGTTCGCGGAATTCCAGCCGCGCGGCGGCCTGCTGCTCGGTTTCTGGTCGCGCGTCGGCGACCAGATCGATTTCTTCAACGCGCGTCTCGCCGACGAGGTCCGCATCGACCCGTTCGTCCGCTGGAATGTCGGCAGGCACCTGCTGGTCCGCTACGACGGTGTGTTCGCGAGGCTCGACAGGAAAGACGGCGTCAACATTTTCGACGCCACCGTGCACGACGTGCGCCTGACCTGGCAATTCAGCGTACGCAGCTTCGTCCGCCTGACGGCCCAGTTCCAGGATATCGAGCGTAACCCGGATGCACACGACGAGCCCGTGGACAGTCACAGGCGCCATGTCGGCCGGCAGCTCCTGTATTCCTACAAGATCAACCCGCAGACCGTGTTCTTCCTCGGCTACTCCGATGCCCTGATCGACGATGACGACCTGAGCGGACTGACGACGACCGACCGCACCTGGTTCCTGAAGATCGGCTACGCCTGGACGCCGTAGCCCGGTTCCCTCTGGCTCCGGGAACGACCCGTTCGCCTTACAGCGACTCGGCCATCTCCCAGATCCGGATCGAGCGCATGCCCGAGCGGCTGAACAGCAGGAGCGGCCGTTCGAGCGTTGCGCAAGCCTCGGCAAACAGGCGGGCATCCTGCTCCGATATCGGCCCCGGGTCGACGGGATAATGCACGAGCGACATGCCGAGTTCCGCCGCGTCCCGGGCGAGATCCGCCGACAGGGGCTGATTGGGGACCTCGCCGTCGTGGCGGTTGTTCATGATGGTACGTACACCCTGCCTGGCGATGAGCTGCAGGTCGGCGGAAAACAGCTGCCCGCAAACGAATACCTGGGGCGCCAGTTCCAGTGCCTTGATCTGTAGGTAGTCCTGCTTCATTGCCCCTGCCCCGACCAAAGGTGGTGAATTGAAACAACGAGAAGCGCAGTTTATCAGGGGCCGCAGGCGCCTGCCGGTATTGCAATACGGCCGGGGAACCCCCACCTTGATGGCAGTGAGCAGGGAGTCTTTCGCGACACGGAGTGAACATGGCCGAATCCCCATTCATCATCGACGTCACCCGCGATAACTACCAGCAGGTCATGGAGGCCTCGTCGAGAGTCCCGGTGCTGCTGGACTTCTGGGCGAGCTGGTGCCAGCCGTGCCAGGTCCTGATGCCGGTCCTCGCCAGCCTGGCCGAGGAGTACCAGGGCAAATTCCTGCTGGGTAAGCTGAACACCGAAGAACAACAGGAGATCGCCGCACAGTTCGGCATCCGCAGCATTCCGACCGTCAAGCTGTTCCGCGACGGCCAGCCTGTCGACGAGTTCATGGGCGCGCTGCCCGAACGCGCGATCCGGGAGTTCCTGGATCGCCACGTGGCGCGCGAATCGGACCTGCAGGTGGCAAAAGCGCGTGAGAGGCTTGCCGCCGGGGACGCCGACGGCGCCCTGGCCCTGCTGCACGTGGCCCGCGCGGCCGACCCCGGCAATTCTCGGGTTACGCTGGCCCTCGCGGAGGTGCAAGCGGCCGGTGGCGACATCGCGGCAGCCGAGGCGACGCTGGACAGCCTGCCCGCGGACGAGCGCGACACGCCCGAGGTCGCGACCCTGCGCAGTCACCTGTACTTTGCCGTGCAGGCGGCGGACGCGCCGCCAGCGGGGGCTCTCGAGGCCCGCCTCGCCGCAGACCCGGCCGACCACGAGGCACGGTACCAGCTTGCGCTGCGCAACGTGGCCGACCAGGACTACGAGGCAGCCATGGAAGGGCTGCTGCAACTGATGCAGCAGGACCGCAGCTTCGGGGACGACGCCGGTCGCCACGGGCTGTTGCGGGTTTTCGACCTGCTCGGCGACGATCCGCGCGTGAGCCATTACCGCCGGCGCATGGCAAGCCTGTTGCATTAGGGTTTAGAATCACGCCCTACCCGCTCAATCGAAACACGAGGATGGTCAGCCGCATCCAGGACTTTCGCGCGCGCCACCCTCCGCCTGGAGCCTCACATGAAGAAACTGCTTGCTACCCTGTCGGCCGCTTTGCTGCTGGTCGCCTGCGGCCAGTCCACGGATGCCCCGGAAACGGAGTCCACGGCGGCGTCGGAGAAACCCGCCAGGATTTTCGACATGCCTTACCTCGAGCGCGACCTCGATAACGGGCTGCGTGTCATCATCGTGCCGACGGACTACCCGGACATCGTCACCATCCAGATCCCGGTTCAGACCGGCTCGCGCAACGAGGTCGAACCGGGCAAGACCGGCTTCGCGCACTTCTTCGAGCACATGATGTTTCGCGGCACAAAGAAATACCCGGCCGACGTCTATGCCGACATCCTGAAAAAGGCCGGCGCGGACCAGAACGCGTACACGACGGACGACTACACCAACTACCACATCACGTTCACCAGGGACGACCTCGAGAAGGTCATCGAGATCGAGGCCGACCGCTTCCAGAACCTGAGCTACAGCGAGGACGTCTTCCGCACCGAGGCGCTGGCGGTCAAGGGCGAATACCTGAAGAACTTCTCCAACCCGATTTCGAAGATGTTCGAACGCCTTTCCGACCTGATGTTCAGTGAACACACCTACAAGCACACGACGATGGGCTTCATCGAGGACATCGAGGCGATGCCCGACCAGCTCGAGTATTCGCTCACCTTTTTCGATCGCTGGTACCGCCCCGAGAAGTCCACGGTGATTCTCGTCGGCGACCTCGACCCCGAGGCGACATTCGCACTCGTCAGGAAATACTGGGGCGGCTGGGAGCGCGGCGACTACGAGATGGAGGTTCCCGTCGAGCCGCCGCTCGGGGGGCCGAAGTACGAACACCTGCAGTGGGACGGCCCGACACAGCCATGGCTCACGATGGCGTTCCGCGGGCCGGCATTCGTACCGACCGAGAAAGACATGCCCGCGCTCGACCTCGTGTCCGAAATCTACTTCTCCGAGTCCTCGGACCTGTATCGGCAGCTCGTTCTCGAAGACCAGTCGGTCGACCAGTTGTTCGCCTACTTCCCGAACCAGAAAGACCCCGGGATGCTGCTGATCGCGGCGCGCCTGACGGACGCGGCACGTGCGGCCGAGGTCAGGGACAAGATCAACCAGGCACTGGCTGCTGCGCGTACCCAGCTTGTTACCGACAGCAAGATCGAGGAGACCAAGTCGCGCCTGCGCTACAGCTTCACGTCGGGCATGGGCAGCTCGGGCGACATCGGCTCGATCCTGGCGGCGTTCGCGCACTTCGACCGCAACATCGAGATCATCAATGACGTCTACGCGACCTATGATTCGCTGACCGCGGCCGACGTGCGCGCGGCAGCCAACAAGTACTTCGTGGACGACGGGCGGGTCACGCTGACGCTGTCCACCGCCGCATCGATGCCGGGCATCGATGGCAAGACGTCGCTCGACGAACTGGTCGCCGCCGCGGGTATGGCGGATGCCCCGCCGGCCGCCGGACCGGCCAGGGACGAGGTGCCATTACCGGCCGCGGACGTCGCGGCGGGCGACCGGGCCGAGGTCGCCTTTGTCGCCATGCCGTCGGCTTCGTCGCCGCTCGTGGACGTGTCGTTCCTCGTGCACACGGGTGCTGCACTCGACCCCGCCGGCAAGAAGGGCCTGGCCGCCCTGACGGCCGCGATGATCACCGAGGGCGGTTCGCAGGCGAAGACCATCGACGAGATCAACGCGGCCATGTTCCCGATGGCCGCCGGTTTCGGCGCCCAGGTCGACAAGGAAATGACGCGCCTGGCGGGCCAGGTTCACAAGGACAACCTCGCCGCCTGGTACGAGCTCGTGCGCGGCCAGCTGCTGTTCCCGGCCTGGTCGAAGCAGGACTTCGAACGCATCCGGACGCAGATGAAGAACGCCATCCGCACGGACCTCGTCGGCAACAACGACGAGGAGCTCGGCAAGGAGTACCTGTACACGAGAATTTACGGCCCGCGCCACCCGTACGGCTCGCTCACGCTCGGCGCCGAGGACGACATCGACTCGATCACGCTCGACGACGTCAAGGCGTTCTACGAAGAGCATTACACGGTTGCCAACATGACCGTCGGCCTGTCGGGAGGCTACCCCGAGTCCTTCCCGGTGCGCGTCAGCGAGGACCTGCAGATGCTCGGTACCGGCGAAAAGACGGCGCTCGAGATCGCGCCCGC
>JBFEJR010000039.1:0-23054 GCA_041553075.1 Woeseiaceae bacterium | reverse complement strand
TCGCGCGTGAGGAAGATCTTGCGATACTCCCCCCAGGTCAGCTTCTTTTCCGCCGGCGCCGATATCTTGTCGATGATCGACTGCCTGATCTGCGCCTTGGCCAGCGTTCCTGCCAGCGTCTCGCGCTCGAACTCGTGCTCGCTCACCATCGCGTCGATGAATGACGCAACGTCCGGACGGCTGACGTCGAGGTAGACGATTTCGGCGGCCACGGAAAAGGACGCAGAAATGGTGAAAAACGCAGCAACTGCGAGCAGGCGATTTTTCATCAATGCGGCAATAACTTCCGGTGCGAGTGGATGGACATCAGAATACCGAAACCGGCCATGAGCGTCACCATCGAGGTGCCGCCGAATGATACGAGCGGCAACGGAACGCCGACGACCGGAATCAGCCCGGTCACCATCGCGGTATTGACGAAGACGTAAACCATGAACGTCAGGCTGATCGAACCCGCGAGCAGCCGCGAGAACGTGTCGTGCGCCTGCACCGCGATGTACAGGCCGCGGCCGATCACGAACATGTACAGCGCCAGCAGCGTCAGGACGCCGAACAGGCCGAACTCCTCGGCGAGCACGGCGAAGATGAAATCGGTGTCGCGCTCGGGCAGGAACTCGAGCTGCGCCTGCGAGCCGTTCGTCCAGCCCTTGCCGAACAGCCCGCCCGAGCCGATCGCGATCTTGGACTGGATGATGTTGTAGCCGGCGCCCAGCGGGTCGCTGTCCGGGTCGAACAGGGTCAGGACGCGCTGTTTCTGGTAGTCCTGCATGAAGTTCCAGAGCACGAGCGCCCCGGGAATGGCGGCAATCGCGAGCCCGACCATGAGTCTCAGGGAGAGGCCGGCGAGCACGATGACGATGATGCCGGATGCCGCGATGAGCAGCGCGGTGCCCAGGTCGGGCTGCCTCGCGATCAGGATCGTCGGCACGACGATCATGACGGCAATGATCAGCAGTGGCACGATCCTGGGCGGTATGTGGCGGTCGTGCAGGTACCAGGCCGCCATCATCGGCACGGCCAGCTTCATGGCTTCCGACGGCTGGAAGCGGATACCGATATCGAGCCAGCGCCGCGCGCCCTGGCCGACGTCGCCCTTGAACAGGACCAGGATCAGCAGCAACAGGCCCGCCAGGTAGCCCCAGGGCGTCCAGCGCCGCAGGAAGTCCGGCGGCAGTTGCGCCACGACGAGCATCGCGGCGAACGCGATTCCGAGGCGCACGGCCTGGTTCATCAACAGGCGGTTGCTTTCGCCGACGGCACTGTAGAGTACGAACAGCCCGAGGCCGCAAATCAGCGCCAGGCTGACGAGCAGGGGGCCGTCGATGTGCAGCCGCCGCATCAGCTGCGCGAAGTCCGACAGCGGTGCGGCCTTCGGCGTGAGCAGGCGCTGCGTGTCGCTAAGGCGCATCGTCATCGAACCCCAGGTACGCATCCATCACCGCCTTCGCGATCGGCGCGGCGATGTTGCTGCCGCTCTCGCCGTTTTCCACGATCAGGGCGACGGCGATGCGCGGCTCGTCGAGTGGTGCGAAAGCGATGAACAGGGCGTGGTCGCGCTGGCGCTCCTCGAGCTCCGCATCGTCGTACTCCTCGTCCTGCGCGATCGACACGACCTGCGCCGTGCCACTCTTGCCCGCCATCCGGTACGGGGCTCCGAAGCCGACGGCCCGCGCCGTGCCGCGCGGTCCCTGGAGCACGGCGTGCATTGCCTCGATGACGCTGTTCCAGTGGGCCGGGTTATCGATCCCGACGTCGGCGACGGGCTCGGGCTCGACCATCGAACGCGTACCCGTCAACGCGTCCTCGACGGCTGCGACGACGTGAGGCCGGAAACGCTCGCCGCGCATCGCCAGCGCGCCCGCGGCCGCGGCGAGCTGCAAAGGGGTCGCAAGCATGTAGCCCTGGCCGATCGACGCGATGACCGTCTCGCCGTGATACCACCGCTGATCATCACGGTCCGCGAAATGGCTGCGCTTCCATTCGCGCGACGGCACCAGGCCCCGGTGCTCGCCGCCGATGTCGATTCCGGCGGTCGAGCCGAGACCGAATCGATCGAGGTACTCGTGCATCGCGTCGATGCCGATGTCGCGGCTGATCTCGTAGAAGTAGACGTCGCAGGATTGCGAAATGGCCTCGTGCAGGTCGACCGGGCCGTGTCCTTCCGGTTTCCAGTCACGGTAGCGATGGTCGTCGCCCGGCAGCATGAAGTAGCCGGGACACACGGTCTTGCGTGTCAGGTTGGTCGCGCCGGTTTCGAGGGCGGCGAGCGCCAGCATCGGCTTGATGGTCGAGCCGGGCGGGTAGGCGCCGCTGACCGCGCGGTTGAACAGCGGCCGATCCGGGTTGTCCTGAAGCTCGCGAAACTGCGCAGTCGTCATGCCCACGGCAAACAGGTTGGGGTCGAAACTGGGTGCGCTGACCAGGGCCAGGATCTCGCCGCTGCGCGGATCGAGTGCGACCAGGGCGCCGCGGCGCCCCGCGAAAGCCCGCGTGGCGATCAGCTGCAGCTCGAGGTCGATGCTGAGGTAGACGTTGGCACCGGGCGTCGGTGCCTGGTTTTCGAAGGTCGCCGAGTCGAGCAATTCGCCGGTGTCGCTCGGCACCTGGCGGCCGCGGGCATTGGTCACCAGGTGGCGGAACCCGGTGTCGCCATGCAGAGCGGATTCGAAGCGGCTCTCGACGCCGGTCTTGCCGGTGTGCGACGTTCCGGCGTAGCGGGCCGGGTCGAGCCGCTGCAGGTCCCGGGTGCTCAGGGCGCCGACATAGCCGACCACGTGAGCGACCGCTTCCCCGTTCGGGTAATGGCGCACGAGGCGCGGACGAAAATCGACGCCGGGAAAGCGCGGGCGCTGGATCGCGAAGTTGGCGATTTCCTCCTCGGTCAGCCGCAACTTGAGCGTCACGGGCTTGAAGCGGGGCCCGCTGCGGCTCAGCTCCTTGTAGCGCGGGATGTCTTCATTCTCGATCAGCCCGATGGCCGCGAGCCGCGCCAGGGTGTCGTCGATGTCGTCGACCTGCTCGGGGACGAGCTCGAGCTGGTAGGCCGGCAGGTTCTCGGCCAGCACCCGGCCCGCGCGATCGAAGATCAGGCCACGAATCGGCGGCACGGGCTCGATGCGCACCCGGTTGCCCTGCGACTTCTCCGCGAACAGTTCGTGATCCACGACCTGGAGCTGCACGAGGCGCGCGACCACGAGGCCGAGCAGCAGGACCGAGATCACGCCGGCGACGATAACGCGTGACAGGAACAGGCGGCGTTCGGAGTGAATGTCCTTGATCGGCGACAGCAGGGCGCTCATTCAGGCACCCGACTGCGCCCGGAAGCGAACGCCGGACAGGAACATGTAAAGGAAGGGCCAGAGCAGCGTTCCCGTAACGACCGGGCCCCAGTAGCTTACTGCCGGCGCCGAGATGCCGGCGACACCGTTGACCCAGAAAAGAATGAACTGGTAAAGCGCCAGCAGCGCAAAGACGGTCATCGACAGCTGCGACAGCGGAAACACGCGCATCAGGAGATGGAAGCGGGCCGTGATGAACACCACGACGCACAGCGCCAGCGCGTGTTGCCCGAGCAGGGTCCCGTACGAAACGTCGAGCACGATGCCGACGATCCAGGCGGAACCGACGCTCCAGGTGCGCGGCAGCTGCATCGCCCAGAAGATCAGCAGCAGCGCCAGCCAGTCGGGACGAAAAGCCCGCAGCATGTCCGGCAACGGCATGATGGCGAGCATCAGCCCGACGACGAGCGTAACGACGACCGGCAAGCGGCGCGATGAGCGATTGCCGATCACGGGTTCGTCTCGCCGGTTTCCTGCGGCGCCGACCAGATCAGCATGACTTCGCGCACCTGGTCGAGCGCTGCCGCCGGCGTCGCGGTTACGTCGGCAAAGGGCTCCTGCGGGATGCGGGTCACGGACGAGACGATCGCCACGGGATACCCGGCCGGGAAGGCGCCGCCGAGGCCCGACGTGACCAGCAAGTCGCCCGCGCGAATATCCGCGTTATTGGGCAGGAAGGGCAGGTCGAGCCGATCGATTTCGCCGGTGCCGACGGCGATGGTACGCAGGCCGTTGCGGTTGACCTCGACCGGCAGCGCGTGGTCCGCATCGCTGATGAGCACTGCCTGCGAGGTCATGACGCCGGTCCTGATGACCTGCCCCACGACGCCGTTGGCGTCGACGATCGCCTGGCCGTCGTAGACGCCGTCGCGCTTGCCGATCCCGATGACGAGACTGTGCTCGTAGGGATTGGCGTCGACGGACAGGATTTCGGCGACACGCACCTCGTCGCGTACCCGGCTGCGGGCCTCGAGCAGCGCCCGCAGGCGCGCGTTCTCCGCCTCGAGGGCCGTGAGGCGCTGCAGGCGGGCGTTGGTCAGGAGCTTTTCGGCCTTGAGACGGCCCAGTTCGAGTTCGAGCTCGTTGCGCGACGTGGTCGATTGCCCGAGCCAGCCCCAGAAACGGACCGGTGCGTCCACCACCAGCCGCACCGGGTACACGGCCGCGCCCACGGTGCGCCGGATCACGTCGAGATGGTTCTCGCGATGATCGAAGTACATCACGACAATGCTGACGATAATCAGGGCAAGCACCCTGAGACCCAGCGCCGGGATGCGCGCCGGGCTGCTGCTATGTCCCCGAGACGCGACCATCGTTTGCCGGCCGGAGGGTCACTCCAGTCCGAATACGGCAGGACCGTGTTCGTCGATGAGTTCGATGACGCGACCGCCGCCGCGTGCGACACAGGTCAGCGGATCGTCTGCGATGATGACCGGCAGCCCGGTTTCCTCCATGAGCAGCTTGTCGATATCGCGCAGCATGGCGCCGCCGCCCGTCAGCACGATGCCGCGTTCGGCAACATCGGCGCCCAGTTCGGGCGGTGTCTGTTCGAGCGCCTCCTTGACGGCTCCGACGATGCCCTGCAGCGGTTCCTGCAGCGCCTCGAGGATCTCGTTGGAGTTCAGCGTGAAACTGCGCGGCACGCCCTCGGACAGGTTGCGGCCCTTGACCGAGATCTCGAGGACCTCCTGGCCAGGGAATGCCGAGCCGATTTCTTTCTTGATGCGTTCCGCCGTGGCTTCACCGATCAGGATGCCGTAATTGCGCCGTACGTAGTTGGTGATGGCTTCGTCGAAGCGGTCGCCGCCGATGCGGACCGACGCGGCGTAGACGATGCCGTTCAGCGAGATCACGGCCACTTCCGACGTGCCGCCGCCGATATCGAGGACCATCGAGCCGCGCGCTTCGTGTACCGGCATGCCGGCACCGATCGCCGCGGCCATCGGCTCGTCGATCAGGTGCACCTTGCGGGCACCCGCGCCCTCGGCGGATTCACGGATTGCGCGCCGCTCGACCTGGGTCGAGCCGTAAGGCACGCAGATCAGCACCCGCGGGCTCGGCCGGAAATAGCGCGACTGGTGCGCCTTGCGGATGAAGTGCTGCAGCATCTTCTCGGTGACCGTGAAGTCGGCGATTACGCCGTCCTTGAGCGGCCGGATCGCCGTAATGTTCCCCGGCGTGCGCCCGAGCATGTTCTTGGCCTCGGTGCCGACGGCTTCGACGACACGGCCACCGCGCCCCGAGTCTTCACGAATCGCCACGACGGACGGCTCGTCGAGCACGATGCCGTGACCCCGGGAGTAAATCAGGGTGTTGGCCGTGCCAAGATCGATCGACAGGTCATTCGAAAAATAACCCAGGATATTCTTGAACATGCAGGTGAGGCCCAAAGGAAGATTAACGGCGTAATCTAGCAATGCCCACGACATTGCACAAGGCGATGTGAGCCCGCCTCGGGGTATTGCGAGGCAGGTTCATGTATCATTGCGTGCCCGCCGCGGCGGGGCGTACGATCAAGGCAGAAAATCCCGGGAAAAACACCGTGTCACTCGACAAAGAACAGGTCCGGCACATCGCGACGCTGGCCAGGCTCAAATTGACCGATGACGAGTACGCCGAGAGCGTCGAGAAGCTCTCGAAAATCGTCGATTTCGTCGACCAGTTGGCCCAGGCCGACACCGAGGGCGTCGTGCCGATGGCACATCCCCTCGATGCCGCGCAGCGGCTGCGGCCGGACGTCGTGGCCGAGTCCAACGAGCGGGACCGGTTCCAGGACAACGCGCCGGCCGTGAAAGACGGGCTCTACCTCGTGCCCAAGGTGATCGAGTGATGGCGCTGCACGAGTTGACGCTGAGCGAACTCACCGCGGGGCTCGAGGCCGGCGATTTCAGCTCGGTCGAGGTCACCGAGGCGCTGCTCGGGCGCATCGGGGCCGCGGACGACAAGCTCAACGCCCTGATCACGGTGACCGCCGAGCAGGCGCTGGCGACAGCGGCCGCCGCCGACGCCGCGCGCGCGGCCGGCCGGGGCGGCGTGCTGAACGGCCTGCCGATCATCCACAAGGACATCTTCTGCACGCGCGGCGTGCGCACGAGCTGCGGCTCGAAAATGCTCGACAATTTCGTGTCCCCGTACGATGCCACGATCGTGGAGCGCCTGGCCCGCGCCGGGACCGTGATGCTCGGCAAGTCGAATATGGACGAATTCGCGATGGGATCGTCCAACGAGACCAGCTACTACGGCCCGGTCAGGAATCCCTGGGACCTCGAGCGCTCACCCGGCGGGTCGTCCGGCGGGTCCGCCGCATCCGTCGCGGCGCGCTTCGTTCCGGCGGCGACGGCCACCGATACCGGCGGCTCGATTCGCCAGCCGGCGGCGCTGACCAACACGGTCGGGCTGAAACCGACGTATGGGCGGGTGTCGCGCTACGGCATGATCGCGTTCGCGTCGAGCCTGGACCAGGCCGGCACGATCACGCGCACCGCCGAGGACGCGGCGCGCCTGCTGTCGGTCATGGCGGGCTTCGACGAACGTGACTCGACGTCCATCGACGAACCGGTGCCGGACTATGTCGCCGCACTGGGTGAGGCGGTCAAGGGCCTGCGAATCGGCGTCGTGCGCCAGCACTTCGACGAGGGCCTCGACGCGGCCTGCGGGGTCCGGGTCAAGGAGGCCATCGCCGTGCTCGAGTCGCTCGGGGCAGTCACGGTGGAGGTCGACCTGCCGCATATCGACCTGTCGGTCCCCACCTACTACGTCGTTGCGCCGGCCGAGTGCTCGTCCAACCTGTCGCGCTTCGACGGCGTGCGCTTCGGGCACCGGGCGGCCGACCCCGAGGACCTGTTCGATTTGTACTGCCGCAGTCGCGGCGAGGGCTTCGGCGACGAGGTCAAGCGTCGCATCATGACCGGTACCTACGTGCTGTCGGCCGGCTATTACGATGCCTACTACCTGAAGGCCCAGCAGGTCCGCCAGCTGATCGCGGACGACTTCCGTGCGGCGTTTGCCGATGTCGACGTGATCGCGGGCCCGACCTCGCCGACGCCGGCATTCAGGCTCGGCGACAAGGTCGACGACCCGATCACGATGTATCTCAATGACATTTACACGATCGGCGCCAACCTCGCGGGACTGCCCGCGATTTCGGTGCCGTGCGGGTTCGTGGACGGCCTGCCGGTCGGGCTGCACCTCGTTGCGCCGCATTTTGGCGAAAGCACCTTGCTCAGGTGTGCGCACCAGTACCAGCAGCAGACGGACTGGCACCGGGCAGGCCCGGAGGCGTTTGCATGAGCTGGGAAGTCGTCATCGGGCTGGAGATCCACACGCAGCTTGCGACCCGATCGAAAATTTTCTCATCGGCGTCAACGGCTTATGGAGCCGAGCCGAATACCCAGGCTTGCCTGGTCGACCTCGGGTATCCCGGGGTGCTGCCGGTTCTGAACGAGGAGGTCGTGCGCATGGCGACGATGTTCGGGCTGGCCGTCAATGCCTCGGTTGCGCGGCGCTCCGTGTTCGCGCGCAAGAACTATTTCTATCCCGACCTGCCGAAGGGCTACCAGATCAGCCAGTACGAGCTGCCGATCGTCGAGCACGGTGAGTTGTACATCACCGATGCCGACGGCAACGACAAGCGCATCGGCATCACGCGGGCCCACCTCGAAGAGGACGCCGGCAAGTCGATCCACGAGGGGCTCGACCGGTTCTCGGGCATCGACCTGAACCGCGCGGGCACGCCGCTGCTCGAAATCGTGTCGGAGCCGGATATTCGCTCGGCCACGGAGGCCGTCGCCTACATGCGCAAGATCCACACGATCGTGCGTTATCTCGGCATCTCGGACGGCAACATGCAGGAGGGCTCGTTCCGCTGCGATGCGAACGTCTCCGTGCGGCCGTCGGGCCAGGAAGCGTTCGGTACGCGAACCGAGATCAAGAACCTGAATTCGTTCCGCTTTGTCGAGCGCGCGATCAACTACGAGATCGAGCGCCAGGTCGACCTGCTCGAGGACGGCGGCGCGGTCGTGCAGGAAACACGCCTCTACGATGCGGCGAAGGATGAAACGCGCCCGATGCGTTCCAAGGAAGAGGCGAACGACTATCGCTACTTCCCCGACCCGGACCTGCTGCCGGTCGAGATCAGCGCAGACTACATCGAAGCCGTGCGCGGGCAGCTGCCCGAGTTGCCGGACGAGAAAGAACGGCGCTTTGTCGACGAGTATGACCTGAAGAAGGACGATGCGGCCCAGCTGACCGCGTCGCGGCCGCTGGCCGACTACTTCGAGGCCGCCGCTGCAGCGACCGCGGCCGAGGCGCAGCTCGTGGCGAACTGGGTACTGGGTGACCTCGCCGGGGCACTCAACAAGGACGGGCTCGACATCGGTGCGAGCCGGATTCCGGCCGAGGCCCTGGCCGGGCTCGTGAGCCGCATTCACGACCAAACGATTTCGGGCAAGATCGCCAAGCAGGTATTCGAGGCGATGTGGAGCGGCGAGGGCTCGGCCGACGAGGTGATCGACCGGCAGGGACTCAAGCAGATTACCGATTCGTCGGCAATCGAAGCCGTCGTCGACAGGGTGATCGCCGACCATCCGTCGCAGGTTGCCGAGTACCGTGCCGGCAAGGACAAGCTGATCGGCTTTTTCGTCGGCCAGGTCATGAAGGAGACCCGGGGCCAGGCCAATCCCGGGCAGGTCAACCAGATCCTCAAAGACAAGTTATCCGTCTGAGATGCCCGCCGATACCGTCACACCGTTCGGCTTCGAGTCGCTGCCGGTACGTGGCGCGCTGATTCACCTGTCGCGCGCGTGGCGGCGCATGCAGCGCGACAGCGACTACGACGCGCTGGTCACCGAGACCCTGGGCCATGCAGCCGCCGCGACGGGCCTGATTGCGCAGAGCCTCAAGTTCGACGGTTCCGTGACCCTGCAGATTCTCGGCGGCGACGCGTTGCGGATGCTGGTCGTGCAGTGCACCAGCGGGCTGGATATGCGCGGCATGGCGGCGGTCGCCGAGGGCTGCGCCGCGAGCGATTTCGCGCAGCTGACCCGCAACGCAAAGTGCGCCGTCACCGTCGATAACGGCGCGCGCCCCTACCAGGGCATCGTCGCGATTGGCGAGGCCTCGCTGGCCGCCAGTCTCGAGGACTATTTCCGCCGATCGGTACAGGTTCCCAGCCACCTCGCGCTGGTCGCCGACGCCGGCATCGCCGGCGGGCTGCTGCTGCAGCAGGTGCCCGGCGAGGTCATCGACGAGGACGACTGGACTCGCCTGCGCTTGCTGGCACAGACATTGTCCCGCGGCGACTTCGCGGGGGAGGCCGGCCTCGAGCTGATCGGCAAGCTGTTTGCGGAGGATGACGTGCGGGTCTACGAGCCGCGGTCCGTCGACTTTCGCTGCGGCTGTTCGGCGGCCAAGACCGAGGACGTGCTCAAGATGCTCGGCGAGGCCGAGGCGCGGCAGGCGCTGGCCGAGCAGGGCCGCATCGAGGTGGTCTGCGAATACTGCGGCCGCCGCCGCCACTTCGACGCCGTCGACGTCGAGCGCCTGTTCACCGACAACGTCGTCCCGGCACCCGACTCCCTGCAATAAAGGGACAGTTACCTTAACTCGCAATTAAGGTAACTGTCCCTAAACTCGTAACTCGCAATTAAGGTAACTGTCCCTGAACTCGGGTATACTGGTCGGCTTAAAATATAAATAAAACGTTATATATTTATATGCTTTCGTCGACAGAGACATTATTGAGTCAGTTCAAGGCCCTGGCGGACCCGATCCGGGTGCGTCTCGTCGCGATGTGCGCGCAGGCCGAGTGCAGCGTGTCCGAGTTGACGCGCGTGACCGGGCTCAGCCAGCCGCGCGTCTCCCAGCACCTGAAGCAGTTGATTTCGGCCACGCTGCTCGAGCGCTTTCGCGACGGGCATTTCGTCTATTACCGCGTTCCGCAGGGCGGCGACGGCGGCGCGGCCCGGCGGCGGCTGCTCGCGTTGCTGCCGAGCGGCGAGCCCGCGTTCGCCCGCGACCTGGAGAAGCTGCGCGCCCTGCGGGCAGGCGACGAGACGGGTGAGTTCGAGGTGACGGACGAGGATCGTTTTCTCCACAAGGCCCTGGTCGAGCTGACCGTGTCCGCGCCGCTCGGCGACCTGCTCGACGTCGGCTGTGGTCAGGGCCGCCTGCTCAAGCTGCTCGCGTCGCGCGCTCAGCGCGTCGTCGGCGTCGACATCGACCCGCAGGCGCGGCGGCTCGCACGCGCCGACCTGCTCCTCGCCGGATTGCCCAACTGCTCCCTGCGCCAGGGCGACATGTACTCGCTGCCCTTCGAGGACGGCGAGTTCGACACCGTGATCCTCGACGACGTGCTGGCGGAAGCGGATCGTCCCGCCGCCGCGATCCAGGAGGCAAAACGCCTGCTGAGCAGCGGCGGCAGGATGTTGTTGCTGACGTCGATCGGGGCGCAGGGTGTGCCCGGGCTCAAGAGCGCGTTCGCCGAGTGGGCTGCCGAGTCCGGCATGCGGCTCGCCCCCCCAAGAACCATTCCTGACACCAACCCGGGCTGGCTGCTCGGCATCGCGACCCCATGAACAGACAAATTCACTCCGCACCGTCGGTGTCCTTCGAGTTCTTTCCGCCGCAAACGGAGGCGGCCGAAGCCACCCTGTGGCGCTCGATCGATCGGCTGAAGAACCTGCAACCGGCGTTCGTATCGGTAACTTACGGCGCCGACGGATCGACGCGCGAACGCACGCACCGCGCGGTTGCGCGCATCCTCGACGAAACCACCCTGACCACGGCCCCGCACCTGACCTGCGTCGGCGCGAGCCGCGGCGAGATCGACGATATCGCGCGCCAGTACTGGGACATGGGCGTCCGGCACCTCGTCGCATTGCGCGGCGATGCGCCCCGCGAGGCCGCGAAGTACGAACCACACCCGGACGGCTACGCGTACGCCTCCGATCTCGTGGCCGGTCTGAAGCAGGTCGCGGATTTCGAGATCTCGGTTGCCGCCTACCCGGAAGTACACCCCGAAGCACCCGATGCCGCGTTCGATCTCGAGAACCTGAAACGCAAGCTCGACGCCGGTGCGACGCGTGCGATCACCCAGTTCTTTTTCGACGCGGACGTATTCCTGCGTTTTCGCGACCGCTGCGCCGCGGCCGGGATCGAGTCGCCGGTCGTCCCGGGCATCCTGCCGATCACGCGCTTTCCGCAACTCACCAGGTTCGCGGCGGCCTGCGGGGCCAGCGTGCCGGACTGGCTGCGCCAGTGGTTCGCCGGGCTCGACGACGATGCCGAAACGCGGCAGATGATTGCCGCGGCCGTGGCCATCGACCAGGTCCGGCGACTCGAAGCCGAGGGCGTCACGGATTTTCATTTCTACACCCTGAACCGTTCGGAGCTCGCGTTCGCCATCTGCCATGCGCTCGGCGTGCGACCTGAACGCAACGAGGAATCCGCATGAACCGCAAGGAACGCCGGGACGCGCTGTTTGCAGCGCTCGATGAACGCATCGTGCTGCTCGATGGCGCGATGGGCACGATGATCCAGGGCTACGGGCTCGGCGAAGACGACTATCGCGGTGCACGCTTCGCGGACTGGGCGCAGGACCTGAAGGGCAACAACGACCTGTTGTCTCTTACGCGCCCGCAGGTCATCCGCGAGATCCACGACCAGTTCCTCGCGGCCGGCGCGGACATCATCGAGACCAACACGTTCAACTCGAACGCGCCCTCGATGGCGGACTACGGCATGCAGGCGCTGGTAGCCGAGCTCAACCTTGCCGCGGCCCGCCTGGCGCGCGAGTGCGCCGATGCGCACGCCGCCCGCTCGGGACGACCGCGCTTCGTCGCGGGCGCGCTCGGGCCGACCAACCGGACCGCGTCGATCTCGCCGGACGTCAACGATCCGGGGTTTCGCAACATCTCCTTCGACGAACTCGCCGAGACCTACGACGAAGCGGCGCGGGCCCTGATCGAGGGCGGCGTCGATTTCCTGCTGGTCGAGACGATTTTCGACACGCTCAACGCAAAAGCCGCGATCATGGGCATCCGGCGGGCCTGCCGCGCGACCGGCACCGAGCTGCCGGTCATGATCTCGGGCACCATCACCGACGCATCGGGCCGCACGCTGTCGGGCCAGACCGTCGAGGCATTCTGGAACTCGATCCGCCATGCCGACCCGTTCATGGTCGGGCTGAACTGCGCGCTGGGCGCCGAGGAACTGCGGCCCTATGTCGCCGAGCTCGCCCGGATCGCCGACACGCGCGTCAGCGCATACCCCAACGCCGGGTTGCCGAACGAATTCGGGGAATACGACGAAACCGCCGCGCACATGGCAGGGATTGTCGGCGAGTTCGCCGAGAGCGGCCTGGTCAACATGGTCGGCGGCTGTTGCGGCACCACGCCCGAGCATCTTCGCGCGCTCGCCGAGGCCGTGCGCGGCCGGGCGCCCCGCGCGGTGCCCGAGCGGCCCGTCCGCTGCCGGCTGGCCGGCCTCGAGCCCTGCAACATCGGCCCCGACGACCTGTTCGTCAATGTCGGCGAGCGCTGCAACGTGACGGGCTCGGCCATCTTCCGCCGGCTGATTGAAGCCGATGACTATGCCGCGGCCGTCGCGGTGGCGCGCCAGCAGGTCGACAACGGCGCACAGATCATCGACGTCAACATGGACGAGGGCATGCTCGACTCCGAGAAGGCGATGGTGACGTTTCTCAACCTCATCGCTGCCGAGCCCGACGTCGCCCGGCTGCCGCTGATGATCGATTCGTCGAAATGGTCGGTCATCGAAGCGGGCCTCAAGTGTGTGCAGGGCAAACCGGTCGTCAACTCGATCAGCCTCAAGGAAGGCGAGGAGCAGTTTCTCGAGCAGGCCCGCCTGTGCCGCGATTACGGCGCCGCCGTCATCATCATGGCATTCGACGAGCACGGACAGGCCGACACCGTCGAGCGCAAGGTCGAGATCTGCAAACGCTCTTATGAAATCCTGGTCAACCAGGCCGGACTGGACCCGGCCGATATCATCTTCGACCCGAACATCTTCGCCGTCGCAACCGGTATCGAGGAGCACGCTAACTACGGGCTCGACTTCATCGAAGCGACGCGCCGGATCAAGGCGTTGTTGCCGCATGTGCTCATCAGCGGCGGAGTCAGCAACGTGTCGTTTTCGTTCCGCGGCAACAACGTGGTGCGCGAAGCCATTCACTCGGTGTTCCTGTACCACGCCATTCGCGCCGGCATGGATATGGGTATCGTAAATGCGGGCCAGCTCGCGATTTACGAAGACCTGCCCCCCGAACTCCGCGATGCGGTCGAGGATGTCGTCCTCAACCGGTCGCCGGAAGCGACCGAGCGGCTGCTCGACGTCGCGGCGCAGTACAAGGACCAGAAGAGCGGCGCGGCCGCCCGGAGCCAGGACCTATCCTGGCGGGAGCTCGACGTCGACAAGCGGCTCGAATACGCGCTGGTCAACGGCATCGACGAGTACGTCATCGACGACACCGAGGCGGCGCGGCAGGCAGCCACGCGCCCGCTCGACGTGATCGAGGGGCCACTCATGGCCGGGATGAACGTCGTCGGCGACCTGTTCGGCGCCGGCAAGATGTTCCTGCCGCAGGTCGTGAAATCGGCGCGCGTCATGAAAAAGGCAGTCGGCCATCTCGTGCCCTACATCGAGCGGGAAGAGGGCGGGGACCTCGGCTCCAACGGCAAGATCGTGATGGCGACCGTCAAGGGCGACGTGCACGATATCGGCAAGAACATCGTCGGCGTCGTCCTGCAATGCAATAACTTCGAGGTCGTCGACCTCGGCGTCATGGTCTCCTGCGAACATATCCTCGAGGCAGCGCGGCGCGAAGGGGCCAGCATGGTCGGGCTGTCCGGCCTGATTACGCCGTCGCTCGATGAGATGGTGCATGTCGCGAGCGAAATGCAGCGCCTGAAGATGGACCTGCCGCTGCTGATCGGCGGCGCCACCACGTCGCCGGCACACACGGCCGTCAAGATCGAACCGCGATACGACGGCCCGGTCATCTATGTGAAGGATGCCTCCCGTTCGGTCGGCGTGGCGCAGGCGCTGGTCGAGCCGGACACGCGCGCAGCCATCGTCGCCAAGAACCGCAAGGACAACGCGCGCCGGCGCGAACAGCATGCCAGCAAGAAGCGCCTGGCGCCGCAGCTATCGCTCGCGCAGGCGCGGCAGCGCCGGCACGCGATCGACTGGTCGGCTTACGCACCGCCGGCACCGACGTTCTGCGGGACGCGCGTGTTCGACGCGATCGATCTCGCGGTGCTGCGCGACTACATCGACTGGATGCCGTTCTTCAATGCATGGGAATTCCACGGCAAGTTCCCGCAGATTCTCGAGGATGCGACGGTCGGCGAGGCGGCTTCGTCCCTGTTCCGCGACGCCACGGCCATGCTCGATCGCATCGTCGACGAGCAATGGCTCACGGCACGCGCCGTGCTGGGCTTTTTCCCGGCTAACGCGGATGGCCATGACGACGTGCTCGTCTATGCCGATGAGGATCGTGACACCGTGCGGCAGCGGCTCGTCCACCTGCGCCAGCAACGCGCCAAGGCGCCCGGACAGTCGCAGTCCTGCCTCGCGGATTTCGTGGCGCCCGCGGACAGCGGTCTCGCGGACTACATCGGCGCGTTCGCCGTGACGGCGGGTATCGGCATCGACGAGCACGTCGAGCGCTTCGAGAAGGCGCACGACGATTACAGTGCGATCATGCTGAAGGCACTGGCCGACCGGCTGGCCGAAGCCCTGGCCGAGTACCTGCACGAGCGCACGCGTCGGGAATTCTGGGGATACGCCGCGGACGAGAAGCTGAGCAACAGGGAATTGATCAACGAAGACTACCGGGGTATCCGCCCGGCGCCCGGTTACCCGGCCTGCCCGGATCACACCGAGAAGGCCAAGCTTTGGGAGCTGCTCGACGTCGAGGCTTCCATCGGGCTGCGGCTGACCGACTCGTTCGCGATGTACCCGACGGCCGCCGTGAGCGGTTTCTATTTTGCGCACCCCGAGGCGCGCTACTTTGCCGTCGGCAAGATCGATCGCGACCAGCTCGAATCCTACGCCGAGCGCCAGGGCATCAGCATCGCCGAGGCCGAGAGGTGGCTGGCGCCCAATCTCGGTTACGACCCGCAGGCCGCCGAGGTCGCGTAGCGCGCGTTGCTAGTCCGGGTGGTGTTCCCGGTGCCGGCGCAGCTCCTCCGCCTTTTCGCGGATGTATTGCAGGTCGCGCACCATCTCGCTCCAGCCGTACCACAGTGCGTAGTCCGGGTTGGCGTGAAAAGCCCCCTGGAAAGTGCGCATCCGGTGTTTCAGGTGCATCTCGAACAGGCGCGCTTCGATCGAGGTCGGCGCGTCGTGGAACGTGAGCAGGTCCGGATACGCATACGCATAACTGTCCGGCTTGCGCAGGGTTCCGTCCTCGTACAGCGACGCGATCTCGCGGATCGCCTCCGCCAGCAGGTGGTCGGCTTCGCGAATCAGGTCATCGGCCTTGGCCAGTTCGGCACGCGCGAAGTTCCCGGAGTGGCACTCCTCGCACACGCCGATCATCTTGCTGCGCTCGCGGTCGAAATCCTCCTGCGTCAGGCGGGCCACGTCGGCGTTCCTGACCACGTCGAGACGGGCGGTCGGCTGGCCCTCGGGATCGAGCACCCCGAGCGCCTGCAGGATCGTCGCCTGGTCGGCCGCCCACTGCGGGTCCTCGGGCAGCGGCAGGCGCACCGCGAGGAATCCCCACGCCGTGCGGACTTCGTGATCGCCGTCGATCATGTGGCAGGTCTGGCAGGTAGGTGCCGGCGTGTCCGAGGGCAGCGTGCCGTTCTGCGCCAGCAGGAAACGCACGCCATGCTTAGAGGCGGACCACATCTCCCACTGCGGGTGATCGAAACCCATGTGGCAGGTCTGGCAGGCCTGTGGCTGCTGCGCCTCGACGACGGAAAACGTGTGCCGCGTATGGCAGGCGTCGCAGCTGGCGTGGCCGAACATGCTGCCCTCGGCCTTCAGCTCCTCGACGACCTCGGCGCTTTTCAGCCCGAGCTTGTGGCATCCGCCGCAGCCCTTCATGCCGTGCGCCAGTGCCATCGGCAGCGCGTGCGTCGTCGGCATCGCTTCGACCGCGGCCCAGGCCAGCGCGTGCTTGCCCTTCGAGAACTGTTCGAACTTCTCCTCGTGGCAACGCGCGCAGGTAGACGCCGTCACGGTTTTCAGAAGGTGCACGTCATCGGCTGAGCTATGCCGCCCCTTGTGGCAATCGCGGCAGCTGACGTCCTCGGTGTGATGGCGGCTGATCTGCCAGTCGACGACGATCCTGCGGGTCGTGTCGCGATGGCAATCGACGCAATCATCGGCCGCGGCGAGCGGACCGGCCAGTGCGAATACGACAATCGTTGCGGTCCTGATGACGGTCAACATGCTGCAGCCTCGTTATGGTTGTTAGCGGCAAGGAGCCAACGATTCTATGCCGCGACCCGGGCGCGGGCAACGCGAGGACTCGCCAGCGTGGCCTCCTGTAAGATCGGACGATGCGTTACCTTGCAAAAATACTGATGCTCGGCCTCGCGTCCCTGCCCGTGGCAGCGATCGCCGCGGCGGAGGACTACGCGGCGGCACGCGCCGAGCTCGTGGCCGCCTACCAGGCGCAGGAGTATGCGGCGATGGTCGCGGCGGCCGAGCGGGCGCTCGCAGCCCGCCCGGACTACCCGGGTGCGCGTTTCAACCTGGCGCTGGCGCTGGCGCTCAGCGGGCAGCCGCAGGCATCGCTTGAAAACCTGCTTGCACTGGCGGCGGCCGGTATCGATTTCGGCGTCGACGAGATGGTCGAGTTCGCGGCCGTGCGTGCACTCCCGGGATGGGTGGACTACGCGGAACGCATCCGGCCCTGGCGCGAACCCACCGGCACCGCCAAGATCGCCGCCCGGCTCGAGGCCGCTGATTTCGTACCGGAGGGCATCGCGATCGATGCCGCGGGCCGCGTGTATCTCGGCAGTATTCGCCACGGTGTCATCGTGCGTGCCGGCGAGCCCCCCGCGCGCCTTAGCGAGCGCCAGGGTCACTGGAGTGTCTTCGGCATGCGCTTCGCCGCCGACCACAGCCTGTGGTTCGCCAGTGCCGCGGTCGCCCAGTTCGCGGACGCCGGCGACGACCTCGGCAGTACCGGGCTGTTCCGCCTCGACGTCGAATCGGGCGCGATCACGCGCACCGCGATCCTGCCACGGCACGCGCAGCAGCAGGTGCTCGGCGACCTGGTCATCGACGGAGACCGGATCTATACGACCGACAGCCTGACCGGCGCGCTGTATCGCTATGACATCGACGCCGACGAATTCGTCACGCTGCTGGCACCGGGCACCTTCGGCTCACCGCAAGGCCTCGTGCTCGACGAGTCGCGTACACACCTGTATGTCGCCGACTACACGGGCGGGCTGTTCCGGGTGCGGCTGGCCGACGGGCAGCGCGAGAGACTCGTGTTGCCCGGGGGCGCGTCGCCCTACGGCATCGACGGGCTGTACCGGGCAGGCGAGACCCTCATCGCCATCCAGAACGGTATCCGGCCGCACCGGGTCATTGCGCTGCAGCTCGGAGAGGACGGCCTCACGGTAGCCGCAACGCGCGTGCTCGCGGCGAACCTGCCGGCGTTCGACGAGCCCACGCTGGGTGTCGTGCGCGGCACGGACTTCTACTTCGTGGCCAACAGCCACTGGAACCGGTTTGATCGCGAGAACCGGCTTCCGGCGGGCCTTTCCGGACCGATCGTTCTGGTTGTTCCTCTGCCCGAACCCGGTGGGCTTGACTTGCCGATACAGAATGACTATTCTGATTCGCTATGAACAGGGCCCGCGCATTCGATCCCGCGACGACACTCAGCCAGGTCGTGGATCTGTTTTCCTCCAAGGGGTACTCGGAGACCTCGATGGAGGATATCGTGCGCACGACCGGTGTCAGCCGTTACGGCCTGTACGGCACGTTCGGCAACAAGCGGGAACTGTTCGAGCAGGCCCTCGAGCAATACGCGGAGGGCATGGGCAAGCGCTCGTTCCTGCGCCTGCTCGAGCCCGGGGCGTCACTGGACCATATTCGCGCGATCTTCGACGAGCGTGTGGCCGATATGTGCGGCGCCGAGAACAACAAGGGCTGCCTGTTCATCCACACGGCGATGGAGCTGGCGCCCCAGGACGATGAGCTGCGCGGCGTACTGCAGCGCTTCATGAAGCGCATGTCCAAGGCGTTTGCCATCGGCCTCGACTCGGCCAAGGGGCGCGGCGAGGTGGCGGCCGACGTGGATGTCGACGCGGCCGGCGAAATGCTGACGAGCGCCATGTTCGGACTGGTCGTGCTGGGTCGCACCGGGTTTCCCCGGGCCACGCTGGACGGCATCGTGGAGAACACCCTGAACGGGCTGCGGGCCTGAGTTTTTTTTGGGAAAATCAGAACGACTATTCTGAATTCAAGATAACCGTACTTCGCATTTTTTTTGGATTAATCAGAACGTTTGTTCTGATCCAGACCACGAGGAGAGAACCATGCTGTATCGCAAGATCGCTACCCCCCTGGCCGTGGCCGGGCTGCTGGCCGCCAACGTGGCGTTTGCCCTGCCGGGCTTTTCGAGCGAGGCGCCACAACGCAGCGTCGAGGCCTGCGTGGCCGAAGTGGACGCCAACGCCGACTACGTCGAGGCGCGCAGCATCGTCCACAATGTCGAGACCCGGGAGCGCCGCGTCTCGGGGCACAAGATGAGCATCCGTACGATCGTGGTGGGCGAGGGCGACACGGTCATTCGCGAGTATGCAGCGTTGTGCGCGATCGACGACGATGAGGAAATCCGTCACTTCCGGATCCGCCAGACGGCTCGTTGAGTTGCTGACAGGCCTGGGCTGGTCGTTACAGCGTGATCGTGACGACCAGCGGGAGATGGTCCGAGCCGATGCGCGCCCCGGTGCGCACGTCCCGGACCCCGACCTCTTCGGACACGAGCACGTGGTCGATCGGGATCATGGCGAACGGCATGAAAGTCGGCCACGTCGGCAGCACCCCGAAACCGCGGCGCACGTCCCGGAGCCAGGTCTTGTTGACCAGCGTGCGGTAATTCCTTTCCCACATGCTCGTGTTCAGGTCACCGATCAGGACCCTGGCTCCGCTCGAGTTCTGCAGCAGGCGCGCGAGGTCCTCCAATTGCCGGTTGCGGGCGTCGTAGTTGGCCGCGCCGAGCGGAATCATCGGGTGCGTCGCGAAGACCTGCAGCGCGTCGTCGCCGGCCGCGAGCGTCGCAATGATGGTGGGGAAACCCAGCGGCGCACTGTCGATCGAGGCCGCCGCCACGATCGGCAGCCTGGAGAACAGCGCAATACCGAAGTTTCCATCGCGCGCCTCGATCACGTGGTGTGGATATCCTTCCCGCAGGCGCTGCAGCGATGACTCCCAGGCTCGCGACACCTCGACGAGCACCACGACGTCGGGCCGCTCGGCCTCGATCACCTCGAACAGCTTCTCGTGGTTTTCGTTGCGGGCCAGGAGGTTGGCCAGCAGCAGCCGCGCCTCGGTTCCGGAAGCCGCCGGCCGCTCGCCGGCATACCAGGGCAATACGAAGCTCGAGTTGAGCAGCGTGACTGCGAGCAGCGCCACCGCGTAGCGCCACTCGCGCAGCGCGGCGAACGCCAGCAGCAGCAGCAGACCGGCCGCGAAATACTGCAGGCGAAAGTGCGTGAACAGCTGCAGGGCAAAATGATCGACTGGCAGCAGCGTGACAATCGAAAATGCGATCGTCACGACCGCTGCCGCCTGCAGCAGGCCGCGCAGGCTCATTCGTCGAGCGTCACTTCGACGATTTCGACGGTTTCAACGGGAACGTCCTGGTGGCCGCCCCGATTGCCGGTAGGCACCGCCGCTATCGCATCGACCACGTCCATGCCGCCGGTGACCCGGCCGAACACCGCGTACCCGAAGTCGCGCGAGCCGTGGTCGAGGAAGTCGTTGTCACGCAGATTGATGAAGAACTGCGACGTGGCGCTGTCGACCACCGCGGTGCGTGCCATCGCCAGCGTTCCGCGGACGTTGCTCTCGCCGTTGTCGGCCTCGTTCTTGATCGGGTCCCGCGTGGGTTTGGCCGTCATGCTGTCGTCCATACCGCCGCCCTGGACCATGAAGTTCGGAATCACGCGATGGAACACGGTGCCCGCATAGTGGCCGTCCCGGGCGTATTGCCGGAAGTTCTCGCAGGTGACCGGGGCCTTCTCGTCGAACAACTCGACGCTGATGTCGCCGTGATTGGTCTTGATCGTGATCATGGTGTCTCGCCAGCTGAAGTGAGGGCTCTACTTACCACCCCGGCGCGCGGCTGTCACGCGCGGCAGGCCCGCGAGGTCGCGGTGGCAGCAAATAGCGGTCCAGCCGTGCTCGTCGAGCAGCGCTGCCACGTCCTCGGCCTGGTCCGCGCCATGCTCGAGCAGCATGAGACCGCCGGGGGCGAGCAGCGCCCCGCAGTCCGCCGCCAGGACGCGCAGGGCATCGAGCCCGTCCTCGCCCGCGACGAGGGCCGCGCGCGGTTCATGCCGGAGCCGCGCGAGTGCCTCGTCGCCGGCGCGCACGTAGGGCGGGTTCGAGACGATGAGATCGAAAGTCCGGCCCCGGACGGGCTCGGTCCAGCTCCCTTTGCCGAAGTGGACGTTGCCGGGGGCCAGCGCGCGCGCATTCTCGCGCGCAACGGCGAGCGCGTCCTCGCTGTTGTCGACCGCCGTTACCTGGCACAGCGGCCGTTCGCAGGCGATGGACACGGCGATGGCGCCGCTGCCGGTGCCGAGGTCCAGCACGTCCCACGCAGCGTCGCGCGGGATTTCACACAAGGCCAGGTTCACGAGCAGCTCGGTCTCGGGGCGCGGCACGAGCGTTGCCGGGCTGACCATGAATTCGTGCGCCCAGAAGTCCCGGACGCCCATGATGTAGGCCATCGGCACGCCGGCCTCGCGCCGGCCGAGCACGGCGTCGAAACGCGCGCGCGTCAGGTCGTCGAGTTCATCCTCGGGGTGAGCGAACAGGTAACTGCGCGGCATGTCGATGGTCCGGCTCAGCAGCAGCTCGGCGTCGAGCCTCGGTGAGTCACTGACTTCCGACAGCCGCTCGGCTGCGTCTTCGATGGCGGCATCCAGTCTCATGTTGGAGTACACTCGCCGAAAATTTCCAATGTAACTTTTTTGCCCATGAACGTGTATTCCAACATTCTCGACATGGTTGGCCAAACGCCGATGCTCGAGGTGACCCGCATCGATACGGGTCCGTGCCGGCTGTTCCTGAAGCTGGAACTCATGAATCCCGGCGGCTCGATCAAGGACCGGATCGGCATCTCGATGATCGAGGAAGCCGAGAAACGCGGCGATATCCGTCCCGGCGACACGATTGTCGAGGCAACGGCGGGCAATACCGGCCTCGGTCTCGCGCTCGTGGCCGCGCAGAAGGATTACCGGCTGGTCATCGTGCTGCCCGACAAGATGAGCCAGGAAAAGATCTTCAACCTGCGCGCGATGGGTGCCGAGGTCATTCTGACGCGCTCGGACGTCGGCCGCGGCCATCCCGAGTACTACCAGGATCTCGGCAAGCGAATCGCCGACGAGCGCGGCGCGTATTTCATCAACCAGTTCGGCAACCCCGACAATCCGCTCGCGCACGAGACCGGCACCGCGCCCGAGATTCTCGAGCAGATGGAAGGAGACGTCGATGCGATCGTTCTCGGCGTCGGCTCGAGCGGCACGGTCACGGGCATCAGCAACTTCCTCAAAGCCAACGCGCCGGCGGTCGAGCTGATACTGGCGGATCCCGAAGGCTCGATCCTGACCGACTACATCAACAAGGGCGAGATCGGCAAGGGCGGCAGCTGGCTGGTCGAGGGCATCGGCGAGGACTTCATTCCGGACATCGCCGATTTCGACAAGGTGACCAGGGCCTATGCGATCTCCGACGCCGAGTCGTTCGCGACGGCCCGCGAGCTGCTGCGCCGGGAAGGGCTGCTGGCCGGTTCGTCATCGGGCACCCTGCTGGCCGCCGCGCTCCGGTATTGCCGGGAGCAGAGCGAGCCGCGGCGCGTCGTGACCTTCGCCTGCGACACGGGCAACAAGTACCTCTCCAAGCTGTACAACGACTTCTGGCTGGAAGACCAGGGGTTCATTACGCGCGAGCAGCACGGCGACCTGCGCGACCTGATCGGCCGCCCCCACGGTGAGCGTGCCACCACCACCGTCGGGCCGACGGATATCGTGACGACGGCCCACAATCGCCTGCGCAACGCCGGGTTTTCGCAATTGCCGGTCATGGAGAACGGCAGGCTGATCGGGGTCATCACCGAGGACGCGATCATTCACTTCGTCTACGGGCACCCGGACCTTCTCGAGGCCCCGGTCGGCGAGGCGATGGAGTCGGCCTTCATCAAGCTCGACAAGTCGGAGAGCGTCAACAACCTGGTTGCGATGTTGCGCGTGCAGCCGTATGCGGCAATCATGGACGGCGACGATTTCCTCGGGCTGATCACGCGGTCCGACGTGCTCAACTACCTGCGCAGGGGGCTGTAGGAGCGGTGATGACGGGCAAGAAGAAATTCGCAACGCGAGCCATCCACGCCGGCCAGGCGCCGGATCCATCGACGGGCGCGATCATGCCGCCGATCTACGCGACCTCGACCTACGTGCAGAAGAGCCCGGGCGTGCACCAGGGCTACGAGTATTC